>NZ_JARVRZ010000001.1:0-721801 GCF_030209505.1 Plantibacter sp. LMC-P-059a | reverse complement strand
CGACCGGTGACGACAGTGTCGCCGGTGGGAACCAGGTGTCACCGGTGGTGACGGTGCCGGTGACGGTCGGTGGGAACGCGATCTCCGTGATCGGTGACTCGAGCAGTGAGCAGGCGGGTCAGGCTGCGGCGGCTCCCGCTGGAGCTGCTGCTCCGGCGGGGTCGTCGTCGACGACCGGTGACGACAGTGTCGCCGGTGGGAACCAGGTGTCACCGGTGGTGACGGTACCGGTGACGGTCAGTGGGAACGCGATCTCCGTGATCGGTGACTCGAGCAGTGAGCAGGCGGGTCAGCCTGCGGCGGGTCCCGGTGGAGCGACTGCTCCAGCGGGGTCATCGACGACGACCGGTGACGACAGTGTCACCGGTGGGAACCAGGTCCTCGGCGGCGTCGAGCTCCCCGTCTCAGTGGTCGGGAACGCCGTCAGCGTGATCGGTGACGCCGAGTCGACCGGTGGAGCGACCACGACGCCGGCCACGTCGGGCAACGGCACGTCCACGACGGTCGGCGACGGCAGCCTGGGCGGTGGGAACCAGGTGATCCTCGATCTGGGCCTGCCCGTCACGGTGGGTGGCAACGCCATCTCGGTGATCGGAGACAGCGAGACCGGTGGTCCCGGGGTCACCGACCCGACCGATCCGACCGACCCGACCGATCCCGTCGACCCGACGGACCCGGTCGACCCGACCGACCCGACCGACCCGACCGACCCGACCATCCCGGTGGTCCCCGCTACGCCGAATAGCACGACGACCGTCGTCGTCAGTGCCGCCACGGCACCGCAGTCCGGCTCGGGTGTGACGGCTTCGGCTCCGCGCTCGACTGAGCCGGCCCTGGCCGACACCGGCAGCGCTGCGGCCGGACTCCTGCCGCTCGCCGGACTGGCGACCGTCCTGGGTCTGCTGTTCCTGGCCGGTGGCGCGATCGTCCGTCGCCGTCAGATCGGCTAGTCCTGCGACAACGGACGAGCGGTGCCGACCCGGATCCGGGTCGACACCGCTCGTCGGGGTGTCCGGTGGTCGGCGCTCAGTGGTGGACCGGCGTCGTGGTCTCGGGGATCCAGTCGCCGGTAGCCAGGTACTGCACCTTCTTGGCGATGGACACCGCGTGGTCGGCGAAGCGCTCGTGGTACCGCGAAGCGAGGGTGGCGTCGACGGTCGCGACCGGCTCACCCTTCCACGTGTCGCCGAGCACCTTCTCGAAGACGCTGGCGTGGAGTTCGTCCACGTCGTCGTCGTCGTTCCGGATCTCGTCCGCGATGCGCGGGTCCTGCGTGCGGAGGAGTTCGGTGAGCTTGCGCGCGATGGACACGTCGAGGCGGCCCATCTCGGCGAACGTCGTGCGCAGCCCCTTCGGGACGGCCTTGTCGGGGAAGCGGTAGCGCGACAGCTGGGCGATGTGCTCGGCCATGTCGCCCATCCGCTCGAGCGAGGCGCTGATCCGCAGGGCGCTGACGACGATGCGCAGGTCGCGGGCCACCGGCTGCTGGCGGGCCAGGATGTCGATCGCGAGTTCGTCGAGTTCGATGGCGAGCTGGTCGATGCGGTTGTCGTTGGCGATGACCTCTTCGGCCACGGCGACGTCGGAGTTGCCGAAGGACTGCGTCGCCTTCTCGATGGAGATCGTGACGAGCTCGGCGATCTCGACCAGGCGATCCTGGACCTCTCGCAGTGACTGCTGGAATACCTCGCGCATGGCTCTGGGTGCCGTCCTTCCGTGACCTGGCGGTGGGCAGGCAGGTGCCCGCTCCGCCGATGATGCCGAACCAAGGTTAACAGTTGGGGCACCACGCGTGAACAGTCGTCGAAGTGGCGGGGTATTCGCGAGTTCGGCCTCCGGCGGACTGAGTAACGTAGGACTCATGGACACCATGTGGTTGGTGCTGATCGCGTTGGCACTTGGCCTCATCGTCGGGGGCGGTTTCGTCGCCCTCATCACCCTCGCCCTCCGCCGTGGCGAGCGCGCTGCGACGGTCGTGAACCCGGTCGTGCCCGACGGGGTCGACCAGGTGCTCGAGGCCCTCGACAGTGCCGGCATCGTCGTCGACCCGTCGAACAACGTGCTCAAGGCGTCGCCCGGAGCCTTCGCGCTCGGCCTGGTCCGCGACCGCGTCCTCGACAACCAGGAACTCATCGACCTCGCGCTCGAGGTCCGCCGCACGGGCGACGCCGTGACGAGCGACCTGGAACTGGCTCTCGGCCGGTTCGGGGAGGCGACGAGGCACCTCCGGGTGCGCGCGGCGCCGCTCGGCTCCCGATTCATCCTGTTGCTCGCCGAGGACCACACGGAGGCGCGCCGCCTGGACGAGGTCCGTCGGGACTTCATCGCGAACATCAGCCACGAGCTGAAGACGCCGATCGGTGCCATCGGTCTCCTGTCGGAGGCGCTCGACACCGCGGCCGACGACCCGGAACGGGTGAAGCGGTTCGCCAGTCGACTCGCGACCGAGTCCCATCGACTCACGCGGATGACGGCGGAGATCATCGACCTGTCCCGGCTGCAGGCGGCCGACGCGCTCCATCAGCCCGAACTCGTTCGGCTCGATCGCGTGATCGCCGCGGCGGTCGACCAGAACCGCGTCCCGGCGGAGGCCACTGGCGTCGGCCTGTCGGTCCGCGGGGGCAAGAACCTCGAGGTCTACGGCGATGAGGCGATGCTCGTCGTCGCCGTGCACAACCTCATCTCGAACGCGATCCACTATTCACCGACCGGCGCGCAGGTCGGGGTCGGGGTCAGAGCGGTCGACGACGTCGTCGAGATCGCCGTCACCGATCAGGGGGTCGGGATCGCCGAGGAGGACCGCGACCGCGTGTTCGAACGGTTCTTCCGCGTCGACCAGGCGCGATCCCGGCACACCGGCGGCACCGGCCTCGGGCTGAGTATCGTCAAGCACACCGTCCACAACCACGGCGGGGAGGTCAAGGTCTGGTCCCAACTCGGCCGCGGTTCGACCTTCACCATCCGCCTGCCCAGAGCAACGACCCCGCCGGAGGATCTCTCCACCGGCACGGCAAGGAGTACCCTGTGACCCGCATCCTGCTCGTCGAAGACGAAGCATCGTTGAGTGAACCGTTGAGCTATCTGCTCGAGCGGGAGGGCTACGAGGTCGAGGTGGCCGAGGACGGTCCGTCCGCGGTCCAGTCGTTCACCGCTCGCGGCGCCGACCTCGTGCTGCTCGACCTCATGCTGCCCGGCATCCCGGGCACAGAGGTCTGTCGGCAGATCCGCGCGGTGTCGAGCACACCGATCATCATGCTGACAGCCAAGGACTCCGAAGTCGACATCGTCGTGGGTCTCGAACTGGGAGCCGACGACTACGTCACGAAGCCGTATTCCACTCGCGAGCTGCTCGCACGGATCCGTGCGGTCCTGCGCCGCCGTGTCGACGCGGACCAGGCCCAGGAGGAGGTGCTGCTCGAGGCCGGCACGGTCCGGATGGACACCGAGCGCCATGTCGTCGAGGTCAACGGTGCACCGATCCCCATGCCGCTCAAGGAGTACGAGTTGCTCGAGCTGCTGCTGCGGAACGCCGGGCGCGTGCTCACCCGCGGGCAGCTCATCGACCGCGTGTGGGGGAGCGACTACTACGGCGACACCAAGACGCTCGACGTCCACATCAAGCGCATCCGTTCGCGCATCGAGGCGAACCCGTCGGAGCCGGTGATGCTCGTCACCGTCCGCGGACTGGGCTATCGCTTCGAGGCCTAGCCCCGACACCGGCACACACGGACGAACGCCCCGCTTCTCAGGAGGAGCGGGGCGTTCGTTCGTGCGTCTGTGATCGGTGCTCGACTACTCGGTCGGCTCCGTCGTGGGCGTGGCGAGCGGCGTCGGGATCTCGGTCGGCTCCACCGTCGGTTCCTCCGTCGGCTGGGGCGTGGGGACGAGCGTCGAGTATTCGAGCAGCTCTCCGGTGAGGACCGGGACGCTCGCGGTGGCGCCGGTCTCTTCGCCGTACTGGAAGAAGACGTCGATGATCCCGCCTGGCTGCACGCCGAGCGACTCGATCCGCAGGGGGTCGTTCGCCCCGCTGCCGTCGAAGCTCGTGAGACCCGGTTCGGCGAGGACCTGGAACTGCTCGTCGATGCCCTCGACCTCGATGAGCACGGTGTGCGCGCGGTCGTCACGGTTCGCGACGCTGAAGACCAGGTTGCCGGTCTCGCCGTCGTCCGAGACGACGATCGCGTTGCGGACCGCGACCGAGCCGACGGTGACACCGACGCCGTCCGAGGCGTCGTACTGCTTCAGGGTCGCCTGCGGGGCGATCAGGTTGCACCCGCTCATGCCGAGTGCTACAGCACCCGCGACGACGATGGAAGCGATGAGACGCGCCTTCACAGAACCCTCCAAGATGTGGTGGCCCCGGGCGCAGACGAGTGACAGGTGTCCCGGGATCCGGATTCGAGTCTAGCCCACCCCCGCGTGGCGAGGCGGTCGCTGCGGGGTCCTGGACGGGGCGTCGTCCCTCGGCCCTGGCGCGTGCCCCGTACCCGGCTCTGATCAGGGGTCCTGTGGTATTCTGGTAGATGCCGAAGGGACCGACACCCATGATCTTCGAAGTTGGCGAGACCGTCGTCTACCCGCACCACGGTGCCGCGACCATCACCGAGGTGAAGACCCGCGTCGTGAAGGGCGAGGAGAAGCTCTATCTGAAGCTCCGTGTCACGCAGGGCGACCTCATGATCGAGGTCCCGGCCGAGAACGTCGACCTCGTCGGTGTGCGCGACGTCATCGGCCAGGAGGGTGTGGACCGCGTGTTCGACGTGCTCCGCGCGCCGTTCACCGAGGAGCCGACGAACTGGTCCCGCCGGTACAAGGCGAACCTCGAGAAGCTCGCGTCGGGAGACGTCATCAAGGTGTCCGAGGTCGTCCGCGACCTCTGGAGACGCGACCAGGATCGCGGACTCTCCGCCGGTGAGAAGCGCATGCTCGCGAAGGCTCGGCAGATCCTCGTCTCCGAGCTGGCGCTCGCTGAGCAGACGGACGAGGAGCAGGCGTCCACCGTCCTCGACGAGGTCCTCGCGTCCTGAGCCGGCCCGCTGCTCGATGATCGCGCGGGAGAAGTAGGCTCGGCACATGCCTGCGATCTACGAACCGAGTGCCGCTGCAGAGACGTCGCTGGACGGTCCCGCCGTCGGGGTGATCGTCGTCGCGGCCGGGAGTGGGACGCGTCTCGGTGCCGGGATCCCGAAGGCGTTCGTCTCCCTCGCCGGCAGCACCGTGCTCGAACACGCGCTCGCACCGGTCTTCCGGCTCCGCGAGCCCGTACAGCTCGTCCTCGTCGTGCCGGCCGACCGCGTAGGCGAGGCCGAGACGATCGGACGGCGGGCGGCCGGTCGTGCCTCCGACCACCTCCGGGTGGTCGTCGGCGGTGGGACGCGACAGGAGTCGGTGCTCAACGGGCTCGCCGCGCTGTGGCCGGGTGTCCGTACCGTGCTCGTCCACGACGCGGCCCGCGCGCTCACGCCGACGGCCCAGTTCGAGCGAGTGATCGAAGCCGCGGCGCGCACCGGCTGGGGCGTCGTGCCCGCGCTGCCGGTGACCGACACGATCAAGCAGGTGGACGCGAGCGCCGTCGTCGAGCGGACGATCGACCGTGCCGAGCTACGGGCCGTCCAGACGCCGCAGGCGTTCCCGAGGGACGCACTGGTCGCGGCGTTCCGCGTCGCCGCGGACCGGCTCGCCACCGCGACCGACGATGCAGCCCTCTACGCGGACGCCGGGCATCCGGTCGTGACGGTGGAGGGTTCGGAGGCCGCGTTCAAGATCACGACGCCGTGGGACGCTCAGCGCGCGGAACGGCTCCTGACCGAACCGGCTGCGGCTGCGGCCGAGGCCGGAGCCGGCGACGCCGACACCGGTTCGACGACGACGTCGCAGCGCGGCCGGATCCGGACCGGCATCGGCATCGACGTCCACGCCTTCGCGGAGGAGGGCGAGCTACGCCTTGCCGGCCTGTCCTGGCCGGGGGAGCGGGCGCTCGCCGGTCACAGCGACGGCGACGCGGTCGCCCACGCGATCGTCGACGCGCTCCTCTCGGCTGCGGGACTCGGCGACATCGGTTCGATGTTCGGCAACGACGATCCGCGCTTCGCCGGCGCTCGCGGATCGGTCTTCCTGGAAGCGGCGGTCGAACGATTGCGCGCCGCCGGATATGAGGTCGTGAACGTCGCGGTGCAGCTCGTCGGGAACCGCCCTCGCTTCGCGCCCCGCCGCCTCGAGGCGGAGTCCGCGCTGGGTGCGCTCGTGGGCGGGCCGGTCAGCATCGCGGCGACGACGACGGACGCGCTCGGGTTCACGGGTCGTGGTGAGGGTGTCACCGCCGTGGCGACGGCGCTGATCGAACGCCGCTGATCACCGGTCGCTGATCGCGGGCAACCGGGTCAGTCGGAGGCCGTCGGGTCGACGAGTTCGACGGGCAGCCCGAGGAACCGTCCGTAGGACGTCACCGCGCGGCGGAAGCCGGCTTCGACGCGTCGGCCGAGCGGGGCGAACGGCTCCGGCGTGATCGTCACGGTCTTCGGCCCGATCCGTCGTCGCCACGTGCCGACGATCCGACCGTCGACGGTGATCATCGGGAGGAAGATGCCGTTGGCCCCTGGGGCGACACGCTCCGCGTACTCGGTGGGAAGCGACAGTCCGCGACCCCGGTAGCCGAGGAGCAGCTCATCGAATCCGGGCAGTGCCAGGACCGACGGTGCCCCGGTGGGTCGAGGGGCCGACACGGTCTCGGTCTCGGCGGTCGACCACAGCGGCACACCATGCCACTCGCGCTCCTCGACCCGGTCGCCGGCGATGTCCAGCCCGCGTTTCACCTGGGCGACCGTGAGCTTCGACCACCAGGTGACGTCGGCCACGGTCGCCGGTCCGTGACCCGCGAGATACCGGACGACGAACTCGCCGAGCGCTTCGTCGGGTTCGAGTGTTCGCGGCGAGTGGATCCACTCCTCCGTGAGGACGAGCGACTGCTGCTTCCCCGACGGCGGCCCCCAGCAGACGACACCGCTCATGGCGAGCTCCATGAGCAGGTGGGAGCCGCGCTGCCCGGTGATCGGGATGCCCGCGGCCGTGTGGGCGGCCAGCAGCTCGTCTCGACCGGCACGTCGTCCGCCGCCGAGCATCGCCTCGGTGATGTCGCGGGATCGCGCGAAGGTCTCGGCGTCGAGTTCCAGTTGGCGATGGCGTGCGGCGATCGTCGAACGGACCCGGGGGACGCCGAGCGCGAGGATCCAGCCGAGGTCCTCGGCGGCGACGAGGTGGAGGGTGCCCCGCATGGGCCAGGACCGGACCACCGATCCGTCCTCGAGGGCGCCCAGTACCTCGGCGAGGGTCGAACCGGGCGAGCGGACGCCGATCGCCCACAGTCCGGAGGCCAGGTCCTGCGCCTGCAGGGCGAGCAGCCGGGACACGACCGTGGCCGGCGACCGCGACGACCCGCCCTGGAGGAGCTGCGCGCCGAGGCGCGCCTCGAGAACCCGTGGCTCGTCCCGTCCAGTCGTCATGCGACCATCATGCCGCGACGGCGGCGGCTAGTCTGGTCTCGTGGCCCTCCGACTCTACGATTCGAAAACGCAGTCCCTCCGGGACTTCGTGCCGCTCCGCGAAGCCGAGGCGGGGCTGTACGTCTGCGGACCCACGGTGCAGTCCTCGCCGCACATCGGCCACCTGCGTAGCGCGCTCGTCTACGACCAGTTGCGACGCTGGCTGACCGCCTCCGGCTTGCGCGTCACGCTCGTCCGCAACGTCACCGACATCGACGACAAGATCCTCGCGAACGCCGCTGCCGGTTCCGAGGGTGGCTTCGCGCTGCCCGGGGAGGAATGGTGGGCACTCGCCTACCGGTACGAGCTGGAGTTCACCGCCGCCTATCGGGCCCTCGGCATCCTGCCGCCCAGCTACGAACCGCGAGCCACCGCGAGCATCCCGGAGATGCAGGAGCTCATCGAGCGACTCGTCGACGCCGGGCATGCGTATCCCGCACCGGACGAGTCCGGCGACGTCTATTTCGACACCGCATCGTGGAGCCGGTACGGCGAGCTGACCCGTCAGAGCGCCGAGCACATGGAGGCCGCGACCGACGCCGACCCCCGGGGGAAGCGCGATCCGCGCGACTTCGCGCTGTGGAAGGGCACGAAGCCCGGCGAGCCACGCTCGGCGAGCTGGATGTCGCCCTGGGGGGAAGGCCGACCCGGCTGGCACATCGAGTGCTCGGCGATGTCGACGAAGTACCTCGGCGAGGAGTTCGACATCCACGGTGGCGGACTCGACCTGCGCTTCCCCCATCACGAGAACGAGCTCGCCCAGTCGAGTGCCGCCGGTGACCCGTTCGCACGGTACTGGTTGCACAACGGTCTGGTCGCGGTGTCCGGCGGACAGAAGATGTCCAAGTCGCTCGGCAACTCCGTCTACGCAGCCGACCTCCTCGCCGAGGCGAGGCCCCTGGTCGTGCGGTACTACCTGGGTGCTGCGCAGTACCGCTCCACCCTCGAGTTCCACGACGGCGCACTCGCCGAGGCGGAGGCGGCGCTCGGTCGTATCGAGGGCTTCCTGGACCGTTCGCGTCGCGCAGGCCTCCTCGACGAGGCGGACCGCGCTCCCGACCGCGCGACGCTCCCGGCCGCGTTCGTCGAGGCGATGGACGACGACCTCAACATCCCTCGCGCCCTGGCGGCACTCCACGAAGCCGTCCGCGTGGGCAATGCCGCCCTCGACCGCGGCGACGATCTCGACGTCGCCCGGGAGAGCAGTGTCGCGGTGCTCGACATGACCCGCGTCCTCGGTATCGACCCGACCGACCCCTCGTGGTCCTCGGGCACCGACCCCATCACTCACCGATCCCTGTCCGCACTCGTCGAGCGCCTGCTCGTCGATCGCGCTGACGCCAGGGTCGCCAAGGACTTCGCAGCGGCCGACCGGATCCGCGACGAACTCACCGCGGCCGGGATCACCATCGAAGACACCCCGTCCGGAGCACATTGGAGTATCAGTGGCAAGTAAGCCTTCCCGCCCGACCGGGCCGAAGAAAGCGAAGAAGGGTCCCACCAAGGGCACCGGCGGCCTCGGCCGCAAGGCGCTCGAAGGTCGTGGGCCGACCCCCAAGGCCGAGGACCGCGCCTGGCATCCCGCCGGCAAGCGGAAGGCCGCGCAGGAGCGCTACGCGGCCTCCGGTGGCACCGGTAAGCCCAAGCAGCCGGCCGGCCAGAACGGACGACCGTCGACGAACGGCCGCACCAAGCAGAAGTCGAGCGACGAGTCCGAGGTCGTGACGGGCCGCAACTCCGTGCTCGAAGCGCTGCGCGCGAAGATCCCGGCCACCACGCTCTACGTCGCGACGCGCATCGAGATGGACGACCGGGTGAAGGAGGCGCTCAGCCTCGCCACCCGCCGCGGCATCCCCGTCCTCGAGGTGATGCGGCCGGAACTCGACCGCATGGCCGGGTTCGACGGCGTCCACCAGGGGCTCGCCATCAAGGTGCCCCCGTACGAGTACGCGCACCCCATGGAGCTGCTCGACCAGGTGATCGCGCGGGGCGAGAACCCGCTGTTCATCGCCCTCGACGGCATCACCGACCCGCGCAACCTGGGTGCGATCATCCGCTCGACGGCTGCGTTCGGCGGGCACGGCGTCATCCTCCCGCAGCGTCGGAGCGTCGGGCTGACCGCCTCGGCGTGGAAGACCTCGGCCGGCGCGGCGGCACGCACGCCGGTCGCGATGGCCGCCAACCTCACGCAGACGCTCAAGGCGTTCAAGGAGCGCGGCGTCTTCGTGATCGGCCTCGACGGCGACGGCGACGTGTCGCTCCCCGGCCTGGAACTCGCCGACCAGCCGATCCTGGTGGTCGTCGGCAGCGAGGGCAAGGGACTCTCGCGCCTCGTCACCGAGACGTGCGACGCGGTCGTCTCGATCCCGATCTCGGCTGCGACGGAGTCGCTGAACGCGGGGATCGCGGCGAGCGTGACGCTCTACGAGATCGCGCGTCGACGGAGCGCCGATTAAGCGGCAGCATCACGACGGTCGGACACGCCGACCGGACGGCCGAAGGCCCTGGGAACGGATCACCGTCCCAGGGCCTTCGGCCGTCCGGGCCCGCGCCATCGGTCAGACGAGGTCGCGCCAGTCGACCGGGCCGGTCATCGCGGCGGGGATGCTGATCGCTTCGGTGGGCGGCACGATCATCGTCGCCTCGTCGCGACGGTGTCGCAAGACGGTGTTCACATAGGATCCGACCGCCTCGGCCAGCGGGATGTCGCGGCCCTCGTTCTGCGCGAGGAACCACCGGTGCTCGAGGAGCTGGTGGAAGATCTCCGCCGGCTCGAGCTTGCCGCGGAGCTCGCGTGGGATGGCCTTCACGACGGGCTCGAACACGCGGATCAGCCACTCGTGTGCGGCCATCTCCTCGTCGAAGCCGTCCTTCCCGAACGACGCCGAGTATGCGTCGAGGTCGTTGAGTAGGCGCCTGGCCTGGTTCTCCCCGGCGTCGAGGCCCGTGAGTCGCAGGAGCCGACGCTGGTGGTGTCCGGCGTCGACGACCTTCGGCTGAATGCGGACGGTGGAGCCCTCGTCGGTCGTCTTGATCGCGAGCTCCTCGATGTCGAAGCCCAGCTCGTTCAGACGGTGCACGCGTTCCGTGATGCGCCAGCGCTCGGAGGCGTCGAAGGACTCGGAGCCCGTGAGCTCCTTCCAGAGGGAACGGTAGGCCGCGACGATGCCGTTGCTCACGGTCACCGGGTCGAGCTCGACGTCGGCGCGCCCGCCCGCCTCGAGGTCGAGCAGTTCACCGGCGATGTTCACGCGCGCGATCTCGAGGTCGTTCTCACGCTGCCCGTTGGACAGCCCTCCCTCGTAGAGCTTGCCGGTCTCGGCGTCGACGAGGTAGGCGGCGAAGGCCCCCGCGTCGCGTCGGAAGAGCGTGTTCGACAGCGAGACGTCGCCCCAGAAGAACCCGACGATGTGCAGGCGGACGAGCAGGACGGCGAGGGCGTCGACCAGGCGGGTCGCCGTGTCCGGACGCAGCGTCCCCTGGAAGAGCGCGCGGTAGGGGAGGGAGAACTTCAGGTGCCGGGTGACGAGCACGCTCGGGAGTTCCCGGCCCTTCCGGTCGGAGCGGTTGGTGATGACCGCCAGCGGGTCGACGCAGGGGATGTCGAGGCGCTGCAGCGTGCGCAGCATGTCGTACTCACCCTTGGCCATCTCGGCGGTGGTCTCCTTGACGGCGATCACGTACCCGGAGAGGTTCGCGAACCGCACCAGGTGGCGGGAGATGCCCTTCGGCAGGGACGCGATGGCCTCGTTCGGCCAGTTCTCGAGGGGAAGCTCCCAGGGCAGGTCGAGCAGCGCGGGGTCGACGGTGGCTGCGGTGATGTTCAATGCGCCGGACATGGTGCGATGCGCTCCTCGGGAGTGATCGAGCTGAGATGGGACAGACGAAAACGACGATGGTCGAGCGATCGGAGACCGACCGCTCGACCATCGTCGGCGGAACTACTAGATCGAGGAGGACACGACCGGCTTGTTGCCGAGGCGCTCACCCGAAGCCGAGTCGAACGCGTGCACGTGGTGCGGCGTCGGCGCGAGGAACACGGTGTCGCCGATGTGGGCGTGGTTGCGGCCGTCGACGCGGGCGACGATGTCGGTGCGCTTGCCGGAGACCTCGGTGTGGCCGTAGAGGTAGCCGTCGGCGCCGAGCTCCTCGACGAGGTCGACGGTCACCTCGATGCCGGAGCCGGAGTTGCTGGAGACGGTGATGTCCTCCGGGCGCACGCCGACCGTGACGTTCTTGGACGGGGCGGCGTCGGTGATCTCGCGCTCCACCGGGATGATGAATCCACCGAGCTTGATGCCGCCGTCGGCGATCTCACCCTCGAAGAGGTTCATGGCGGGGCTGCCGATGAAGCCGGCGACGAACACGTTGTTCGGCTTCTCGTACAGGTCGCGAGGCGTGCCGACCTGCTGCAGGATGCCGTCCTTCAGGACCGCGATCCGGTCGCCCATGGTGAGCGCCTCGGTCTGGTCGTGCGTGACGTAGACCGTGGTGACGCCGAGGCGACGCTGGAGCGACGCGATCTGGGTGCGGGTCTGGACGCGGAGCTTGGCGTCGAGGTTCGACAGCGGCTCGTCCATGAGGAAGACCTGCGGCTGACGGACGATGGCGCGACCCATCGCGACACGCTGACGCTGACCACCGGAGAGCGCCTTCGGCTTGCGGGTCAGGTAGTCCTCGAGGTCGAGGAGCTTCGCGGCTTCGAGGACGCGGGTGGCGCGCTCCTCCTTGCCGACGCCGGCGATCTTGAGCGCGAAGCCCATGTTCTCGGCGACGGTCATGTGCGGGTAGAGCGCGTAGTTCTGGAACACCATCGCGATGTCGCGGTCCTTCGGCGGCACGTCGGTGACGTCGCGGTCGCCGATGAAGATGTGGCCGTCGTTGACCTCTTCGAGGCCGGCGAGCATGCGGAGCGAGGTGGACTTGCCACAGCCGGACGGGCCGACGAGGACGAGGAATTCGCCGTCGGCGACCTCGAGGTTCAGCTTGTCGACCGCGGGGCGGGTGCCGCCCGGGTAGAAACGGGTTGCATTGTCGAACGTCACAGACGCCATGGTTGTTCTCCTTCACCGGCAGGTACGTGCCGGACGATCCGTTGTGAATGGACGCGAGCCCGCCGACGATGGCCGACTCGCCGTTCCAGTATGCCATGGGCCCCTGGGAATGGAAGGGTGCCCGGCGGATCGGTCTCTCGGCGGACGCACAGCCTCCTCCCTGCCTGGTTTGGGCCTCTCCCAGGCGGCAGGTCTACGATTGCTCTGTTTGGCGCTGCTGGGTCTACGTAGCGCAATCCCCCCGAAACGAGGATCAATGTCTGGCGCTGGATCGCAGAACCGACCGACGAAGAACGAACGCCGCGACGCGGCCCGCGAGAAGGCACGTGTGCTGCGCGAGCAGCAGAAGCGGCGCGACCGCCGCAACCGCGTGCTGCTGCAGGGCGGAATCGTGCTCGGTGCGCTCGCGATCGTCGCCGCCGTGGCGATCATCATCGTGACGTCGATCAAGCCGGCCGGCCCCGTCCCGACGGCTGCGCAGAACGACGGGTTCACCGTCGGCGCCGGTCTGCAGCTCGTCGGCGCACCCGCCGACGCCCCTACTCCCACGCCGACCGCCACCGACGCGGCTGAGCCTGCACCGGCCGAGACGCCGGCCGCCACGGAGACCCCGACGGCCGAGGGCGTCGAGATCTCCGTCTACCAGGACTTCCTGTGCCCCTACTGCGGTCAGTTCGAGACCACGAACGCCGAGCAGGTCAAGGGATGGCTCGAGGCCGGAGCGGCGACCTACACGGTGCACCCGCTCGCCACGCTGAGCAACCTGTCGCTCGGGACGCAGTACTCACTGCGCGCCTCGAACGCCGCGGCCTGCGTCGCGCAGTACTCGCCGAACGACTTCTTCTCCTTCAACACCGCGTTGTTCGAGAACCAGCCCAAGGAGAACACCGAGGGCCTGACCGACAAGGAGCTGAAGTCCATCGCGAAGGGCGTCATCTCCGGTGGGGAGAAGAAGATCAACACCTGCATCGACGACGGCACCTACAAGTCCTGGGTGAAGGACTCGACGGACCGCGCACGGAGTGGCCCGCTGCCCGGCACCGACGTCGCGAAGGTCGAGGGGACGCCCACCATCCTGGTGAACGGCAAGCAGTACACCGGTTCGCTCACCGACGCCGAGCAGTTCGCCGCGTTCGTGCTCGCCGTGTCCAGCGAGAGCTACTCGACCGACACCCCGTCGCCGAGCCCGAGCGAGTCGCCCGCGACCAACGGCTGATCCGCCGCCATCGTAGGATGGTCGAGACCGGGGTCCGCCCCTGTCGGCCGACGTGGCGCAATTGGTAGCGCAACGCTCTTGTAAAGCGTAGGTTACGGGTTCAAGTCCCGTCGTCGGCTCCAACCCAGAACCGCCCGTCAGCGTTGCTGGCGGGCGGTTCCGTGTGGAAGGAACCGTTCGTGAACCGCATCCCAGCATGGCTCGCCCTCCTGATCGCCGTGGTCAGTGGCGCCTTCATCGCCGTTCAGGCGCGCTTGAACGGCGAGCTCGGCGCGCGGCTCGGCGACGGCTTCACCGCTGCCGCGATCTCCTTCGGTGGTGGGCTGATCATCCTGACCGTCGGGCTGGCTGTCTCCCGAACCGGGCGGAGGGGCCTGTCGACCGTCGCGACGGCGGTGCGTCGTCGCGAGATGCCGTGGTGGACGGTCCTCGGCGGGTGCGCAGGCGCGTTCCTCGTGCTGTCGCAGGGACTCACCGCGGCTGCGCTCGGGGTGGCGCTGTTCACCGTGGCGGTCGTCGCCGGACAGACCGCGAGCGGGCTCGTGCTCGACCGCATCGGCTTCGGCCCCGGAGGCGTCGTCGGGTTCACCGTGCAGCGCGTCCTCGGGGCGCTCGTCGCCCTCGTCGCCGTCGGCGTCGCGGTCTCGGGTGAACTCGGCGGGAGCATCCCGCTCGGCCTGCTCGTCCTGCCGCTGCTCGCCGGGATCGGGATCGGCTGGCAGCAGGCGGTCAACGGGCGGGTGAAGATGCGAGCGCAGAGCACGCTCGCCGCGACGTTCATCAACTTCATCGTCGGAACCGTCGTGCTCGTCGTGGCCGCTGTGCTGCACGCGTTGTTCGTCGCACCGCCCGGAGCGTTGCCTGGGGAGTGGTGGCTCTACCTCGGCGGACCGATCGGCTGCGTCTTCATCGCCGTGGCGGCGTTCCTCGTGCAGCACACCGGGGTGCTCATCCTGGGGCTCGGGACGGTCGCCGGCCAGACGCTGAGCGCGCTCGCCCTCGACGTCTTCCTACCGACCGACGACGGGGGCGTCCACGTGTCCACCGTCGTCGGCACCCTGCTCGCGTTCGTGGCCGTGGCGATCGCGTCAGCCCGGTTCCGCCGTCGACCCGCCGCGCCGGCCGGCACCTGAGCCGATCGGATCACGGCATCCGGCTGAAGTGCGCCTTCGCGTTGATCGTCTTCCGACGGCCGGTCCGGCCGTTCCCCGGCTTGCCGCCGACGTAGAGCCACCCGAGGAGGTCTTCGCCCTTCTGCAGGCCGTGCGCTTTCCGGACGGCCTTCGTGCGCGTCGCGCCGCCGGTCCGCCAGAACACGCCCCATCCGGCGTCGTCGAGGAGCAGGCTGATCATGTGGGCGACACCCGAGGCCACGGCCTCCTGCTCCCAGGCGGCGACCTTCGACTTCTTCACGCTCACCACGACCGCGAGCAGCAGGGGAGCGCGAAGCGGCTTCGTCGAGGGCTTCGAGTCGCCGTCCGCCTTCGCGAGCGCCCGGCCCAGTTTCACCCGGTCGTCGCCCCGGAGGGCGATGACCCGCCAGGGGCGCAGGGCTCCGTGGTCGGCCACGCGGCCGGCGGCGGCGATGATCTCCAGCAGCTCCTCGTCGCTCGGGGCGACGTCGGTGACCTTCGACCACGAACGCCGTCCGGCGACGGCGGCGAGGACCGGGCTCTCGACGGACTCCGTCACTCCGTCGGCTCAGCGGTGTCGGCTGCTGCGAAGTTGAGCGCGATGGAGTTCATGCAGTAGCGGTCTCCGGTGGGTGTCCCGAAGCCGTCGTCGAAGACGTGCCCCAGGTGAGAGCCGCAGGAGGCGCAACGCACCTCGGTGCGGACCATGCCGAGGGTGCGGTCTTCGATCAGCTGGACCGCGTCGGGGTTCACGGACTCGTAGAAGCTCGGCCAGCCACAGCCGGAGTCGAACTTCGTCCCGCTCTTGAAGAGTTCGGCGTTGCAGGCGGCACAGGTGTACAGGCCGGCGCGCGACTCATCGAGGAGCTCACCCGTCCAGGCTCGCTCGGTCGCCGCTCCGCGGAGGACCTGGTACTGCTCGGGCGTGAGTTCCTCGCGCCACTGCTCGTCGGTCTTCGACACGTCGTACGTCATGCTGCTCCATTCGTTCTCGGTCATCCTACGCGCGGGGCCGCGTCGTACCTGCGGCCTCCGACTTCCAACTCAACACTGGGGAGTCGCTGATCCTTCCCGGTGAACGTGCCTCCTCGCCGGAGCGGATGCGACTCGACGACGCTCCGCTGAATAGACTGAGGAACCGTCCGGGTGGAGTCCTCCCGGACGCCTGGCACGGTACCGATCAGGAGGGGGATCGAGCATGCAGCCTGCATCGCACACGCCCGACGGCGGCGACGCGTCGGACCCCACCCCAGGCCTCACTGAGCGCGAACGCGAGATCCTCGAGTTCGAGTCCCACTGGATGCGCCACGTCGGGGCGAAGGAGGCCGCCATCCGCGACCGCTTCGCACTCTCGCCGACCCGCTATTATCAACTGCTCGGCGCGCTCATCGACTCGCCGTCCGCTCTCGCCCACGACCCCATGCTGATCAAGCGGCTGCAGCGCACCCGCGACGCCCGACTCTCGGCACGAGGAGCTTCAGCTCCACGTACCGACGGCTGAGCAGCCCACGGAGAACACACCATGGCTGAATCCTTCCCGCCCGACCGCTTCGACGAGGTCCCGGACCTCAAGCGCGTCGGTGCGCACCGTGCCCCGGCGCCGAAGGGGCGTGGCTGGATCGCCTTCCTGGTCGCCGTGGTGGCGACGTTGGTCCTCGTCGGCATCGGCACCTTCGCCCTGTTCGGGTTGAACGACCGCATCGACTTCTTCGGCGGCGCGCCCAGCCCGAGTGCGACGGCGACGCCCACGCCGACGCCGACCGAGGTGCCTCCCGTCGTCGATCCCGCAGCGAGCATCCTCGTCCTGAACGGGACACCGACCGAGGGCCTGGCAGCCTCGGCGGCGGCAGCGATCGCGGCCGCCGGGTTCACCCAGCAGATCCCGACGAGCGACGCGAGCACCGAGGATGTCACGGCGAGTGGCGTCTACTACCAGGACCCCTCGCAGGAGGGCGTGGCACGCGCCATCGCGAACGCGCTCGGTGGCATCCCGATCCAGATCACGGACCAGTACGCGATCCCGGTCGAGGAGGGCGAGGCGCCCGTGCTCCGCGTCGTCGTCGTGGTCGGCGCCGACTACCAGCCGGCCGCCTGAACGCGGCATCGATCGGGCCTCACCGGCTCGCCGGACCAGGCTGTGTTTCCGGGGTGTTTCCTCCATGTTGAGTTGTCGTAATACTCCGCGACGATTGTCGATTTCGGGGTGATCCGGGACACCGCCCCGGATTAGTATCTGGAATTGGCCGCTCATCCCGTCCCGTCTCGACTCGCCCCTGAGTCCGTTTTGGCGCAGGGTGGCCGCCGGGGTCCCGACTCCGGACGGCAGGTCCGGGTTCGGCAGCAGCCGACGCCTGTGAGCACGCAGCAATGGGAGTATGAAATGGCGAACGGAACCGTCAAGTGGTTCAACGCTGAGAAGGGCTTCGGCTTCATCACGGTCGACGAGGGTGGACAGGACGTCTTCGTCCACTACTCGGCGATCGACATGAGCGGCTACAAGTCCTTGGAAGAGGGCCAGGCGGTCGTCTTCGAGGTCGGCACCGGAGCGAAGGGGCCCCAGGCCGAGGCCGTCCGATTGGCATAAGCACCCATCGGACACGGGATTCCTGCGACGCCGTCCACTCCGGTGGGCGGCGTCGTTCGTCGTCTCGGGGTCGTTCCCGGGAGTTCGCTCAGGGCGCTGGCGCTCACTTGCACTCCCACCCCCTGAGTGCCAGAATCGACTTAGCACTCGTACTCATTGAGTGCTAAAAACGTTCATGACGTCCGGGAGGGACGAAAAACACACATGGCTAAGATCATTGCTTTCGACGAGGAGGCCCGTCGCGGCCTCGAGCGTGGACTGAACATTCTTGCTGACACGGTCAAGGTCACCCTTGGGCCGCGCGGTCGCAACGTCGTCCTCGAGAAGAAGTGGGGCGCCCCCACGATCACCAACGACGGCGTGTCCATCGCCAAGGAGATCGAACTCGACGACCCGTACGAGAAGATCGGCGCGGAGCTCGTCAAGGAGGTCGCCAAGAAGACTGACGACGTCGCCGGCGACGGCACCACCACCGCCACCGTGCTGGCTCAGGCACTCGTTCGCGAGGGCCTCCGCAACGTCGCCGCAGGCGCCGACCCCATCAGCCTCAAGCGCGGCATCGAGAAGGCCGTCGAGGCCGTCACGGCCGAGCTCATCGCCAACGCGAAGGAGGTGGAGACCAAGGAGGAGATCGCTGCGACCGCTTCCATCTCCGCCGGCGACACCACCATCGGCGAGATCATCGCCGAGGCGATCGACAAGGTCGGCAAGGAAGGCGTCGTCACCGTCGAGGAGTCGAACACCTTCGGTACCGAGCTCGAGCTCACCGAGGGCATGCGCTTCGACAAGGGTTACCTGTCGCAGTACTTCGTGACCGACCCCGACCGCCAGGAAGCGGTGTTCGAGGACCCCTACATCCTCATCGCCAACCAGAAGATCTCCGCGATCAAGGACCTCCTGCCGATCGTCGACCAGGTCATCCAGTCGGGCAAGCAGCTCCTCATCATCGCCGAGGACGTCGACGGCGAAGCACTCGCGACGCTCGTCGTGAACAAGATCCGTGGCATCTTCAAGTCCGTCGCCGTCAAGGCTCCGGGCTTCGGTGACCGCCGCAAGGCGCAGCTGCAGGACATCGCCATCCTCACCGGTGGTCAGGTCATCTCCGAGGAGGTCGGCCTCAAGCTCGAGACCGTCACCCTCGACCTCCTCGGCCGCGCCCGCAAGGTCGTCATCACCAAGGACGAGACCACCATCGTCGAGGGTGCCGGCGACGCCGAGGCCATCGCCGGTCGTGTGTCGCAGATCCGCAAGGAGATCGACAACACGGACAGCGACTACGACCGCGAGAAGCTCCAGGAGCGTCTCGCCAAGCTCGCGGGCGGTGTCGCGGTCATCAAGGCCGGTGCAGCGACCGAGGTCGAGCTCAAGGAGCGCAAGCACCGCATCGAGGACGCCGTCCGCAACGCGAAGGCTGCCGTCGAAGAGGGCATCGTCGCCGGTGGTGGCGTCGCGCTGATCCAGGCCGGCAAGACCGCCTTCGAGAAGCTCGAGCTCGTCGGAGACGAGGCGACCGGTGCGAACATCGTCAAGGTCGCCATCGACGCTCCGCTCAAGCAGATCGCGCTGAACGCTGGCCTCGAGCCCGGTGTCGTGGCCGACAAGGTCCGCAACCTGCCCGTCGGACACGGCCTCAACGCCGCGACCGGCGAGTACGTCGACATGCTCGCCGCCGGCATCAACGACCCGGTGAAGGTCACGCGCTCCGCGCTGCTCAACGCAGCGTCGATCGCCGGCCTGTTCCTCACCACCGAGGCCGTCGTCGCCGACAAGCCGGAGAAGAACCCGGCTCCGGCCGGCGACCCGACCGGTGGCATGGACTTCTAGTCCGACAGCAACACACGCGCAGGGCGTCTCCTTCGGGAGGCGCCCTGCGTCGTTGTTCCCCGCCGGTGCCCGGCCCGGCCCGGGAGCGGGTGCCCCGGGCCGGACGACCCCGGGCGTCGATCAACCGCTGAACATGCTCGCGTTCGCCCGCTCGATCTCCGCGTACTGCGTGCCCGCCACGGAGAGGGCCCGGCTGATCTCACTGAGGTTCTCCTCCACCTGACGTTGCGTCCCGCGCCAGCGCTCCACGACGCCGTGGAACGCCGCCGCTGCGGCTCCTGTCCACTGACCGTCGAGAGCGGCGAGCTGGGTGTGCAGGCGGGCGACCTCACTCTGGATCTGCTCGATCGTGACGCGTGCCGCGGTGGAGGCGCGTTCGACCGCGTCACTGTCGACCTGGAAGGTGGCCATGGGAACTCCATTCGTCCGGGCGGTGCCTGTCACCGCCGTTACCGAGACGCTAGGAGTTCAGCTCACGCCACCGGGTCGACGACCGCGGTTCCGACGCTCAGGCACCACGGCGGGCGCCCTGTGGAGCGGTGTCGGCAGCGGTGGGGTGGAATCAGGCCGGCGGGCCGGCGATGACGACCGGAGCCGTCGCGGCGGTCGGGGCCAGCGGCAGGATGACGCGGAACGTCGCCCCACCTCCCGGTGTCTCCGTCACGTCGACCGTGCCGCCGTGCGCAGCGACGATCGAGGCGACGATCGCCAAGCCGAGCCCGCTGCCACCGGTCTCCCGCGTGCGCGAGCTGTCCGCGCGCCAGAAGCGCTGGAAGATCTTCTCGCGGATCTGCGGGGGGATGCCCTCACCGTGGTCGACGATGGCGATGCTGGCCGTGCCGGCGCGCGCGTCGGTGCCGACGGCGAGCTCGATGGGGCTGTCGTCAGGCGTGAAGCGGAGGGCGTTGCCGATCAGGTTCGTGACGACCTGGCGGATCTTGTTCTCCTCACCGAGGACGATCGGCGGGACGGCCAGGGTCAGGGGTTCGGCGACCGGCTTCGCGTCGGGGGCGACGGCCTCGCCGGAAGGCTTCGGCCGACGACGGAAACGGTTGAAGGTCGCACCGAAGATCGGGCCCGTCGCACCGGCGGGAGGAGGGGTCTCGGCGGCGGCGGACGTCTCGCCGCCCTGCTCAGCGGTCAGCTGCTCCAGGGACATCATCCGCTCGTCGCGGACGACCCGGACCGTGCGTCCCGGCGCCTGAGCCGTGGTGTCGAGGGCCGCGTCGCGCGCGACCGGGAGGAGGTCGACCGGCGCGACGTTCAGCGGGCGGGTCTCGTCGAGACGCGCGAGCTGGAGGAGGTCCTCGACGAGTGCACCCATCCGGATCGCCTCCTTCTCGATGCGCTCCATCGCCTGGGCGACGTCCTGCGGGGTCTGCAGAGCGCCCATGCGGTACAGCTCGGCATAGCCGCGGACCGAGACGAGGGGAGTGCGGAGTTCGTGGCTGGCGTCGCCCACGAAGTTGCGCATCTGCTCGATGGTCTTCCCGCGGTCGGAGTAGGCGCGGTCGATCCGGGCGAGCATGGTGTTGAGGGAGCGGCTGAGACGCCCGACCTCGGTGTTGGGCGTTGACCCGGCCAACCGCTGGCTGAAGTCGCCGTCCGCGAAGGCCGCAGCGGTGCGTTCCACCTGCCGGAGCGGCTCGAAGGTACCGGTCACCAACCACCGCGTCAGCAGCGCGCCCACGACGATGATGAGGACGCCGAGCACGAAGAAGATGGTGAGGTAGGTGGCGATCGTGTTGTCGGTGCCCTGCATGGAGATCGCGACCCACGCCGCTCCCGTCCGGAACCCGTCGAGGGTGACCGGGACGGACACGGCGTGGTAGACGATCGTGCCACTCGAGTTGGTGGTCGTGTAGACCTGGTTGCCACTCGCCGCGACGTCGTTCGCACTGAGGTGCGCCGGGTGCTCCGGCGCGACACTGTCGTCCCAGCCGGAGGAGGCCCGGAGTTCACCGTTCGTGTCGTAGACCGCGACGAACAGCGTCGAGGGGGCGTCCAGCTGGAGCTGGCCGTCCTCGGAGATCTCGCCGACGATCTTGCCCTTGGCAGCCGTCAACAAGCTGTCGTTCGCCTGCTGGGTCAGCACCTCTTTGAGGAGGGGCGTCGTGCCCATCCCGGCGACGAGCAGGCCGAACGCGAGCACGAGCACCGTCACCCCGGTGATCTTCGTCCGGAGGGAGACGCTGCTCCACCAGGTGGACAGGGAATCGGCCATCGGGTGCGGGCTACGCCTTCCCGGCCTTGAGCATGTAGCCGAATCCGCGCTTCGTCTGGATGAGGGGCTCGCTCGAGAACTGGTCGAGCTTACGACGCAGGTACGAGATGTAGCTCTCGACGATGCCGGCGTCGCCGTTGAAGTCGTACTCCCAGACGTGGTCGAGGATCTGTGCCTTCGAGAGGACCCGGTTGGGGTTCAGCATGAGGTACCGGAGGAGCTTGAACTCCGTCGGGCTGAGGTCGATCGGGGTGTCGCCGACGAGGACCTCGTGGGTGTCCTGGTCCATCGTCAGTTCGCCGGTGCGGATGACCGCGTCCTCGTCGGCCTGCATCGTGCGGCGCAGGATGGCCTTGATGCGTGCGACGATCTCGTCGAGGCTGAACGGCTTGGTGACGTAGTCGTCGCCGCCGACGGTGAGACCGGTGATCTTGTCCTCGGTGTCGTCCTTCGCGGTGAGGAAGAGGATCGGGGCGGTGTAGCCCGCACTGCGGAGCCGCTTGGTCACGCCGAAGCCGTTCATGTCCGGGAGCATGACGTCCAGGATGATGAGGTCGGGTTCCTCCTCGAGCACCGCGGAGATGGCGGCTGCGCCGTTGCCCACGGCTCGCACGGCGAATCCGGCGAAACGCAGGCTGGTGGTGAGGAGGTCGCGGATGTTCGGTTCGTCGTCGACGATGAGGATGCGGGGTCCGGTCATGACACCATTATCTGCACGTTTCTTGAGACTTTTCTGAGAGCGAGGATCAAGCGGTCTGGAGGGCGTGCGCGTCGAGGATCGTGTAGCTGTAACCCTGCTCCGCGAGGAAGCGCTGCCGGTTCTGGGCGAACTCCTGATCGACCGTGTCGCGGGAGACGAGGGTGTAGAAACTCGCCGTGAGTCCGGAGGACTTCGGGCGGAGCAGGCGCCCGAGCCGCTGCGCCTCCTCCTGGCGGGAACCGAACGAGCCGGAGACCTGGATGGCGACCGTGGCCTCGGGCAGGTCCACCGAGAAGTTCGCGACCTTCGACACCACGAGGACCTGTTCGGTGCCGTCCCGGAACGCCTGATAGAGCCGTTCGCGTTCGTCGACCGGGGTGGCTCCCGTCAGCTTCGGGGCGCCCAGGGTCTCGGCGAGTTCCTCGATCTGATCGAGGTACTGCCCGATGACGAGGATCTGCTCCCCGCGGTGACGTTCCACCAGCTGTCGGACGACGTCGAGCTTGGCGGGCGCGGTCGCCGCGAGGCGGTACCGCTCGTCGTCGGCGGACGCCGCATAGGTGAGCCGATCGGCCTGGGGGAGGTCGACGCGGACCTCGAAGCAGGCGGCGGGGGAGATGAAGCCCTGCGCTTCGATCTCCTTCCACGGGGCATCGAACCGCTTCGGTCCGATGAGCGAGAACACGTCACCCTCCCGGCCGTCCTCGCGGATCAGGGTCGCCGTCAGGCCGAGTCGGCGTCGGGCCTGCAACTCGGCCGTGAGCTTGAAGACCGGAGCCGGTAGCAGGTGCACCTCGTCGTAGACCACGAGTCCCCAGTCCATGGCGTCGAGCAGAGCGAGATGCGCGTACTCGCCCTTCCGCTTGGCGGTGAGGATCTGGTACGTCGCGATCGTGACCGGCTTGACCTCCTTCACCTGCCCGGAGTACTCGCCGATCTCCTCGGCGGTGAGGGAGGTGCGCTTCAACAGTTCATCGCGCCACTGCCGGGCGGACACCGTGTTCGTCACGAGGATGAGGGTGTTGGTGGAGGCCTCCGCCATCGCACCGGCACCCACGAGCGTCTTCCCGGCACCGCAGGGGAGCACCACGACGCCGGAGCCGCCGGAGAAGAAGTTGTCCACCGCCTGCTGCTGATAGTCGCGCAGGTGCCAACCGTCCTCGACGAGGTCGATCTGGTGTGGCGTCCCGGCGGTGTACCCCGCGAGGTCCTCAGCGGGCCACCCGAGCTTCACGAGCTCCTGCTTGAGCGCGCCACGGGCCCAGGGCTCCACGAGGAAGGTGTCGGGGCTCGGGTGCCCGATGAGCAGCGGGGCGATGCGTTTCGCACCGGCCACCTCCGTCAGGATCGGGAGGTCGGTGGAGCGGAGGACGAGTTCGCCGTCCTCGGCGCGTTCGATCACCAGGCGGCCGTACCGGTTGACCGTCTCCCGCATGTCGATGGTCACCGAGGCGGGGATGGAGAACTTCGAGTAGCGCTCCAGGGTCTCGATCATCTGATCCGCGTCGTGCCCGGCCGCCCTCGCGTTCCACAGACCGAGACGCGTGATGCGGTAGGTGTGGATGTGCTCGGGCGCGCGCTCCAGCTCCGCGAACACGGAGAGATCGTGGCGGGCGTCCTCGGCGAGCGGGTGGGCGACCTCCAGTAGGACGGTGCGGTCGCTTTGGACGATCAGTGGTCCATCAGACATAACGGTCGAGTCTACCGGCGGATTCGGCAGGGAGCCCCCGTGAGGGCACGTCAACCGGCGACCCGGACCTCCGTGATCATGGCCAGCGGCAGGGTCCGCTCGACGTCCGCCGCGCGGTCGAGCCCGCGGAGGCGGCCGCCGGCGAGACTCACCGGCTCGATCGTGAAGGTCGACCGGCGCTCGCCGTGCTGGAGCTGGATTGTCACCGGGGTGTGGTCGCGCACGGCGACCTCGAGTTGCTTCGCCAGCCACGCGGTGCTCGTGTCGCCGAGGTCGTCGGCTCGCAGCCGGGACACCAGATCGGGCGCCGGTGCCGAGGTGGCCGCTGTCGAGGCCGTCCGGATGAGCGGTTGTCGTCGGATGCGGAGGGGGGCTCCGTGGTCGTCCTCGGCCACGACCGGGTAGCGGGCGTCGTGGAGCGCCCAGTAGACGGTGGCAGCATCGCTCCGGCTCGTGAGCCGGTTGGGGTCGCTCGGTCGGAGTCCGAGCGCGACGAGGCTCTGGTCGACGGACACCGCCGCGATCAATCCCGTGTCGTCCGAGTGGACGTAGCTGCTGCGCCCGGGATCGGCCGACGCGTCTGCGGAAGCACGGATCGTGCCGACCCGGACGAGGCCGAACCGCGATTCGGCCTCGGAGACGAGATAGCGCAATGGCTGCGGGACACCGGTCAGCGAGACGGACTCGAGGTAGTCGAGGAGGCCGGCAGCCGTGTCACCGTCCGCGAGGGCACGCGTGACGCTCTCGGGGGTGATGCGGTATCTCGACGCCTGAGCGCGCCCCTCCGGTTCGGCGAGTGATCTGAGTCGCACGTCGAGTTCGGCCGTCGGGGGGCCGAGGGCGATGACGGTGAGGTCGTCCTGGAGGACGACCTGGGACACCTCCGCCGGCAGCATCGACGCGAGCAGCGCCGCAGCGCCGTCCGGGTCACCCGCGATGAGGAGTCGACCGAAGCCGCTCGTGACGCCGCCGGAGGTGACACCGAGCAGGTCCGCCACCGCCTCGACCGCGCGGGCCGGGGTGGTGACCGCCTCTCCGGCCAGGGGATACCACCAGCTGAGCTCCTCGACGAGATCGGTGGCGCCGCGACCGTAGGCGACGAGGATGCGCTCGCGGAGGGCGACAGGGATCGCGTCCAGCCAGGCCGCGGCGAGCCGCGACCACCGCGCCGACGTCGTCGACGCGAGCCAGTCCTCGCCCCCGTCGCTCAGTCGGATCGCGGCGCCGGCGGCGACGGTCAGCCCGGCGGCCGATGCCACGGACAGGGCGAGTTCGATCTGTTCCGGGGTGCTCGCGGCCGCGGCGGCGAGCCGCTTCAGGTCGGGCATCGACGGCGCGCCTCGGCCGAGGAGTCGTGCGGGTTCGCGGTCGAGTTCGTGGAGGCTCTCGCCGATGATGCCGACGGCCCCGGCCGCCCGTTCGCTCGCCAACGCGTCCGTGTCGGGCGATGTGGGGGTCGGCGCTGGCGCGGGCGGGTCGGAGACCTCCTGCAGCTGGGCTCGGGACGGCTCGCCCGTGGCCGCCCACCCGTCGAACACCGACTCGACCGCGCGGACGGCTCTGATCGAGCCCTCGTCGTCGACCACGATCAGGACGGCGTCCTCCAGTCGCGCGACGGCGGCCTCGACCTCTGGCACCGAGCGGCCGAGCCGCGCAGCGAGCGACCGGCGATCCGATCCGTTCGACGCGGCGGCGAGGACCGCGAGGGTGTCGCGATCGAGGAGGGCCATCCGTCGTGCGACGCTCGCATCGTCCAGGAGGGCCTCGGCGAGGTCGAAGAAGTCGCCGATGCGCGCGGTGGATGTCTTGCGGTCGGCCAGCAGACCGCGCAACGCGTCGTCCGGGAGGTCCCGGAGGCGGCGCGCGATCGCGAAGGCCTCACCCATGGTGGTCAGCGCGTCGACGGTCCGCGCGATTCGCGGGACCGGCGCACGGCTCCCACGATGATGAGTGTGATCAGCATCAGGAACGCGATCGGGAGCCCGACGAGCGGCAGGATCGTGACGACCGGCCACGCACCGACGGCGAAATCGCCCTGCTCGAGTCCGGTGGCGGTACCGACCATGACCGCGACGAAGGCGGCGATCGAGACGGCGACGATCGTCACGACCATGAAGGCCAGGATCCGTTCTGGACGCGAGATGCTCGGCGTCTGCTCATCAGTCACGATCCCAGGATAGAGGCACGCGGCTGCTGCACCGAATAGGCTGGGGACCGAGGACCGATGGTCCTCTCGATCGTGCTTCCTGCGCGATCACCGCACGGCGCTGCATTTCTGCGCACGACACACAGCGAGGTTCCCATGCCCACCGGCAAGGTCAAGTTCTACGACGAGGAGAAGGGCTTCGGCTTCATCAGCTCCGATGACGGCCAGGAGGTCTTCCTGCACGCTTCCGCACTGCCCGCGGGCACGGCCGGCGTGAAGCCGGGGACGCGGCTCGAGTTCGGCATCGCCGATGGGAAGCGCGGCGCTCAGGCGCTGTCCGTCCGCGTCCTCGAGGCACCGCCCAGCCTCGTCAAACTCAAGCGCAAGCCCGCCGACGACATGGCGATCATCGTCGAGGACCTCGTGAAGCTCCTCGACGGCATCGGCGGCGACCTGCGACGCGGCAAGTACCCGAACAGCGGACACAGCAAGAAGATCGCTGCCGTCCTGCGCAAGGTCGCGGACGAACTGGATGCGTGACGCGGAGGACCGGGTCTCAGGCGACGAGGTGACGGTCTCCGACGAGACGCTCGGGGGATCCGAGCCCATCGCCGCGCCCGCGGAGGATGGGTCGACGACGTCCGAGGACGACGGAACGGCGCCACCGCCGGTGCCCGATGAGACGCTGATCGCGGCCGTCGCGTTGGCACGCGAGGCGCTGCAGTCGATCACACCGGCGAGCACGGTCGGCGAACCCGCAGGACATGTCGTGGTCGACGACCACGTGGTCTCGCTGCTGTTCGAGAACACGATGCCGGGCTACCCCGGTTGGTTCTGGACGGTCACCCTGTCGCGGACGTCCGACGACGCCGAGCCGAACGTCCTCGAGACGGAGCTCATGCCCGGCGACGGCGCGTTGCTCGCGCCGCAGTGGGTGCCGTGGTCGGAGCGACTCGCGGACTACCGGGCGGCTCAGGAGGCGGCGGCCGCGGCGGCTGCCGACGAGGCGCTCGACGACAGCGACGAGGCGGACGAGTTCGACGATGAGGACGACGTCGCCCTGTCCGGAGATCCACGCGATCGGGATCGGGACGGCATCGAACTCGAGTACGACGACGAGTCCGACGATGCGGATGAGGACGACGAATCCGACGACGACGACGATGACGAATCGGACGACGATGACGATGACGAGTCCGATGACGATGAATCCGACGACGACGACGATGACGCGTCGGACGACGACGACCGGTTCGTGGACGAGTAGTCCGCACCCGCACCCCGACAGACGAACGGGCGGTCGACCCCAGTGGGGGCGACCGCCCGTTCGGCGTTCAGGCTCGACGGCTCAGAGGGCGCCGACGACGTGTTCGATGCTGGCGATGAGCTGCCGCACGTCCGCCGGGTCGATGGCCGTGAAGGTCGCGACGCGCAGCTGGTTGCGACCGAGCTTCCGGTAGGGCTCGGTGTCGACGATCCCGTTCGCCCGGAGGGTCTTCGCGACGAGTGCGGCGTCGATGGTCTCGTCGAAGTCGATGGTGACGACGACCTGCGAGCGGTGCGACGGGTCCGTCACGAACGGGGTCGTGTACGAGGTCCGCTCTGCCCAGTCGTAGAGCGCACCGGAGGACTCCGCCGTTCGTGCCGAGGCCCAGGCGAGGCCGCCGTTCCCGTTGATCCAGGAGACCTGCTCGTCAAGGAGGACGAGTGTCGACAGTGCCGGGGTGTTCAGCGTCTGCTCGAGCCGCGAGTTGTCGACCGCGTTCTTGAGGCTCAGGAACTCGGGGATGTACCGTCCGCTGGCCGCGATGCGCTCGATGCGTTCGATCGCGGCGGGGGAGCAGAGGGCGAACCACAGTCCTCCGTCGGAGGCGAAGTTCTTCTGTGGAGCGAAGTAGTAGACGTCCGCCTGATCCGCGTCGAAGTCGACGCCACCGGCGGCGCTCGTCGCGTCGACCACGGTGAGTGCGCCTTCGTCGCCGGCGACGCGACGGACCGGCGCCATCACGCCGGTCGACGTCTCGTTGTGCGGCCAGGCGTAGACGTCGACACCCTCGACGGCCTCGGGGTCGACGCGGGAACCGCCGGCGACCTCGCGGACGTCCGGCGCGGTGAGCCACGGGGCTGCGGCGGACTTGGCGAACTTGCCGCCGAACTCGCCGAAGACGAGGTTCTGGCTGCGCTGCTCGATCAAGCCGAAGGCGGCCGCATCCCAGAACGCGGTCGAGCCGCCGTTGCCGACGATGATCTCGTAGCCGTCCGGTGCGCGGAACAGCTCGGCCAGACCGGCGCGGACGCGGCCGACCAGCTGCTTGACGGGGGCCTGGCGGTGGGAGGTGCCGAGGAGGGACCGTCCGGCATCGGCCAGCGCCGCGATCTGCTCGGGGCGGATCTTCGACGGGCCGCACCCGAATCGACCGTCGGCGGGCAGCAGGGACGTGGGAATCGTGATCTCCGGCATAGGGCGATTCTAGAGGCGGAGGCCGCGCTGCGTCGTGCGCCTCCTCGCGGAGACGTCCACGCAGGGCGGAGTGGCTTGGCGCTGGAACGGCGTCACCGCGCACTAGGCTTACCGGGAACGTGCAATCGGGCAGGGAGGGCGTCGATGACCGATTTGATTGACACCACAGAGATGTATCTCCGCACCATCCTGGAGCTCGAGGAGGAGAACATCATCCCGCTTCGCGCGCGGATCTCCGAGCGCCTCGGGCACTCCGGGCCGACGGTGTCGCAGACGGTCGGTCGGATGGAGCGCGACGGACTCGTCGTCGTCTCGGGCGATCGCCATCTCGAGCTCACCGAGCCCGGGCGACGCAAGGCCGTCCACGTGATGCGCAAGCACCGGCTGGCGGAGCGGCTGCTGAGCGACGTCATCGGCCTCGAGTGGGAGTTCGTCCACGAAGAGGCATGCCGCTGGGAGCACGTCATGAGCGAGCAGGTCGAGCGCAAGCTCCTCGACATGCTGAACCACCCGACGGAGTCCCCGTACGGTACGCCGATCCCCGGTCTCGACGAGTTCGGTGACAGCCCGGCGGTCGCGTTCTCGCAGGGCGTCATCAACATCGTCGGCCTCGTCGACGGACGCTCGGAGCCGGTCACGGCGACCGTGCGCCGACTGGGTGAACCCGCGCAGGTCGACCCCGAGCTCCTGCTCCAGCTGAAGCAGGCCGGCGTCATGCCGGGCCGTACCGGCACCTTCGCCGCTGCCGGCGGGTATGTGCTCGTCACCATCGACGGCGTCGACGGTGGTCTCGAGCTCCCGAACGAACTCGCCACCCACATCTTCGTGGAGACCCCGACCGCGTGAGCATGAGACGTGCATGAGGATTCCCTTCATGTGCCGTGTTTCCCGTGATGGAAACGTGACTTTCTGAGGGGTAACCCGTAGGCTGTCACACGTCCTGCAGGCCATGATCTGGCCGGAGGAAGACGACCGAGGCACCCCCTAGCCCGTCCCTCGGCCACACGAACCGACATCAATCGTCGGATGGGGCTGCGCCATGCCGATCGCCTTGCGGTGGTCCGTGTCGCTCATGCGGGGTGCCGGAGGAATCCACGTGACAGCAGCTGGTGCGAGCGGCCCCGAACAGGCCGAGACGACCCCGGACGTCCCCCTCACCCGGAAGCAACTCCGAATCCAGGAGCAGGCCGCGAAGCAAGCGGAGGCGTCCTCCGCCTCGTCCGAGCCCGCCACCACTCCCGTCGACGCCGGTCAGGCCGAGATCGCCGAGCACCCGGAGATCGTCCTCGACGACGCTGTGGTCGAGGAGACCGACTCCACGGACGCGACCGGCGAGATCGACCTCGACGACCGACCGCTGACGAAGCCGTCGGCTCCAGCGGTTGCGGCCCCGCAGTCCTTCACCGTCTCGACCACGCCGAGTTCCCCGCTCGCGACCGTCGCTCCGCTGCGCACCGGCGCCGAGCGCATCGCCCGCAAGTCGAAGCCGACCCCGGCAGCCACCCCGGCGATCGCCGTCCGCAAGCCCAAGCCGACCGGAGCGCGCCCCGGTTCGGTCCGCGGTGTCGCCACGATGGCGTTCCTGGTGCCGGCGTTGCTCGCAACCGTCGCCCTGCCCGCATACGCGGCGAGCAGCAGCGCCCAGACGGAGTACGGGACGTCCGCGTCGGAGCAGCTCAAGACCTCCGGCGCACAGAGCGTCGTCGCCTCCGACAAGGTCGCCGACGCACCGATCTCCCGCGACCTGTACACCGCGACCACCCCGGATGAACTGGCCGAGCGCCAGCGGAAGCTCGACGCCGCAGCCGCCGCCAGCGAAGCCACCTATTCGATCACGGTCGGAGCCCGCCAGGCAGGCGACGACTACCCCTGGTTCGACCAGGCGACCGACGACGAGGGTGGCGGACTGTCGCCGCTGCGCTACTACTACCGCGAGTGCGTGGACTTCGTCGCCTGGCGCCTGAACCGCGATGCGGGTACGCCGAGCGGCAACTGGGCCTTCACCTGGGGCAACGGTCTGCCCCCGAGCAGTGCGTACGGCTGGGCCGACTCCTGGCAGTACAACAAGGGGACGAACGCCATCGCCGGTTCCGTCGCCTGGTTCAACTACAACCACGTAGCCTACGTCCAGTCGGTCAACGCCGACGGAACGGTCACGTTGGAGGAGTACAACTGGGGCTCCGCTCGCCACAGCTACAACACGCGGACCATCGCCGCGAGCGCGGTGGCGCTCTACCTCTACCCACCGGGTGTCGGCTGATCACGACCGCTCGACCTGGACCGCATCCCTCCCTCGGAGGGGTGCGGTCCTTCGTCATGCGCGGACCGACCGCCGTCGAACCTCGGCGCTGGTCGACGAAGAGATGGCGGGCAGAGGAAATCTCTCCGAACCTGCGGAAATCCCGGCGTCGTGGGTTAATCTGGTGCTCTGCAACTCGGAGAGGTTCAGGAGCTGATGCACGCTAGATGCCGCCAGGCGGTCGCGAACGGTCGCGACCTCTATGTGCTGCGTCATTCCAGCCAAGCGTGCCGCGGCTCCGCCGTGGGTCAAGAGGGTGCCGTCATGACGACGGTGCCCTTTTTTGTCGCCCGGAAACGACCCGATCCGACGTCGCAGTGGTTCTGCAGGTCTTGATCGTCGACCGGTCGCGGCAGCCGTCGCGGCCCTTCGGAAGGGAACGTGTATGCGCACACTGGTGTTGAACGCGGGCTACGAGCCGCTCGCGATCGTCTCGTTCAAGCGGGCCCTCGTGCTCGTCATGAGCCACAAGGCGAGCGTCGTCGAGATCGACTCCTCGCACCCCGTCGTTGCATCGAGCGGCTCGTACGATCGCCCGTCGGTCATCATCCTCACCAGATACGTCCGGATCCCGCACGCCCGTCGCGTACCGGTCACCCGACGGGGCGTGCTGCGGCGTGACGGTCATCGCTGTGCGTACTGCGGGAAGGCGGCGACCACGATCGACCACGTGCAGCCGCGGTCGCGCGGGGGCGTCGACAGCTGGGAGAACCTCGTCGCCTGCTGTCTGCGCTGCAACAACGTGAAGGGTGACCGCACCCTGGCGGAGATGAACTGGAGCCTGGGTGTGTCGCCCGGGACGCCGCACGGGTCCCAGTGGATGGTGCGGGGCGTCGAACGTTCGGAGCCCGATTGGGAGCAGTACCTGGCGCCGGCCGCCTGAGCGACCGACTACACTCGACGGGTCAGCCTCTGTAGCTCAATGGAAGAGCAGTTCCGTCCTAAGGAAAGGGTTGGGGGTTCGAGTCCCTCCAGGGGCACCAGCAGGGCGAGGCCGGGCGTCGGCTGTCGGTCACGGCGTCGGGCACGCCGTAGGCTCGAAGCATGACGCACGACCTCAACCGCCAACTCGAACGCGACGCCATCACGCTCCGCCAGCTGCGGTCAGCGGTCGTCGTCGCGGACACGCGGACCCTGGGGGCGGCGGCCAACCTGCTCGGCGTCGCACAGCCGAGTCTCGCCCAGCAGTTGCGGCGACTCGAGGCGGCACTCGGGGTCGAGCTCTTCAATGTGCTCGGCGAGGAGTACCGGCCGACCCGCGAGGGGCAGCGCTTCCTGCTGAAGGCCCGCACCTTCATCGATGTGGTCGCGGACATGGACCCGGCGTCGCCCGCGCGACACATCCGGGTCGGCCGTCCACCCACCACCTGGGACGCGGTGGTGTCCGAGGCCGGACGTCGTATCGACGTGCCGGCCGTCGCCGTGGCGATCGAGCCGGTCGAGCAGCTCCACCTCGTCACCACAGGGCGCCTCGACGCCACCATCGTCCGCCTGCCCATCGACCTGCCCGAGGCGCTCGCCGCCGAGGAGATCGCGGCGCTGCCGCTCGGGGTCGTCATGCGTGCCGCGCACCCGCTGTCCAAGAAGGACGCCATCAACTGGTCCGATCTCGCCGACCAGGAGCTGCTGCGCCCGGAGCCCGGCAAGGACCCCGAGTACTCGGCGTGGCTGGCCGGAGCGCTCGCCGCACGCGGCTGGTACCCGCGGTCGTTGACCATCGACGCGGGCAACGACACCCTGTTCCTCGACGCGCTGCGCTTCGGCGAGCGACTCGTCGCGCTCCGGCCGGTCGCCGCGATGCGTGAGGGCGACGGCCTCTGCTGGCGCCCGTTCGCCGACGCGCCCGAACTCCGGGAGCGGTTCGCGCTCGTCACCCGCCGCGAGTGACGCCGAGGGGCTGACGAGCGGTTCGCCCGCCGACGGTCATGCGCGTCGGTGACGCCGGCCGCGTCCAGTCGACCGGCGGGTGTGCCCTTTCCCTCCGGGACCGGGCGTTCTCGCGGGACAAGTCGGTCGACTTGTTCCGGGATTGCGGCGCATTCGTCACCGACTTCCCAGCTCGGAGTCGCTACGCTGGTGTCTGAATCGGGGGATGACAGAAGCAGGAAACGCACATGCCCGAACGACGACCACAGCAGCAGCGAGGTCATGAACGACGCCAGACCGTCGTCGAAGGTGCCGCGCGCATGTTCGACCGGGTCGGCTATGGACAGGCCAGCCTGTCGGACATCGCCCGCGAGGCGGGGACGACGCAAGGCTCGCTGTACTTCTACTTCCCCTCGAAAGAGGAGCTGGCGCTCGCCGTCATCAACGAGCAGAGCCAGCGCTCCATCGCGGCCCTGACCGCCCCGACCACGGCGACGTCACCGTTCGGTGCGCTCGTGCAGGCCTCGCGGATGATCACCGAGCTGTTGCTCACGGACCCGATCGCGCGGGCGGGGCTCCGCCTGTCGCTCGAGCAGGGCGTGATCCAGGCTCCCACCTCCGATTTCCACGAGCAATGGATCGCGAACGTCGAGCAGCAGGTGCAGGCGTCGATCGACCTCGGAGAGCTGCGCTCCTCGATGGAACCCGCCGATCTCGCCCGGTCGTTCGTGGCGTTCTTCACCGGGACGCAGCTGATCTCGAGCATGCTGACCGGCCGGAGCGATCTGCTGAACGCGGTCGACGCCATGTGGCGCCTGCTCATCACGGCGGTCATCGTCGTGGATCGACAGCCGGAGGTGCTGGCCGTCCTGGATGCGGCCTTCGACCCGCAGGCCACCGAAGCCTGAACGCACGTTAGGGGGTAGCCCTGACGCCCTGGTCGGAACGCGACTCTAGAATCAGTAGGGTGATTAACTCACTTTGCTGATCGTCGTGTGGCGACGGATGGATCACGGACGTGCGGGGGCATGTCGTCATCCATCGGCGGAGAGTTGGTTCACGTGCCGGGCTGGGCGATGTCGTGGGGGGATCGCCCAGCCGCCGGCATGATCCGCCTCAGCGGGAGCGCTCGGCGAGGGCGTAGCGGTGTTCCGGCCGACCGGTCGTGCCGTATCGCAGCTGGGTCGTGAGCAGTCCCCGACCCGCCAGGGCCGACAGGTACCGCTGGGCCGTGGCGCGGGAGACGCCCACCAGCTCCGCGACCTCTGCTGCCGAGCGCTCTCCTTCCACGGCCGACACCGCCTCGAGGACGGCCGTCTCCGTCGCGGACCGCGATCGTGTCGGTGCTGCGGTGTCTCCGGAGTGGAGGATCCGCAGCGCTCGTTCGATCGTCTCCTGGTCGGCGTTGACGGCCTCGCCGAGGACGTTCCGGAAACGGGCGTAGGCCGCGAGTCGGTCCTGCAACAGCTGTGGGGCGAACGGCTTCACGAGATACCCCAGCGCCCCGGATCGCAACGCTCTCCGGATGGATGCGCCGTCCGACGCGGCCGAGACGACGATGGTGTCGACCGGGAGGTCGACGAGGAGGTCGAGGCCGTTCCGGTCGGGGAGGTACCCGTCGAGGAGGACGAGGTCCGGACGCTCCGCGGCGACGCTGCGCGCGGCCTCCGCGGCGGACCCCACGGGTGCGAGCGCGCGGAACCCGTCCAGCTCGTCGACGATCCGGCAGTGGAGACGCGCCACGTGGAAGTCGTCGTCGACGACGAGGACGGTGAGTTCGGTGGGCATCAGTCGTCGCTCCCTTCGGGCGAGATCGGATCGACGGTCCCCGGCAGTCGCGCACAGAACACCGCGCCGTGGCTGCCCGGGACGCCGGGCGATGCGAGCCAGACCTCGCCGCCCCGTCGGCGTGCGATGTCACGGGAGAGGGGGAGACCGAACCCCTGTCCGTGGATCGCGTCCGGATCCTCGCCGGTGGAGTCCACCGGCGGACGTGGCTCGGTCGCCTCCGGGGCGGGGACGATGCCGTCGCCCGAGTCCATCACGGAGCAGTGCAGCTCGGAGCCGTGGTCGAGGACCTCGACTTCGACCCAAGCGGGTCGGGCCGAACCGGCGACGGCGGCCCGGACGGCGTTGTCGAGCAGGTTGCCGAGCACGGTGGTCACGTCCTCAGGATCGCACAGCGACCCCGTGACGAGCGTCTCGGATCCGATGGTCAGGAGCACCCCGCGTTCCGCGGCCTCGACCCCCTTCGCACCGAGGAACGCCTGCAGGTACGGTTCCGTCAGGCGATCGGCATGCTGGACGGGGTACTTCAGCGGTCCGTGGTCGAGCACGTTCGCAAGGTAGTCCCGAGCCTCGTCGTCCTGACCGGTCTCGAGCAGGCCGGAGATCGCGTGCAGGCGGTTCGCGAACTCGTGCCGTTGCGCGCGGAGGGCGGTCGTCATCGTCGCGACGGCGTCGAGTCGCCGGGTGAGCGCCTCGACGTCGGTGCGGTCGCGCACGACGACGACGCGGCCGAGGTCGACGCCGTCCTGCGACACCGTCCGGACGTCGATGAAGAGGACCCGGGAACCGACGACGAGTTGGGTCGGGACCTGCGTCGGTGCGTCGTCCCCGACGAGGGCGAGGAGTCGTTCGGGCAGGTCGAGCTCGTCGAAGCGCCGGCCGATGGTCGCGTCGACGCCGAGCAGCCGCGCCGCCTGTTCGGTGCACACCGTCATGATCCCGCCGGGGGAGACGCCGACGACCCCCTCGCCGACGCCGCCCAACACGGCCGCCTGGTTCTGCACCAGCGCGGCGAGCTCCTCCGGCCCGAGGCCGAGGGTCAAACGCCGCAGACGACGCCGGATGAGCATGGACGCGACCAGGCCGATGGTCAACGCCAGGAGGGCGGCCCCCGCGACCAGCATCGTCTCCCGCGCGACGTCGGCGAAGACCCGCTGCGGGGCGAACCCCACACTGACCTCTCCGACGACCTCCCCGGCGCCCGAGCCGACGACGGCTCCGGCGGTGTCCGTCGATTCCGCCGCGAACACGGGCACCTTGGCGCGCGCGGAAGGACCGAGGGTCCCGGTCTCCCACGACACGGTTTCCCGGCCGGACAGCGCCGCCTCGGCGCTCGTGCTCACCTGGCGTCCGAGTTCGTCGGGATCCGGGTGCGCCAGGCGGATCCCGCGTTCGTCGGTGAGGACCACGAAGAGCGCGCCGGTCCGTGCGCGGACCTCGGCAGCGAGGGCCTGCAGGGACGAGGTCCGCAGCTCGGCGGCCTCAGGCGTCCCCGGGGTGCGCGCCTCGAGGGTCACGGCCGATCGGACGTCCGGGTCGCTCGCGACGCTCTGGGCGATCGCCAACGCCGTCGACTGGGCCTCCTGCACGAGGCGTTCGCTGCTCATCCACGCGTAGACCCCGGTGCACACCACGACGACGGCCGTGACCACGATGAGTTGGAGGACGAGGACCTGCGCCGCGAAGCTCGAGCGTCGGTTGCGCCGTTCCGCCCTCTCCGCTCCATCGCCGGTCATGGCTCCGATGGTACGGCGCTCGCGGAGACGGTGCCGAAAGCGGCCGGATGAGCAGAATGCGCAGAAGTCGACGGAATCGGCAGATCCGCGGCGAACGCCCACAAGCGAGACAGCTCCGTGCCGCTCCCGTACGGTTCCGGGAACACCCGCAGCATCCGGCGCCTCCTGTGCGCCACCGCGACGGGTCACGTCGTGCACACGGCGGTGCACGCAGACGAAGGAGTCGACATGCTGGTCATTCTCGGATTCGCGATGATCCTCACCTTCATGGTGTTGATCATGACGAAGCGCCTCACCCCGATGGTGGCGCTCATCATCGTCCCCACGGTCTTCGGACTGTTCGCGGGTGCCGGCCTCGGTCTCGGCGACATGGTCATCGAGGCCATCGGGAGCCTTGCGCCCACCGCAGCCCTGCTCATGTTCGCGATCATGTACTTCGGGATCATGATCGACGTCGGTCTCTTCGACCCGCTCGTCCGGTTCATCGTCCGCGCCCTCGGCAACGACCCGGCCAAGATCGTCGTCGGCACGGCCCTCCTGGCCGGCGCGGTCTCCCTCGACGGCGACGGATCCACGACCTTCATCGTGACCACGGCGGCGATGCTGCCGATCTACCTGCGCCTCGGGATGAACCCGGTCGTGCTCACCTGTGTCGCCGGGCTCGCGAACGGCACCCTCAACATCGTCCCGTGGGGCGGGCCGACCGTCCGTGCCGCCTCCGCCCTGGGCGTCTCACCGACGGAGATCTTCGTGCCGATGCTCCCTTCGCTGGCCGCCGGTCTGGTCCTCGTCTTCGTCTTCGCCTGGTTCCTCGGACTCGGCGAGCGGAAGCGCCTCGCCGGCGTGGACCTCCTCGGAGCGGACCCGAGGGGGGTCGCAGCGCCGGGCTCCGGCTCGGGACCCGCCGACCACCCGCTTACCGGCGGGATGGCGACCACCTTCTCGACCAGTGCCCGCGGGCGCCTCGCCACCCTGGTGCGCCCGGACGACACCGCGATGGCCGACACGATGCTCGACCCCGACCGCGACACGCTCCGACCGCGGCTCATCTGGGTGAACCTCGTCCTGACCATCGCCGTCATGACCCTGCTGGTCGTCGACCTGATGCCGTTGCCCTACGTCTTCATGGTCGGCACCGCGGTGGCTCTGCTCGTGAACTTCCCGCGGTTGGCCCAGCAGTCGAAGGAGATCGTCGCCCACGCACCGAGCATCGTCGGTGTCGTCTCCATGGTGCTCGCGGCCGGCGTGCTCATCGGCGTGCTCAACGGGACGGGGATGGTCACGGCGATGGCCGACTGGATCGTCGACATCATCCCGAACGAACTCGGCCCGTTCCTCGCCGTCATCACCGGCGTGCTCAGCATCCCGATGACCTTCTTCATGAGCAACGACGCGTTCTACTTCGGCATCCTGCCGGTCCTCGCGGAGAGTGCGTCGACGTTCGGCATCGAACCCGTCGAGATGGCGCGGGCGTCGATCACCGGGCAGCCGGTGCACCTGCAGAGCCCCCTCGTCCCGGCGATCCTCCTGCTCGTCTCGCTGGCGAGCGTGAACCTCGGTGACCACCACAAGAAGGTCCTGTGGCGGGCGGCGATCGTGTCCCTCGTGATGCTCGTGGTGGGCGTGCTCGTCGGCACGATCCCGTTCGGCTGAGCGGCAGTGCCCGACCGGCGCTGGCCGGCCGGGCACTCAGCGCGTGGTCGTCCAGTCGAGGTTGACGATGTCGCCGATGTAGATGTCCAGCCCGAAGCCGGGGATCGAGGGGTTCATCCGGAGCAACTGCTGCTGCGGCAGGTCGAAGCGCTGGGCGATGTCGAAGAACACATCGCCCGCGACCACCGTGTAGCTGATGGGATTGCCGTCGGCGTCCGAGACGACCGGACCGAGCGCCCCGTCGCGAGGTCCGAGGTCGTATGCCGGACCCTCCGGGATCGGCTCCGCCGGTTCCGCCGGGGCGTTCGGGACGATCGGTTGCGGTTCGGGCGGCAGAGCATCGCGCGCCGTCTGGGTCGGCACGGGAGCGACCGAGGGCGACGGGTCCGGCCGCTCCGTGACGACGACGGTGACCGGCGGTGCCGCGGGCGCGGAGACGCAGGCACTCAGCGCAAGGAGCGCGGCGACACCGAGCGCGACTGCCCGGGCACTGCGGACGGCGCGTCGGCGTCCGCTCGATTCGATTGCCCCCACAGTGCTTCCCCCAACAGACGGACCGGGTCCGCGGCGGGATGGCGGACGTGGTCGAATCTTCAGCCTACGGCGCAGCGCGGCCGGAGCGAGCAGGGCTAGCCCCGAACCCGGAGGCCTGGTCGAGGCCCTCCAGTAGGCTGCTGGAACGCGCATCGAAGGAGAGCCATGACGGATCAGCACACCGACCAGCCAGCCCCGGGGAGTGCAGCCGCGGGTTCCTCAGCCGGCCTGCGATGGGGCATCCTCGGCCCCGCAGGCGTCGCGAGGAGCTTCACCGCCGACCTCCGCCGACACGGATTCGACGTCCGGGCCGTCGCCTCGCGGTCGGCGGACACCGCAGCCGCGTTCGCCGCCGAGTTCGACATCCCGAACGTCCACGTCGGGTACGAGGCCCTCGTCGCCGATCCCGAAGTGGACGTCGTCTACATCGCGACCCCGCACCCGTTCCACGCCGAGCAGGCGGTCCTCGCCCTCGACGCCGGGAAGCACGTCCTCATCGAGAAGCCCTTCACGCTCAACGCCGCCGAGGCGCAGGCGGTCGTCGCGCTCGCCGCAGAGCGGGGCCTCGTCGTCCTCGAGGCGATGTGGACCCGGTTCCTCCCGCACATGGTCCGCCTCCGCGAGCTGCTCGCGGACGGTGTGATCGGGCAGCCGCGCAGCCTCGTCGCCGACCACACGCAGCTCCTCTCCGACGACCCCGACCACCGCATGAACAACCTCGAACTGGGCGGCGGAGCCCTGCTCGACCTCGGCGTGTACCCCGTCTCCTTCGCCTCGGCGGTCTTCGGCACCCCGACGTCGATCCAGGCGACCGCCGCCTTGCGCGACACGGGCGCCGACATGCAGGTCGCGACGATCTTCGGCTACGCGGACGGTCAGGTGGCGAACACGCTCTCCGCGAGCAACACCGTGGGCCCGAACCGCGCCGCCATCGTCGGCACCGAAGGATGGATCGAGTTCGATCGGGTGTGGTACACGGCGACGACGTTCCGGGTGTACGACACGAGCGGCGAGGTCGTCGAGACGTACCGCTCCGAGGTCGAGGGCCGCGGCATGCACTTCCAGGCCTGGGAGCTCGAACGGCTCGTCTCCGAAGGGCGTCTCTCCGGCGACCTCTTGCCGCTGGCCGAGACGGTCGCGATCATGGAGACGCTCGACGAGGTCAGGCGTCAGATCGGCGTCCGCTACCCGGACGAATGACGCGGGGGACCGGCGACCGAGGGTCGAGTCCGCCGCGTTGCGTCCGCGCTCCCTGGTGGAGTTCGATGGCGTCGCTGTAGTGGCCGATGAGCGCGCTGCTGACGCTCTTCCAGCTCCGCGGGAGGACGCCGGCCCGGGCCGCGGCACCGAACGCCGTACGCTTCACCTCGTCGCCGACGAGGTCCTGGACGAAGCCGCGCAGCTGTTCGAGCCTGCCCGGCTCGTACAGCCACCCGGTCCGGCTGGAGTCGACGAGGTCCACGGGACCACCGCGCCCGGTCGCGACCACGGGCACGCCTGACGCCATCGCCTCCTGGATCGTCTGGCAGAAGGTCTCCGACTCGCCGGGATGGACGAAGACGTCGAGTCCCGCCATCGCGACCGCGAGCTCCTCGCCGCCGAGGAACCCGGTGAAGACCGCGTCGGGGAGTCGCTGTTCGAGTGCTGCGCGGAGCGGTCCCTCGCCGACTACGACCAGTTTCACGCCAGGGAGGCCGCCGAGGACCGCGAGGTCGGCGACCTGCTTCTCCGCGGCCAGCCGCCCGACGTATCCGACGATCCGCTCACCGTTCGGCGCGACGGACCGACGCCAGGCCTCACTGCGACGCTCCGGCGAGAAGCGGACCGCGTCGACACCGCGGACCCAGAGGCGGACCCGGGGGATCGCGTGCGCCTCCAGCTGCGCGATCGACTGGCGCGAGGGCGCGAGGGTGATCGTCGCCTTCCCGTGGAGGCGTTCGACGTGCTGCCAGAGCAGTGACTCGGCCACCGGGAACCCGTACCGTCCGGCATACGCGGGGATGTCGGTCTGGTAGACCGCGACCGTGGGGATGCCGAGTCGCTCGGCCGCCTGCACCCCGCGCCACCCCAGCACGAACGGGGAGGCCAGGTGGACGACGTCCGGCCGGAAGCCGCGCAGCAGTTCGGCGATCCGGCCGACACCACCAGCGGCCACCCGCACGTTCCGATAGCGGGGGAGCGGGATCGACGGCACGCCGTCCACCCGGAACCCCTCGTGGTGGCTCGGCGTCGAGGCGCCGGCCCCCGGGGCGACGACGAGCACCTCGTCACCGCGGTCCGCGAAGTGCTCCATGATGCGGAGCAGGGAGTGGGTGACGCCGTTCATCTGCGGCAGGAACGACTCGGTCACGATTGCGATCCTCACACCCACGATGCTCCGCGCCCGACCGGTCCCGGAGGTGCCCGAGAGGAGACGCGGCGGTGACCATCGGGTGACATCGCGGTGCCGCACGATGAAGCGCAGCCTGCTTTACTTATCGCATGACTGCAGGCGGATTCGGACACGGCGGCGGGATCGCGTCGGAGCGCATCGAGTCCTTCCCCTACACACCTGCCCGGCGGTTGCGGCCGAACGCCAAGGTGCTGCCGGAGCACGCCCGCGGCCACAACCGCGCGCTCGTCCTCCAGACGCTCTTCGCGAGCGGCGCCATGAGCCGTGCCGACATCGCGCGCGCCACCGGCCTCACGCGGGTGAGCATCTCCGACCTGGTCGCCTCGCTCATCGCCGACAACCTCATCGTCGAGGTCGGGTTGCGGGAGACCGCACGCCCGGGCAAACCCGCCACCCTCATCGACATCAACCGGGCCGAGTTCCAGATCGTCGGCCTCGACCTCTCCGACACCGAGCTGTTCCGCGGTGCCGTCCTCACGCTCGACGGTGACATCGTGACGATGCTGCAGGTGCCCCTCGACGGTGCGACGGGCGAGGCCGCGATCGCGAAGGCTGTGGCGCTCGCCGCCGACCTCGTCGACGAGGCGACGGTGGAGGTTCTCGGTCTCGGCGTCGGTTCGCCGGGCGTCGTGGACATCACCGGCACGGTGCGCAGTGCCCCGAACCTCGGCTGGACGGACGTGGACCTCCAGGGGGCGATCGAGCAGGTCGCCCAGGTCCCGGTCCTCGTCGCGAACGACGCCAACGCGGCGGTGCTCGCGGAGTACAGCTTCGGTGGGGCAGACGGCGACCTCATGCTCGTGAGCGTCGGCAACGGTGTCGGTGCCGGGTTGCTCGTCGGCGGCCACCCGCTGTTCGGCAGCCGGTTCGCGGCCGGCGAGATCGGTCACGTGGTCGTCGGTACCGACGGTGGCCCCCTCTGCGCCTGCGGGAAGCGCGGGTGCCTCGAAGCCTGGCTCGCCGTCCCGCACCTCCGGCAGCTGCTCGACGAGGTCGACGGGAGTGGCCTGCCGGTCGCGGAGGTCGAACGGCGCCGCGACGAGATCCTGCGGGCCGCCGGGGAACGCCTCGGTATCTCGCTCGCGGCCATCGTCGGTGCCCTGAACCTCTCGGAGATCGTCGTGAGCGGCCCGGAGGAGCTGCTCGGCGGCGTGCTGCTGGACGCCGCGATCGAGACCGTCCGGGCACGCACCATGACCGAGTTCCACGGCGGCGTCCGGATCCGGATGAGCGAGCAGGGCTCGGACATCGTGCTGCGCGGGACCGCGGTGATGGTGCTCTCCGGCCTCCTCGGCGTCTCCTGACGGACGCCGGCCGCGCGCGTCGCACATTTCCTGGACGGACTCGACGAAAAACCGCACTGCTTCCCGGCGTTTCGCCTACCTGGCACGTATGGTGCAAGGGTGTGGCGGCTAGAGAAGAGACGGGATGACGGCGACGTGACGTCCGGAGTCGAGCGGGAAGCAGCGGAGTCGCAACTCCGCGAGGGTCCCGTCGCGGCATCGGCGGGCGTGGTCGACACGGCGCTGAACGCTTGGCGTCAGCAGCTCAGCACGGTCGGCGGACCCTCGCCCCTGCTGCACTTCGTCGATGCTCCGACGACCCGGGTCGAACTGAGTTCCACCCACCCCGGAGGCCTGCCGCAGTTCATCTCGGGGAAGTCGACGCTGCTGTCGAACCTCATCCGAGACGAGATCGCCCTCCGCGGAGCGAAGCGTGCCGCCGACCGCATCACCACCAAGGGCATCGAGCTCGCGACCGTCCGCGGCATCGACGCCGTGCACCTCGCCGTCGGTCTGGCCCAGTGGACGCACCAGGGTGAGGACTTCAGCGCCCCGGTCCTCCTGCGGCCGCTCGCCATCCGTCGATACGGCCGCGACTTCGAGGTCAAACTCCGCGGCACCACGACGGCGAACCCTGAGCTCGTCCGCGCGCTCCGTGAGCAGTTCGGCATCGTCCTCGACCCGGACGAGTTCGTCGCCCTGAGCGAGTCCGGCGGCGTCTTCAAGCCGCAGCCCGTGATCGACCGCCTCCGCTCGCTCGCCGCGGGGCTCGAGTGGTTCACGGTCCAGCCCCGGCTGCTCGTCTCGTCCTTCGCCGCGGTCGGTCACTCCCTGCTCGACGACGCCGCGAAGCTCGACCACCCGATCCTCGACGCCGTCGCCGGCGACGAGGGTGCGGTCGGCCTCGTGCGCAGCAGCTTCACCCCGGTGGACGCGCCCGGCCAGGACGACCGCCCGCCGTCGACCGACACCCTGCTGCTCGACGCCGACGTGGAGCAGGAGAACGTCATCGCGCAGATCGGCGCCGGCAACTCGCTCGTCGTCACCACGCTCCCGGGCACCGGCGGCACCCAGACGATCGTGAACGCCATCGGCGTACTCGCTTCCCAGCACAAGCGCGTCCTCGTGGTGAGCCCTCGCCGCTCCACCCTCGAGGGCATCCGCCACCGCCTGACGAAGGTCGGGCTCCCTGGCCTCTGCGCGTCGCCGTCGACCCTCCGCCGCGACCTCATCCAGGCGATCACGCGGAACGAGCGCGCGATCCCGCCGCAGGTGGGGGAGGTCGACGACGCCCTCGTGCGTCTGCGTCGGGTCCTCATCGACTACCGCACCTCGCTGCAGGCGAAGGACCCGGACCTCCGGGTCTCCGTCATCGACGCCCTCGAGGCGCTCTCCAAGCTCTCGAAGCTGCCGAACCCGCCCGGGACCCTCGTCCGCCTCGACCGCCAGACGCTCGTGGGGCTCGCCGCCGGTCGTTCCCGTGCGGCCGAAGCGCTCGAAGGTGCAGCCGCCCTCGGTGAGTTCCGATACGGCCCCGGCGACTCGCCGTGGTACGGCGCCTCGTTCGACACGACCGCCGAGGCCCAGGAGACGCACGAGCTCGCCAAGCGCCTGCACCGCAAGGACCTCCCGCAGCTGCTCGAGCGCGCCTACGGGCTCATCGGCCAGACGCAGATGCGTCCCTTCGAGTCGATCGACGAACTCGGCATCTACCTCCGACTCCTCGCCGACATCCGCGAGACGCTCGACCGCTTCCAGCCCGACGTCTTCGACCGCTCGCTCGCCGACCTCATCGTCGCGACGAGCCCGCGGAAGGACTCGACGGCCATGTCCTCGGCCAGCCGCCGTCGTCTCAAGGCGCTCGCCAAGGAGTACCTGCGACCCGGTGCCCACGTGCCGGACATGAACGCCGCGCTCCGCCGGATCCAGCAGCAACGCACCCTCTGGCAGCGCTACGTGACGACCGGCGCGCCGCCGGAGGTGCCGCTCGGCATCGCGGACGTCGAGCAGACGTACGCCATGGTCGCGGGGAAGCTCGAACTCGTCGACCAGCCGCTCGGCATCGCCGACACCCCTGACCGCCTCGGACGCCTGGCCATCCCGAGCCTCGTCCGGACGATCTCCGAACTCGCGGCCGAATCCGAGGTCCTGCACAACCTCCAGGAGCGCACCGCGATCCTCGCCGGTCTGCGTGAGCAGGGCCTCGGCGAGCTCATCATCGACCTGTCCCAGCGGCACGTGCCCCGGACGCGCCTCGCCGATGAGCTCGAACTCGCCTGGTGGCAGTCGTTGCTCGAACTCGTCCTCACCGAGGACCGCGGTCTGCTCGGTGCGAACACGAGTGTCGTCGAGCGCCTCGAGTCCGACTTCCGCCTCGTGGACGAAGCGCACGCCTCCGCCTCCGGGCAGCTGCTCGCCTCGCTGCTCGCCGACACCTGGAAGATCGGCCTCGTCGACCACGCGACCGAGGGCATGGCCCTCCGTTCGCTCCTGAAGCGCGACCGACCGCTTCGAGCCGCCGAGCTCGAGCAGGCGGCTCCCACGCTCTCTCGTGTCCTCGCGCCGGTCTGGCTCGTCTCGCCGTATGAGGTGCCGCGGATCCCCGAGAGCGCGTCCTTCGACGCCGTCTTCCTCGTCGACGCCGGCGCCACCCTCCTCGCCGAGAACGTGGACGCCATCCGTCGCGCTCGCCAGGTCGTCGCGTTCGGCGACCCGGTCACGCAGAGCCCGTCCCCGTTCGAGATCCGTCTGACGGATCAGGAGGCGACGCCGGAGCCGCACGCCGACCTCGCCGAACTGCACCGCGAGTCCGCACTCGAGCAGCTGAGCTCCGTCCTCCCGACCCTCATGCTGACGCGGTCCTACCGTGCCGGTGGCGAGGACCTCGCGGAACTCGTCAACGAGCGCTTCTACGGCGGCCAGATCGACTCCCTCCCGTGGGCGGGCTCGTTCCTCGGCCACGGCAGCCTGAGCCTCGACTACGTGCCCGGTGGACTCGGCATGCCCGACCCCGTCACCGGCGCCGTGGAGAGCGTCGACGTCGAGGTCGAACGGGTCGTCGAACTCGTCCTCGAGCACGCGTCGAACCGTCCACGCGAGTCGCTCATGGTGGTCACGGCGAGTGACAAGCACGCGGTGCGCGTCCAGCAGGCCGTCCTCGCCGCCTTCGCGCGTCGTGCCGACCTCTCCGACTTCCTCCTCCGCGAGCGCGCGGAGCCCTTCACCGTCCTGACGCTCGAGCAGTCCGTCGCCGAGAGTCGCGATCGCGTCATCTTCTCGATCGGATACGGGCTGACGCCGCACGGTCGGGTCCTGTCGGACTTCGGCGCGCTGGGCCAGCCCGGTGGCGACCGCTTGCTCGCGGTCGGTATGACGCGCGCCCGACGGTCCATGGTGATCGTCTCCTGCGTGCGTCCCGAGGACCTCGATCAGAACCGGATCCAGCACGGCATCCTCGCTCTCGCCCGCATCCTCACCGACACGTCACGACGTGCTTCCGAGGACCAGGCGACGCACGAGGCCGAGCCGATGCTCGTCGATCTCGCCACCCGTCTGGAGACGCTCGGGATGCGGGTCGACATGGGCTACCGCGGCAAGCTCGCGCTCGTCGCCTCATGGGGTGGCCGCGCCGTCGTCGTCGAGTGCGACGAGGAACTGGGTGACGCAAGTCTCCGCGAGTCGCTGCGGCTCCGCCCCGACGTCCTGCGCCGCCTCGGCTGGCACTACGTGCGGGTGCACAGCTTCGACCTGTTCGCCGACGCGGAGGCGGTCGCGCAGCGTGTCGCCGGCGTGCTCGGACTCACGACGACGGAACACCTCGACACCGCGCCGATCGCCGTGCAGGTGCCACGCCACTGATGGTCGGACGCTGATCATGCAGGACGATCAGGAGCCGCGGATCGTCCGCCCCAGAGGGTCGAGGCGCGCGATCCGTCCCGGTGCTCCCGGGACGGATCCTGCACCGCAGCTCCCGGCCGGCCCGGTGAAGGCGAGCGAGGACACCGACGAGGCCTGGGGTGGCTCCACGAAACCCGCCGGTGGCGGCGGGAACGACGCCGAGCTGCAACGCAACGTCCCGCCCCACTGGTGAGCGGGACGGGACGTGGACAGGAGTTGCAGGCTGCGGGCTAGCGGCCGTCGGTCGTGTCGTCGCGTGCGGGCGGCAGCGGTGCGCTCGTGCCCGTCTTCAGGACGTCGCGGATCTCGGTGAGCAGGGACAGCTCGCTCGGAGCCGCCGCCTCGTCCGCGATCGTCGGCTTCGTCGTGACGCGCTTGAAGTGATTCATCGGCAGCACGATGACGAAGTAGACGACGGCGGCGATGAGCACGAACTGGATCGCCGCACCGAGGAAGGCGCCGAACTGCAGGTCGGCGGTCTGCCCGTCCAGCGTCGGGATCTTGACGACGAACGCGTCCTTCAGGCTCTCGGCCTTGAAGAGTGCCCCGAGCAGCGGGTTGAAGATGTTCTCGACGAGCGAGTTGACGATCGCGGTGAATGCGGCCCCGATCACGACGGCCACGGCCAGGTCGATCACGTTGCCACGGAGGATGAACTCCTTGAAGCCTTTGAGCATGGGGTCTCCCTGATGATCGGGGATGGAACGGACGCTCGCTACGCTACCGGCTCAGGACGAGCTGCTCCCAGCCGAAGCCGGAGCCGGGCTCGACGTCGAGGACGTGCCGGAGGAACCCTTGGCGTCGGACGAAGAGGACGTCGACGAGCTCTCCGAGCTGCCCGAGGAGGCGGGGATGGAACTCGAGCCCTTCCCGGCACCGGCCCGGGAGTCCGTGCGGTAGAAGCCGGACCCGTTGAAGGTCACGCCGACCGCGCTGAAGAGCTTCCGCAGCTTGCCCGAGCAGGCCGGGCACTCGGTGAGCGAGTCGTCGGTGAACGCCTGCTGGATGTCGAAGGCATTGCCGCACTCGGTGCAGCGGTACGCGTAGGTGGGCACGGGGTCTCCTGGGATGTGGTGGGTCGTCGCGCTCAGCGGCGCGGTCGGACCTGGTCGAAGTCGATGATGCGGCTCGGCGTGACCGCACCGCCGACGGGCTCGTCGTGGATCTCGCTCGGGACCTCGTCGAGGATCTCGGTGTCGTAGAGGACCGCGTAGACGGGTGGGCAGCGCTCCATCGAACCGAGCGTCTTGTCGAAGTAGCCACGACCCCAGCCCATCCGCATGCCACTGCCGTCGACGGCCGCTGCCGGCACGAGGATCAGGTCGACGTCGTTGATGGCTATTGGACCGAGCGTGGTGCCGACGACCTCCGGTGTGCCGGCGAAGCCGACCGTCTCGATGCCGTCCTCGCCGATCGTCCAGTCGAGGAGTCCGTCGGTGCGGGTCACGGGGAAGAGGATGCGGATGCCGGCCTCCTGGGCCCACTGGAGGAACGGACGGGTGTCCGGTTCGCTCGGTGAGGCGAGGTAACAGGCAAGCGAGGTCGCGCCGAGGCGGGAGACGAGCGCTCTGAGGTTGTCGGTCAGCCCGGTCGTCGACCGCTCCTTCTCGAGCGAGGTGAGCAGCTCACGCCGCTCACGGAGCTCGGCGCGGAGCGCTCGTTTCTCGTGCTCTGCGGGGCTCGTCATGGGTCCCATTCTAAACGGCTCGCCGTCGCCGTCGGCTCGTTGCGCGACGACCTACCGGACAACGGCCGCGTCGTCCAGGGGTTGAGGGGATTTCACCCCCGTTCGAGGCCGTCTTCGACGACTTCCCCGGCTCCACACGATAGGTTTTCCCCTATGACCACTCGAGTTACCAAAGCAGTCATCCCCGCAGCAGGTCTCGGCACCCGGTTCCTCCCGGCCACCAAGGCGCTGCCCAAGGAGATGCTCCCCGTCGTCGACAAGCCGGCCATCCAGTACGTCGTCGAGGAGGCCGTCAGCGCCGGCCTGGCCGACGTCCTCATGATCATCGGCCGGAACAAGAACGCGCTCGCGAACCACTTCGACCGCGTGACGGAACTCGAGCTCAACCTCGCCAAGAAGGGCGACACCCAGCGCCTCGAGAAGGTCAACGAGTCCAACGAACTCGCCGACATCCACTTCCTCCGCCAGGGCGACCCGAAGGGGCTCGGCCACGCCGTCCTCCGCGCCAAGCGCCACGTCGGGAACGAGCCCTTCGCGGTGCTCCTCGGCGATGACCTGATCGACGCGCGCGACATCCTCCTCGAGCGCATGCTCGACGAGCAGGACAAGCGGAACGCGACGATCATCGCCCTCATGGAGGTCGACCCCGATTCCATCCACCTCTACGGCGCAGCCGCCGTCGAGGCCACCGACGACGCCGACGTCGTGCGGGTCACCGGCCTGGTCGAGAAGCCCGCCAAGGAGGACGCCCCGTCCAACCTCGCGATCATCGGACGCTACGTGCTGAAGCCCGAGGTGTTCGAGATCCTCGAGCGCACCGAGCCGGGCAAGGGCGGCGAGATCCAGCTCACAGACGCGTTGCAGGAGATGGCCTCGGACGTCGAGGGCACCGGCGGTGTCTACGGCGTGATCTTCCGCGGCCGTCGTTACGACACGGGTGACCGTCTCGACTACATCAAGGCGATCGTGCAGCTCGCGGTCGACCGCGAGGACCTCGGTCCCGAGCTGCGGCCGTGGCTCAAGGACTTCGCCGGCGACCTCGACTGAGGACCGCCGACGACGCACGACGCGCCCCGGGTCCGCGAAAGCGGGCGTCGGGGCGCGGCTGCGTCAGTGACTCGGGGAGTGCTCCGCTAGGCTCGCCACAGGACGCGAGAGGGGTGGCAAGGTGGTGCAGGTCGTACCCGTTCTGAGCAGCGGGCGAGTGAGCATCCGGCCCATCAAGGTCCGCGATGCGAGGCCGCTCGAGCGCGAGCTGGCGGAGAACCGCGCCTGGTTGCGCCGGTGGGAGGCCACGAGTCCGTACGGCCCCGTCCCGGCCGACAGTCGTGCGGCGATCCGGTCGCTGCAGAACCACGCACGTTCCGGTGCCGGTCTCCCGTTCGTCATCGAGGTCGACGGCGAGTTCGCCGGCCAGCTCAACGTCTCCGGCATCACCTACGGCTCCCTGGCGTCCGCATCGATCGGGTACTGGGTGTCGCAGCGCTTCGCGGGCCTCGGCGCCACGCCCATCGCCACGGCTTTGGCGACGGACCACTGCTTCACCGCCCTGCAGCTCCACCGTCTGGAGATCTGCATCCGCCCGGAGAACGCACCGAGCCTCCGCGTGGTCGAGAAGCTGGGCTTCCGCTACGAGGGACTCCGGCGTCGGTTCATCCACATCGACGGTGACTGGCGCGACCACTTCTGCTTCGCGCTCGTGCGCGAGGAGGTCCCCGGTGGTGTCCTGAACCGGTGGTTGGACGGCCAGGTCCCCAAGGACGCCTGTGTGATCCCCGAGTCGGACCGCATCGCCGCGTCCGTGCCCTTCCCCGGGCGTTGACCCCGCTCCACCCCACATCGGTCGGTTTGGACATCCATCCGCGGACACACCCCGCCGGTGATCGGTCAACGAGTGTCCACCCGCTACGGTCATGAACATGGACGGCGGATTCCTGAGCGGTGGGGTGATCATTCTGGTCGCGGCGATGCTGTGGCTGGTGTACCTGGTGCCCTCATGGGTGCGTGACAGTCAGTTCTCCGCCAGTGAGCGGAACGCGATCCGACTCCAGCAGACGCTCCGTGTGCTGGCCGAGACCGCCGAGGTGCCGGAGGCCGTCCGCCTCGAGGCCACCTCGCGCGAGGTCGCAGCCCAGCGGAAGCTGCTGAAGCAGCTCGAAGCCAGGACCAAGGCGACGGCGGAAGCCGCGGCGCGGGTCGAACTCGCCGAAGCCGACCGCATCCGGCGAGAGGAAGAGGCGAAGGCCGTGCAGGCCGAGGCCGCCGCTCGTGCCGCGGAGGACGCTCGTCGTGCAGCCGCCGCCGCAGCCCGAGCCGTCCAGCGCAACGCGCGGGCCGCGAAGCTCGCGAGGAGCCGACGTCGTTCGAGGCTGCTCGCCACCACCGTGCTCGTCGCGTCCATCATCGGGTTCTGCTCCGGTGTCACCTCCTTCCTGGCCGGTGGGGGCCTCGTGCTCGGTGTCGCGTCCACCGTCGTCGGGCTGCTGGCCCTGTCCGCCCTCTCGCGTATGTCGCGCATCGCCCACCGTGCCGTCGCGCCGGTGCCGGCGGTCGCGGTGACAACCAGGCGGGTCGAGTCGGCGCTCTTCGAGTACAACGAACCCGTCAAGGCTGCCTCGCAGGCCCAGACGTGGACCCCGACGGCCATCCCCAAGCCGCTGCACCTTTCAGAGGGCTCGTCCGCCGCAGCCGAGCTGGCGAAGGCCGACGCGTACGACCGGCTCCGCCAGGCCGCCATGCAGGAGGCCATCGCCTCGCGCGCCGAGCGACTCGCTCCGGCCATGCCGACGATCGTCCGTCGCCCGGAGCCCGTGGCCGCCCCGCAGCCCGAGCGGGTCGAGCCACAGCCGGCTCCGAGCCGGTTCGCCGCCATGGGCGTCGTCGACGAGGGTGAGATCGCCGCCGGTGGCTCCACGCTCCTGCAGCGTCGCCGCGCTGCCGGCTGACCGACGGCCCTCGGCTCCGGTCGTTCATGAACCGGTCACCCGCTCCGGATAGACTCGTGGAGGGGGTTCGTCGATCCAGTCTCGTCGGCGCCCTGGAACGCGAAAGGTGACCGATGGGCGTGTGGCGCAAAGGCCGGCGGAAGCCGATGAAGCCCTACGTCGCGCCTCCCGAGGTCGCTCCGCCGCCGGTCGAGCACGCGGTCGAGGAAGGCCTGCTGATCGCCCGCTCATGGACGGTGGTCGAGGTCACGAACTGGATCATCGAGCGAGCGCTCCGCGATGGCGCCTCCTACGACGCCGAGGCGACGCAGGCCGCCGTCCGCCGGGAGCTCGGGCGCATGGCGGACGAGCAGGAGGAGTACGCCGACCTGGCGCGGGAGGCCCGCCAGACGGCGTTCCAGCGTCGGGGGAGCGCCCGCCACCAGCACGACTACCGCGCGGGCGATCTGAGCGCGCTGTCGCGTCGTCGCGAGGTCTACTCGGGGCTCGCGGCAGAACTCCGTCGGGTGAGCCAGGATGAGGCCTTCGTCGCGGCGATCGCGGAGTCCGCTCGCGAGCGCGCCTGGGGCGATCTGGAGCGCGCCATCCAGGCGAAACTCGACCGGGTGCTCGACGAACCGGTCGTCGACGAGCACTACCGACGTGCGAGGAGTCAGCGGCTCCGGTGGTTCCGCGACCTCGACCTCGCGGCGCTCATCGCCGCCAATCCACAGGACGGCGGCATGCCGGTCGACGACGGCCCGAACCCCTACGAGGACTAGCTCCGCCGGTTCGAAACGGGTCGCGCGGTCTGCTAGCCTGGACGAGTAGTTGGGCCCATGGCGCAGTCCGGTAGCGCACCTCGTTCGCATCGAGGGGGTCAGGGGTTCGAATCCCCTTGGGTCCACCAACACGACGACAGCCCCGCACCTCACGGTGTGGGGCTGTCGTGTTCCCGGGCCGCGCGCGTGCCCCCGAGCGTCCCCTCCGCGCTGCGTCCTGTACGGTCAGGGGCACGGCGCCGCCTCGGCACCCGTGAACGGGACGAGCAGTCATGCCAGCAGGATCCGAACCGACCGTGCAGCACGACAGCGTCCTCGGGGTGGTCGCCACCTCGCTGAAGCCCGACGAACGGCGTGTCCCGATCCACCCGGCGCACTTCGAACGCATCCCGGAGGAGTTCCGGTCCCGGATCGTCGTCGAGCACGGGTACGGCGCCCGATTCGGCGTCTCCGACGAGGAGATCGCACCGTACGTCCGCGCGTTCGCGACGCGCGCCGAGGTCCTCGCGAAGGCCGACGTCGTCCTCCTCCCGAAGCCGCAGCTCGAGGACGTCCAGCAACTGCGCGACGGGCAGACGCTCTGGGGCTGGCCGCACTGCGTCCAGGACACCCCGCTCACCCAGCTCGCGATCGACAAACGGCTCACCCTCATCGCCTTCGAGGCGATGAACCACTGGGCCGCCGACGGCAGCTTCGGACTGCACGTCTTCCACAAGAACAACGAACTCGCGGGCTACAGCTCGGTGATCCACGCCCTGGAGCTCTGCGGCTCGACGGGCAGCTACGGTCGGCGCCTCACCGCCGTCGTCATCGGCTTCGGCGCGACCGCCCGAGGCGCGGTGACCGCGCTCAACGCCCACGGGATCCATGACGTGCGGGTGCTCACGAACCGACGGGTGGCTGCGGTCGCATCGCCCATCCACTCCGCCCGCATGATCCAGTTCGACCACGACGACGGCCCCTACCTCAGCGAGGTCATCACCGACGAGGGCCGCGTCCCGCTCGCCCCGTTCCTGGCGGAGAGCGACATCGTCGTGAACTGCACCCTGCAGGACCCGAATGCCCCGCTGCTGTACCTGCGCGAGGACGACCTGGGCGCCTTCCGTCCCGGCAGCCTCATCGTGGACGTCTCCTGCGATGAGGGGATGGCCTTCGAGTGGGCCCGGACGACCGGGTTCGACGACCCGATGTTCACCGTCGGACGGGGCGAGATCAACTACTACGCCGTCGACCACAGCCCCTCGCTCCTCTGGAACTCGTCGAGCTGGGAGAACAGCGAAGCGCTCCTGCCGTTCCTGCCCGTCGTGCTCGCCGGGCCCGCGGCCTGGGCCGACAGCCTGACCGTCGACCGCGCCGTCGAGATCCAGGACGGTGTCATCCGGAACGAGGCCATCGCCGAGTTCCAGCATCGGACGATGGAGTACCCGCACCCGATCCTCTCGGCCTGAGAGGTTCGTGGCAGGCCGCACAAGCGGTCGATCCCGGCGGACGAGCGCCCCTACGCTTGACGCTTGCGCGCTGCAGGAGCAGGGTGCGACCAAGGACCGCAGGACCAGCTCGAGGAGGCACGGATGTTCGTTTGGGAGAGCTGGTGGGGTGTCGCCGCAGCAGCCGGGATCGCCGCGGTCGCGGCACTCGTCGTACTCGCCGTCGTCTCGGTGTCGTTCCGTCTGGCCGCCAGACGGCGGGCCTGGCCGGCCGCGCTCGCGGGGAGCGCGCGCCACCCGTTCCGCGCGCTCGTGATCCTCGTGGCGGTGTGGCTGGCGGTGGCGGCGACGCTGCCCGACGAGAACGTCCGCGGGCTCATCGATCAGGGCTTCCGGATCGCCGTGATCGCCGCTGCCACCTGGCTGGTCGCCGCGCTCCTCGCCTTCGTCATCGGACTCGGACAGGCCCGGTATCGCGTCGACGTCCCCAACAACAAGGTCGCCCGACGCATGCAGACGCAGCTCGCGCTCGTCCGGCGGCTCGCGATCGCGGTCGTCGTCATCGTCGGCGTCGCCTCGATCCTCCTGACGTTCCCCGGCGTGCAGGGCGTCGGGGCGAGTGTGCTCGCCTCGGCCGGCGTCGTCAGCATCGTCGCCGGCCTCGCCGCGCAGTCGGTGCTGGGCAACGTCTTCGCCGGGATCCAGCTCGCCTTCAGCGACGCCATCCGCGTCGACGACGTCGTGATCGTCGAGGGGGAGTGGGGTCGGATCGAGGAGATCACGCTCACCTATGTCGTCGTCGGCATCTGGGACGACCGGCGCATGGTGCTGCCCTCCACCTACTTCACGTCGACGCCGTTCCAGAACTGGACCCGGAACACCAGCGAGCTGCTCGGTTCGGTGGAGTTCGACCTCGACTGGTGGGTGAGTCCCGCCGTGATGCGCACCGAGCTGGAGCGCATCCTCGACCGCACCGACCTCTGGGACGGCCGGGCGCAGGTGCTGCAGGTCACGGACGCCGTCGGCGGGTACGTGCGCATCCGCATCCTCGTCACGGCGGTTGACGCTCCGACGCTCTTCGACCTGCGCTGCCTCGTGCGCGAGCAGATGGTCGAGTGGATCCTCGCACAGAACCCGTCGGCGATCCCGCGCAACCGCGTGCAGATGGTGGAGCAGGAACCGCGCCCGGTCCCGAAGCGCGGCGGGCCCGTGACGGAACCGGTCGGGCTGTTCAGCGGCAGCGTGGAGGCCGAGCAGCGGGCGAGCCTCTTCACCTCCTCGATCACGCTGCCCGAGGCGGACGAGCAGCGCGAGCGCTGATCGCGCACCGGTCGCGTCCGTCTGCACCGAATCGTTGTCGTTCCGGCGATCCTGTATGCGCTTCCCCTCGCTACCATCGAGGGAACCTCGCCGGGTGACCTGCCGGCGGGCCGTCGGTGCCCCTGCCGACCTGGACGGACGACGCCTGACCGCACGACGGTGTCTGCAGGCGAAGGAGACCCCGCGTGAACGACGACATCCGCTTCCTCACCGAGGAGGACACGGCCGTCCCCGGTGAGCGGCCGGAGCAGCGACTGGAACGACGATCGGCCTCCGTGCTGAAGCATCGGCTCCTCGACCAGGAGCGCAATCAGTTCGAGGACTCGCTCGCCTGGGCGAAGACCGACGGCGCACTCGAACGTTCGGCCGCGCTCATCGTGTCCGCCCGCCGACGATTCCTCATCGGGGCGTCGAAGTCGTTCACCTACGCGTCCCTGCTCGCCGCCGACCTCAGTTACGGTCTGGCGAACGTCACCCTGATCGACGGAACCATCGTGCGCCCCCTCGACGTCCTCAGCGACGTGCGGTCGAGCGATGTGATGATCGCCGTGTCGTTGCGGCGGTACCGCAAGTACACGATCGCCTCGGCCGTCCCCTTCGCGCAGGCCGGCGGCAGCCTCGTCCTCATCACCGACGCCCCAGACTCCCCGCTGACCCCCTACGCGGACGAGACGATCGTGGTCGGACGAGCCGACGACGGTCACCCGAGCTCGTCGATCGGGATCGCGCTCACCCTCCACATCCTCGCCACGCTCACGACGGCCAGCGCCAAGGGAGCCGGCCGACGTGCGGTGGAGCGGGAACGGTTGGCCGAGACCCTCGGGGTCTACGTGGACCGAGAGGGCTGAACCGCCGCTCCGACCGTCATTTCCCGGGGCGCTTGCCCTCCCGGACGATCGACAGCGGTTCGGTGATGTCCTCCAGCGACTTCCGGGCCGCGTCGACACCGAAGATGAGGGCGATCAGACCGCCGAGGACCATCACCCCGGCTCCGATGAAGTAGCCGACGGTCAGCGGGCCCCGGTCCGTGCCGTCGCCGATGAGGATCCCGTACAGCAGCGGCGCGACCGAACCGGCGATCTGACCGATCGCGAAGAAGTACCCGATGACCTGGCTGCGGAGTTCGAGCGGGAAGATCTCGCTCACCGTGAGGTAGGCGCTGGACGCTCCTGCCGACGCGAAGAAGAACGACACGCACCAGAAGATCGTCTGCGTCGTCGCATCGAGCACGCCGGCGTTGAAGAGGACGGCCGATACGGCGAGCACCGCACCCGAGACCCCGTAGGTCAGGAAGATCATCTGACGACGACCCCAGGTGTCGAAGAGTCGTCCGAGGAGGAGCGGCCCGAGCAGGTTCCCGATCGCGAACGGGAAGAAGTAGTACTGGGTCGACGACGGGCTCGTGCCGTAGAAGTTCTGGAGGACGAGCGCGTAGGTGAAGAAGATCGCGTTGTACAGGAACGACTGCGTGATCATCATCGCGAGCCCGACGAAGGTGCGCTTCGGGTAGGTCCGGAAGAGGACGCCGAAGATCGTGCGGATCGGGATGTGTCCCTGCGCCTGCACGGTGAGCGCCTTCGAGTCGTCGACGGGGTCGATCGTGCCGCCCTGCTTGCGGACCGTGTCCTCGATCTCGTCGACCGTGGCCTCCGCCTCCTGTTCCCGTCCATGCGTCATGAGCCAGCGCGGGCTCTCGGGGATGTGCCGCCGGAGGAAGATGATCATGAGGCCGAGGACCGGGCCGATGAAGAAGCCGATCCGCCAGCCGACGTCTTCGGCGAAGTAGTCGGTGTTCAGCAGGAACAGGTTGGCGGCCGACCCGAGTGCGGCGCCGCCCCAGTAGGTGCCGTTGATGGCGATGTCGACGTGGCCACGGTACTTCGACGGGATGAGTTCGTCGATGGCCGAGTTGATCGCGGCGTACTCACCGCCGATGCCCATCCCGGCGAAGAAGCGGAAGATCGCGAGGAACCAGAACGTCGGCGACAGACCGGCGATACCGCTCGCGACCAGGTAGATCGCGAGCGTGAGGATGAAGAGCTTCTTGCGTCCGAGCCGGTCGGCCATCCGCCCGAACACGAGGGCACCGGTCACCTGGCCGAGCAGGTAGATCGTCCCGAGCAGCCCGACCTCGGCGGCCGAGAGTCCCAAGGACTTCTGGAATCCGGCCGAGGCGACGATCTGGATCTCGAGCCCGTCGAGCACCCAGGAGAACCCGAGACCGACGACGATCATCCAATGGAACCTGGTCCAGGGCAATCGATCCATCCTGGCGGGGACGAGACTCTTGACGGGACCCGGCTGCCCGGAGGTCGACGTGCTCGACATGGAACGACTCCTTCCACGGCCGTCCCCTCGACGGTCGATCCGGGAGATGACGCTACTCCCGAGGCGCGGATCCGACGCCGAGGATCTCGCCCCCTTGACTTCATCCGGACAGAGGAGCACAGTACGCCCGGCACACCCGCCGATGGTGATCGTCGTCGCGGAATGGTCGTACGCTCGAACGACGAGTGGACCGCGGACGGCGGTGCGCCGCCGCCGAGGAGGAGACGAGATGCACCTGGTGGAGGACGGCACGGAGACGGGTATCGCCCGCGTGTTCGAGGACCGGATCGCCGGCGGCGTCGCTCCCGGATCGTACGTCGCGGTGTTCGATCGCGATCGGGTCCGCTTCTCGCGCGGCTTCGGCGAGATCACCCGAGGCGGCGACGTGCCCGACGAGGACACGCTCTTCCGCATCGCCTCCTGCACGAAGAGCTTCACCGCTGCCGTCCTCCTCATCCTCCGCGACACCGGCCGGCTCGACCTCGACGCCCCGGTGGACGAGTTCGTCCCGGAGTTCGCCCCGATCACGCCCGGTGGGGTGGCCGTCCGGCCGACGGTCCGGATGCTGCTCACGATGTCGGGTGGGCTCGGGACGGACGATCCGTGGGCCGACCGCCAGGAGTCGATCACCCTGGCGGAGTTCCGTCGGCTGCTGGTGCGCGGCGTGCGGTGCGTCACCGTACCCGGGACGGCGTTCGCCTACTCGAACCTCGGCTACGCGCTCCTCGGTCAGGTCATCGAGCGGGTGACGGGTGGGCGGTTCGTGGACGCGGTGACATCACTCCTGCTGGAACCGCTCGGGCTCGGTGCCGTGTTCGAGCGACCCGACCGCGAGCGCCCGGAGGACGGCGGAGCGGTGACGGCGATCGGTCACCGCGTCCGGCGGGACCGAGCCGTCGATGCGGACGACCGGTTCGTCGAGGTCCCGTTCTCGGGTCCTGGGGTCTTCTCCGCGATCGGCGGGCTCTTCGCTTCGGCGACGACGATGATCGGCTGGGTCCGTTGGCTCGACGCCGCATGGACGGGTGACGAGAGCGGTCCGCTGTCGAGCGCGAGTCGTCGCGAGATGCAGCAGCTGCAGCGTCTCTCCCCGCCGCGTCCCTCGCTCGACGGGCTCCCACCGCGCCTCGCGCTCGGCTACGGCTTCGGACTCTTCGTGGAGGAGGACGCCGCGCTCGGGACGCTCGTGTCGCACTCGGGCGGGTACCCGGGCTACAGCGCGCACATGCGCTGGCACCCGGCTTCCGGCATCGGCGTCGTCGCGTTCGAGAACGCCGGATACGCGGCCGTGGCGAAGCCCGCCGAACAGGTACTCCGGCTGGCGATCGCCGATGCTCAGTCATCCGGCGAGCTCGCCGAACCCGTGATCCGTCCCTGGCCGGAGACCCTCGTGGCGTCGATGACCGCGACCGGGCTGCTGTCGCACTGGGACGACCGGGTCGCCGCGTCGTTGTTCGCCGAGAACGTCGCACTCGACGTCCCGCTGGACGAACGCCGCACCGCGGCCGAGGCTGCCGTCGCGGCGGTCGGCGGCATCGCCGAGGTGGCGTCCGGCCGGGCCACACCCGTCTGCGACTCGCCGGACCATCTCGTCTGGTTCGTCGAGGGCGAGCGGGGCCGGCTCCGACTCGAGGTCCGCCTGACCCCGGTGCTGCCGCTGCGCGTCCAGACCTTCACCGTGACGGTCGATCACGAGGCGCTGGAGACGACGGTCGCCGACGACTGAGGATCAGTCGCCGGCGTCCGGATGGTCGGGTCGGGTCAGCCGATCGAGTCGTCGTCGCCGTTCCCGTTGCGGTTGGTCGGAGAGATCTCCTCGGTGGCCTCGACGTATTCGTACGCGGTCGTCGTCGGGCCGTCGTGGTCGCCGGTGTTCGTCGCCTCGCCGGCGGGGCGGTAGATGAGCTGGCCTTCGCCGTAGGGGAGGACGAGTTCGCCGTCCTGGCCGTCTTCGAGCGGGATGATCTCGCTGTCGAGCGGACCACCGATGAGTTTCGCAAGCGTCTGTGACATGTCGTCAGCCTAACGCCGACCGCTGTCAGAGTGCTGCGATGGTCCAGGACACCCGGTGTGGTGTATTGGGGGCCAGCACGACGAGGTCGGTGCCCGTCGAGAAGGCGTCGGGTGGGCAGGTCATCGGCTCGACGGCGAGACCCAGTCGGTCGAGTTCCGGGACCGGCTGGTCGGCCGTGTGGACCTGCACCCACGGGAGCCCGTCGCCCCAGTGCATGGCGACGCCCGTGCCGCCAGGCGAGGTCACCCGGACGACGACCTGACCGGCGTGGGCATCCGTCGCGAGGTCTGTGAAGGCGTGGTCGATGAACGTGTCGCCGATGGTGCGCGGCGTGCGGAAGTCGAAGTGCCGGGTGTCGTCGCCCTCGAAGTCCTCCACCGCGATCGGGCTCAGGCGGTCGGGGGTGACCGTCAGCACCTTCGACGCCGGGAGCTCGAGAGTCCAGTCGTCCACGCGGCCCTCGCCGGCGACGAGGTAGGGGTGCGGGCCCGTGCCGTACGGGGCGTCGGTGTCGCCCAGGTTCACCGCTTCGACCTCGGTGCGCAGCCCGTCGTCGTCGAGCGTGTACGTCGCAGCCACCTGCACACGGAAGGGGTAGCCGTCCTGCGCCTCGATGACGACCTGGAACGTCGCGGACGCGGTCGACGAGGCCACGAGCTCCCAATCGGACCAGGCGGCGAGGCCGTGGAGCGCGTGCCCGCGCGAGGGCTCCGTCAGGGCGAGCTGGTAGTCGACGCCAGCGAAGGTGTACCGGCCGTCGACCACGCGGTTCGGCCACGGGGCGAGCATCGCGCCGCGGAAGGCCGGACGGACCTCGTCAGCGTCGAAGGCGACCACCAGGTCTCGTCCCTCGTGCCGCAGGAAGCGCAGGGAGGCGCCGACCGACGCGATCGACGCGGTGTACGCACCATGTGCGAGATCGACGCGTCGCCCCGAGATCGGTCGGCGGTCGATGGTGGCGGACGGGGACGCGGCGGGGGTGGATTCGATCACGGCCCCATTCTGTCGTATGGCGGCCGCTCCGAGAGCGCCGTCCGGCGGCTCAGTCGAGGGAGCGTCCGCGCCGGTCGGAGAGGAACAGTGCGGCCACCGCGGCGATGACGAAGAACGCCGCGAACACGGAGAAGAGCAGCGCGTGGCCGGCGACGAGCAGCACGGGGACCGACAGGGGAGCGATGATCGACGCGATGCGCCCGATCCCGGCCGCCCACCCGGCACCGGTCGCCCGAAGCTGGGTCGGATACAGTTCCGGCGTCGTCGCGTACAGCGCGCCCCACGCGCCGAGGTTGCAGAAGGACAGGCACATGCCGAACGCGATGATCATCGGCTCGGTCGTCGCCGTGCCGAAGAGGACCGCGGACACGGCCGAACCGGCGAGGAAGGTGGCGAGGGTCTGCTTCCGACCCCATGCCTCGATGAGCCAGGCCGACACCGCGTAGCCGGGGAGCTGGGCCAGCGTGATGATGAGCGTGAAGCCGAAGGATCGGACGAGCGAGAAGCCCGAGTCGACGAGGATCGTCGGGATCCAGATGAACGCTCCGTAGTAGGAGAAGTTCACGCAGAACCACACGATCCAGAGCGATGCGGTGTCGCGGCGGTGCTCCCGCACCCAGAGGCCGCGCAGCCGCTGCCCCGCGGAGAGGCCGGCGCTCGCGGCGGTGTCGCCCCCGGTGCCGCCGGGAACCTCGACGTGGTCGACACCGGCGGAGGCCTCGAACTCGCGGACGACGACTTCCGCCTCGCGGTGGCGGCCGCGCGATTCGAGGAAGCGCACCGACTCCGGCAGGCGCGTCCTCACGATGGCGGCGTAGACCGCGGGGAGCGCGCCGATGGCGAGCGCCCACCGCCAGCCGTCGTCGCTCGTCGGCACGACGAGGTAGCCGATGAGCGCGGCGGCGATCCACCCGACGGCCCAGAACGCCTCGAGGAAGACGATGATCCGGCCGCGGATCCGCGGCGGGGCGAACTCGCTCATGAGGGTCGAGGCGACGGGGAGTTCCGCGCCGAGCCCGAGGCCGACGACGAAGCGCAGTACGATCAGGACCCCGAGCCCCCAGGCCAGCGCCGAGGCGCCCGTCGCGATGCCGAAGACGAGCAGCGTGATGGCGAAGACGTGGCGACGGCCGACGCGGTCGGCGAGGAGCCCGCCGAGGGTCGCTCCGATGGCCATCCCGAGGAACCCGGCTGAGGCGATCCAGGACAGCTCGGTCTTCCCGAGCTGCCACTGGACGGCGAGCTGGGCGAGGACGAAGGAGACGAGTCCGACGTCCATGGCGTCGAGCGCCCATCCGACACCGGAACCGACGAGGAGTCGTCCGTGCGCCTTCGTGAACGGGAGCGCATCGAGGCGCTCGCTGCGGCTGCGAGGGGTGGTGGGCGCGGTGGACACGTCACCATTCTGGTGCAGGATGCACCCACCGGGGCCGCTCTGTCGCAGATAGGCTGACGGCAACGAACTGCAGGCGTGCGGCCGGGCAGTTCAGCCGCTCCGCCCGCCGTTCCGTCGAAAGGCCACTGCCGTGACCGATGTCCCGCCGCCCGACCCGCAGAACCCCGACGGCCGGCCGCCGCAGCAGCCGAACCCGCCCCAGCAGCCGCCGCAGCAGAACTGGCAGCAGCAGCCGAACGGCCAGCAGCCCAACTGGCAGCAGCCCAACTGGCAGCAGCAGCCGAACCCGAACCCGCAGCAGAACTGGCAGCAGCAGCCGAACCCGAACCCGAACCCGCAGCAGAACTGGCAGCAGCAGCCGAACGGCCAGCAGCCCACCTGGCAGCAGCAGCCGACCCCGCCGCAGCAGCCGCAGCAGCCTTGGCAGCAGCAGAACCCGTATGGCCAGCAGCCGCAGCAGAACCCGTACGGCCAACAGCCGCCGCAGCAGCCGCCCTACGGACCCCCGAAGCGCAAGCGCACCGGCCTCATCATCACGCTCGCCGTGGGTATCCCCGTCGTGGTGGTCGCCGCCATCATCACCGTCGTCTCCCTCGTGCTCGCTCAGGGCGGCACGCCGGTGGCGGACCCGAGCCCGACCCGCTCCGCGACGCCGACGAAGACCGCGTCACCGACACCGTCGGAGACCGATTCGACGCCGGAGCCGACGAAGACCTACGTCTCCATCCCGCCGGATCTCGACTTCGCCGCGGGACAGGAGGTCCCCACCGAGTGGACGGCGTACCTGACGAACGACTTCGACTCGTCGTGGGCGGCCGGTGGCAAGGACAAGAACGGCATCGACATCTACACCAACGCCTCGACGTCGTGCGAGGTCCGGCTCGGCAACATCGCGCTGACGCAGGACGAGATCGCCGTCGGCGACGACGAGCGCTCGAGCGACGCCTACCTGGCGAAGTACGTCGGAGCCGACTACGTCAAGGCCGACGGCACGACGGAACAGCTCAATTACAACAGCGGCGGTGGGCTCATCGAGTTCCGCGTGCTGTCGTGGACGCAGGCGTCAGGGGAGCGCACCTACTGGGGTGTCCGTTCACTCACGAAGATGGGGACGCTCGTGGTCTTCACCTTCACCTGCCGTGACCAGGCCGCACTCGACCAGCTCGCGAGCGACGTCGTCAACCTCATCTCCGTCGAGCTCCTCCCGAAGCGCTGACGGGACGGGCCGTCAGAACGCCCGGAGGACGGCCTGCGCGATCGTGAAGATGGCGAGGCCGGCCAGGGCGCCGACGATCGTGCCGTTCAGGCGGATGAACTGCAGGTCGCGTCCGACGAGCAGCTCGATCTTCTGCGTCGTCTCGCGGGCGTCCCAGCGTTCGACCGTCTCGGTGATGATGCTGGCGATGTCGTGCCGGTACCGGGTGACCACATAGGACAGGGCGTCGGCGACGCGTGTGTCGACCCGGGTCGCGAACGCCTCGTCGGTGGAGAGCCGTCGGCCGACGTCCGCGATGGTGCCGGCGACACGCTTGCGGAGCTCGCTGTCGGGCGCGTCCAGCGCCTCGAGGAAGGCCGTCTTCGCGGCGGTCCACGTCTTCCCGGCGACCTCGCGGACACGCGGGCTGTCGATGACCTCGTGCTTCGCGTTCTCGAAGCGCGCGATCGTCGATTCGTCGGTCTGCAGCTGCTCGGCGAGCTCAGCCAGGTAGCCGTCGAGCGCGTGACGCAGCTGGTGGTCGGGATCCGCCCGGACCGCGTGCACGAACGACACGGCCTCGCGGTAGAGCTTGTCGTCCACCAGCCGGTCGACGAAGGACGGCACCCACGTGGGCAGCCGGCTCGACACCAGGCGTTCGAACGCCTTCGGGTTGCTGCCCAACCACTCGCCCGTCCGGTCGAGGAGGAGGTCGACCGCGTCGTGGTGCGCTCCGGCGCCGACGATGTGTTCGACCCACCGGCCGATGTTCGGCGCCCACTGCGGATCGATGAGGTGCTTCGACGCGAGCGCTTCGATGACCTCGCGGACGTCGTCGTCGGACAGGGTCTCCAGGAGCCCACGGACCGCGACCGACGCCTCGGCGGTGACGCGCTCGGCGTTGGCCGGCTCGGACAGCCACCCGCCGAGCTTCTCCGAGAGGCTGACGGTGGCGAGCTTCTGTCGCACGACCTCCTCGGAGAGGAAGTTGTCCTCGACGAACTCACCGAGGCTGACCCCGATCTCGTCCTTGCGCTTCGGGATGATCGCGGTGTGCGGGATCGGGATGCCGAGCGGGTGGCGGAAGAGGGCGGTGACCGCGAACCAGTCCGCGAGGGCACCCACCATGCCGCCCTCCGAAGCTGCCCGGACGTACGCCAGCCACGGGTAGCGACCCTCGAGCGCGAAGGCGACGGCGAAGATGGCCGCCATGACGAGGAGCAACCCGGTGGCCAGGCGCTTCATCGAGCGCAGGGCTCTGGCGCGGTCCGCGTCGGCGGCGGTGAGTTCGAGGGCGGGGGAGCTCGTCATCCGCCCATCCTAGGCTCGCGCGGTGTGCGCGAGCGTCCGCTCGCGAGGCGGCCGCCGTACCCCCTGGTGGTACCCTGAGCCGGTGATCGAAGACATCAAGAAGCGCGCCCTCCACCGCACGAAGATCCTCGAGGGACAGATGCGCGGTCTCGAGAAGATGATCGAGAACGAGGACTACTGCATGGACATCATCACGCAGTCGCTCGCCATCCAGAAGTCCCTCGGTTCGCTCAACAAGCTCCTCGTCGAGAACCACCTGCTGACGCACGTCACGCAGATGTTCGAGGAGGGTGGCGACAGCAAGGACGCTGCGGTCGCCGAGCTCCTGCGCGTGTTCGAGCTCAGTAACAACCGGGGCTGAACCCGGTGCCGGTCATGGCGATCATCGGCCGGCGCAGGACGTCAGGCGGGGCCGAGCCACGCGTTCGCGACGGTGGCGTGCGCTGACTCGTCGTCGGAGGGGTGGAACATGCCGGCGAGGACATCGCGATAGAGGCGGCCGAGCTCGCTCGCGGCGAAGTAGCTTCCGCCGCCTGCCACTCTGATCGCCTGGTCGACGACCTCACGGGCGGTCTCCGTCGCGCGCACCTTGAGCCCGACGAGCTTGGGGAACCAGAGCGATCCGTGGTCGACGCCGTCGTCGAGGTCCCGAGCCACGCTCGCCAGCTGCGGCAGCATGCCGTCGTAGGCGATGGCGGCCGCGGCGATCCGGCGACGGATGTCCGGGTCCGAGGCGTAGCTCGCGCCACCCGCCTTCTTCGAGGTCTTGCGGTGCGCGGTCTCGACCGCGAGCCGGAGCGCACGCTCGGCGACACCCGTGTAGACCGCGGCGATGAGGGTCTCGAAGCAGGCGAAGATGCCGAACACGATGGGATCCGGGTTCGGCCCGGGGTCGAGTCGCCGGACGACGTGTTCAGCACTCGCCTGAGCGCCCTGGAGCAGGGTCGTCCGGCTCTGGCTGGCGCGCATCCCGACGGTGTCCCAGTCGTCGAGGATCTCGAAGCCGCCCCGCGAGCGCTCGACGAACCCGTAGACCACCTTCGGGCCGTCGGCCGAGGTCGAGTCGAGGCCGGTCGTCCCGAGCCAGGTCCAAGCTGGGGACAGGGAGGTGAAGATCTTGCGGCCGTGGAAGCGGTACGACCCGTCGGGACCCGGGCGGGCCTCCGTGTCGGACCCGAACAGCACGAGGTCGTTCCCGGCCTCGCTCACGCCGAACGCGTAGAGCTCGTCGCCCGCCGCGCCGTCGAGGACGAACCGGAGCGAGTCGTCGCCCCGCTCGTGCAGCAGGCGGGCGACACCCGTCCACACCAGGTGCATGTTGACCGCGAGCGCGGTCGCGGGCGCTGCAGTGGCGAGCCGTGACTGGAGCTGCGTGACTTCGCTCAGCCCGAGGCCCAGACCACCGAGATCCGTGGGGACGAGGGCGCGCAGGTACCCGCACGCCCGCAGTTCGACGAGGTCCTCGTCGAAGAAGGCGTTCTCACGGTCGGCCACGGCCGCGCGTTCGCGGATGCGCTCGATGAGCGCGTCGCCGAGCACGGCGGCGGGATCGAACGCCTGGGCGGTGGGATCTGACTGCGTCGGAACGGTCACCGGACCATTGTCGCACCGGGGCCCGACGATGACACGGGTGTCTGCGGGCGGTGCGGCGATCAGGCCTCGCGACGAGACCGCTGCTCGAGCTGCAACTCGGCCCAGTCGCCGATCGCCTTCGTGGTCTCGGCCGGGCGGTCCCGGTGCACGTTGTGCCCGGCTCCCTGGATGACGGTGAGACTCACCTGACGATTGGCGAGGATCTGGGCGGCCAGCGGGCCGCGGACGAGGCTGTACACCTCCGGGTCGGACGCGATCACGAAGGTCGGGTTCCGGAGGGAGGCGGCCGCCGGCCGGACATCCCACGGGTGGTTCTGCTCGCTCGTCTGCTCGATCGCCCACCGGCTCGCCTGCGACACCGCCTGGACCTTGAGCTCGACGTCGAGCGGGTGCCACTCGGGGTTCTTCGCGCGGACGGAGGCGGTCGTGTTGTCGGCGAACGCCGCCTCCTGGCTGGCCCGGATGGTCTCGGCGTCGTGGTCGTCGAGGGCGATGGCCGGGTCGAGGAGCACGACCGCCGCGGTCCAGCGGGGATCCGCCGCCGCCGCGACCGCCGTGGCCGCGCCACCGAGCGAATGCCCGACGACGAGATCCCAGGTGCCCCGGGTGTCAGCCATCGAGGGTGCCGGCCGCGTCGCCAGCAGGTCGGCGGCATACGCCTCGACGCGGTAGTCCAACGATCGCGGGGCGACGCCGTGTCCGCGCAGGTCGACCGCCTCCACGAGCCATCCGCGGTCTGCCAGAGCGGCACAGATCCGCCACGTGCTCGGTCCGTTGCTGCCGAGGCCATGGACGACGAGCGCGCGGGCCGGAGCATCATGACGACCCCAGCGGTGGCGCGGAAGCTCCACCGGGGTGATCGTGCGGGCGGCGAGGCTGGACGCGGTGTCGACGACGGGCTCGGTCATGCGTTCAGCCTACGGTCTCGAGTTCAGTCGAGTCGGTCCGGGTCGGTGCCGGTGCGCTCGCCGTTCTCCAACGCCGAGATGGCGGCGAGGTCGTCGTCGTCGAGGGCGAAGTCGAACACCGCGAAGTTCTCGGCGATCCGTGCCGGCGTGGCCGACTTGGGGATGACGATGTTGCCGAGCTGCAGGTGCCAGCGCAGGACGATCTGCGCCACCGTGCGGTCGTGTTTGCGGGCGATCGCTCCGAGGTCGCTCGTGGCCTCGGAGCCGTCAGTGGCGGGGGTGAAGAACCGGCCGCGGGCGAGTGGCGACCAGGCCTCCGTCGCGATGCCGTGAGCTGCGTTGACGGCACGTAGCTCGCGCTGGGGGAGGAAGGGGTGCAACTCGATCTGGTTGACGGCCGGCGTGATCTCGGCGGATTCGAGGAGGCGTTCGAGATGACTGCGGTGGAAGTTCGAGACGCCGATGGAGCGGGCCCGCCCCTCGGCCCGGAGCCGTTCGAGTGCGCGCCAGGTCTCGCGGTAGCGGTCCTGCTTGGGTGCGGGCCAGTGGATCAGGTAGAGGTCGACGTGATCGAGGCCGAGGAGCTCGAGACTCGTGTCGAACGCTCGGAGCGTCTCGTCGTAGCCCTGGTCGGTGTTCCAGACCTTGGTCGTGACGAACAGCTCGTCGCGGGGGAGTCCGGACTCGCGGATCGCCACGCCGGTGCCGCGCTCGTTCCCGTAGAGCGATGCGGTGTCGATGTGCCGGTACCCGACCTCGAGCGCGGTCCGGACGATGCCCGTGCTGGCGGCGTCCGCGACCTTGTAGACGCCGAAGCCGAGTTGGGGGATGGAATGCCCGTCGTTGAGGACGACGGTCGGGGTGGTGGCTGCCATGTCACCAGTATCCTCGACAGGGCACCGTCGCCGTCCAAAGGGAGCCCATGCCGCACCTCATGATCGTCACCGGGAGTGTTCGCGCCGAGCGGGTCGGGGGTGCCGTCGCCGACTGGGTCGTGGGCGTGGCCGGCGCCGACGAACGGTTCACCGTCGACGCGGTCGACCTCCGCGAGCTGGCGCTGCCGTTCATGGACGAACCGGCGCATCCCCGGAAGCGCGCGTACACGAAGCGGCACACGATCGAGTGGAGCGAGCGGGTCGACCGGGCGGACGCCTTCGTCTTCGTGACGCCCGAGTACAACTACAGCTTCGCGCCGGCCCTGAAGAACGCACTCGACTACCTGATGCACGAGTGGTCCAGGAAGCCCGTCGGGATCGTCAGCTACGGCGGGCTGTCCGGCGGGACGAGGGGCGTGGTCGCGCTGCGGCCCGTGCTCCAGGCCCTCGGTCTCGTGAGTACGGGTGCCAACGTCGAGATCCCGTACGTCGCCCGCCAGATCGCCGACGGGGTGTTCTCGCCCAACGACCGTCAGTCGGCGGTGCTGCCGATGCTGCTCGACGAGGTGTCCGCCCTCGACGGAGCGCTCGCGCCGCTGCGCTCCGCCGACTGACGGAGCCGCTGGCCGACCCGCTCGACGATCAGGACGGGTGCGTGTTGATCGGCTCGGTGTCGGGGATGGGGCTCGCGTCGCGTCCGCGGAGGTCCGGGTGCCAGCGGTGACCGACCCAGGGGATCACGAAGCCGAAGAGCGCGAAGACCCCGGCGACCCAGAACGCGCCGACGGCTCCTGAACCGTCGATGAGGAATCCGGCGGCCGCGGATCCCATGGCCGCTCCGATCAGCTGACCCGTACCGACCCAGCCGTAGGCCTCCGCCGTGTCGCTGAACTTGACGCTCGCCGAGACGATGGCGAACAGCACGGCGAGGGCCGGGGCGATGCCGATCCCGGCGACGAAGAGCGTGACCGACAGCCACCAGGCGTTGAGGAAGAGGCTGGCGACGGCGAGTCCGGCGAAGACGATGAAGATGCGGCGGGCCAGCGCGTAGGGACCGATGGGGGTGTGCCCGAGGGCGAGACCGCCCGCGAGGGACCCGACCGAGAAGATCGCGAGGACGATGCCCGCTTCGAGGCCGTCGTGGCCGAACGTCGCGACGACCCCCGCCTCGACGGCCGAGCAGGCGCCGATCAGCAGGAAGCCCACCACCGTGGCGAGGAGGACCGGCGGACGCTTGAGCACCTGACCGAGCTTGCGACGGCTCCTCGGGATGCGGACCCGACCGACCTCGGGGGAGGAGATGAACCACAGGCAACCGACGATCATGATGGCGGCGGCGAGGACGATGCCCCAGACGGTGCCGACCTGCGTGGAGACGAAGGTCGTCACGACGGGCCCGAGGACCCAGATGATCTCCTGGGCCGAGGCGTCGAGCGAGAAGAGCGGCGTCAGCTGCTGGGAGGTCACGAGCTTCGGGTAGATGGTGCGCACGGCGGGCTGCACCGGCGGGGTGCTGAGGCCGGCGACCAGCCCGACCGCCATGTACGCCGGGACGCTCATGGGCACGAGGGCGATAGTCGTGACCGAGACGGCGCAGACCACCAGCGTCAGGAGGAGCACCTTGCGGATGCCCCACACGCCCATCCACCGACTCGTCAGCGGGCCGGCGATCGCCTGGCCGATGCTCGTGGCGGCGAGGACGAGTCCGGCTGCGCCGTAGGATCCGGTGACCTGCTCGATGTGCAGGAGGAACGCGAGCGAGAGCATCCCGAACGGGAAGCGAGCCGTGAGCTGCGCTGCGATGATCCGGGCGACGCCGGGGGTACGAAGAAGGTCACGGTAGCTGCTCACAAGGAGACCAGTCTATGGACCCGTCCGGACGTCCGCGACACGCCCACGACACGCCCAAGACGGCGGTCGGTGTCGGTGGTCCCGAGGAGAATTCCACCTGTGGATAGATATCCCTCACACGGGGGAGAAAAGGGCGAGAATCCGGGATTTTCGCGTCGCCGCCGAGCGTTGTACCCAGTGGAGAACCGGTGGATAACTCGCCCGAAACGGTGGAGAACCCGGTGGAAAACTACAGGGCTGTAACTACTAGCCCTTGTGGTTGGCCTGAAGGTCGTCATCTATATGTAGTATTGGAACCCCGGCGCAGGACGCCGCGGGAATCACCAGGATTTAGAGGGGAAGGCACGAAGAGCTATGGCAATCACGGTCTACACGAAGCCCAGTTGCGTGCAGTGCACGGCGACGTACCGCGCGCTCGACAACAAGGGCATCGAGTACAACATCCTCGACCTGTCGGTCGACGAGAACGCGCTCGAGCAGGTCAAGGCGCTCGGCTACCTCCAGGCGCCCGTCGTCATCACCGAGGAAGACCACTGGTCGGGCTTCCGTCCCGACAAGATCGAAGAGCTCGCTGCACGTCTGGCTTGAGCCCTCGGTCGCAGGCGTCACCATGAGCCGGCTCCAGCAGCACCGCACCATCCGCCCGTCCGGAATCCGACGAGGAGGCCCACCGTGGAACCACGGCTGATCTACTTCTCCAGCATCTCCGGCAACACGCACCGCTTCATGCAGAAGCTCGATCTGCCCTCACTGCAGATCCCGCTGTATGCGAAAGACGAAGCCGTGCACGCCACGGCACCCTACGTTCTCGTGACCCCCACCTACGGCGGGGGCAACGGCGACGGAGCGGTGCCCAAACAGGTGATCCGGTTCCTCAACGTCGAGGCCAACCGCTCCCTGATCCGCGGGGTCATCGCCGCCGGGAACACGAACTTCGGTGAGGCCTATGGTCTCGCCGGTGACGTGATCGCCAGCAAATGCAAGGTCCCGCACCTGTACCGCTTCGAACTCTTCGGAACCCAGGACGATGTCACCACCGTCCACAATGGATTGGAATCATTTTGGCAGCAGCGCCAGTTTCAGTGATCGACGCACCGTCGACGAGCCAGATGGACTACCACTCGCTCAACGCGATGCTCAACCTCTACGGCCCGAACGGCGAGATCCAGTTCGACAAGGACCGTGAGGCCGCGCGGGAGTACTTCCTCCAGCACGTCAACCAGAACACGGTGTTCTTCCACTCCCTGAAGGAGCGGCTCGACTACCTGGTCGAGAAGGAGTACTACGAGCAGGCCGTGCTCGACAAGTACCCGTTCGACTTCATCCAGGACCTCAACGACCTGGCCTACTCGAAGAAGTTCCGCTTCCAGACCTTCCTCGGCGCGTTCAAGTACTACACCTCGTACACGCTGAAGACGTTCGACGGCAAGCGCTACCTCGAGCGTTTCGAGGACCGCGTCGTCATGACCGCCCTCGGCCTCGCCGACGGCGACCAGCAGCTCGCGATCGCGCTCGTCGAGGAGATCATCGCCGGACGCTTCCAGCCGGCCACGCCGACCTTCCTCAACTCGGGCAAGGCGCAGCGCGGCGAGCTCGTCTCCTGCTTCCTCCTCCGCATCGAGGACAACATGGAGTCGATCGCCCGCGGCATCAACTCCGCGCTGCAGCTCTCGAAGCGCGGCGGTGGCGTCGCACTGTCGCTGTCCAACATCCGCGAGTCCGGCGCTCCGATCAAGCAGATCGAGAACCAGTCGAGCGGCATCATCCCCGTGATGAAGCTCCTCGAGGACTCCTTCAGCTACGCGAACCAGCTCGGTGCCCGTCAGGGTGCCGGTGCCGTGTACCTCAACGCGCACCACCCCGACATTCTGCGCTTCCTCGACACCAAGCGTGAGAACGCCGACGAGAAGATCCGGATCAAGACGCTGTCCCTCGGCGTCGTCGTCCCCGACATCACCTTCGAGCTCGCGAAGAAGGGTGAGGACATGTACCTGTTCTCCCCGTACGACGTCGAGCGCGTCTACGGTGTGCCCTTCGGCGACATCTCGGTGAGCGAGAAGTACCACGAGATGGTCGACGACTCGCGCATCAAGAAGACGAAGATCAACGCCCGCGAGTTCTTCCAGACCATCGCGGAGATCCAGTTCGAGTCCGGTTACCCGTACATCGTGTTCGAGGACACCGTCAACGAGGCGAACCCCATCAAGGGCCGCATCAACATGTCGAACCTCTGCTCGGAGATCCTGCAGGTGAACACGCCGACCACGTACAACGAGGACCTCTCCTACAAGGAGATCGGCAAGGACATCTCCTGCAACCTCGGATCGCTGAACATCGCGCTGACGATGGACTCGCCCGACTTCGGTCGCACCGTCGAGACCGCGATCCGCGGCCTCACCTCGGTGTCCGACCAGAGCCACATCACCTCGGTGCGCTCGATCGAGGACGGCAACGACAAGTCGCACGCCATCGGCCTCGGCCAGATGAACCTGCACGGCTACCTCGCCCGTGAGCGGGTGCACTACGGCAGCGCCGAGGGCATCGACTTCACGAACATGTACTTCTACACGGTGGTGTTCCACGCGCTGCGCGCCTCGAACCTCATCGCGAAGGAGCGCGGCGAGACCTTCGACGGCTTCGCCGACTCGAAGTACGCGTCCGGTGAGTTCTTCGACAAGTACACCGACCAGGTCTGGGAGCCGGAGACGGCCCGTGCCCGCGAGCTCTTCGAGCAGGCCGGCGTGCAGATCCCGACGCAGGCCGACTGGGTCGCCCTCAAGGCGTCCATCCAGGAGTACGGCATCTACAACCAGAACCTCCAGGCCGTGCCGCCGACCGGTTCGATCTCGTACATCAACAACTCCACGTCGTCGATCCACCCGATCGCGTCGAAGATCGAGATCCGCAAGGAAGGCAAGCTCGGTCGCGTGTACTACCCGGCGCCGTTCATGACGAACGACAACCTGGAGTACTACGAGGACGCCTACGAGATCGGCGCCGAGAAGATCATCGACACCTACGCCGCGGCGACGCAGCACGTCGACCAGGGTCTCTCGCTGACGCTGTTCTTCAAGGACACCGCCACCACGCGCGACATCAACAAGGCGCAGATCTACGCGTGGAAGAAGGGCATCAAGACCATCTACTACATCCGTCTCCGCCAGCTCGCGCTCGAGGGCACGGAAGTCGACGGCTGCGTCAGCTGCATGCTCTAACCCCTTCGACGGGCTCAGGGACCGGATAGGTCCCTGAGCCCGTCGGCGGGCCACCCGCGTCACCCCGGTCCCTGAGCTCGTCGACGGGCCGACCCCACTTCCCGATAGAGGACACCAATTCATGTCAGAGAAGCTCAAGCTGGTCGACCGCGTCCAGGCGATCAACTGGAACAAGATCGAGGACGAGAAGGACGTCGAGGTCTGGAACCGCCTCGTCAACAACTTCTGGCTGCCCGAGAAGATCCCGCTGTCGAACGACGTCCAGTCGTGGAACACCCTCACGCCGCAAGAGCAGCAGCTCACCATGCGGGTGTTCACGGGCCTCACCCTGCTCGACACGATCCAGGGCACCGTCGGTGCCGTCGCGCTCATCCCTGACGCGATCACCCCGCACGAGGAGGCCGTCTACACGAACATCGCGTTCATGGAGTCGGTGCACGCGAAGAGCTACTCCTCGATCTTCTCCACGCTGAGCAGCACGAAGGAGATCGACGAGGCGTTCCGCTGGTCGGTCGAGAACCCGAACCTGCAGAAGAAGGCGTCCATCGTCCTCGACCGCTACCACGGTGACGACCCGCTGAAGCGGAAGGCCGCCTCGACCCTCCTCGAGTCCTTCCTCTTCTACTCCGGCTTCTACCTGCCCATGCACTGGTCGAGCCGCGCGAAGCTCACCAACACCGCCGACATGATCCGCCTCATCATCCGTGACGAGGCCGTGCACGGGTACTACATCGGCTACAAGTTCCAGAAGGGCCTCGAGAAGCTGACGCAGGCCGAGCGCGACGACGTCAAGGACTACACCTTCTCGTTGCTCTACGAGCTCTACGACAACGAGGTGCAGTACACGCAGGACCTCTACGACGAGGTCGGCCTGACCGAGGACGTCAAGAAGTTCCTGCACTACAACGCCAACAAGGCGCTCATGAACCTCGGCTACGAGGCCATGTTCCCGAAGACGGTCACGGACGTGAACCCGGCGATCCTGTCGGCGCTCTCCCCGAACGCCGACGAGAACCACGACTTCTTCTCGGGCTCCGGCTCCTCCTACGTGATCGGCAAGGCCGTGGTCACGGAAGACGAGGACTGGGACTTCTAGTCACCAAGCACCTGCGCTGCATGCACGAGGGCCGGATGGAATCCACGATTCCATCCGGCCCTCGGTCGTTTCAGGGGTCGATCGCTCGGCGTCAGCCGCCGAGGGTGCCGCCCATGCCGCCTGCCGCGGCGAGGAAGAAGTAGAAGAACGCCGTCACGCCCTGGACGACCGGGAAGAAGAGGACGGCGATGGCCGTCACGACGATCGTGATGATGACGGCGAGCGACACCAGGCTGACGACGCCGTTCCGTCCGGCGCTCGGAGCGTCGACGGGTTCGGCGACGAGCAGCTCGTCCATGGTCGCTTCGGTCGTGAGCATCGTTCTCCCTGGGTGTGCGGTGTTGTCGACCATACCCGCCGTGCCGGGAGGAATCGTCGACTCGCCGGGGGATCGGGACATCCGGTCCCCGGCGGCGTCGGACGGGCCGTTCACGAGCTCAGCGGCGGGTGGACCAGAGCGCCCAGGCGATGAGCACCGGCTGGAAGAAGAGGCGGGTGAACCGGCGGCTGTCGGTGTCGAGGCCGAACGCGTCGCGGCGGTTGATCCACTGCGACAGGTTGCCGGGGAAGATCGCGGTGAAGAACGCCGCGGCCACGTTGCCCACCAGCGTCCGCTTGACGCCTGAGGCCAGGGCTGCACCCAGGGCGATCTCGACGACGCCTGATGCCAGCACCGTGGTGTCCTCGTCGATCGGCACCCATTCAGGCACCTGCGCCTGGAAGTCCTTGCGGGCGAAGGTCAGGTGGCTGATACCGGCGAAGACGAGGGCGCCTCCGAGCAGCAGACGGGCGGCGGTACGGGCTTTCGATCCAGCCATGCGGGGTCCTCTCGACGATGGTGATGTCACCACGCTATCCGCAGATCACGGGGACGACGCCGGTTCGGCCTGCACAGATGCTCAGCCGCCGAACCTCAGCCTCGCAACCTCAGCCGTCGATCTGCGAGTTCGCGTCGAGGCGGTGCCACGTGCGGTTGTGGTACACCAGTGGCGCTCCGTCGAAGCTCGGGCTGAAGGCCGGGGTCGCCGAGGCTGGAGCCGCGGCGGCCGACTCGGTCCGGACCGGGTCCGCCGGCGCCTCTGTCAGCGCCTGCGACACGCTCGACTCGAGCGCGTGCACCGCGATGACCGTCGACGTCCCCGCCTCCATGCGGTTCACGATGCGCCCACGGATCCACACGCCGTTGCCCGTGAAGTACGGCTCACCCGTCGGCAGGCGGTCCCAGATGGAGGTGTCGGCGAACCGGTCGATCCCGCTCGTCGCGCACAGCTTCGCGATGTGGAGCTGCTCGGAGCCCAGGAGGTGGACGACGACCGTGTCGGAGGCGGTGATGGTCGGTGCGCTCGACGACAGCGACGAGACCGAGAACACGAGGAGGGGTGGCTCCGCGCTCACCGAGAAGACCGAGGTGGCCGTGAGCCCCACGGGTCCGGAACCGTCGTCCGCCGTGATGACGGAGACCCCGGCCGGGTGCTGCCTGAAGGCGGCCTTGAAGTCGTCGGGGGAGAGGGAGGCGAAACCGGGGGTGACCTCACCGCCGTCGACGGGGGACGGCAAGGCGGTCACGGAGGCGGCTGCCGGGTGGACTGAGCTCACGGGGGATCCTTCGAACGGCTGTGGACGACTGGTGCGGCGGCCGATTCGGCAGACGCTGCACAGGCTACGTTTCGCTCATCCGGGTGCCACTGCAACTCTGTTACCCGGTGTGACGGCGGACGGGCGCATCCGCGGCGGCCGCCACCGCCCCGGCTGCGTACGCTGGAGGGTATGCCCATCCTCATCGCGCCGGACGACCTCGCAGCCCTCATCGCCTCGGAGACGCCGGTGCGCGTCCTCGACGTGCGGTGGCGACTCGACGCCCCGGATGGACGGCCCGCCTACCTCGAGGGACACCTCCCCGGCGCGGTCTACGTGGACCTCGACCACGAGCTGGCGGACCACGTGCCCACCGGACAGCAGCCGGTCGATGGCCGTCACCCGCTGCCCGCTCTCGAAGCGCTCCAGGCCGCCGCACGGTCGTGGGGGATCGAGGACGGCGATGTCGTCGTGGTCTACGACGACCTGAAGAGCCTGTCGGCCGCGCGGGCCTGGTGGGTGCTGCGGAACGCCGGTGTCGCCGACGTCCGGATCCTCGACGGGGCGTTGCGGGCATGGACGGACGCCGGACTGCCCGTCGAACGCGGCGAGGTCGTGCCGGAGCCGGGCACGGTCACGCTGACGACGGGTGTCCTTCCGAGCATCGACATCGATGGCGCCGCCATCTGGACGCGCGACGGCGGCGTGCTGCTCGACGCCCGCGCCGGCGAGCGGTACCGCGGGGAGGTCGAACCGGTCGACCCTCGCGCCGGCCACATCCCCGGCGCGATCAACACGCCGACGACCGCCAACGTCGACGAGGATGGACGGTTCCTGTCGCCGGAGGCGCTCCGCGAGCGGTTCCTCGCTGCGGGCGTGACGGAGGGTGCGGCGGTGGCCACGTACTGCGGGAGCGGCGTGACGGCAGCGCACAACGCCGTCGCCCTCACGCTCGCCGGCTTCGAACCGGTCCTCTACCCGGGGTCCTGGAGCGAGTGGGCCAACCACCCCGAGCGCCCGGTGACGACGGGCCCCGAGGCCTGAGCGCGTGCCGCGGGCACGCTAGCCCGCGAGGACCTTCTGCAGGCGCTGCAGCGACACCGACTCGGCCGTGCCCAACTGCTGGGCGAACAGGCTGACCCGCAGCTCCTCGAGCATCCACCGCGCCTTCACGAGGTGCTCAGGCGCCTCGGCGGGCAGCGGGATCGTGCCGCCGGCCGCTTCGAACCGGGCGAGCGCCGTCTGGGCCTCGGTCATCCAGACGCGGTCGCGGTTCGGGTTGTCCGTCAGTCGCTCGGCGCGATAGCGGATGCCGGCGAGATAGCGCGGCAGGTGCTCGAGTCGAGCCGACCCCGTCCGCGACACGAAGCCCGGGAACACCAGACCGTCGAGCTGCCCGCGCATGTCGGTGAGGGCGGCGAGCAGGATCATGCTCGTCGCCGCCTTCATCGCCTTCTCGGTGTCGCGCGCGGCCTGGAGGATGCGGGCGACGATCGCGACGGTCTGGAACATGCGGTCCATCACGGACGCCGAGACCCGGTCGCGGAGCGTCTCGTACTGCAGCTTCGAGAACACCTGGCCATCCGGCACGACCCGGTACAGGACGTCGTCGATACAGGCGGCGAGGCAGTCCTCGAAGAGCGCGGGCGTCGAGCGGTACGGACTCGTCGCGAGCGCGAGCTTCTCGTTCGGCTTGAGGTGCTGCTGCACGTAGGCGGTCGGTGAGGGGATCGCGAGCAGCAGGAGCCGACGGACACCGGACGGCATGGCGCGAGCCTGGTCGGCCTCCGTGCTCATGATCCGGATGGAGACGCTCGTGCCGTCGTCGACGATCGCGGGGTAGCCCCGGATGACGCCGTCCTCCTGCCGGATGTCGATGAAGCGCGGCAGGTCGTCGAAGTCCCACCGGGTGAACCCGGAGCGCTCGATCGCGTTCGGGACGCGCGCGGCGGCGACCTTCGCGACACTCGCGCGCGTGCGCTGCTTCAACCGGTGCTGCAGCTCGACGAGGTCCTTGCCGCGGGCGAGCGCGCGTCCGCGTTCGTCGATGACCCGGAAGGTCACGAGCAGGTGCTCCGGCACACGCTCCATCTCGAAGTCCGATGCCGAGATGTCCATGTACGAGAGTCGCTTGATGGCGTTCGCGAGCCGCGTGGCGAAGGAGTCCTCGGCGGCGGGCCGGTCGGCGGAGACCGCCGGAACGTCTGCGGGGAGTTCGGCGATGAGCTTCGCCGCCCAGTCGGCTGCCGGGACGATGTTGCGGCGCAGCGCCTTCGGGAGGGCCTTGATCATCGCGGTGATGAGCTCGCGCCGGAGTCCGGGGACCTGCCAGTCGAACCCGGCGGGCGAGAGACGGTCGAGGAGGGCGAGGGGCACGATGACCGTGACGCCGTCGTCGTCGCTGCCCGGCTCGAACCGGTAGCTGAGCTTCAGTCGCTGGTCGGCCTGCACCCACTCGGCGGGGAAGCGGTCCTCATCGACGGCGGGGGCGTCCTCGGGGAGGAGGTCCTCCTGTCGCATGGTCAGCAGCTCGGGCTGTTCCGTGCGGGTCTTGCGCCACCACGACTCGAAGCCGCGCGTGGTGGAGACGTCCGCCGGTACCCGGGTGTCGTAGAAGTCGAACACGGCCTCGTCGTCGAACAGGATGTCGCGCCGGCGGGTCCGCTCCTCGAGCTCGCTGAGCTCCTTGCGCAGTCGGCGGTTCGCCCGGTGGAAGTCGAACAGCTTGTCGCGGCCGATGTCGTGCGTCCACTCGCCGTCGACGAGGGCGTGGCGCAGGAAGAGCTCGCGCGCCTGCTCCTGGTCGATGCGCCCGAACTGCACCCGACGCCGAGGCACGATGGGCACGCCGAACAGCGTGACCTTCTCGAAGGCGACGGCGGAACCCTGGCTCTTCTCCCAGTGCGGTTCGCTGTACGAGCGCTTGCAGAGGTCGCCGGCGATCTGCTCGGCCCATGCCGGGTCGATCGAGGCGTTGGTGCGGGCGAAGAGCCGACTCGTCTCGACCAGCTCGGCGCTCATCACCGCGTTCGGCTGCTTCTTCGCGAGCGCGGAGCCCGGGAACAGGACGAAGCGCGTCTGGCGGGCGCCGATGTAGTCGCCCTTCTTGGCGGTCTTCGTCGCCGGCGGCGCCCCACGACCCTTCACGACGGGCGCGACGGTCTGGTCCTTCAACCCGATGTGCGAGAGCAAGCCTGCGAGCAGCGACTTGTGGATGCCGTCGGGATTGACGGACGGTTCGCCGATGGTCAGGCCGAGCGGTTTCGCGAGCTGCCGGAGTTGGCGGTAGACGTCATGCCATTCGCGGACGCGCAGGTAGTTCAGGAACTCGTTCTTGCAGAGCCGGCGGAACGCGCTCGACGAGAGTTGGTCCTGCTGCTCCTCGAGGTAGTTCCAGAGGTTGAGCAGTGCCAGGAAGTCGCTGGTCGGGTCGACGAACCGGCGATGCAGCTCGTCGGCCTTCTGGCGGTGTTCGAGCGGGCGCTCGCGGGGGTCCTGGATGGTGAGGGCGGCGACGATCGCGAGTACCTCGCGGGAGACGCCGTGGCGCTTCGACTCGACGACCATGCGGGCGAACCGCGGGTCGATGGGGAGGCGGCTGAGGTCGCGGCCCACCCGGGTGAGGCGGGGGCCGCCACCGCGGGCCGAGCCGTCGGCGAAGGTCCGGGTCTCGATCGCGCCGAGTTCCGCGAGGAGGTCGACGCCGTCCTTGATGCCGCGGGCGTCCGGTGGCTGCAGGAACGGGAATGCGGCGATGTCGCCCAGGCCGAGGGAGATCATCTGGAGGATGACCGCGGCGAGGTTGGTGCGGAGGATCTCGGGCTCGGTGAACTCCGGTCGCTTCGCGAAGTCCTCCTCGGAGTACAAGCGGATCGCGATGCCGTCGCTCGTGCGGCCCGAGCGCCCGGAGCGCTGGTTCGCCGACGCCTGCGAGATCGCCTCGATCGGGAGTCGCTGCACCTTCGAACGCACGCTGTAGCGCGAGATGCGGGCCGTCCCGGCGTCGATCACGTACTTGATGCCGGGGACGGTGAGGCTCGTCTCGGCGACGTTGGTCGCGAGGATTATGCGACGACGGAGGCCCGGTACGGAGGACGGCTGGAAGACACGGTGCTGGTCGGCCGAGGACAGGCGGCCGTAGAGCGGCAGCACCTCCGTGCCAGGCAGGTTCCGGCCACGGATCGCGTCCGCGGCGTCGCGGATCTCGGTCTCGCCCGACAGGAAGACGAGCACGTCGCCCATTGATTCGCGGGCGAGTTCGTCGAGGGCCGCGTTGATGCCCTCGAGGTAGTCGCGATCCGCCGACTCCGACTCCGGGGCGTCCTCGTCGTCGTCGGAGGGCTCGTCGGCCACGAGCGGGCGGTAGCGGATCTCGACCGGGTAGGTGCGGCCCGAGACCTCGACGATGGGGGCGCCGTCGAAGTGCTGGGAGAAGCTCTCCGGGTCGATCGTGGCCGAGGTGATGATGACCTTGAGGTCGGGGCGCTGGGGGAGCAGCTGCTTGAGGTAGCCGAGCAGGAAGTCGATGTTGAGGCTGCGTTCGTGCGCCTCGTCGATGATGATCGTGTCGTACTTGCGGAGCAGCCGGTCGCGGTGGATCTCGTTGAGGAGGATGCCGTCGGTCATCAGCTTGATCTTCGTCGCTTTCGACGCCTGATCGGTGAAGCGCACCTGGTAGCCGACGATGCCGCCGAGCTCCTGACCGAGTTCCTCGGAGATGCGCTCCGCGATGGTGCGGGCGGCGAGACGACGCGGTTGCGTGTGCCCGATCGACTCTCGACCCAGGTCGAGGCAGATCTTCGGCAGCTGCGTCGTCTTGCCCGAGCCGGTGGCGCCCGCCACGATGACCACCTGGTTCTCGGAGATGGCGCGCGCGATGTCCGCACGGGCGGCGCTCACCGGCAGCTCGGGCGGGTAGGAGATTCGGAGGTCGGACATCAGCCCTCCATCGTATCGGCCTGAGCGGCGGGGCGGCCCGTTCCTGGTGGCCGAGCGGCTCATCGACCCGGTCGAATCCCTCCAACCAGCCCCGGTCACTGAGCTTGTCGAAATGCTCACGCGATACCTCCACAGCAGCCCGAACTCAGCATCTGGAATGTCAGTGGTCCGTGGTGGACTTGCTCCATGACCGAGAGCACCACTTCCGCAGTTCGAGCCGGCGACGAGTACACCGCGCAGCTCGCGAAATTCTCGGACGAGTACGCGGAGATCTGTCGACAGCAGGCCGTGTTGGCCGCTCGGGCGGCGCGACTCTTGGCCCGGTCGGCGGCGTATGCCGACGCCCTCGCCGACTCCGTGGTCCCGGCCGTGTACCCACCGGCCGAACGGCAGGCGCTCTCCCGCCGGTCGACCTGTGCAGCGCTCGCCATGGCAACCCGAACACCCGAGCAGACCGTGCAGCGGGCGACGAACGACGCGGAACGCCTCGTCAACGAGGCGCCCGCAGTGCTCGCTTCGCTCGAGGCCGGGCGCATCTCGGCCCGGCATGCGCAGACCATTATCGACCAACTCAGCGACGTGCCCACCGCCGGGCGGGCGGCGTTCTTAGAGGCGGTGTTGCCGGTCGCGGAGCAGCTGACCAACGCCAACCTCCGGAAGCGCGCCCGTGTCCTGCGGGAGCGCCTCCACCCGGAGTCCATCACGGCGCGTGCAGCGCGCTCCGAGGCCGACCGGCGCATCGAGTTCGAGCCCGCCTCCGACGGTATGGCGTGGGTGCACCTCTTCACCACGGCGCCGATCGCGCAGGGCATCGTGGAGCGCCTCGACACCGCAGCGTCGGAAGCGCGACGTGCGGGCGACCAGCGCACCTGCGGGCAGTTGCAGGCCGACGCCCTCGCGGCGCTCGCGCTAGCGGGCGCGACCCCGGACGACGTCGCATCGAATCCCGTGCTCCCGCACCCGATCGAAGTGCAGGAGCACATCAAGCCGACCGTGCAGATCACCGTCCCGGCCCTCAGCCTGGCCGGCGTCTCCGACGCCCCAGCGACGCTCGACGGATACGGGCCGATCGACCCCGAGACCGCGGCCCGCATCGCGGTGAACGCACCCTCCTTCACCCGGATCCTCGTCCAGCCGGAAACCGGAGCCGTGCTCTCCGTCGGCCGCGGCCAGTACCGAGTGCCCGCCGATCTCCAGCGCGCGGTGCGCCTCCGCGACGGCACGTGTCGGGCACCCGGCTGCGGGAGGCGAGCCCGAGCCTGCGACCTGGACCATTCGGTCGCCTGGCAGGACGGCGGCACGACAGATGTCGGGAATCTCGCCTGCCTCTGTCGACACCACCACCGCATGAAGCACCTCCCCGGATGGGGCCTCGAACATCGACCGGGCGGGGTCCTCGACTGGACGACACCCGACGGCAAACACCATCGAACAGAGCCGGACCCTGCGCCGTTCTGACCACTCCCGGTCCCTGAGCATGTCGAAGGGTTCCTCGTGCGCACTTCGACAAGCTCAGTGACCGGCGGAGGAGTTGTCGAAGGGCAACTGGATCGGCGACCGGGGCGGTGCGCCGGAACGGCCCGGTCCCTGAGCCTGCCAAAGGGTGCTCGTGCTGCAAACAGGGTTGCTTCGCAGAGTGGTTTGCGTTACAAAGTAGATATGACTTCACCGATGGAACCCACCGATGGCACGGATGCACTCGACCCGGCCGCCATGCTCGCGCTGCAGGAGCGCCAGGCGAGTCGTGTCGACGACATCTTCACGAGGCCCACCATCGCGATCGTGTACGTCTGGGGCGTCGCATGGACGATCGGGTTCCTCGCGCTCTGGTCCGCGAGCGACGAAAACCCCTGGTTCACCACGCCAGCGGCGGTCGCGGGATGGCTCTTCGGGATCCTGATGGTGGGCGGCATCGTCTCGTCGTCGATCATCGGATCCCGGGTGTCGCGCGGGATCCAGGGTGCCCAGCAGGTGCAGGGCACCATGTACGGCATCGCCTGGGCGATCGGGTGCACGGCCGCGGCCGTGTTCGGCGGCGCCCTGTTCGCTGCGGGGATGGCCCCCGAACTCGCGGCCATCTTCTACCCGGCCATCTACAGCCTCGTGGTCGGTCTGCTTTACCTCGCAGGCGGAGCGGTCTGGCGCGACCGCCTCATGTACGGCATGGGCATCTGGATCATCGTCGTCGGCATGGCCGCGCCGTTCTTCGGTTCGCCGGGCAACGCGCTCATCATGGCGATCGCCGGTGGAGGCGGGTTCCTCGTGTACGCGACCTTCCTCGAGACGACGCGCCGTCGGCGTGCCCACCGGTCGGCGGTGTGACCGGTGGACGAACTCGACCCCCTCATCCACGCGCAAGCCCGATTGCGCATCATGTCGACGCTCGCGGCGATCGATGCCGACAGCAGCATGTCGTTCCCCCGCCTGCAGGAGATGCTCGACATGACCGCCGGAAACCTGTCCACCCATCTGCGGAAACTCGAGGACGGCGCCTACGTCCTCGTCACCAAGACCCACCGGGGACGCACTCCGGTCACCTACCTGGAACTCACCACCGTCGGGCGCCGAGCGTTCGAGGACTACATGACCGGCCTCCGAGCGATGCTCGGCGGCGCCACGGGAACGGGGACAGCATGACGACCACACCACTGGCCACCCTCGAGGGCGTGACGCGACGCTACGGCGACGTCACCGCGCTGGACGACGTCGACCTCAGGATCGACCCGGGTTCGCTCGTCGGGCTCCTCGGCCCCAACGGCGCCGGCAAGTCCACCGTGCTCTCCCTCCTGCAGGGCACCCGACGTCCGACGAGCGGCACCGTGACCCTCTTCGGTGGCGATCCCGCCCAAGCGGTCAACCGCACCAGGCTCGGATCGACACCACAGGAGACGGCGCTCCCGCCCACGCTCCGGGTGGGAGAGGTCGTCGACTTCGTCGGACGTCACTTCGCCGACCGCGTGCCGACGGCCGTCCTGGCCGAGCAGTTCGGTTTCGGCGAGCTCATCCGACGCCAGACGGGTTCGCTCTCGGGCGGCCAGCAGCGGCGCCTCGCGGTCGCGCTCGCGTTCGTCGGCAAGCCGCGTCTCGTGCTTCTCGACGAGCCGACGACGGGGCTCGACGTCGGCGCGCGTCGCACCCTCTGGGACGCCATCCGTCGGCAACGTGAGCTCGGCGCGACGATCGTCCTCACGAGCCACTACCTCGAGGAGATCGAAGCGCTCGCCGAGCGCGTCGTGGTGCTGGGTGGCGGACGGGTCATCACCGATGCGCCCCTGCGCGAGGTTCTCGGGCTCGTCGGCATCCACCGGGTGCGGCTCCGGAGCGCCGAACCTGGAGCGGTGGAGCAGCTCGCCGGGGTCGTCCAGGCGAGTCGGGACGGGGACACCGTCGAACTCGACGTCCGCGACGCCGACGCCTTCGTGCGTGACCTCGTCCGATCCGAGGTCCCGTTCACCGACCTCGCCGTCCGCGGCGCCACCCTCGAGGAGGCGTTCCTGACCCTCACCGCGCACGCCCGGGCGAACGTCGGACGGAGCGCCGCCTGATGGCCACGACGCTCCAGCTCACCACCCTGCACGCACGGTACTCCCTGCTCGAAACGGTGCGCGTCCCTATCGCCGTCATCGGCTCGCTCGTGTTCCCGGCGCTCTCGCTGCTGTTCTTCGTCGTTCCGCAGGCGCAGGTCGCCGGTGACCCCCGCATCGCGACCCAGGCGGTCATCTCCCTGATCGTCTTCGCGGTGCTCGCGAACGCCCTGTTCGGCTTCGGGCTGACCATCGCCCAGGCGCGGGAGCAGGCGTGGGACCCGTACCTCCGCACGCTCCCGGTGACGGGTGTCGCCCGGGTCCTCTCGCACCTCTGCTCGGTCGGCCTCCTCGGGTTCGCGGCCGTCGTCCCGGTCGTCGTGCTCGGTGCGCTCCTGACCGCCGCCACCGCGACCCCGCTCGGACTGCTCGGCGGCGTCGTGGCGCTCGTGGTGGGTGCCATGCCGTTCATGCTCCTGGGCACCGCGATCGGGTACGCCCTCCCCAGCAAGGCCGCGATCGCCGTGGTGCAGGTGGCCATGTTCTCGCTGGCCTTCGCCGGCGGACTGTTCATCCCGCCGTTCCTCTTCGCCCCCTGGCTCGACCGGTTGTCGATGTTCCTTCCGAGCCGTCAGACCCGAGAGCTCGTCGTCTGGGCGGTCCAGGGCGGCGAGTTGCCGTGGTGGTCGTGGGTCGGGGTCCTCGCGTGGACGCTCGTCCTCACCGTCGTGGTCCTCGCCCGCTACCGCCGCGACGAGGGCCGCCGCTACCGCTGAGGTCCGCCGGCACCCCGTCGCTCCGCCCGTCCCCGCATCCCGTCATACGTCGACACACGCCGTGCGCCGGCCGCCGGGCGCTCGTACGCTGACGTCCATCCCGGCCGGTCCACGGCCCCTCGACGAGCGGATGGAGCGCCCCGTGTCCAGCAGTGCAGACCAGACGAACGCCACCGACCGCTCGATGGGCGTGCGCTGATGGGAGCGCCCGTGGTGTTCGGGACCGGTCCGATCTCGGTCGACGACCTCGTGGCCGTGTCCCGCGACGACGCGATCGTGGTCCTCGACACGGCGGCGCTCGACCGCATCGGTGCGGGCCGGGCCATCGTCGACCGGCAGACGACGGCGGTCGGAGTCGATGCGCCGGGTCCACGGTCCCTGGGCCCGGTCCGGGGACGAGCGGCTCCGCGCACGGCGACGCTCGACCCGTCGGCGGTGGAGGAGCGCGTCGTCCACGATCGGCGTGGTGGCATCGGTCTCCCGCTCTCGGTGGACCGCGCTCGAGCGGTGATCGCCGCCCGGCTCGCCGGATGGACCCGTGGCGCATCCGGGATCCGCCTCGAGACCGCCGTGTTCGTGGCCGAGCTCCTCAACCGGGGAGTGACCCCGGTGATCCCCTCCGTCGGGTCCCTCGGCGACGGCGACCAGACCCACCTGGCGTCCGTCGCGACGCTCGTGCTCGGACAGGGGGAGGCGGTCCTCGCGGGCGAGCGGCTCCCGACCCGGGTCGCCCTGTCGCGGGTCGGGCTCGCACCGCTCGACCTCGCTGCGCACGAGGGGCTGGCGTTCGTCCACCACAACGCCTACTCCCTCGGCGTCGGCGCGCTCGCACTCCACCGGCTCGGCGCGCTCAGTCGGCTGGCGGACACCACGAGCGCTCTCTCGTCACGGGCCGGTGCGGGGTCCGGGCCGCGCGGGCGAGGACCGGCGTTCGACGCGACGGTCCTCGCCGGCAGCCCGTCGGCGGGCACCCGGGCGAGCGCGGAACGGATCACCGAGCTGTTGGCGACGCCGGTCCGCCCGGAGGGTGCGCGCGATGAGCGGGACCCGGACGGATTGCGGCTCCGCGCGACCCCGCAGATCAACGGTGCCCTCGCCGACGAGGTCACCGCGGCCGTCCTGCTCGTCGAATCGACGCTCGGCACAGCCTCGGAGGATCCACTCGTCGATCAGGCGTCGGGTGTCCTGCGGACCGGCGGACTGCTGCATGGAGCGGCGCTCGCCCGCGCTTTCGACGGGCTCCGCGCGGCGATCGCGCACACCGCCGCTGCCGCCGAGCGACGGCTCGGACGTGTCGACGGAGGCGGGGCCGACCGCCGGGGGACCGGATCCGCGTTCGTCCCCGTCCTGCTCGGTCAGTCGGCCGCGGACCTCGTCGCCGAGCTCCGCGTGCTCGCAACCCCGGTCGCCGCCGGCCCGTCCGACGAGGCCGCGGACGACCCGGCCTCCTTCGCCGGGACCTCCCTGCGACTCCTGGAACGCTCGACCGCCCTCCTCGCGGACGTGCTGGCGCTCGAGGCGGTCGTCGCAGCTGACGCGCTCGGTCCGGCGGAGCACGACGAATGGTCGGTCGGGTTCTCGGTCGCCCATGCCGGCCTCCGGTCGGCGATCGAGCAGGAGCTGCTCGGTCAGCAGCTCGTCACGGCAGCGCTCACCGCCCTGGGCGTCGACCGATCCTGAGGGACGGCGGCCGGCCGGTACCCCCGCGCCGCCGCATGCCATGTATTTCGACATGTGTCGAGGGGGTGAGCGATGTCAGTGGCCTCCGGTAGGTTCGGATGCACCGACGGCGAGACGTCCAGCGAGCCACCGACCTCGGCGGCGCAGCCTCGTCGGACGAGAGCTGCCACGCCCGTCGTGCAGAGAAGAGGCATCGGTCCAGCATGATCTCCTTCGAACACGTCAGCAAGCGCTTCGACGACGGCACGCTCGCGGTCGACGACTTCTCCCTCACGATCCCGTCGCGGTCCACCACGGTCTTCGTCGGCTCCTCCGGCTGCGGCAAGACCACCCTGTTGCGGATGATCAACCGCATGGTCGATCCGAGCGAGGGCCGCATCGTCATCGACGACGAGGTCGTCTCGGCCGTCGACCCCGTCCGCCTGCGGCGCCGCATCGGGTACGTCATGCAGAACTCCGGCCTGCTCCCGCACCGGACGGTCATCGACAACGTGGCCACCGTCCCGCTCCTCACCGGCGTCCCGAAGAAGCAGGCGCGGGCGGACGCCCTCACGCTGCTCGACACCGTCGGCCTCGACCGCTCGCTGGCCGACCGCTACCCGAGCCAGCTGTCCGGCGGGCAGCAGCAGCGCGTCGGGGTCGCCCGAGGCCTGGCGATCGACCCGAACATCCTCCTGATGGACGAGCCGTTCGGCGCCGTCGACCCGCTCGTGCGGGCCGAACTCCAGCGGGAGCTGCTCCGCCTGCAGCGCGACATCGCCAAGACGATCGTGTTCGTGACCCACGACATCGACGAGGCGTTCCTCCTCGGCGATCAGGTCGTCATCCTGCAGAAGGGTGGCCACATCGCCCAGGTGGGCTCACCGGCGGAGATCGTCGCGGAGCCGGCGAATGACTTCGTCGCCCAGTTCATCGGTGCCGACCGCGGCCAGCGCACCCTGCACGTCGAGCGGGTGGGCGGACGGGACGTCGTCGTCGACGAGTCGGGGCGCCCGGCGGGCGTCCTCGGAGACCGTCGCGATCCCGGTGAGCCACAGGCCAGGGAATCGGCCGAGGGCGGCGCATCCAGATGAACTGGGTCATCGCGAACTGGAGCATGATCTGGGAGCTCGTGCTCACCCATGTGCAGTTGAGCCTCCCGCCGATCATCCTCGGGTTCCTCATCTCGCTACCGCTCGGCTGGCTCGCCCACCGGTACCGGTGGTCGCGCGGGGTCCTGCTCACCGTGAGCGGCATCCTCTATGCGATCCCGTCGCTGCCGCTGTTCGTCCTCATGCCCTCCCTGATCGGGACGAAGATCCTCGACCCGGCCAACGTCGTCATCGCGCTCACCATCTACGCGGTGGCACTCCTCGTGCGGACGATCGCCGACGCGCTCGACGCGGTCGACGCCGGCGTACGGCAGTCGGCGCAGGCCGTCGGGTTCTCGACCGGCCAACGGTTCTGGCGGGTCGAGTTCCCGCTCGCCGGTCCGCTCATGCTGGCGGGCATCCGGGTGGTCTCGGCCAGCACCATCAGCCTGTTGAGCGTCGGTGCCCTCATCGGGGTCACGAACCTCGGCTACCTCTTCACCGACGGCTACAACCGCCAGTTCCCGATCGAGATCCTCACCGGTATCGTCGGGACGGTCGTCATCGCGATCGTGTTCGACGTCCTGCTCGTCCTCCTGGGGCGCCTGCTCATGCCCTGGACGCGCATCAGCTCGAAGGGGGCGATCCGTCGACGCCGCGCCGCCACCGAGGCCCGCGAGTTGGCGACCACCGGGGGAGGAGTCGCATGATCAACTTCCTCGCCGCGTTCGCGTGGATATTCGACCCGGAGCACTGGGAGGGTCCTGGTGGCATCCCCGTCAGGGTGCTGCAGCACCTCGGCGTGACCGGCCTCACCGTCCTGATCGCCTGCCTCATCGCGATCCCGCTCGGGCTGCTCATCGGGCACACGGGCAAGGGGCGTGAGCTGGCGGTCGTCATCACCGGGTCGCTCCGCGCGCTCCCGACGCTCGGCCTGCTCTCGCTCCTCGCACTCATCACGCTCGGCTGGGGCTTCTCGAGCACGAGCCTCGTCCCCGCGATCACGGCCCTCGTCGTGCTGGCCGTCCCGCCGGTTCTCGCCGGCGCCTACGGCGGAGTCGAGGCGATCGACCGCCAGACCGTCGACGCCGCTCGTGCCGTCGGCATGAACGAGTGGCAGATCCTCGGCAAGGTGGAGATCCCGCTGGCTCTGCCGCTCATGATCGGTGGCGTCCGCTCGGCCGTGCTCCAGACGATCGCGACCGCGACGGTCGTGGCCTTCCTGACCAACGGCCCCGGGCTCGGTCGCTACATCCTCGACGGCCTGCCGGTGCGCGACTACGCGCAGATGCTCGCCGGGTCGATCATCATCATCGTGCTCGCCCTGCTGCTGGAGGGCGTGTTCTCGCTCATCCAGCGGGCGGTCGTGCCGCGCGGCGTCCAGGCGACCCACGCCCGCGTCGACGAGACCCGCGCGCACGGCGGTGGGGTCGACGACCGGTCGACGTCACCGGACCCCGCGCTCGCCGTGGCGGAGACGAAGATGCAGACCGCAGCCCACCGAACCGAGTAGCACTCCGAACCCTCTCGGGCGCCAGCATCGCCCGAGGCACCATCCCGCACAACGGCACCACCGTTCTCGTCCATCACAGATAGGAAACCTCATGTTCACCATTCGACAGGGTCGACGCCTCGCCGTCGGCATCGCGGCGACCGCCGCAGCGGCACTCGCCCTCAGCGCCTGCTCCGCAGGCGACCCGACCGCCGGCGAGACCGCCGCGTCCGACACCATCACCGTCGGTTCCGCCGGGTTCCCCGAGTCCGAGATCATCGCGCAGATCTACATCCAGGCGCTCGAAGCGAACGACATCAAGACCGCCGAGTCGCTCAACATCGGCGCCCGCGACGTCTACATCGCCGCCCTCGAGGACGGGTCCATCGACCTCGTCCCCGACTACAGCGGCAACCTGCTGCAGTTCTTCGACGACTCGGCTACGGCCAAGTCGAGCGACGAGGTCTACTCGGCGCTCCAGGAGGCGACTCCCAAGGGCTACGAGGTGCTCGACCAGTCGAAGGCCGAGGACAAGGACTCCTACAACGTCACCAAGGAGTTCAGCGAGGCGAACAACGTCACGAGCCTCGCCGACCTCGCGTCCCTCACCGTCCCGCTGGCCATCGGTGGGGCTCCTGAGCTCGCTGAGCGCCCGTACGGACCGAAGGGCCTGACCGAGGTCTACGGTGTCCCGGCCGACAAGCTCACCTTCGTGCCGATCAGCGACGGCGGCGGCGCGCAGACCACCGCGGCCCTGCTCGACGGCACGGTCCAGATGGCCGACATCTACACGACCACCCCGTCGATCGCCGCGAACGACTTCGTCACGCTGGAGGACCCGGAGAACCTGATCCTCCCGCAGAACGTCCTCCCGCTGATCAACTCGGACAAGGCCAGCGACAAGGTCAAGGAGGTGCTCAACGCCGTGTCGGCGGAGCTCACCACCGAAGACCTCATCGAGCTCAACGCCCGCAACCAGGGCGACGAGAAGGCGGCACCGAAGACCCTCGCGGCCGACTGGCTCAAGGACAAGAAGCTCTTCAACTAGTACGGCACCACCTCGATGGCGTCGCCCGGTCCGCCGGGCGGCGCCATCGCGCTGTTCGCGGTGAGCGCATCCGGACCAGACGGGATGTCCAGGGGCTCTGTGGGACGCCCGGAGTTGGTACCGTCGGGGTATGAGTTCCGAGACCCCCGCCGAGTTCATCGCGTCCTGGACCGCCTGGCACACCGCCCGCGAGCGTTCGGTGCGCGCGCCGCATGGGATCGCCGCACTGCGCTTCACGCACTGGCTGACCGAGGAGGCGACGCCTCTGGAGGGCGCTCCGGGCACCTGGCGTGCCGACGACACCGGCATCGTGGGCGAACGGCTCACCGGCACGGGCCTCACGACACCGAGCGGTGCGCAGATCATGACCGACCGCGTCGAGCTCGTCCACGGTGAGGAACTGCACTTCGGCGACGCTCTCCTCCGCGGCATGGAGCGCGACGGCGCATACGCGCTCAGGGTCCTCGATCCCGAGGCTCCGACGCGCACCTCGCTGTCCGGAATCAGTGCCTTCGCGCCGGACGTCTCGTGGATCAGGCCCGCCCGATTCGTGCCGTCGCCGGGGGTGACGGTGGAGACCGAGTCGATCGACGGCCACGTCACGACCGAGACGCCGGTGGGCCGGGTCGAGTTCACCCTCGGCGATGAAGCCGTGTCCCTGACCGTCACGGGTGGCCCGAACGGGCTCTGGGCCGTGTTCTCCGACGGCACGAGCGGCGACGAGACCTACCGGTTCCGGTTCATCAGCATGCCGGCGCCCACCGCCGACGGACACGTCCTCGTGGACTTCAACCGCGCCTACCTGCCGCCGTGCGCGTTCAGCGACCACTACGTGTGCCCGCTGCCCGCCCCGAACAACCGGCTCCGCTCCCGCATCACGGCGGGCGAGCAGCTGCCACTCGGTCTCTAGGTCCGGGGCGACGGACCCGTCATGACGAACCGGCTCGCCGGGGCGATGAGCCCCTACCTCCGCTCCCACGCCGAGCAGCCGGTCGACTGGTACCCCTGGGGGCCCGAGGCCTTCGAGGAGGCCGCCCGTCGTGACGTCCCCCTGCTCGTGTCGATCGGCTACTCGACCTGTCACTGGTGCCACGTCATGGCGAGGGAGTCGTTCGCGGACGAGCGCATCGCGGAGCTGCTCCGCCGCGACTTCGTGGCCGTCAAGGTCGATCGGGAGGAGCATCCCGACGTCGACGCGAGCTACCTCGCTGCGGCGGGGGCATTCACCCGGGAGCTCGGCTGGCCGTTGAACGTCTTCGTGACCCCTCGCGGGCACGTGTTCCACGCTGGCACCTATTCGCCGCCGGTGCCGCTCCGGGGTCACCCGTCGTTCCCGCAGGTGCTCGAGGCGGTCCGGGTGGCGTGGACGGAACGCCGAGAGGACGTCGTCGCCAGCGCTGACGGCCTCGCGCGCGCGATCGCCGAGGCGATGACCGCCCCCGAGGACGCGTCCGTGCCGGCATCTGCCGACCTCGATGCCGCGGTCGAGATCATCGAGGGCCTCGAGGACCCCGAGTCGGGAGGATTCGGCACCGCGCCGAAGTTCCCGATGGCGCCGGTGTTCGACTTCCTGCTCACACCGCGCGAGGGGGAGGCTGCTCGCCGTGGTGTCGACCTCGCGCAGCGCACGCTCCGGACGATGGGGGCGTCGGCGCTCCGCGACCCCGTCGAAGGCGGGTTCTTCCGGTACGCGGTCAACCGCGACTGGACCGAGCCGCACTACGAACGCATGCTGACGGACAACGCCCTCCTGCTCACCGCCTACGCGCGGGCCTGGGCGGAGCGTCCGAGCCCGTGGGCCGCCACCGTCGCGACCGGGATCGCCGGCTTCCTCATCGACACCCTCCAGCAGCCGAGCGGCGGCTTCGGGTCCGCCCAGGACTCGGAGAGCGTCGTCGACGGCGTCCGGTCGGAGGGCGGCTACTACCGTCGCGACGTGCACGGCCGAGGGACGCTCGCTCCGCCCGCGGTCGACCGCAAGGTGCTGTCGGGGTGGAACGGACTCGCCATCGGGGCGTTGGCCGAGGCGTCGACGGTCCTCGATCGCCCCGAGTGGCTCGAGGCCGCCCGGTGGGCGGCCGACGCGGTCGTCGAGAACCATCTGCTGCCCGACGGCACCCTCGCCCGCGCCTCGCTCGACGAGCAGCGTTCGGGAGCGGCGGCGGCCCTCGAGGACTACGGGATGCTCGCCGCAGGATTGGTGCGTCTCGGCCTCGCAACCGGTCAGGTGCGCTACGCGGAGCTCGCCAGGGACCTCGTCGAACGATGCCTCCCCGAGGGTTCCGGGGCCGAGGCGTCAGGGGCCGGTGCGCCGACCGCTGTGGCCGGGTTCGTCCTGCCGGGCGGTGGAGACCCGGTGCTGGCCGCTCACGGCACCCGCGTGGACGGCGACCCGTCGGAGGGCGCCTACCCGTCGGGGATCTCCGCGCTCGGCCAGGCGTCGCTTCTGCTGTACCAGCTCTCAGCGGACGGGCGCTTCCGTGCGGCCGCCGAGGGCGCCGTGCGGTTCGCCGCGTCGGCGGCGCTGCGCGTACCGACCGCGTTCGGCGCGAGCCTCGGACTGGCCGCATCGCTCGCGGAACCGGCCTCGCAACTCGTCGTCGTCGCACCGGATCACGTCCGCGCCGACGAGAGCGAGGACCGGGTCACGGCCGCTCGGGCGATGCGCGACGCCGTCAGGACGCGACGCGACGCGGTGGTGACGGTGGTCACAGACCAGGAGGCCGCCGCCTGGGCTGCTGCGGGCTTCGGCCTCTTCGCCGAGCGGACGAGCCGGGACGGCCTGCCGACCGCCTACCTCTGTCACGACTTCGTGTGCCGCCTACCCGTGACCGACGTGGCAGCACTCGACCCACGGTGATCGGGTCGCCCGCCGGACGACGCTGAGGCGCGCAGACTCGGCCGAGCCGGGCGGCGCGGCTCAGCACTCGATGACGTTGACCGCGAGGCCGCCTTCGCTGGTCTCCTTGTACTTCGTCGACATGTCGACACCGGTCTGGCGCATCGTCTCGATCACGGTGTCGAGGGAGACGAGGTGCGTCCCATCGCCGTGCAGCGACAGCCTGGCCGCACTGACCGCCGTCGACGAGGCGATCGCGTTCCGCTCGATGCACGGCACCTGGACGAGTCCGCCGACCGGGTCGCAGGTGAGACCGAGGTGGTGCTCCATCGCGATCTCCGCGGCGTTCTCGACCTGGCGTGGGGTGCCGCCGAGCACGGCGCACAGGGCGCCGGCCGCCATCGCGCACGCGGATCCGACCTCCGCCTGGCACCCGCCCTCCGCACCGGAGATGGAGGCGTTCGCTTTGAACAGCGACCCGATCGCGGTCGCCGTGAGTAGGTACCGGCGGATGCCGTCGAGCGACGCCCCGGGGACGAACCGCAGGTAGTAGCTGCCGACCGCCGGGATGATGCCGGCCGCCCCGTTCGTCGGCGCCGTCACCACCCGCCCGCCTGAGGCGTTCTGTTCGTTGACGGCGAGCGCGAAGGCGTGGAGCCACTCCGTCGGCAGCTCTCGGCCGCTCTCCGCCTCGGCCACGTCGAGTCGCTCGCGGACGGCGCGGGCGCGACGCTTGACACCGAGGCCACCGGGCAGCGTGCCCGTGTCCGCGAGTCCGGCCGTGACGCACTCGTGCATGGCCGCCCAGATGGCGTCGAGGCCGGCGTCGACCGCTTCCGGGGTGCGCATGGCCTCCTCGTTCCGCCTGGCGATCGCGTCGATCGGCAGTCCGCTCTGATCGCAGATGTCGATCAGCGACTCGGCGGTCCGGAACGGCATGGGGACGGGGTGCTGGGGGAGCGCGGACGCCGGGTCGTCGCCGTCGCGCCTGATGAAACCGCCGCCCACCGAGTAGTAGGTCTCCGAGCGGACCGGTACCTCGCTCGAACGGTCCCAGGCGGACAGGGTCAGGGCGTTCGGGTGGCCGGGGAGGCGCGTCCTCGGGACGAAGGAGACGTCGTCCCGGGAGAAGTCGACGGGCCTGACCCCGGCGAGGAGGAGGGTTCCGCCGTCGGGGTGGTCGCTCCAGGCGCGACGGACCTCGGCCGGATCGCATCCCTCGGGAGTGAGGCCGCGGAGTCCGGCGACGACGGCGTCCGGTGTGCCGTGGCCGATACCGGTCGAGCCGAGGGAGCCGAAGAGCGAGCACGTGACGCGGTCGACCCGCCCGAGCAGCCCGTCGCGCTCGAGACCCTCGACGAACGCGAGCGCGGCGCGCATGGGGCCGACGGTGTGCGAACTGGAGGGGCCGATGCCGATGGAGAAGAGGTCGAATGCGGACACGTATGCCGTCACTGGACGACCTCCTTCGGTACGACTGGCTCCCTCCACTCTAGGCGCGATCGACTGCGGCGATCGCTGTCGGCTCTGTCAGCGACGAACAGCGGCCGTCAGCGCCACGTGAGCGATCGGTGAGTGCCGACGAGCACACTCGTGTCCGGGTCGCCCACCGGCGGTCCACCACGAATCGAAAGGCATCCGCATGAGCATCCGCTCCGACTGGGCGATCGAGGCCCACGGCCTCGTGAAGACCTTCGGCGACAACCGAGCGGTCGACGGCGTCGACCTCTCCGTCCGGACCGGCACCGTCTACGGCGTCCTCGGCCCGAACGGCGCCGGGAAGACCACCACCATCAGCATGCTCGCGACCCTCCTGCGTCCCGACGCGGGCAGCGCGACCGTCTTCGGCCACGACATCCAGCGCGAATCGCAGGTGGTCCGCCAGCTCATCGGCGTGACCGCGCAGTTCGCCTCGGTGGACGAGAACCTCTCCGCCACCGAGAACCTCGTCATCTTCTCGCGGCTCCTCGGCCTCGGGCGTGCCGAGGCCAGGCGCAAGAGCGCGGAACTCCTCGAGGAGTTCGGGCTGAGCGAAGCGGCGGCTCGCCCGCTGAAGAAGTTCTCCGGCGGCATGCGGCGTCGGCTCGACCTCGCCGCGAGCCTCATCGCGCAGCCGCCGCTCATCTTCCTCGACGAACCGACCACCGGCCTCGACCCGCGGACGAGGGCGCAGATGTGGGACACCATCCGACGCCTCGTGGCGACCGGGTCGACGGTGCTGCTCACGACCCAGTACCTCGACGAGGCCGATCAGTTGGCCGATCGCATCGCCGTCATCGACCGGGGCCTCGTCGTGGCCGAAGGGACGTCCGACGAACTGAAGGCATCCGTGGGGGAGTCGTCGCTGCAACTGCGATTGGCGGATCCGGCGGACCTCGAGGACGCCCGGCGTGTCATCACCGAGGTGCTCCGGGTGGAGACCGTCGTCTCGCCCGAGGCGACCCGCATCACGGCGCCCATGCGCGACCCCGACGCCGTCACCGACCTCTTCATCACGCTCCGTGAAGCCGGGATCCGGCTCGCGGAGATGAGTGTCCAGAAGCCGACGCTCGACGAGGTCTTCCTCACCCTCACCGGACACGGCGTCGAGACCGGCGACGCCGGCGCCACGTCCGATACCGATTCCTTCGACACCGCAGAGCAGGTCCACGCATGAGCACGATCACCATCACCCCCGGCACGGACCGGTCCCTCCGGAACCACGTCAGCCTGTCGCAGACGGTCCGCAACTCCTTCACCATGGCCTACCGCGGTCTGCTCAAGATCAAGCGCACCCCCGAGCAGCTCATCGACGTGACGGTCCAGCCGATCATCTTCACGCTGATGTTCACCTACATCTTCGGCGGCGCGATCGCCGGCGACGTGGCGAGCTACCTCCCGATCATCATCCCCGGCATCCTCGTGCAGACCGTCATCACGACCTCGGTCGTGACCGGCATCCAGCTGCGCGAGGACATGGACAAGGGCGTGTTCGACCGCTTCAAGTCGATGCCCATCGCGCGGATCGCGCCGTTGGCGGGCGCCCTGCTCGCCGACACCGTCCGGTACACGATCGCGATCACGCTCACCTTCGCCATGGGGTTCGTCATGGGGTACCGACCGGAGGGCGGCCTCGGCTTCGTGGTGGTCGCCGGTCTGCTCGTCATCGTCTGCGCCTGGGCCATCAGCTGGATCTTCGCGTTCTTCGGCGTCATCGCCCGGAGCGCGAGCAGCGTGCAGGGCATCTCCTTCCTCGTGCTGTTCCCGCTCACGTTCCTCTCGAACGCGTTCGTGAACCCGGACACGATGCCGGCGTTCCTCCAGGGCTTCGTCGCCGTGAACCCGGTGTCGCACCTCGTCACCGCCGTCCGCGACCTCGCGAACACCGGCACCTTCGGCTCGGACGCTTGGCTCGCGCTCCTCGGTGCTGCGGTCATCGTCGCGGTGTTCGCGCCGCTGACGGTGCGGGCGTACATGCGCCGCGCCTGAGATCGGCTCCGACGGACGGTCAGCGCGCCGCCAGGACCCGGCTGCCCAGCAGCTCGAGGGCCCTGGCGGCGCTCTCGTCCGCGGTCAGGTGCGCGACGCGTTCGACGATGGCCGGGTTGCCGTCGGTGCGCGGGTGCGCGGTGTCATCCGGCTCGTGCAGGCGGCGGACGAGCGACGGGATGTCCTGCCGGGACGCGAGTCCGGCGGCGAGGGCGACGAGCTCCGCGCCGATAACCCGGACCTCGCCCTCGTCGGCACGCCGGTACCAGCTGCCGAGGGCGAGGACGGTGGCGCCGAGGACTGGGCGGTCGAACCGTTCCGGCAGCAGACGGCCGAGCGCGACGGTGCGGGTCCGGATGCGGCGGGCCAGACGCCCGTGGACCTCGGTGGAGGTGGTGCCGTCGAGCACAGCCGCAGCCAGGGCGGCGGAGGCGACCAGCGCGAACCACGGCGAGCGGCGGGACTCACCACCGCTGAAGGCCCCGAGCGCGCGACCGTAGAGCTCCGTGCCTCGTCGGCTGTCGCCCTGGGCGCGGGCGATCTCGGCGAGACCCGCCCAGACGATCGACTCGCGTTCGGGGATCGGCGTGAAGCCCGTGCCCGGCGTCTCGTCGGCGAGGAAGCGGTCGAGGACCGCGGTCGCCGACGCGTAGTCGCCGCGACCGATGTCGCCGAGGGCGATGAGCCAGTCCAGCTGGCGGAGGTCGGCCTCGGCGCCGATCGCCTCGAGGCCGGTGGCGGCCAGCCCGGCCCAGTGGAGGGCGGACTCGGGTTCGGCGTTCTGGCTGTGCAACTGCGCCAGCATGTGCGCGCTCATCGCGGCGCCCCAGACGTCGCCGATCGACACGGAGAGTTCGTTCGCTCGGAGCGCGGCCACCTCGGCGGACGCCGGATCGCCCTCGTTCTCGGCCATCTGCGCCGCGAGGAGGTTGCCGACGTTGGCGACCCGAGGGTCGGGCGAGGTCCGGAACGACTGCATGAGGTCCACCGACCGATCGGCGCGTCCGGCGGCGAGCATGAGCCCGACGAGCGCGCGCATCCGCGGGTGCTCCGTCAGGTGCACGCGTTCGACGCGGCGGAGCGCCCCGATCGCGCGGGCCGACGTCCGGACGTCCGTGGCGAGGAACGTCACCGCGATGATCGCGAAGGCGACCGCCGGTGCGTCGCCGGTCACCGAGCCGGCGTCCTGGCGTCGCAGGACGGCGAGGACCGGCTCGCCGAACACGAGCACCTCCTGATGCGCGCTCCGGAAGGTCCAGAACACCGCGAGCGCGGCGAACAGCGGGCCGACGACCTCTGCCCGGTCGTCGGCGAGGGCCTGTCGCAGGATGCTCACGAGGGTGTCCTGTTCGAGGGCGAGGATCGCGAAGGCGTCGAGTTGCTCGGCCCCGTGCATGCGCGGCTGCGTCGCGTCGGCGAGGGCGATCGCCCACCGCCGCATGGCGTCCACGACCTCCGCCTCCTCGCCGGCGTCCTGCATCGCGATCATCCCGAACTCGCGGACCGTCTCGAGCATCCGGAACCGCAGCGATCCGGTCGCCGGGTCGTCCCGGACGGTGAGGAGCGATTGTCCGACGAGCGCGTCGAGGGCGTCGGCGACGTCGTCGACCTCAGGAGCGACGGCGCCGGCCGCGTCGATGCCGAAGCCGTCGGGGAATCGAGCTGTGCGGCGCAGCACCGTCCGCTCACGCTCGCCGAGGAGGTTCCAGCTCCACTCGATGACCGCCTGCAGGGTCTGGTGGCGCTCGGGCGCGCTTCGGGAACCGGTGGTCAGCAGCGCGAAGCGGTTCCCGAGCCGCCGTTCCACCTCTTCCACGGACATGGAGCGGGTCCGTGCCGCCGCCAGCTCGATCGCCAGGGGGAGCCCGTCCAGAGCGGCACACAGTCGCGCTGCCGTCTCGAGCGGGATGTGGACACCTGGGCGCGCGGCGCGAGCTCGCTCGACGAACAGGCGCACCGCCGGGCCGGCCTGATCCGGGTCGTCGCCGTCGGCGTGGCCTGCTCCGAGCGGTTCGAGTTGGTAGACGTGCTCGGCCGTGATCGACAGCGGGCTGCGGCTGGTCGCGAGGACCCGGAGTCCGGTCGTCCAATCGAGGAGGTCGGCGATCCACCGGGCCGCTGCGTCGACGAGGTGTTCGCAGTTGTCCATGACGAGGAGCGTGGGACGTTCGGACAGCCGCGCGACGATGCGCTCGTGCAGGTCCACGGGGAGGGCGGCGAAGGCTTCGCCGAGGCGCCGGGAGCCGGTGACGTCCCGGATGCCGAGGGCGGTGGCCACCGCGAGTGGCAGATCCTCCGCATCCCGGATGCTCGCGAGCTCCACGAAGACGACACCCGGTGTGGACACCGACGCGCGGCGGGCGACCTCCTGGGCCAGGCGGGTCTTTCCGAGGCCACCCGGGCCGAGGATCGTCGTCATCCGCACCTCGGCGACCAGCTCCCGGATCGCCTCGAGGTCCGTCTCCCGTCCGATGAGGTCGTTCGGCGGCGCGCGGAGCCCCAGGACGAGGCGGTCGGTGCGATGCGCCGACGGCGGCGGTGACGTCGAGGCGTCGCTGTCGGCCTGCGTCGCCGCCTGATCGGCGCCCTCCTGCAGCAGGGAGGTGTGGGCGGCGACGAGGGCGTTCGTCGGATCCGTCCCGAGCTCGTCCCGCAGGTGGCGCCGGTGGTCCGAGAACAGGCGCATCGCGTCGGCGCGTCGGCCGCACTGCGCGTAGGCGTTGAAGAGCATCAGGTGCGTCGCGTCGTCGAGCGGTGCGGCTGCGGCGAGCGACTCCAGGTCGCTGATCACGGAGACACCCTCACCCAGATCGATCCTGCTCTGCGCCCTGACCCGGCGCAGCTCGTCCTGCAGTCGTGCCCCGCGGCCGGAGAGCTCCTCGGCGAGCGGTGGGTCGAGCTCGGCGCCTGGGTCACCGGTCCAGAGCTGCAAGGCTTCCTGCGAGAGCTGCGCGGCAGCGCGCGGGTCGCCGCCCCGCACCGCCGTCGACGCGGCGTCCGCGAGGATGGTGGCGGCCCCGAGGTCGACGTCGTCCGCGCCTACCGCGAGCCGGTAGCCGGCGGCCGACGACTCGATGAGTCCTGGCACGGCGACGGCTCGGACCCGTGACACGAGGGTCTGCAGGGCCGCCTTCGCACCGACCGGCGGGGCGTCGTCCCAGAGTGCATCGATGAGGGCCGTGGCGGACACGGACCGTCCGTCCGCGAGGGCGAGTGCGGCGACGAGGGCTTTGGCGCGACGTCCACCCGGTTCGACCAGTGCACCGGCTCGACCCTCGACGCGGACGGGACCGAGCACGGTCACTCGAGGCGTGGACGCGGGCGCCAGTCGAGCATACCCAGCGGGTGGGATGGCTACCGCAGGGTCTTGCGGGCGGTGATCTGGCCGGTGTCGAAGCCCAGCAGGTGGAGGCCTCCGTGGAAACGGGCGTGTTCCACCTTGATGCAGCGGTCCATCACGACGTTCAGGCCCTTCGACTCGCCGTACTCGGCCGCCTCCTGGTTCCAGATGCCGAGCTGGACCCAGACGGTGGGGGCGCCGACGGCGACGACCTCGTCGATGACCTGCGGGATGTCGCTCGCCTTCCGGAACACGTCGACGATGTCGGGGACCTCGGGGAGCGACGCGAGGTCGGGGTACGCCGGCTGCCCGAGGATCTCGGTCGCGTTCGGGTTGACGAAGTAGATCCGGAAGTCGCTCGACTGCTGCAGGTAGGTGCCCACGAAGTACGAGGAGCGCGCGGGGTTGGGGGAGGCGCCGACGATCGCGACGGACTTCGCTTCACGGAGCAGCTTGAGGCGGGCCTTGGCGTCCGGACCGACCCAGGTGCGCTGGGACCGCAGGAGCTTGGCGAGGGGCGAGCTCGCCGGCAGCGAGCAGGTGAGCCCGTTGGTGAGCCGGACGGTCTCCGTCGCGTCCTGATCGGTCACTGTCTCGTCCTGCCCGGTCACTGCTGCGTCCTGCCCGGTCACTGAGCTTGTCGAAGTGCTCATCCCGTTACTCCTTCACCGCGGTCGCCAGGGCCTGGTCGAGGTCGTAGATGATGTCGTCCGGGTCCTCGATGCCGACGCTCAGTCGAACGATGCCGGGCAGCACGCCCGCATCGACGAGCTGCTGGTCGGAGAGCTGGGCGTGCGTGGTCGACGCCGGGTGGATGATGAGGGTCTTCGCGTCGCCGATGTTCGCCAGGTGGCTGGCGAGGTCGACGGACTCGATGAGTTTCTGGCCGACCTGGCGACCACCCTTCACCTCGAAGCTGAAGACGGAGCCAGGCCCCTTCGGCAGGTACTTGTTCGCCCGCTCGTGGTGCGGGTGGGCGGGGAGTCCTGCCCAGTTGACGGCGGCGATGCGCGGGTCGGCGTCCAACCACTCGGCCACGATCCGCGCGTTGTCGACGTGCGCCTGGATCCGGAACGGCAGCGTCTCGACGCCCTGCGCGAGCAGGAAGGCCGAGTGCGGCGCGAGCGCCGGGCCGATGTCGCGCAGCTGCTCCGCGCGGAGGCGGGTGAGGAAGGCGTACTCGCCGAAATTCCCCGACCACTGCAGCCCGCCGTAACTCGGCACCGGCTGACCGAAGAGCGGGAACTTGTCGGAGTCCCAGTCGAACCGGCCGCTCTCGACGACGACGCCACCGAGGGTCGTGCCGTGCCCGCCGAGGAACTTGGTCGCGGAGTGCGTGACGATGTCGGCACCCCACTCGATCGGACGGTTGAGGTAGGGCGTGGCGATGGTGGAGTCGATGATGAGCGGGATGCCGTGGGCGTGGGCGACGTCGGCCAAACCCTCGATGTCGGCGATCTCGCCGGACGGGTTCGCGACCGTCTCGGCGAAGACGAGCTTCGTGTTCTCCTGGATGGCGGCGGCGTAGTCTGCCGCGTCGGAGGACTGCACGAACGTCGTCTCGATGCCGAAGCGCCGGAGGGTGACGTCGAGCTGCGTGATGGACCCGCCGTAGAGGTTGGCCGAGGCGACGATGTGGTCGCCCTGTCCGGCGAGCGAGGCGAAGGTGATGTACTGCGCGGCGAGACCGGAGGCCGTCGCGACGGCGCCGAGACCGCCTTCGAGGCTCGCGATGCGCTCCTCGAAGCTCGCGACGGTCGGGTTCGCGAGACGCGAGTAGATGTTGCCGTACTTCTGCAGGGCGAAGCGTGCGGCGGCGTCGGCGGTGTCGTCGAAGACGAAGGCGCTCGACTGGTAGATGGGCAGCGCGCGGGCGCCGGTCACCTGGTCGGGGATGTTGCCCGCGTGGATCGCACGCGTGCGGAAGCCATACTCACGATCTGCCATGCGTTCACGCTACCCGAGCACCACGCGCGGCTCGGCCCTGCTGCAACAGAAGGACGCATTGCGCCCGACCGTCCACCACCGTGCCCAGCGCCTGCTCAGGCCGAACGCGTATCGTGACGGGCACAGCCCCGCTGGGGTTGCCGGACGAGGGCGCAGTACCCGGAACGCGACAAGACTGACCACTGAGGAGTGATCGTCATGTCATGGATCGTGCTTATCGCATCGGGTGTCCTGGAGGCCGTCTGGGCCACCGCGCTCGGCAAGTCCGAGGGCTTCACGAAGCTCTGGCCCACCGTCACCTTCGGTGTGGCGCTCGTCCTCAGCATGGCGGGCCTGGCCTGGGCCATGCGCGACATCCAGGTCGGCACCGCCTACGCCGTGTGGGTCGGGATCGGTGCCGCGCTCACCGTCGGCTACGCCATGGTCTTCGGCGGGGAGGAGCTGTCCGTCGTCAAGGTGCTGCTCATCCTCGGGCTCATCGGGTGCGTCATCGGCCTGAAGCTCGTGGGCGGGGAGCACTAGCCCGAGCAGCTCGGCGAGCCGCAGGGCGTCAGGACAGGTGCACCGCTCCGAGCGCCAGGACGGCGATGAGGAGCCAGGATCCGAGGCCAACGATGAGCGCGCGCCACCCGGTGGTGATGAGCGTGCGCACCCGGATCGCCGCGCCGAGCGCGAACAGCGCCATCGCGAGCAGCGCGGTCTGCACGGCGTCCGCGATGTCGAGCACGACCTCGGGCACCGGCAGGAGCGTGCGGACGAGGACGGCCGCGATGAAGCCGGCGACGAACAGCGGGACGATCGGCGGGCGGGCGGTGGCGGTCCCGTCAGCGCCGCCGCCGGCTCCGGCCGACACGGTCTGGAGTCGCCGGCGTTCGATCGTCGCGGCGGCGGCGACCATGGGCGCGAGCAACACGACGCGGGTGAGCTTGACGACCACCGCGACGGCGAGCGCGCTCGTCCCCGCGATCTGCGCGGTCGCGACCACCTGGCCGACGTCGTGCACGCTTGCACCCACCCAGTGGCCGAACTGCTCGTCGGTCAGGCCGAGCGGTCCGCGGAGCGCGGGGAGGACGAAGATCGCGAGCGTGCCGCAGAGGGTGACGAGCGCGATCGGGGTGGCCTGTTCCTCGTCCTTCGCCTTCACGACCCCGCTCATCGCACCGATCGCCGAGGCGCCGCAGATGGAGAAGCCGGTCGCGATGAGCAACGGCTCCGGGCCGGTGAGACCGATCGCCTTGCCGAGCCAGAGCGTGGTGAAGAAGGTGATGACGACGATGGCGACGGTGGTCGCCAGGGTCACCCAGCCGAGTCCGGCGATGTCGACGAGGCTGAGCTTCAGCCCCAGCAGCACGATGCCGATCCGCATGAACCGCTTCGCGCTGAGTCCGAGTCCCGGCTTGAGCACGCCGCCCGCGAGCCGTTGGAAGACCGGCAGCTGGCCTGTGACCATCCCGAGCAGGACGCTCGCGGTGAGGAGCGGTACGACCGGCACGAGGGTGTGCAGCCCGAGGGCGAGCAGTGCCGCCCCACCGGCGACGAGCACACCGGGGAGGGCCTTCACGACCGACCGCCCGTCAGACCCACGACGGCAACCAGGCGTGGAGGTGCCAGAACCAGTACGGGACGGTGATCGCGGTCCAGATCGGGTACCAGAAGACACTCAGGAGCGTGGTGATCGTCACGAACACGCCGATCACCCCGACACCGGCGACCCGGCGTTCCTCCGGATCGTCCCTGGACCCGAGGATCTTCCCGACGGCGAAGACGAGCGCGAGGATCAGATACGGCTCGAACACGATCGTGTAGAACTGGAACACCGTGCGGTTCAGGTACAGCAGCCACGGGAGGTACCCGGCCGCGACGCCGAGCACGATGAGCCCCACCTGCCATTCGCGGTAGCGGACCAGACGGTAGACGCAGTACCCGAGGGCGACGGCGGCACCCCACCAGATGAGCGGGTTGCCGATCGAGGTGATCGCCGAGGAGCAGGCGTCCCAGGCGCAGCCGTCGGTCCCCATCGCGGGGGACTGGTAGTACATGCTGGTCGGCCGGATCATGAGCAACCAGCCGAGCGGGTTCGCCGCGTACGGATGCGGTGTGCTCAACCCGACGTGGAAGCCGTACGCGCTCTGGTGGTAGTGGATGAGGCTCTGGAACCAGTGGGGGACCCAGGCGAAGGTGCCCGTCCACGCGTTGCTGACGGCGTTCGCCCACTGCCGGTCGTAGCCGCCCGAGGTGAGGATCCATCCCGACCAGCTCGCGAGGTACACCACCGCGGCGACCGGGACGAGCGTCAGGAAGGAGACGGGACCCTGCTTGAGGACCGCGGCGCTCGCCCAGAGGCCGAGCCCGAGGCGGCGGCGGAGCAGGAGGTCGGTGACGATGACGTACAGGCCGAACGCGGCGAGGAAGTACAGGCCGTTCCACTTGACCGCCGTCGCCGCACCGAACGCGACTCCGGCGGCGAGGAGCCAGGGACGCCACCAGAGCACGGGGCCCCAGGCCGGTTCCGCGCCACCGGAACGGAGTGACGCGAGCTTCGCGGCGAGCCGGGACGCGTGCCAGGAGCGGTCGAGCAGGATCGCCCCGAACCCGACCAGCACGAACAGCATCACGAAGTTGTCGAGCAGTGACACCCGCGCCATGACGATGGCGTGCCCGTCGATGGCGAACAGGAACCCGGCGAGGACCGCGAGGATCGACGAGGTGAACAGGCGCTTCGCGATCAGGGTCACGAGGAGCACCGCCAGGGTGCCGGCGATGACGGTGGAGATCCGCCAACCCGTGCTGTCGTCGATGCCGAAGACGGCGATGCCGAGGGCGATCAGCCACTTGCCGAGAGGCGGGTGGACGACGTACGACGGGTTCGTGCTCGGGTCGCCCGCGTCACCGTTGGCGAAGCCTTCGTCCGCCCCGTCCGGCCAGGTGCTCTCGTACCCGTTGAGCCACAACGACCAGGAGTCCTTCACGTAGAACGTCTCGTCGAAGACGAGCGAGTGCGGGTGGCCGAGGTTCCAGAACCGCAGGATGAAGGCGAGGAGGGTGACGGCTGCAGGGCCGCCCCAGATCCACAGCTTCCGGCGGCGCTCGGTGCGGAGCATCCGCTCCCACCAACGGTCGAGGCGCGATCCCGTCACGGGGGGTTCCAGGAGATCGACCGACACCGTCTCATCTAACCACCCGGCCGGTGGGAGACTGGTCCGGTGATCATCCTCGGCGCGACCCCCATCGGCAACCTCGGCGACGCGTCGCCCCGACTCCGCGAGGCGTTGGCCACCGCGGAGGTCATCGTCGCCGAGGACACCCGGACGGCGATCCACCTCCTGCGGGCGCTCGGCGTGGAGTCTCGCCCCCGACTCATCGCCATGCACGACCACAACGAACGTGAGCGCGCCGCCGAGATCGTCGAACTCGCCCGCGAGACCGACGTGCTCGTCCTGAGCGACGCCGGCATGCCGACCGTGTCAGACCCCGGGTTCCACCTCGTGGACGCGGCCGCCACGGCGGACGTCCAGGTCACGGCGATCCCCGGTCCGTCCGCGGTCGTCACGGCGCTCGCCGTCTCCGGGCTCGCGACGGACCGGTTCACCTTCGAGGGCTTCCTGCCGCGGAAGCCGGGCGACCGTCGGAGCGCCCTCCGCGCCCTCGCGACGGAACCGCGCACGATGGTGTTCTTCGAATCGCCCAACCGCCTGGCCTCCTCACTCGAGGACGTCGCATCGGTCCTCGGTGGCGACCGCCGGGTCGCCGTCTGCCGGGAGCTCACGAAGCTGTTCGAGGAGGTCAAGCGCGGAACGGCCGCGGAGCTCGCCGTCTGGGCCTCGGGCGGGGTGAAGGGCGAGATCTGCATCGTCATCGCCGGTGCCGAGGCCGTCGAGGCCGATCCCGACACCGCGCTCGAGCAGGTGCTCGCCCTCGTGGCCGCAGGGATGCGCCTGAAGGACGCCTCGAACGAGGTCGCCGAGGCCACGGGCCTGTCGAAGCGCGACCTCTACCAGGCGGCCCTGGCCGCACGCCCGCCGAAGACGGTACCGGGCTCGGAGCGGCGCCCCACGTCGTAACAGGCACGAGCGTGGTGCCCGCTCGTCCTAGGATTGACCCCATGGCCGACGGCACCTCGTTCTACATCACCACGCCCATCTTCTACGTCAACGATGCTCCGCACATCGGGCACGCGTACACGGAGGTGGCCGCCGACGTCCTCGCGCGCTGGCACCGTCAGGCCGGCGACCGCACCTGGTTCCTCACCGGGACGGACGAGCACGGCCAGAAGATCCTGCGCACGGCGACCGCGAACGGCGTGACGCCGAAGGAGTGGGCGGACCGCCTCGTCAGCGAGTCCTGGTACCCGCTGCTCGACACGATCGACATCTCGAACGACGACTTCATCCGCACGACCGACGAGCGCCACGAGCAGAACGTCCAGCTCTTCCTGCAGCGTCTGTACGACGCCGGGTACATCTACACGGGCGAGTTCGAGGGCTACTACTGCGTCGGGTGCGAGGAGTACAAGCAGGAGAGCGACCTCGTCCAGGGCACCGGCGAGTACGTCGGCCAGCTCGTCTGCGCGATCCACTCCAAGCCTGTCGAGCTGCTGCAGGAGAGCAACTACTTCTTCCGCATGAGTGACTTCGCCGAGCGACTGCTCGCCCTCTACGAGGAACGTCCCGAGTTCGTGCAGCCGGAGTCGGCACGCAACGAGGTCATCCAGTTCGTCCGCCAGGGCCTGAAGGACCTCTCGATCTCGCGCTCCACCTTCGACTGGGGCATCAAGGTCCCGTGGGACGAGAGCCACGTCGTCTACGTCTGGTTCGACGCCCTGCTCAACTACATCACCGCCGCCGGGTACGGCTCCGACGAGGAGGCGTTCGCCGAGCGCTGGCCGGCGACGCAGATCGTCGGCAAGGACATCCTCCGGTTCCACGCCGTCATCTGGCCGGCCATGCTCATGGCCGCCGGACTTGAGGTGCCGAAGCGCGTCTTCGGTCACGGCTGGTTGCTCGTCGGCGGCGAGAAGATGTCCAAGTCGAAGCTCACCGGTATCGCACCCAGCGAGATCACCGACACCTTCGGATCCGACGCGTTCCGCTACTACTTCATGCGCGCCATCGCCTTCGGCCAGGACGGATCCTTCAGCTGGGAGGACCTCTCGGCGCGCTACCAGGCCGAGCTCGCGAACGGCTTCGGCAACCTCGCCTCGCGCGTGCTGGCCATGGTCACCCGCTACTTCGAGGGCGTCGTGCCGCCGAGCGGCCCCGCCGAGCCTGCCGACGTCGCGATCCAGGAGACGGTCGCCCGCGCCGCTACGGACGCCGACGCCGCCATCGAGCGACTCGCCATTCAGGACGCACTGGCCGCCATCTGGCGGATCGTCGACGAGCTGAACGGCTACATCACCGAGCAGGAGCCGTGGGCGCTCGCGAAGGACGAGGCCAAGCGCGCACGCCTCGGCACCGTCCTCGCCACGGCGGTCGAAGGGCTCCGCGCCCTGTCGGTCCTGCTGCACCCCTTCGTCCCGAAGGCGACCACCAAGCTCTGGACCGCACTCGGGGTCGAGGACGCCCTGGGTCAGCTCGGCGCGCAGCGCATCGGCGAGGTCGGCACCTGGGCTCAGGTCCCCGCCGGCACCACGGTGGTCGGGCTCGAGCCGCTCTTCCCGCGGATCGAGGCCGTCGCGGAATGAGCGAGGGCGTCGCGCCGGATCCAGCCGCCACCCCGCATCTGCGGCAGCGTGAGGCGGGGGAGCGGAAGCAGTTGAGCTACCCGGAGAGCCCCGAGCCGCTGCCGGTGGCCGTGTACGACAACCACACCCACCTCGAGCACGCCGACGGCGATGCGCCGCTCACGCCGACGGAGCACCTCGACCGCGCGGTCGCCGTCGGTGTCCGCGGGATCGTGCAAGTCGGCACCGACGTCGAGACCTCGCGCTGGTCGGCTGCGCTCGCGGCCCGCGACCCACGCGTCCTCGCTGCCGTGGCGATCCACCCGAACGACGCTCCGGATCTCGACCGCGCCGGAACACTCGACGACGCGCTGGCCGAGATCGACCGGCTGGCAGCCCAACCCCGCGTCCGGGCCGTCGGCGAGACCGGCCTCGACTTCTTCCGCACCGAGGACGACGGCCGAGCAGCACAGTTCGCCTCCTTCGAGGCGCACATCGCGATCGCGAAGCGGCACGGCATCGCCCTGCAGATCCACGACCGCGACGCCCACGACGAGGTCGTCGAGACCCTGTTGCGCGTCGGGGCTCCGGAGCGCACCGTCTTCCACTGCTTCTCCGGGGGCCGCGAACTCGCAGCGCTCTGCGCCGAGCACGGCTGGTACGCCTCGTTCGCGGGCACCGTGACGTTCAAGAACGCCGCACCGCTGCGCGAGGCGCTCGAGGTCATGCCCCGCGAGCTCGTCATGGTCGAGACCGACGCGCCGTACCTCACACCGGCACCGTTCCGCGGTCGGCCCAACGCCCCCTATCTGCTGCCCCACACGGTCCGTGGCATGGCGGCGCACCTCGGCGCAGACCTCGAGGGGTTCGCGACGCAGCTCGCCTCGAACACCGAGCGGGTCTACGGCTCCTGGTCCGACTGACCGGTGGGCGGCCTGGAGCCGCGGCGCGATCGGGGCCACCGGCGATCGGGGATACTGGGGGGATGACCGCTTCCGTCGCACTGCTCGGCCCCGCCGAGATCCGAGACCTCGCCACCCTGCTCGACGTGACGCCGACGAAGAAGCTCGGTCAGAACTTCGTGATCGACGCGAACACCGTCCGCAAGATCGTCTCGGTCGCCCATGTCGCGCCGGGCGACGTGGTGGTGGAGATCGGTCCGGGACTCGGATCGCTCACGCTGGGCCTGCTCGAAGCCGACGCGAGTGTCGTCGCCGTCGAGATCGACGGTCGCCTCGCGAAGCAGCTCCCGATCACCGTGGGGGAGATGGCGCCGGGCATGATCGACCGGCTGTCGGTCGTCCACGAGGACGCCCTCCGCATCGTGGAACTCCCCGCGCTCCCGAACCGGCTCGTCGCCAACCTGCCGTACAACATCTCCGTGCCGGTCCTGCTGCACTTCCTCGAACACTTCACCTCGCTCACTGCCGGCGTCGTCATGGTGCAGGCGGAGGTCGGGTACCGGCTGGCCGCGGTCCCGGGGAGCAAGGTCTACGGCGCACCGAGCGCGAAGGCGGCCTGGTACGGGGCGTGGCGCATCGCCGGACAGGTCAGTCGCCAGGTCTTCTGGCCGATCCCGAACGTCGACTCCGTCCTGGTGGGCTTCGAACGACGGAGCGACGTGATCGGCACCGAGCAGGAGCGGGTCGAGACCTTCGCGCTGATCGACGCCGCCTTCCAGCAGCGCCGGAAGATGCTCCGCCAGGCGCTCGGCAACGTCCTCGGCAGCTCGCAGGCGGCCACGGAGCGCATGGAGGCCGCCGGGGTCAAGCCGACCGCGCGCGGTGAGGAACTCACCGTCCACGACTTCCTGTCGATCGTCCGCGCAGGGCGATAGCGTTGGCGCATTACCGCTGATGCTCGTTTCCCCCTGAACGTCCCCGACATCCACCGCCCGTACGCCGCGGCCGACGACCGCTACGCGCGGAACGACTACCGCCAGGTGGGTACCTCCGGCCTTTTCCTGCCGCCGATCTCGCTCGGCCTCTGGTACAACTTCGGCGACAACCGGCCCTTCGATGGACAGCGTGCCCTGCTCCGGCACGCGTTCGACCACGGGATCACCCACTTCGACCTCGCGAACAACTACGGGCCGCCCTACGGTTCGGCGGAGACGAACTTCGGTCGCATGATGCGCGAGGACTTCGGCCCGTACCGCAATGAGCTCATCATCTCCTCGAAGGCCGGCTACGACTTCTGGCCAGGCCCGTACGGCAACTTCGGTTCGAAGAAGTACCTGACCGCGAGCCTCGACGAGTCGCTCGAACGCATGGGGCTCGACTACGTGGACATCTTCTACTCGCACCGGGTGGACGAGGTGACGCCCATCGAGGAGACGGTCGGTGCGCTCGACGCGATCGTGCGCTCGGGGAAGGCGTTGTACGTCGGCATCTCCTCCTACTCGGCCGAACGGACCGCGGCAGCCCACGCCGTCGCCCGTGAGCTCGGAACGCCGCTCGTGATCCACCAGCCGTCGTACTCGATCCTGAACCGCTGGGTGGAGGACGGACTCACCGAGGTGCTCACCGAGACGGGCCTCGGGGCGATCGCCTTCGTGCCGCTCGCGCAGGGTCTCCTCACCGACAAGTACCTCGGGGAGGGCCCGGCGGAGCGCGCGACGAACCGCCCGTCACTGCCGGACCGCCAGGTGAGCGAGGAGATGGCGACGCGGTTGCGGTCCCTCAACGACATCGCGACCGAGCGCGGCCAGACCCTCGCGCAGATGTCGCTGGCCTGGGTGCTGAACAACCCGGCGATCACCTCAGCGCTCATCGGCGCCTCGCGGCCGGAGCAACTCGACGAGAACCTCGCCGCGCTCGACGGCCCGGCGTTCACGACCGAGGAGCTCGAGGAGATCGACCGGCTCGCCGAGGGCGCGGACGTCAACATCTGGGCGGACTCCTCGGACAAGTAGGGCGGTCCGGGGCGGTTCCCGGATCGACTAACTTGGAACAATGACCACCGAGGCCATCCTCAAGCACGTGCACGTGCGCGCACCGGGGAAGATCAACGTCTTCCTGAAAGTCGGCGACGTGATGGACGACGGCTACCACGACGTCGCGACCGCCTACCAGGCGATCTCGCTGTACGAGGACGTGCACGCGTACCCGGCCGACGACTTCAGCGTGACGTTCTCGGGGTCCGTCGACGTCTCCGGGGTGCCGACGGACACGAGCAACCTGGCCATCCGCGCCGCAAAGGCGCTCGCGAGGCGGACGGGGTTCCGCGGTGGCGTGCGCCTCGAGATCGAGAAGCACGTCCCGGTCGCCGGAGGCATGGGCGGTGGCTCGGCGGACGCAGCAGCGACCCTGCTCGCCTGTGACGCGCTCTGGGGCACCGAGCGCAGCCGCGACGAGCTCTTGGCCCTGGCCGCCCGTCTCGGCGCGGACGTGCCGTTCGCGCTGCTCGGCGGCACGGCCGTCGGCACCGGCCGAGGCGACCAGCTGAGCAGCGCGCTCGCCAAGGGACAGTTCGAGTGGGTCCTCGCGCTCGCCGACTTCGGCATGTCGACCCCGCTGGTCTACCAGGAGCTCGACGCGCACCGCGCGCGCCACATCCTCGACATCTCGCCGTCCGGCCGCCAGCCGACCGTCGACGCCGCGGTGCTCCAGGCGCTTCGTGCCGGCGACGCCCACCTGCTCGGCGATGTCCTCTACAACGACCTGCAGGCCGCCGCCCTGCAGCTTCGGCCGGTGCTCGGCGAGGTCCTCGAGTTCGGGGATTCGCAGGGCGCCCTCGGCAGCCTCGTGTCGGGCTCCGGCCCCACGATCGCCTTCCTCGCCGCGGACACCGACGACGCCCTGGAGCTGCAGGTCACGCTCGCCTCATCCGGGCTGAAGACCATCCGGGCACACGGGCCGGTCCACGGCGCCCGCATCGTCTCGCAGAGCTGAGGCGTACCTCCGTGACCGACGGAACCCCGGTCGGTGATCCGACCGGGGTTCCGACACACGGGTTCAGGCCGCGACGCCTCGCACGCGGAGGGAGTTCTCGATGATCGTGAGCCCCTCCATGCCGGGCAGCTTCGCGATGTGGCCGTCGATGCGGCGCACCTCCGCCAGGCCCTCCTCGTCGCCGAACAGGTGCCCCATCACGTGGGTGACCTCGGAGTCCGGCATGACGCCGGAGCCGACAGGACCCCACACCTTGCGCAGCAGGAACCGGGTGAGGCGGCGGGCGCTCTTCGACGACTCGAGGCGTGCCCTGGCCTGGCTCGCGTAGAACGCCACGTGGCGGGTCTCCTGCTTCGCGATCCGCTTGAGGAGCACGGAGAGCACGGGGTGCCGCTCGAGCTGCGCGAGGCGGGTGTACGCGGCCGTGGCCGACCACTCGTTCGCCGCACCCCAGCTCATGTGCACGGCGATGAAGTCGGTGCCGACGAGGTTGCCGAGGATCGACTGCTTGATGGGGTCGAGGCGGTCCTTCCAGCCGAGCTTCAAGCGCGTCGCCTTCAGTTCGTCGAAGTCGACGGTGATGTCGTGGGCGGCCAGGACGGCGGCGAGTGCCTCACCGTGCCAGAACTCCTCGCGGTTCCACATCGTCATGAACGCGCCGACCTCGTCGTCCTCGTGGGACGGCGTCATGAGCATGTCCCGGAGGTAGCAGACCGTGTGGTACTCGATGTCGCACATGTACCGCAGGCTGCGGAGGGTGGAAGCGGGGAGCGGATTCGTCTTGAACTCGTCGAAGTCGAGGTCACTCCAGTTCACCGAGACGCTCGTCTCGGTGAACTTGTCGATGTCAAACGCCATGTGCGTTGGGGCGGTCGGGGATCGTGTCCTCGGCCGTCCGCTCTCCTCTCGGCTGTGCGGGGCGCGGTGCGCGGGTCAGTTCGTCTTCGGAGCGGACGCCCCCGGTGGTTCGTGCCCATTCTCGCACCGTCCACCGGCCGGCCTGTGCCAGCTGGTAGAGGGTGTGGTCGGGGTTCACGGCGACCGGATTGCCGACCAGCTGCAACCAGGCCGCGTCGGCGTGGGAGTCGCCGTACCCGTAGGAGTGGGCGAGGTCCATCCCGTGCTGCTCGGCGTACTGGGTGAGCCAGGCGCCACGGGCCTCGTCGACGAGCGGCGGGCTGTCGAGGTACCCCGTGAGGCGCCCGTTCTCGGCGTGCATCGCACCGGCGACGACCTCGTCGAAGAACGGTGCGAGGGGAGCGGCCATGAGGTCGATCGTGCCCGTCACGAGGATGGTCCGGTGCCCGGCGGCGCGGTGCGCGGCGATCTGTTCGAGCGCCTGGGGGAGCAGTCGCGAACGGACCGCCTTGCCGAACCCGCCCCGGACGAGTTTCTCGAGCTGAGCGACGTCGACGCCCTCGTAGCGACGCATGAAGGTGCGGATGAACTCGCCGCGGTCGCGGAGCTCGGCACCGATGTAGCCGGGCATGGACGCGCCGAGCGCGGCGATCTCGATGGGCCACCGCGAGCGCGAGGTCGCGGCGAGCCGCAACCAGAGGTACTGCTCGATGAGGTTCCAGGCGAGCACCGTGCCCTCGAGGTCGAACACCGCGAGGACGTCGTCCCGCACGGGGAGGATCTTCTGCTGCTTCGCCGCGCCGGCCTTGCGGTTCGCGAACGCGCGGGTCAGCGTGGTGACGGCCGGGAAGTGGATCCGCTGGAAGTAGTCGTCCCAATCGATCGTCGTGACGTCGAAGCCGCGGTCCGCCTGCTGCTCCGGGGTGAGCGAGGCGTGGAGCTCGCGGGTGCGACGGTCGTCGAACACGATCTCGCTCTGGACGTACGAGCGGTAGAGCCCCGTGAAGTCGCGGAGCGACCCGAGGTCGCTCGACGCCTTCCGGATGCGGTCCTGCCAGCCACGGGTCCGCGCGTTGGCCGGGAGGTGCGACACGATCCTGCCCGCGGCGCTCGTGGCCTTCTGCCGGCGGTCGATGGAGCGCTCGATGGCCCGTCCGCCTGGGAAGTTCCAGGTCGGCACGCTGATGTCGCCCGCGTCGGCCGGGATCGGGTGCTCCGTGAAGTAGCTGTGCACGTTCGCGTACATCTTGTGGAACGGCAGCGGGTTGCTCGCGCCGGAGCTCACCTGGAAGTAGCGAGGGGCGGCGGGTTCCGGAGGGGTCTCCGCCGCGGCGAGGATGGCGTTCACGACGAAGTCGACCGGGATGATGTCGAGGACGCTGTCCGGCAGGCCCGGGAAGTCGGGCAACTGGCCTCGGCCGTAGGCGATGATCAGCGGATCCGCCACCTTGTAGCCGTCGATCCAGCCGGGGAACGGGTGCGCGAGGGCGCTCTCGATGATGGAGGGGCGGACGAAGGACAGTCGGTTGCCCGTGCCGGCCCAACGCTCCTCGGCGACGCGCTCCGCCATCGCCTTCGTGAAGGTGTAGACGTCGGTCCAGCCGAGGCTCTCGGCCCTGGCGCGACCGTGGGCGACGAGGCGCGCGTCGACCCAGGCGATCCGTGCGGCCTCCGCCGCGGTCGAGACCGCCTGCGGGCCCGCCTTGCCGTGGTCGCGGCGAGCGGTCTGCATGAGCTTCCGCAGGACCTCGGGCCGGCGGGAGGACTCCTCGGCGCGGATGCGGGCGGAGCGTGCCGCCTCGGCCTCGGCGCGCCAGTCCACGTCGTGCACGAGGCTGCGCTCCGGCTGGATGCCCTTGCGGGTCCCGCCGACGTAGGCCGTGGACACGTGGACGACGTGCGGGGTCGCGCCGCTCTTCGCGAGCGCCGCGTAAAGGGTGGTCGCGCCGCCGACGTTCGTGGCGAACGCCTCGTCGATCGGCGGGTCGAAGGAGACGGTGGACGCGCTGTGGATCACGACGTCGAGGTCGGAGGGGAGCGCCATCTCGTCGAGCCCGCCCTCGATGACGTTCACCCGCTCGGCGACGATGGCCGAGGCCGCCTCGGCACCGACGCGCTCGCGCCAGGCCTTGAACACCGGCTTCCGGAGGAGGGTCTGCAACCGGTCGCTCCCGCGGACGGACCCCTTCTTGCGGATCAGCAGGCTGACCCGGGTGGTGGGGTGGTCGGCGAGCAGGCGCTCGAGCACGGCCTGCCCGAGGAAGCCGGTGCCGCCCGTGACGAGGACGTGTGCCCCGTCGAGGGCGCCGGGCGAGATCGCCGGTGCGGTGCTCGCGACAGGTTCCGGCTGCGGAACCTCGTCGGGGGTGGTGGCGTCGGTCATCGGTTCTCCTCGGTGCTTCCGTGGCGTCCACGGTGGGCGAGCTTGGCGGCGAGATGGAGGCCCGACTGACCGGGGAGCGCGTCGATGGCCGCGTCGATCCCGATCACCGCCGGGTCGCTCCAGGTGGCGGTACTGCGGAACACGAGGGCGGCGAACCGTGCGGTCTGCCGGGTGCCCGTCACGTCGGATCCGGTCGGCCAGACGGCGGAGCGGATGCGGCGGCGGGTGATGCCCTGCGCGCGGGGCGACGCGGCGAGCCGGTCGCCGGCCTGCGCGCTGAAGAACTCCAGGTGGCGGGCCTTGGTCTCCAGGATCTCGTCGATGAGGCGGTCGAGTCCGGGATGCGCGGCGCGCTCGCGGACGGCCCGATAGGCCGCCGCGGTGATGAGGTCGTCGATCGTCCCGATCGTCATGTGCCAGGCGATGATGTCCTCGCCGAGCACGTTCGCGATGAGGGCCTGACCGATCGGCGTGAACCGGTCGCTCACACCCCGGAGGGTGCGGCGGAGCCCGGTCGCGCGGACCTTGACCCGCGGCGTGCCGTTCGCCTTGAGCACCGTGTCGATCGTGTCGGTGATCCAGTACTTCTCGTACGCCCAGGTGATGAGGAACGCGGTGACCCTGGCGTCCTTGTGGGTCGGTGTCACCAGCACGCCGCGGAGGTACTGCATGGTCGCGCGCTCGATGTCGGAGAGGGCCCGGAGCAGCGCGACCGTCTCGGGGGAGAGGGGCGTGGAGGAGAAGTCCTCCGCCTCGATCTCCTTGCGACGACTGCCGACCGCCGAGGTGGCGTAGTCGCGGACGCTGAACCCGTGGGCGGGGCGCAGCATGGCGCTCTCTTGCTCGACATCGTCGAGGGCGGCGGGTGCTGCTGGGCGCGGCGATTCCCGGTTCACCATGGCGTCTCCGTTCCGTGACGATCCGACCTCATCACTGTAGCTTGCAACGATACGCAACGCGTAGCGTATTCTGATCCACATGGCTACAGCTCTCGTCACCGGTGGGACCTCCGGCATCGGTGCCGCGTTCGCCACGGCGCTCGCCGAGCGGGGCTTCGACCTGGTGCTCGTGGCCCGCGACGCACAGCGCCTGGAGGCGTCGGCCGAGCGGCTCCGCGCGACCGGACGCACGGTCGAGGTGATCTCCGCCGACCTCTCCGACCGCGCCGACGTCGCACGACTCGCTGCCCGCATCGAGGACGCCGCAGCGCCGATCGACGTCGTCGTCAACAACGCCGGCTTCGGGGTGCACGCGCGGCTGACCGATCCCGACACGAGCGAGCTCGACAACGCGATCGAGGTCATGTGCCGCAGCGTCGCCGTGCTCTCGGGCGCCGCAGCCCGTGCCATGCGTGAACGCGGTGGCGGCACCATCCTCAACGTGTCGAGCACCGCCGGGTTCATCACCACGGGCGGGTATTCGGCGGTCAAGGCGTTCGTCACGACCTACACGGAGGCGCTGGCGGTCGAACTCGCCGGCACCGGGGTGCACGTCACGGCGCTCTGCCCGGGCTGGGTCCGCACCGAGTTCCACGACCGCGCCGGCATCAGCACCCGTTCGATCCCGTCCGGTCTCTGGATCGACGTCGACCGACTGGTCGCCGACGCCCTCCGCGACGCCGCTCGTGGCGTCGTCGTGTCGATCCCGAGTCTCCGGTTCAAATCGCTCATGGCCCTCGTCAAGTTCGCGCCCCGCTCCTCGATCCGGTGGATCTCGGGCCGGATGTCGTCGAGTCGTCGTGCCGCGAACGCCGCCCAGTCAGGAGCCCACCGATGACCGCAGAGCCGCGGTTCACCTCATCCCTGCACGCGAACGCGCGCTTCGTCGCACAGCGCCTCCTGCTGAAGCCGCTCGTCTGGTCGTTGACTCGCGTCCGCGTGACGGGCCGCGAGCGTCTCACCGGGGTGGACGGTCCGTTCATCGTCGTCGCGAACCATCAGTCCCACCTCGACGCCCCGCTCGTCGTCGGTGCGATGCCACGGCGACTCTCGCGGTTCCTCGCCGCCGGTGTCGCGGCGGACTACTTCTTCGACGTCCCCGCCCGACGCCTGTTCGCGGCCCTGTTCTTCAACGCCTTCCCGGTCGACCGTTCGGGCGACCGCAAACGGGCCGGTGTGTCGAGGGAGCTCCTCGAGAGCGGCGTCCCGATCCTCATCTTCCCCGAGGGCGGCAGATCCAAGACGGGTGAGCTCGGCCGGTTCAAACCCGGCGCGGCGGCCCTCGCGACCCGCCAGGGCATCCCCTGCCTCCCGGTCGCGGTGCTCGGCACCCACGCCGCGATGCCGAAGGGCCGCAACTGGCCCGTCCCCGGACGGCCGCCCGTCAGCGTCGTCTTCGGGCGCCCGATCCACCCGCAACCGAACGAGACGCCCGTCCAACTCATGGACCGCGTCGTCGCCGAGATCGTGGCCCTGCGTGCCTCGGTCGAGCCGGAAGCACACGTGTCGATCGACACACCACGAAAGGAAGCCGGATGACGTCTGTGGAGCACATGAAGTGGTGGGGCTGGGGTGTCGAGGGTGTCGCCTTCGAGCACAGCAACAAGCCGGACTTCGCGCCGTTCGTGAAGCAGGCCGTCGGCCTCGACCTGCGGAAGCCGGCGCAGTCGCACCTCAGCTTCGACGAGCTCACCGTCCCGGCCTCGCGCGCGACCGAGGAGTTCATCGCCGAGCTCTCGCTGCTCGTCGGCCAGGGCCACGTCACGGCCGACGACGAGGAACGCGTCGTCCACACCTACGGCAAGAGCATCCGCGACCTGCTCCGGATCCGCGCGAACGACCTTCCGCGGACGCCCGACCTCGTCGTGTACCCGGCCGATGAGGCCGAGGTCGCCTCCGTGGTCGCGGCGGCCGTCGCCGCGGACGCCGTCATCATCCCGTTCGGCGGCGGAACCAACATCGCCGGCTCGCTCGACCCGCAGCCGACGGAGGAGCGGGTCATCATCTCCCTCGACCTCGGCCGCCTCGACCGCGTGCTGTCGATCGACGAGGGCTCCGGCCTCGCCACCATCCAGGCGGGTGCGCAGGGACCGTCGATCGAGGAACAGCTCGGCGCCAAGGGCTGGACGATGGGCCACTTCCCCGACAGCTTCACGCACTCGACCCTCGGCGGTTGGGTCGCGACGCGCTCCTCGGGCATGCAGTCCGACAAGTACGGCGACATCGCCGACATCACCAAGGGCCTGCGCATGGTCCGGCCGAACGGGATCGTCGCGATCCGTCCCGTTCCGAGCGCCTCCACCGGACCGAGCGTCCGCGAGATGATCATCGGCAGCGAGGGCCGCCTCGGCATCATCACCGAGGTGACGGTGCAGGTCCACCGCACCCCGGCGGTCCGCGAGGTCCTCGGCTACTTCTTCCCCACCTGGGAGGCCGGACTCGCGGCGATGCACGAGATCGCCGAGAGCGACGCCAGCCCGTCCGTCACGCGCGTGTCGAACGCCCGGGAGAGCGGCTTCTCGCTCGCGACCCGGAAGGCCAGCACCGGCGTCTCGGCGCAGGTCACGAAGGGCCTCATGAAGGTCCTGACGGCCCGCGGCTGGGACCTCGAGCAGCTGTGCCTGTCCTTCATCGGATACGAGGGCAGCGCTTCGCACGTCCGCTACGAGAAGGGCCTCGTCGGCTCGATCGTCCGAAAGCACGGCGGCATGGGTGTCGGCAAGGGCCCCGGTGCCCTGTACGACCAGAAGAAGTTCGACACCCCCTACCTGCGCGACTTCCTACTCGACCGTGGCGCGGCGGCAGACGTCTCGGAGACGGCCGCACCGTGGTCGCGGCTGCAGGAGGTCTACGACGCCGCGAACGACGCCGCCAACGCCGCCTACGACAAGCTCGGCGTGCACGGCTGGATCATGTGCCACCTGTCACACTCGTACCACTCGGGCGCCTGCCTGTACTTCACCTTCGCGTTCATCACGGGCGACGACCCCATCGGTGAGTACGAGCAGGTCAAGTCGGCCATCCAGCAGGCCTTCGTCGACCACGGCGGGACCCTGTCGCACCACCACGCGGTCGGTGTCGAGCACGCGCCGTGGATGGAGCAGGACATCTCGAGCGAGGGCGTCGCGATCATGCGTGGCCTCTTCGAGAGCGCCGACCCGGGATCGAACTTCAACCCCGGCAAGATCCTCGCCGACTGAGCTCTCCGGTCCCTGAGCCGCTTCCGGTCCCTGAGCCTGTCGAAGGGCGGCTCAGGGACCGAGGCGGGTGGAACGCGAGGCCGTCACCGGCAGGCGCACGAGCAGCGCGCCCGCGTCGACGGTCACGCGTGCCGCGGCCACCAGGCCGATGCCGTCGCCGTCGGCCTGGAACGCCGCGGGTGGTGACACCGTGACGTCCAGCCGCTCCGCCCGGAGGTAGCGGACCGCGCCGCCCGCGGATCCGGCCGTCTCGACAGCGCTTGGCCGTGGGCGTCGCCGCGCCAGCTTCGACCTCGTCAACCGGGCGACGGGGTTGTTCGCCCGGTGCAGCCAGCGGGTCACCCGGACCCCGTCCCATCCCTCGAGCGAGCGCACCATGAGCACGTCGAGGACGCCGTCGTCGATCAGCGCGTCCGGGAGGACGTCGAGTCCAGCCGAGACGGTCCCGCAGTTCCCGACGAACATCGTGTGGGTCCGCGCGCTGCGCATCGATCCGCCGTCCGCCTTCCAGGACAGCCGCGGCCGGTCCCGACGGAAGAGCCCTCGGACGATCGGGCCGACGTAGGCGACCCAGCCGAGGCGTCGCTTGAGGACGGGATCGGCGTAGGCGACCATGTCGGCGTCCACCCCGAAGCCCGTCATGACGAGGAAGGGGGTGCTCCGCCTTACGCCGTCCACAGCTCGGTACTCGATCGACCCCACGTCGATGTGCCGTTCCTCCCCGGTGAACGCCGCTCGGACGGCTGCGGCCGTGTCGATGGGGATGCCGGCGTTCCGGGCGAAGAGGTTCGCCGTGCCGAGCGGTACCACGGCGAACGGTGTCCGGGTGTGACGCATGGCCCCGGCGACCTCGCGGACCGTACCGTCGCCGCCCGCCGCGATCACGAGCGCCGCGCCATCGTCGAGGGCCTCGGCGACCTGTTCGACGGCGGCGGACCGTTCGCGGGTCGGGATCCAGGTCGTCGGGCCCCAGCCGGCGTCGTCCGCTGCGTCGTCGACGAGGCGGCGGAGACGCTCGAGCTGGACGCGCGTCGGGTTGTAGACGACGGCGGCGTGCGGTCGGGTGCTGCGAGGGTTCATGCCGCCAGTGCTGGCCAGAGCACGGAGAGGACCTGGTCCGCCCAGTCGTCGTCCATGTCGGCGCCGCGGACGAGTTGGCCGAGGACGGCGCCGAGCAGGAGCGTCGCGACGAGGCGGCCGTCGAGTCCGGGCTTCAGGTCTCCGGTGGAGATCCGTTCGTCGACCAGGTTGGACAGGGCACGAGCACGGTTGCGGGTGAGGTCCCGGAGGAGGGTGGAGAACTCGGGATCGTCCTGGAGCAGGATCGACGCGATCGTGCCCCGGCCCACGACGTCCTCGATCATCGCGCGCGCTTCGTGGAGCAGCCAGGTGAACGTCTCGTACGTCGGCAGGTCCGCGGGTATCTCGACCGGGGTCTCCATGGCGCGGGCGACGGCCGCCGTGAGTAGCTCGGAGCGGTTGCGGTAGCGCCGGTAGATCGTCGTCTTGGCGACACCGGTGGTCTCGGCGACCGCCTCGATGTTGACGGCGACCGAGCCGCGGGAGCGCATGAGGTCGAGGGCTGCGTCGAGGATGCGGTCGCTCATCTGCTGCGCTCGGGAGACGCGTCGGGAGACGGGCACCGACCAACCTCCTCCGCGCGGAAGCCGATTCCGGGTAAATCAGCCGATTGCGCTACGCCCACCGTAGCGCAACCGGCTGAGGGCGCAAAGAGGGCCCGTCAGTCCCAGCGTGGGTCGTCGGGGTCGGGGGAGTCCTCGCCGTCCGCGTCGGTCATGACCGCCGCGCCGTCGATCCAGGCCGTCAGCGCGTCACCGTGCAGTTGTTCCGGGGCTGGTGCGCCGAACAGCTGCGGGTGTGTCACGGCCGCGAGTGGTGCGTCGCTCGCGAAGACGACGACGTTGCCGAGCGGTCCCTCGTCGTCGACCGGGTCGAAGTCGAGGACGACGGCCACGTGCGCGAACACGGTCCGGAGGGTCGCCGCCTGACGCCTGGCGTAGTCGAAGGGGCTGCCGTCGAGCAGGTTGACCGCGATCACGCCGTCGGCTGCGGACCGCGCTGCGACCCGACGGTAGAACTCGAGGCTCGCGACCCGACGGTGGATCACCGCCGCGTCCCAGAGGTCGACGACGGTCACCCTGGCATCCCGCCACACCGTGCCGTCAGCGGCGGTGGCCGAGATGTCGTCGACCGGCTCGTCCGCCACGGCTCGGGCGTCGCCGAACCGGACTTCCACGTGCGAACCCTCCGGCAGCGGGAGCGCCTCGAGCATCGCGGCGTACAGCTCCGGCTCGAACTCGACGACGAGCTGCGGAGAGCCCGGTCGGGTCGCCTGCACGTAGCGTGGGAGCGTCAGCGCCCCGGCCCCGAGATGCACGGTGAAGAGCGGCTCACCCGCGGGGCCCTCGGCGTCGATCACGCGGGCGATGTGCCGGATGTAGGGGTACTCGAGCGAGCGCGGGTCGGCGAGTGACACGACCGACTGCGGGATGTCGTCGACGGAGAGTTCGTAGCGCTGCATGCGCTTGTCGAGGAGGGTGAGCCGCGCGTCGCGTTGGTCGAGCGGGAGCCGGCGGGAACGGGAGAACAGAGCCACCTGTGCAGCCTAGGGTGCACGGAGGCCGCGCGTCGCCGGAGCCGGTATCGTAGACCGGATATGGCACACCTTCTCGGCGCTGAAGCGCTCCACCTCGAGTACCCGACCAAAGTCGTCTTCGACGGCATCACGATCGGGGTGAACGAGGGCGACCGCATCGGCATCGTCGGCCGCAACGGCGACGGCAAGTCCACGCTCCTCGGTCTCCTCGCGGGCCGCAAGGAGCCCGACTCCGGCCGGGTCACCGTGCGCAACGGCGTCACGGTCGGCGTGCTCGACCAGTCCGACACCCTCGATCACGACAAGACCGTCGGCCAGACCATCGTCGGCGGGTTCGACGAGCACGAGTGGGCGGGCGACCCGAAGGTCCGCGACGTCATCTCCGGCCTCGCCTCCGACATCGCCTGGGACGCCCTCGTCGCCGATCTGAGCGGCGGTCAGCGTCGTCGAGTGGCGCTCGCGGCGCTCCTCGTCGGCGACCACGACATCCTCTTCCTCGACGAGCCGACCAACCACCTCGACGTCGAGGGCATCACCTGGCTCGCCGAACACCTGAACCGTCGGTGGTCCAGGAACTCGGGCGGCCTGCTCGTCGTGACCCACGACCGGTGGTTCCTCGACGCGATCTGCACCGCCACCTGGGAGGTGCACGACCGCATCGTCGAGCCCTTCGAGGGCGGGTACGCGGCGTACGTGCTCCAGCGCGTCGAGCGCGACCGCTCGGCAGCCGTGTCCGAGGCGAAGCGTCAGAACCTCATGAAGAAGGAGCTGGCGTGGTTGCGCCGCGGCGCTCCTGCACGGACGGCCAAGCCCAAGTTCCGCATCGAAGCGGCCAACGCGCTCATCGCCGACGAACCCCCGGTGCGGAACGCGGTCGAGCTCGCCGGTATGGCGACCGCCCGGCTCGGGAAGGACGTCGTCGACATCCTCGACGTCACCGTGTCCTACGGCGACCGCACGATCATCAAGGACGTCGAGTGGCGCATCGCCCCGGGTGAGCGCACCGGCATCCTCGGCGTCAACGGCGCCGGCAAGTCGACGCTCCTCGGACTCGTTACCGGCGAGGTCGAGGCCACCGAAGGGCGCGTCAAGCGCGGCAAGACCGTGCAGGTCGCCACGCTGACGCAGCAGCTCGACGAGCTCGCCGAGTACGAGCAGGACCGCGTGAGCGACGTCATCGGACGGAAGCGCACGAGCTACGTCGCGGGCGGCAAGGAGATGACCCCCGGTCAGCTGCTCGAACGCCTCGGCTTCACGAGCGCGCAGCTGTCGACCCCGGTGAAGGACCTCTCCGGTGGACAGCGTCGACGTCTGCAGCTGCTGCTCATCCTGCTCGACGAGCCGAACGTCCTCGTCCTCGACGAGCCCACCAACGACCTCGACACCGACATGCTCGCGGCCATGGAGGACCTCCTCGACTCGTGGCCGGGCACCCTGCTCGTCGTCTCGCACGACCGGTACTTCCTCGAGCGCGTGACCGACCAGCAGTACGCGATCATGGACGGTCACTTCCGTCACCTCCCCGGCGGCATCGACCAGTACCTGAAGCTCAATGCCGGGACCGCCGGCAGCCGCTCGCAGGAGCACGACCGCCCGACGGCGTCGGGTGGCGGTCCGACGAAGAAGACGCCGAAGCTGAGTGGCGCTGAGCTGCGGAACGCCCAGCAGGAGATCAAGGCGATCGACCGCAAGCTGCACAAGCTCAACGGCCAGATCGAGCAGGCGCACGAGAAGGTCGCGGTCCACGACCAGAACGACTTCGCCGGGATCACGGCGCTCGGCGCCAAGATCCAGGCCATGTACGGGGAGATCGCCGACCTCGAAGTGCGCTGGCTGGAGCTCTCCGAGCTCGTCGAATAGTCGCCGTCGTCGAGCGCGATCGACGACGTCCGTCGCTCTGTTCCGAAGTGTTACGCACCGGTTCGTCATCCCTGCTAGGCCGACGTACCGTCGAATCAGCGTCCACCGGCGCGCACCACCCGAAAGAGGAATCACAGCAATGACCTTCTCGAAGAAGCTTCTGGCCGGACTGGCCATCATCCCCGCCATCGCGCTCCTCGCCGGATGCGCCGGCGGTTCCGGCGCCGCCGCCGAGGACAAGGGCACCGAGGCGAACCCCGTCAAGATCGGCGTCGTCGGCGCGAGCGACCCCTACTGGGAGACCTACAAGGAGGCCGCCGAGAAGGAGGGCATCTTCGTGGACATCGTCGACTTCGGCGAGTACACGCAGCCGAACCCCGCGCTCACCGAGGGTGAGATCGACCTCAACCAGTTCCAGCACATCGTCTACCTCGCCCAGTACAACGAGGCATCCGGTGAAGACCTCACGCCCGTCGGTTCGACCGCGATCTACCCGCTCGGTCTCTACTCGACCAAGGTCGACAGCGTGAAGGACATCAAGAAGGGCGACACGATCGCCATCCCGAACGACGAGAGCAACCAGGCCCGTGCGCTCCTCGTCCTGCAGTCCGCAGGCCTGCTCGAGCTCAAGGACGGCGGCAACATCTTCTCGACGCCGGACGACATCATCGCCGACAAGTCGAAGGTCACCGTCACCTCGCTCGAGGCCTCGCTCACGCCGACCTCGCTGCCGGACGTCACCGGTGCGATCATCAACAACGACTTCATCAACGACTCCGGCCTCAAGGCGTCCGATGCGATCGCCGAGGACGACCCGTCCGACCCGAACGCCCTGCCGTACGTCAACATCTTCGCCGCGAAGGCCGCCGACGCCGACAACGAGACGTACGCGAAGCTCGTGAAGATCTACCAGGACACGAAGTCCGTCATCGACGGCGTCGTGGAAAACTCCGGTGGCACGGCCGTGCCCCTGAAGACGCCGGTCAAGGACCTCGTGAAGTCGCTCGAGACCGTCCAGAAGGACATCAAGGCCAAGGGCTGATCCACCGTCCGATGCGTTCCTGTGGGAGGCTGTCACCCGCCCCCGCAGGAACGCATCGTCGTTTCCCCGCCTGCTGACCGCCCCCACCCCGAGGACACCCGCATGCCACTCGTCAGCCTCCGAGACGTCGCGAAGCGCTACCCGTCTCCGCAGAAGGGCGCCCCACCGATCGCAGCGATCGACGGCGTCGACCTCGACATCGAGGCCGGTGACGTCTTCGGGATCATCGGCTACTCGGGAGCCGGGAAATCCACGCTCGTGCGGCTCATCAACGCGCTCGAGCCGGCGACGTCCGGCAGCATCGTCGTCGACGGCACCGAGGTGACGACGCTCTCGGAGAGCGGGCTGCGGCAGCTTCGGCTCGGCATCGGGATGATCTTCCAGCAGTTCAACCTCTTCAACTCGAAGTCGGTCCGGAAGAACATCGCCTACCCGCTCGAGGTCGCCGGGCGCTCGCGCTCCGAGGTGCGCACCCGGGTGGACGAGCTCCTGAAGTTCGTGGGCCTCGCCGACAAGGCGGACAACTACCCCGACCAACTCTCCGGTGGGCAGAAGCAGCGTGTGGGCATCGCCCGGGCGCTCGCGACCTCGCCCCGGATCCTGCTCGCCGATGAGGCGACGAGCGCGCTCGACCCCGAGACGACGCAGGAGGTGCTGGCCCTGCTCAAGCAGGTGAACCGCGATCTCGGCGTCACGATCGTCGTGATCACCCACGAGATGGAGGTGATCCAGTCGCTCGCGACGAAGGTCGCCGTCATGGAGCGCGGCAAGGTCATCGAGCAGGGTGACGTCTTCGAGGTCTTCTCCGCCCCGCAGCACGCGGCGTCGAAGCGCTTCGTCTCGACGGTCATCAAGGGCGTTCCGTCGCCGGCCGAACTCGCGGTGCTCCGGGAACGCCACGTCGGACGCATCGTCACGCTGTCCTTCCGCGACGGTGACGCGTCCCAGGCCGGCGTCTTCCTCACGCTCGCGCAGGCCGGTGTCGACTTCGAGCTCGTCTACGGCGGCATCAACGACATCCAGGGGCGCGCGTTCGGCCACCTGACGCTCGCCCTCCGCGGCGACGACGCGACGATCGACGGAGCGTTGACCGCCATCGGATCACAGGCCACCGTGACGGAGGTGCGCTGACATGGACGCCCTGATCGACCTCCTGCCGAAGCTCGGCGACGCGACCGTCGAGACGCTGTACCTCGTCTCCTTCAGCCTCCTCTTCGGAGGCATCGCCGGTCTCGTCGTCGGTACCGGTCTGTACGTGACCCGGCCCGGCAACCTCTACTCGCACCCGGTGCTCTACGGCGTGCTCAACGTGATCGTCAACATCTTCCGTCCGATCCCGTTCATCATCTTCCTGGCCGCCGCGCAGCCGCTCTCGCGCCTCGTGATCGGCACCGGGATCGGGGCGAACGCCTTCATCTTCATCATCTCCCTGGCCGCGACCTTCGGCATCAGCCGCATCGTCGAGCAGAACCTGCTGACGGTGTCGCCCGGCGTCATCGAGGCCTCACGGGCCGCGGGCGCGAGCCGCCTCCGGACGCTCCTGAGCATCGTCCTGCCGGAAGCGCTCGGGCCGCTGATCCTCGGCTACACCTTCGTGTTCGTGGTCATCGTCGACATGTCGGCGGTCGCCGGCTTCATCGGCGGCGGTGGGCTCGGCGCCTTCGCGATCCAGTACGGGTTCCGGCAGTTCGAACCGGTCGTCACCTGGGCCGCGGTGATCATCATCATCCTGCTCGTGCAGCTGATCCAGTTCTTCGGCAACTGGCTGGCGCGGAAAATCCTGCGTCGCTGATCGCTCCCTGAGTCGCACCCACCCGGTCCCTGAGCCTGTCGAAGGGCGCACTTCGACAAGCTCAGTGACCGAGCGTGCTCCGCTAGTCGAAGTCGAGGCTGAGCTTCCGGAGCAACACGGTCAGCCGGGTCTGCTCAGCGCCGCTCAGGCCACCCAGGAGGTCGGCCTCGGCGTCGACCAGCCGGGTGATGGCGGCGTCGACGGTGTTGAGGCCGGCGTTGGTCATCTGGACGAGGATGCCCCGGCCGTCGTTGGGGTCGCCCTGCCGCTCGACGAGTCCACGCTCGACGAGCCGGTCGATGCGGTTCGTCATCGTCCCGCTCGAGACGAGCGTCTGCAGCAGGAGTGCCTTCGGGCTCAACCGGTACGGGGAACCGGCACGTCGGAGGGCGGCGAGGACGTCGAACTCCCAGGGCTCGAGGTTCGATCGGGTGAACGCCGCCCGACGCGCGCGGTCGAGGTGGCGGGACAGCCGGGCGACACGCGAGAGGACCTGGAGTGGCGAGAAGTCGAGGTCCGGGCGCTCGCGGTTCCACGCGTCGACGATGCGGTCGACCTCATCGGTGCTAGCTGGCATCCCACCATTATCGAGGCACGGCGGCGACTGGGCCCGAATCGAGTGCCGGGTGCTGAATCGATGGTCGCCCATCCATGGCAGAATTGACCACGCTCCGCCGTCTGGCTGAGTGGTCCGCCCATGGATGCAGTACGGCGGGCTTTCCTGCAGCGCTGACAAGGCCGCTGCCCATCCATGGCAGAATTGACCACGCTCCGCCGTCTCGCGGGGTGGTCCGCCATAGTGTAACGGCAGCACGGCAGCCTTTGGAGCTGTTCGGTCCAGGTTCGAATCCTGGTGGCGGAGCGACCGATCACCGACCGGGCGAGTGCCCGGACCGAGGGGGAGCACACGTGACCGACGACCGTCTGGCCATCATCATCCTGGCCGCTGGCCAGGGAACCCGCATGAAGTCGGCGACGCCGAAACTGCTGCATCCGCTCGGTGGCGTCCCGATCGTCGGGCACGTGCTCGCGACGGCGCGTTCGCTCGACGCCGCGCACGTCATCGCCGTCGTCCGCCATGAGCGCGACCGGCTCGTCGAGGCCATCGAGGCCGAACTCCCCGGCGCGACGATCGTCGACCAGGACGAGGTCCCCGGCACCGGCCGCGCGGTCGAGCAGGCGCTCGTGGCGCTGCCCGACGACTTCGACGGTGACGTCCTCGTCGTGAACGGCGACGTCCCGTTGCTGAACGCCGCGACGCTCACCACGCTCATCGAACGCCACCGCAACCACGACGTCGCCGCGACGATCCTCTCGGCCGTGCCGGACGACGCGACGGGCTATGGGCGGATCATCCGGACCGACGCCGGGGCGCTCGACTACATCGTCGAGCAGAAGGACGCGACCGACGCCGAGCGTGCCGTGAACGAGATCAACGCCGGTGTCTACCTCTTCGGGGTGGGCCAGCTCCGCGACGCGCTGGCCGAGGTCACGACCGACAACGCGCAGGGCGAGAAGTACCTGACGGACGTCATCGGCCTGCTCCGGCGTGCGGGGTCCGAGGTGTCGGCGCTCCCCGTGAGCGACTCCTGGCTCGTCGAAGGCATCAACGATCGCGCCCAGCTGAGCGCCGCTGCGGCGAAGCTCAACGCGCTCCTCGTGCGCGCCTGGCAGCTCGCGGGCGTGACCGTCCAGGACCCGGCGACGACGTGGATCGACATCAAGGCGCGGCTGCACGCCGACGTCACCCTGCTACCGGGCACGCAGATCCTCGGAGCGACGGTCGTCGAGTCCGGCGCCACGATCGGTCCGGACACGACGCTCGTCGACACCGAGGTCGGTGCGGGTGCCCGGGTGCGCCGGACGGACGCGACCCTGTCGGTCATCGGCGCGGGTGCCGAGGTCGGGCCCTTCGCCTACCTGCGCCCCGGAACGGTGCTCGGCGAGCGCGGCAAGATCGGCACCTTCGTGGAGACGAAGAACGCGCAGATCGGCGAGGGGAGCAAGGTCCCGCACCTCAGCTACATCGGCGACACCGAGATCGGCGTCGAGTCGAACGTCGGCGCGGGCACCATCACCTCGAACTACGACGGGGTGCACAAGCACCGCACGACCATCGGGTCCCACGTCCGCACCGGCGCGCACAACACGCTCGTCGCTCCGGTCAGCGTCGGCGACGGCGCCTACTCGGGAGCCGGTTCGGTCATCCGCAAGGACGTCCCCGCCGGAGCGCTCGCCCTGACGGTCGCACAGCAGCGGAACGTCGAAGGCTGGGTCGAGCAGAAGCGCCCGGGTACCGCGGCGGCGTCGGCTGCAGCCGCGGCGACCGCGCCTCCGGCCGTGGATCCCGTGTCGGGCGACTCGGCTGCGGCTGGTAACGTCGACTCGTGAGTGAGGCCGGAGGATTCCGGCAGAAGGCAGGGTCTGTGTCAGGCATCACGGCGGACAACAAGAAGCAGCTGGTCCTCGTCTCCGGACGAGCCCACCCGGAACTCGCCGAGGCGATCGCCGCAGAACTCGATTCCGAGCTCCTGCCCACCGATGCCAGGACCTTCGCCAACGGCGAGATCTATGCGCGGTACGACGAGAGCATCCGCGGGACCGACGTCTTCGTCATCCAGTCCCACACTGCTCCGATCAACGAGTGGCTCATGGAGCAGCTCATCATGGTCGATGCGGCGAAGCGGGCGAGCGCGAAGCGCATCACCGTCGTCGCCCCGTTCTACCCCTACGCCAGGCAGGACAAGAAGGGCCGCGGCCGCGAGCCGATCTCGGCCCGTCTCGTCGCCGACCTCTTCAAGGCCGCCGGTGCCGACCGCATCATGTCGGTCGACCTCCACGCAGCGCAGATCCAGGGCTTCTTCGACGGCCCGGTCGACCACCTCTTCGCCATGCCGGTCCTGCTCGAGCACTTCCGCGCGAAGCTCGACCCGTCGACGCTGACCGTCGTCTCACCCGACATGGGCCGGGTCCGCGTCGCCGACATCTGGAGCGACAAGCTCGGCGCGCCACTTGCGATCATCCACAAGCGCCGCGACCCGCTGGTGCCGAACCAGGTCAGCGTCCACGAGATCGTCGGACAGGTCGAGGGGCGTGTCTGCCTCCTCGTCGACGACCTCATCGACACCGGCCGCACGATCGTCAAGGCGGCCGAGGCGCTCAAGAACGCCGGCGCGATCGGCGTCGTCGTCGCCGCCACGCACGCCGTGTTCTCCGACCCCGCGGTCGAGCTCCTGCAGAGCGAGGCGATCGACTCCGTCGTCGTCACCGACACGCTGCCGGTCGACGAGGCGAAGCGCTTCGAGAAGCTCACCGTCCTCTCGATCGCCCCGCTCATCGCCCGCGCGATCCACGAGGTGTTCGACGACGGCTCCGTGACGAGCATGTTCGACGGCGCTGCGTAACCCGTCACCTGCAGCTGGTACGCAGAACGCCCGGTCCGAACTCGGACCGGGCGTTCTGCGTCTGCTGCCTGCGAGCTAGTGGCTCGAGCCCTCCTGCTCGACCTCGCTGCGGTCGCCCGACCACAGCGTGTGGAAGGTGCCGTCGAGGTCGACGCGCTTGTAGGTGTGCGCGCCGAAGAAGTCGCGCTGACCCTGCACGAGCGCTGCGGGCAGACGCTCGGCGCGGAGACCGTCGTAGTACGACAGCGACGAGGAGAACGCGGGGGAGGGGATCCCGGCCTGGGCGGCCGCGACGACCACGCGACGCCAGCTGTCCTGCGCCTCGGCGACGGCGTCGTTGAAGTACGGTGCCGTCACGAGGGCGACGAGCTCGGGGTTCTCCTCGTAGGCCTCCGTGATGCGGTTGAGGAACTGCGCACGGATGATGCAGCCACCGCGCCAGATCTTCGCGATCTCGCCCTTCTTGATGTCCCAGCCGTACTGCTCGGCACCGGCGACGATCTCGTCGAAGCCCTGCGAGTAGGCGATGATCTTCGAGGCGTAGAGGGCCTGGCGCACGTCCTCGACGAACTGGTCGGGGTCGGCGACCGTCCACTCCTCGGAGGGGCCGGCGAGCTCGCGGGCCGCGGCGCGCTGAGCGGGCTTCGACGAGAGCGAGCGGGCGAACACGGCCTCGGCGATACCGGACACCGGGATGCCGAGGTCGAGGGCCGTCTGCACCGTCCAGGCACCAGTGCCCTTGGCGCCGGCCTGGTCGAGGATGACGTCGATGAGCGGCTGCCCGGTCTTGGCGTCCACCTGCTTGAGGACCTCGGCGGTGATCTCGATGAGGTAGCTCTCGAGGGTGCCGCGGTTCCACTCGGCGAAGATCTCCGCGATCTCGGCGGGCGACTTGCCCGTGCCGCGGCGGATGAGGTCGTAGGCCTCGGCGATGAGCTGCATGTCGGCGTACTCGATGCCGTTGTGGATCATCTTCACGAAGTGACCGGCGCCGTCGGTGCCGACGTGGGTCACGCACGGCTCGCCCTCGGCGACCGCGGCGATCGACTTGAGGATCGGACCCAGGGTCTCCCACGCCTCGGCGGAGCCGCCAGGCATGATCGACGGCCCCTTCAGGGCGCCCTCCTCGCCACCGGAGATGCCGGCGCCGACGAAGTTGATGCCCGTCTCGCGCACCGCGTGCTCGCGACGGATGGTGTCGGTGAAGAGGGCGTTGCCGCCGTCGACGATGATGTCTCCGGGCTCGAAGACCTCGGTGAGCTGCTGGATGACGGCGTCGGTGCCCTTGCCCGCCTGCACCATGATGATCGCCGTCCGCGGCTTCGACAGCGAAGCGGCGAACTCCTCGATGGTCTTCGACGCGACGAAGCCTGCCTCGGGGTGCTCGGAGACGAGCAGCTCGGTTCGTTCGGGGGAGCGGTTGTACACGGCGACCGTGTTGCCCTCGCGGCTCGCCAGGTTGCGAGCGAGGTTGCTGCCCATGACGGCCAGACCGACGACGCCGATGTTGGCGTGCGCTTCGGCGGTGTTCACCATGTGGTTCTCCTTCAGAGTGGGTGATGCGGGAGGCGTTCCGAGTGCTCAGGAGTCGATCCGGCGGCGGTGTGACAGCAGTGACGCCCTCGTCGATCCGGGCACGGCCCGTGCTGCAACCGTAGCAAAGGGAGGTGTTCGCGCACCTCTCAATGACCCCGGAGGACGGTGTGGTCCGCGGTCACTCGGTGGGCTCAGACGACCGTCGGGTATCGTGCTGTCCTGGTCGGACGAGCCGGCCACCGGTCACCGACCGGAGACCGCAGGGGGTTCCGTGTGAATGCACCGCTCGTCGTCGTCATGGGCGTGTCCGGGTCCGGGAAGAGCACGACGGGCGTCCTGATCGCCGACCGGTTGGGTGTGCCGTTCGTCGACGCCGACGCGCTGCACCCGCTCGAGAACGTCCGCAAGATGGCCGCGGGGACACCGCTCGAGGACCCGGACCGGTGGCCGTGGTTGGCCCTCGTGGGCAAGGCGCTCGCCGACGCCGAGGACACCGGACTCGTGATGGCCTGCTCGGCGCTCCGCCGCGTGTACCGCGAGGCGATCCTCGCCGAGGCGCCGAGCGTGCGGTTCGTGCTGCTGCACGGCTCGCGTGAGGTGCTCGGCCGCCGCATGGAGGGCCGGAGCGGGCACTTCATGCCGCCGTCGCTGCTCGACTCCCAGTTCGCGCTGCTCGAGGAGCTGGACGCCGACGAGCCGGGGTTCATCGTCGACGTCGACGCCACCGTCGACGAGATCGTGGACGAGGCGGTCGCAGGCCTCCAGGCCGTGCGGTAGACTCTCCCATTGAACTTCGGCGAGGGAAGCGGCCCGTGGCAGCTTCCGTGATCGACGCGGTGGTCTGGCTTCCGGCTTTTCCTCACGCAGATACGCGTTCGAGTTGACTCATCCATTCCGCCGCGCAGCGTCGCGGCACGACCAACCGGGTGCAAGACCCGTGAGGAGAACATCATGTCTGAAGACCTGAAGGTAGCCGCGGAACTCCGCGAATCGTTCGGCAAGGGCGCAGCCCGCAAGCTCCGTGCCCTCGGCAAGATCCCCGCCGTGCTCTACGGCCACGGCACCGAGCCCGTGCACGTCTCGCTGCCCGGCCACCAGATGCTGCTCATCCTCCGCAAGTCGAACGCGGTCCTCGAGCTCGACATCGACGGCAAGGGCCAGCTCGCCCTGGTGAAGGACGTCCAGAAGGACCCCGTGCGCCAGATCATCGAGCACCTCGACCTCATCGTCGTCAAGAAGGGCGAGAAGGTCCAGGTCGACATCCCCGTGACCATCGAGGGCGAGTCCGCAGCCGGCACCATCCTCAACCAGGACGCCACCACGGTCAGCCTCGAGGTCGAGGCGACCCACATCCCCGAGCGCGTCACCATCAGCGTCGAGGGCCTCGAAGAGGGCGCCCAGATCCTGGCCGGCGACCTCGAGCTCCCGAAGGGCGCTTCGCTCATCACCGAGGCCGACGTCCTCATCGTCGCGATCACCGTTCCGTCCGCTCCGGCCGACGAGGAGACGGAGGCCGCTGAGGCCGCCGCCGAGGAGACCGCAGCCGAGGCCGCAGAGTAGTCACCACCCCAGCAGACGAACCTGTCGCCCGCCGGCTCCGATACGCTCGGAGCATGGCAGGCGGCAGGTTCGCTCGGTTTCTGGCCGGTCTCACCGGGCGTACCGAGGCGTTCGATCAGGAAGGCAGCATGGCTGCAGACACATGGCTCGTCGTCGGGCTCGGCAACCCTGGCGAGCAGTACGCCCGCAACCGGCACAACGTCGGGCAGATGGTCCTCGACGAACTCGCCAAGCGGATCGGCGGCACCTTCAAGAGCCATAAGGGCAACGCCCGCGTGGCGGAGGGACGACTCGTCCCCGGAGGTCCGAAGCTCATCCTGGCGAAGCCCAACAGCTACATGAACCTCTCCGGCGGGCCGACCGCTGCGCTCGCCCAGTTCTTCTCGGTGGAGCCCGATCACGTCATCGCGGTCCACGACGAGCTCGACATCCCGTTCGATTCGATCAAGCTCAAGCAGGGCGGTGGTCACGGCGGCCACAATGGCATCCGCGACATCGCTGCGGCCCTGAAGACTCCCGAGTTCTCCCGGGTGCGCGTCGGCATCGGCCGCCCGCCCGGCCGTCAGGACGCGGCCGACTTCGTCCTCAAGGACTTCGCGGGTACGGAGCGGGAGCAGCTGCCGATGCTCGTCTCCGATGGAGCGGACGCCGTCGAGCTCCTCGTCTCCGAGGGGCTCCTCGCGGCTCAGACCCGATTCCACGGGGCCTGACCCCCGCGCGAGCTACGGGGTCGTCGGCGCCACGGTGGTGTGCCGGGGCCGGGTCACCGGGTAGACGCCTCCGGCGCGGACGTCGGTCGGGCTCGCACGTACCGGGAAAGCAGCAGGTCCTCCGAACGCAGGAGGTGCTGCAGGTGGAGCCCGCGCGGCGTCTCCGGCGACGGCCCGGCCGAGATGCGCGCGCTCTGGCCACCGACGAGGGTCGGGCTGATCGTCAGGCAGAACTCGTCGACGGCGTCCGCGTCGATGAACGCGCCGAACAGTGCCGGGCCGCCCTCGCACAGGATCTGTCGGAGACCACGTTCCGCGAGGGCTGCCACCACCCGTGCCGGTTCGACGTGTTCGTCGCCGCAGACGACGACGTCGGCGACGGCTTCGATCGCCGCACGCTTCGCCGGGTCGGTACGCTCCGTCGTGACGACGAGCGGCCGGACCGGAGCGAGGGTGAAGACGTCCGAGCGAAGGTCCAGGTCGAGCGAGCCGGAGACGATCGCGAACACGGGGTGCATCGGGAGGTCGTGTTCGTCTCGCCATGTCGCGGCGTCGACGTCGAGGCGCATCGCCCCGTACCCCTCGTCGCGTACCGTGCCCGCTCCGACGAGGACGACGTCTGCCAGTCGGCGCAGGACGTCGAACACGACCTTGTCGGCCGGCCCGCCGAGGTCTCCCGAGACGCCGTCGACGGTGGCGCCGCCGTCGAGGCTGGCCACGAAGTTGACGCGGACCGTCGTGACGGCACGGTCGTCGACGGAGTACGCGGCCACGAGGTCGTCGATCGACATGGGCTCGTCGCGGCCGGGGACGAGACTAGTGATGGTGGGGATGCTCATCGGGCTCCTCGAGGGGTGTGGGTCAGAGGTTGTGGACGGGCGCGACCGGCGCGCGGAAGCCGAGGATCGCCTCGACCATGCGCACGGCGGCGATGGATTCCGGCACGGCGTGCATGCGCACGATGCGGGCACCCAGCAGGATGCAGGCGGTCGCCGCGGCGAGCGACCCTTCGAGGCGCTCGGTCTTCGGGCGGTCCAGGGACTCGCCGATGAAGTCCTTGTTCGACACGGCGGCGAGCGTCGGGAAGCCGAGTGCGGCGATCTCACCCAGGTGACGGGTCAGTTCGAGTGTCTGCACGGTGGTCTTGTTGAGGTCGTGGCCAGGGTCGACGATGAGTCGGGACTCGGGGACGCCGTGTGCGATCGCGAGCTCCACCCGGTCGGCGAGGAACGCGGCGACCTCGCGCGCGACGTCGTCGTAGTGCGGTCGAGGGTGCGGCTGCCTGGGCTTCGCCAGGCTGTGCGTGATGACGAGGGTCGCCTCGCTCGCGGCGACCACGTCGGCGAGTGCCGGATCGTGGATGCCTGTCGTGTCGTTGATCACGGAGGCGCCGGCCGCGATGCAGGCGGCGGCGACCTCGGGGCGGAAGGTGTCGACGGAGATCACGACGTCGCTGCGAGCGGCGAGCGCCTCGACCACCGGGAGGACCCGGTCCAGTTCCTCGGCCGCCGGGATCTCCGGACCGGGGGCGAACTTCGCGCCGCCGATGTCGACCCAGTCCGCGCCCTGTTCCGCGGCCGTCACCGCCGCCTCGACGGCGCGGTCGAGCGAGAACGTCGCGCCCTGGTCGAAGAAGGAGTCGGGGGTGCGGTTGATGATCGCCATGACCGCGACCTGCTTCGAGAAGTCGAACGTCCGTGCGCCGATCCGGCGGATCGGCTGCCGGATCGGCGGGAGGGGGAAGCCGCGAACCGGCTCCACCGCTGCGTACTGGTCGGGCCGGGGCTCCGTGCTGGTCATGGCTCAATCATGGCGCGTCCGACGGACCGGGACGGCGCGTGGGGCGTCGTCCGCAGCCGATTGACAGCGGTGGCGGACGGGCCCGTCCGGTCACCGGTGTCGGTGGCTCGGCGTAGGCTGTCCCGGTGACGCTTCAGGGTTTGACTCACGCGCTTCGGCGCGCCGCAACGATCGACGACGCCCTCGCGTATGCGGGCAAGAGCGCGGACTTCTCCGTGATCGACGGCCTCCGTGCCCCGCTCCTCGCGGCGCTCATGGACGAACGCGGTCGCCAGGGTGCATCCCAGGCGGCCCTCGTCGTCACGGCGACCGGCCGCGACTCGGAGCGACTCCGCTCCGCGCTCAGCGACCTCATGCCCGAAGCCGAGATCGTGGAGTTCCCCGCCTGGGAGACGTTGCCTCACGAGCGCCTCAGTCCGAGCGCGGAGATCGTCGGACGACGACTGGAGGCGCTCCGGCGGCTCGGCGCCTGGACGGGCGAGCGTCCGTTCCTCCTCGTGGCGTCCGTCAGGGCGGCCCTCCAGCCCGTCGCTGACAACCTCACCGACACCGCCCCGATCGAGCTCGTCCAGGGTGGCCGCGGACACGATCTGGCCGCCATCGCCCTGCGGCTCGTCGAGTTGGCGTACACGCGCGTCGACATGGTGTCCCGACGCGGCGAGTTCGCGCTGCGCGGCGGCATCCTCGACGTCTTCCCGCCCGTCGCCGACCACCCCTACCGGGTCGAGTTCTTCGGCGACGAGGTCGACGGTATCCGCGCGTTCTCGGTGGCCGACCAGCGCTCGCTGCCCGAGCCGGTCGACGCCATCCGCCTGCCGCCGTCGCGTGAGTTGCTCCTCAGCCCGGCCGTCCGGCAGCGCGCCGCGGAGATGCAGCACGAGTTCCCGAGCCTGACGGGCATCCTTGAGAAGATCGCGGAGGGCATCGCCGTCGAGGGCATGGAGTCGCTCACCCCGGCGCTCGTCGACCGCCTCGTGCCGCTGACGCACTACCTGCCGGACGGCGCGGCCGTGGCCGTCGTCTCACCCGAGCGCGTCGTCACCCGCTCGATCAGCCTCGCCGAGACGAACCGCGAGTTCCTCGCCGCCGCCTGGAGCGCGGCGACCGTGGGGGCGAACGCGCCGATCGACCTCGCGTCCGGTGACTTCATGTCGCTCGGGGCGCTGAAGGACTCCGTCACGTTCAGTGCGCCAGGGGCTCCGGCCCCCGACCACCCGTGGTGGACCCTCAGCGGCTTCCGTGCCGGCCCGGACGTCGAGACCCTCCCCGAGCACCTCGAACTCGACGAACTCCTCACGGTCACGGTCGACGGCGACACGGTGCCGAGTTTCCACGGCAACGTCGAGGGCGCCATCGAGCACGTCGCCGCCCGCGTCCGTGACGGTTGGACGGTCATCGTCGCCGCCCGTGGGGTCGGTCTCGTCGAGCGCGCCGCCGACGTCCTCGCCGAGCACGAGATCGCCGCGCGCATGGTCGACGAGCTGCCCGCCGACCCGGAGCCCGGCGTCGCCTACCTGCTCCAGGCCGACGTCGAGGGCGGTTTCGAGCTCGAGCCCTCCAAGCTCATGCTGCTCGGCGAGACCGAGTTCTACGGGCGCACCGCCGGTTACGACTCGCGACTCGTCAAGAAGCTCGCCACCCGCCGGAAGAACGTCGTCGACCCGATGCAGCTGCGCTCGGGCGACTTCGTCGTGCACCAGACCCACGGCATCGGCAAGTTCGTCGAGATGACCCAGCGGGAGGTCTCGAGCGGCGGCCGCAACCCCGTGAAGAGCACGCGTGAGTACCTGGTGCTCGAGTACGCGCCGTCCAAACGCGGATACCCGGGCGACAAACTGCTCGTCCCCACTGATCAGCTCGACCTCCTCACCCGCTACGTCGGTGGCGAGGCACCGCAGCTCAGCAAGATGGGCGGCAGCGACTGGTCGCAGGCCAAGAGCAAGGCGCGCAAGGCCGTCCGCGACATCGCGGTCGAGCTCGTCAAGCTGTACTCGGCGCGCATGGCGTCGAAGGGGCACGCCTTCGGGCCCGACACCCCGTGGCAGCGCGAGCTCGAGGAGGCGTTCCCGTTCGCGGAGACGCCCGACCAGCTGCAGACCATCGACGAGGTCAAGGCCGACATGGAGCGCGAGATCCCCATGGACCGCCTCCTGTCCGGCGACGTCGGGTTCGGGAAGACGGAGGTCGCCGTCCGGGCGGCGTTCAAGGCGGTCCAGGACGGCAAGCAGGTCGCGATGCTCGTGCCGACGACGTTGCTCGTCAAGCAGCACTTCGAGACCTTCCAGGAGCGCTTCGCCGGATTCCCGGTGCACCTCCGACCGCTCAGCCGGTTCCAGAGCGACAAGGAGGCGAAGGAGGCGCTCGCCGGACTGGCGGACGGCACGGTCGACGTCATCATCGGCACCCACCGCCTGCTGACCGACAAGGTGCACTTCAAGGACCTCGGTCTCGTGATCATCGACGAGGAGCAGCGGTTCGGCGTCGAGCACAAGGACGCCCTCAAGAAGCTGAAAACGAACGTCGACATCCTGGCGATGAGCGCGACGCCGATCCCGCGCACGCTCGAGATGGCCGTCACCGGCATCCGGGAGATGTCGACCCTGGCGACGCCGCCGGAGGACCGGCACCCTATCCTGTCGTTCGTCGGGCCGTACAACGGCAAGCAGGTCTCGGCGGCGATCCGGCGCGAACTCCTCCGCGAGGGGCAGATCTTCTTCGTCCACAACCGTGTCTCGTCGATCAGCCGGGTCGCGGCCGACCTCGCCGAGCTCGTCCCGGAGGCGCGGATCGCGATCGCGCACGGCCAGCTGGGCGAGGCCGCACTCGAACAGGTCGTCGTCGACTTCTGGGAGCGCCGCTTCGACGTCCTCGTCTGCACGACGATCATCGAGACCGGCCTCGACATCTCGAACGCGAACACGATCATCATCGACCGCGCCGACAAGTACGGCCTGAGCCAGCTGCACCAGCTCCGCGGGCGGGTGGGGCGCGGTCGCGAGCGCGCCTACGCGTACTTCCTCTACGACGAGCACAAGCCCCTGTCCGAGACCGCCCACGACCGCCTGTCGACGATCGCGGCCAACAACGAGCTCGGCAGCGGCATGCAGGTCGCGCTCAAGGACCTGGAGATCCGCGGGGCTGGCAACATGCTCGGCGGTGAGCAGGCCGGTCACATCGCCGGTGTCGGGTTCGACCTCTACCTCCGCATGATCGGCGAGGCCGTGTCGACCTTCCGCGGCGACGTCGCCGAGGGCCAGACGGAACTCCGGCTGGAACTGCCGGTCGACGCACACATCCCGGAGGAGTACGTGGACAGCGAGCGCCTGCGGCTCGAGGCCTACCAGAAGCTGTCCGCCGCCTCCGGTCCCGCCGCGAAGGACGGCCAGATCGACCTCGTCATCGACGAGCTCACCGACCGCTACGGTGAACCGCCGGCGCAGGTGAGCACGCTCGTGGCGGTCTCGCGGCTGCGGCAGCGGGCGCAGCGATCCGGGCTCAGCGACCTCATCGCCGTGGGGCCGAACCTCCGGGTCACGCCCGCGGATCTGCCGGATTCGATCCAGACCCGGTTGCGGCGCATGTACCCCGGTGCCAAGTACCTTGCTCAGACGAACACGGTCATCGTGCCGTTGCCGCGGGTCGGCGACGAAGCCTTGGCAGACACGGATCTCATCGCGTGGGTGCAGCAGTTCCTGAACGCGATCTACCCGTTGCCTGAGGCACCTGCGGGGGACACGCCGCGGTCCTGATGGGACCTCGGGACGAGGAGGTCGGCACCCGCGGCTGATCCGACGAGTGTCGTTCATTCCTAGCGTGGAGGGATGAAGAAGTTCCTCCGCATCGTCCTCACCGGGGTCGTGGCGCTCGTCGCGCTCGTGCTCGCCGGGCTCCTCACGACCACCATCGTGAACACCGCCGCCTCGGCTTCCGAGGCCGCGCGCATCGAGGACTACGGGCAGCGGGTCGAGGTCGACGGCAGACGCATGAACGTCCAGGTGGCGGGGGAGGGCCCGCAGACGATCGTCCTCCTGCCCGGCTTCGGCACCGGTTCGCCCGTGCTCGACTTCTCACCGCTCACCGACGAGCTGGCCGCGACGTACCGGGTGGTCGTCGTCGAGCCGCTCGGATACGGGCTGAGCGACCAGACCGACGTGCCCCGCACGACCGCGAACATCGTCTCCGAGATCCACGAGGCCGTGTCCGCGCTCGGCATCGACCGCTACGTGTTGATGGGGCACTCCATCGCGGGGATCTACGCGCTGGACTACGTCGAGCGGTTCCGGGACGAGGTGACGGCGTTCGTCGGCATCGACAGCAGCGTCCCCGACCAGCCAGGGATGGACGTCTCCCTGCCGGTCGACGCCCTGCGCGCGGCCAAGGCGCTCGGCATCACCCGTCTCGTCACGGCGCTGTCAGGAGACCCGTACCCGGATCCGCCCTACGAGCAGCACACCCGGGAGCAGCTCGGGATGATCTCGCAGCGGAACACCTCGAGCGCCACCTCCTCGGACGAGATGTCCCGCATCGCGGCGAACTTCCGCGCGGCGAAGGGGAAGACCTTCCCGAGCGACCTGCCGGTGCTGCTCTTCGTGCAACGCCACAACCCGACGGTTGAGGGCTGGCTCCCGCTGCACGAGGACCAGGCGGCGAGCGTCATCCACGGCGAGGTCGTCCCGCTCGACGCCGACCACTACCTGCACCACACGAAATCGCCGGAGATCGCGGCCGGGGTCGGGCGATTCCTCGCCGCAGCGGGCGTCGGAGAGCCGGCCGTCCCACCCCGCGGATGATCGGTCGGCGGACGTATGCTGGGGCGCACGATCCCGTCGAGTCGGAGGAACCCATGGCGACCAGTACCCGGATGATCCAGGACCCGGAGACGGTCGTCGCCGACACCGTGGCCCGGCTCCGACAGACCTTCGACCGCGGAGCGACGAAGCCCCTCGCCTGGCGCCTCCGGCAGCTCCGTGCCCTGAAGCAGCTGCTGCTCGAACGCGGGGACGAGTTGGAGCGGGCGCTCGCGACCGATCTGGGCAAGAGTGGCACGGAGGCGCAGATCACCGAGATCGGTCTGCTCATCAGTGAGCTCGACCACACGCTGAAGCACCTGAAGCGCTGGGTCAGGCCGCGGCGGGTGGCCGTGCCGCTGACCCTCGCGCCGGCCTCCGCGTCGGTCGTCGCGGAGCCGGTCGGCGTGGTGCTGGTGATCGGCCCGTGGAACTATCCGGTCCAACTGTGTCTCGGGCCGATGATCGGAGCACTCGCCGCCGGGAACGCCGTCGTCCTGAAGCCGAGCGAGCTCGCCCCGGCGACGAGCGCGGCGCTCGCCCGGCTGCTCCCCGAGTACCTCGACGACCGAGCCGTCGCCGTCGTCGAGGGTGACGCGGAGGTCGCCACCGCCCTCCTCGCCGAACGGTTCGACCACCTATTCTACACGGGAGGGGCGGCGGTCGGGCGAGTCGTCGCCCGGGCGGCGGCGGAGCACCTGACGCCGATCACCCTCGAACTCGGCGGCAAGTCGCCGGTCTACATCGACGACACGGTCGACCTCGCGGACGCCGCCCGACGGATCATGTGGGGCAAACTCATGAACGCCGGCCAGACCTGCGTCGCCCCCGACTACCTGCTCGCCACGAGGTCCGTGGCGGACCGGCTGGTGCCGTACCTCCGCGATGCGGTCGCGAACCTCTACGGCGCCGACCCGGCCGGCAACGCCGACTATGGTCGCATCATCTCCGACCGGCATTTCGGACGGGTCAGCGGTCTCCTCGACGGTCTGGAACCGGTGGTCGGCGGTGCGGTGGACGCGTCACAGCGGTACATCGCCCCGACGGTCGTGAACGGTGTCGAGGCGTCCGCCCCGATCATGCAGGAGGAGATCTTCGGGCCGATCCTGCCGATCCTCCACGTGTCCGGGCTCGAGCAGGCCATCGCCCACATCCGGGCGGGGGAGAAGCCGCTCGCGCTCTACGTCTTCAGCGACGACGCGGCCACCCGCCGTCGGTTCACCAGGGACACCTCCTCCGGAGCACTCGCCTTCGGCGTCCCGGCCGCCCACCTGATGGTCCCCGGGCTGCCGTTCGGCGGTGTCGGAGGGAGTGGGATGGGCGCGTACCACGGCCGCCACTCCTTCGACACGTTCAGCCACGCCAAGGCCGTGTTCTCGAAGCCCCTCACGCCCGACACCCTGTCGCTCGTCTACCCGCCCTTCACCGAGGCCAGGGACCGCATCGCGCGGCTGCTCTCCCGGACCGGTCGGGCGAGCGGCGAGCGTCGCGGTGGACCGCGCCGATGAGCACCGAGCCCGTCGGCGACACCTCCGGCGCGCGCCTCGTCGACGCGATGCGCCAGATCCGCGACCGCTGCGTGTGGACGCAGGGCATCGATCACCGGATGCTCGTCCCGTATCTGATCGAGGAGAGCTACGAACTCGTGGAGGCGGTCGAGGCGGGGTCGCGCGAGGATCTCGTCGAGGAGCTCGGCGACGTGCTGTGGCAGGTCGTCTTCCACGCGGAGATCGCGTCACGCGACCCGGATGCACCGTTCGACTTCGACGACGTCGCCGAAGCGGTCACCCGCAAGATGGCCCACCGGCACCCGCACGTCTTCGGTGACGAGCAGGCACCGACACCGGAGGACGTCCTGCGGGTCTGGAACGCCGCGAAGGCGACCGAGAAGGCGCAGCGGGCGAGCGCCCTCGAGGGGATCCCGCAGGCGATGCCCTCGCTCGCCCTCGCCGACAAGGTGCTCGGCCGAGCGGCGCCGCTGGGCGTGCGGCCGGAGCCCGAGGCGGAGCGGTTCGCCGACGAGGACGCCCTCGGCGACCACCTCCTCGCCGTCGTCGCCGCAGCGAAGGCGGACGGGCTCGACGCCGAGCGGGCGCTCCGCGGGGCGGTCCGTCGGCTCAGCGCACAGGTCCTCGACGCCGAGCGTCCGGGTGCGGAACCGACGACGGCGGATCGGCACGGCTGACCGCCGGGCGACCGCTCACGGGACACCGTCGGCGCCGTGCCAGAATTGAGGCATGGCTGCTCCAGTGAACCCGCCGCGCGGCATGCGCGACTTCCTCCCCGCCGACAAGGCCCGTCGGGAGCACGCGCTGAGCACCATCCGCCGGGTCTTCACGGCGCACGGCTTCGACGAGATCGAGACGCCGGTGGTCGAGGAGTACGACCGCCTGCACTCCGGGCTCGGCGGCGACAACGAGAAGATGGCGTTCAACATCCTCCGGCGCAAGCTGACGCCGGAGGCCATCGTGGCCGCGGCCGAGAACCAGACCGAGCTCACCGACCTCGGGTTGCGGTTCGACCTCACGGTGCCGCTCGCGCGGTTCTACGCCTCCCACCGGGCTGAACTGCCGCCGGTGTTCCGCTCCATCCAGATCGCGCCGGTCTGGCGCGGCGAGCGCCCGCAGCAGGGCCGGTACCGCCAGTTCGTGCAGTGCGACATCGACATCATCGGTGAGGCGTCGAACCTCGCCGAGGCTGAACTCATCACCGCGACGCTCGCGACCCTGGTCGAACTCGGGATCACCGGGTCCACGGTGCGCATCAACGACCGCCGCCTGCTGCTCGGCATGCTCGACTCCCTGGGGTTCCCGGCCGACACGCACGCGCAGGTGCTCATCACGATCGACAAACTCGACAAGATCGGCGAGGCGGGCGTGGTCGCCGAACTCCGCGAACGCGGGGTCGATGCCACCGCCGTCGATGCGCTCGAAGCCTTCTTCTCCCGTCCGCAGACGATGGAGTTCAACACCTTCGGCGAACGCGCGATCCGGAAGGCCCTGCCGGCCGGTGCGGACGACACCGTGGTCGCGGAGCTCGACGCGCTCGGCAAGGCCGTCGCCGCGGCGAGCCCGCTCCAGGGTCAGCCGGCCGACCCGTTCGCGAACCCCCTCGTCTTCGACCCCTTCCTCGTGCGGGGGATGGGCTACTACACGGGTGCGATCTTCGAGATCGCCCACCCGGATCTCGGATACTCGCTCGGTGGTGGCGGTCGCTACGACGGGATGATCGGTCGCTTCCTCGGTCAGGACGTGCCCGCCGCCGGGTTCTCGATCGGGTTCGAGCGCATCGTGGACCTCGTCGAGCTCCCGAGCGACGCCGCCGGGGAGTCCGTCGTCCTCGTGCACGACCGCGACGTCCCCGCGGCCACGCTCGTCGCGCTCAAGGCGAGACTCGTCGCCGAGGGTCGCCGCGTCCGCCTCGAGGCACGGGTGAAGAACCTCCGAGCGCTCCTCGACCGCGTGACGGCGGCCGGGTTCGGTTCCTTCGCCTTCGTGGCGGCGGACTCGACGCGCGAATCGCTCGAGTTCAAGCCGCTCGACTGAGCCTCGGCACGACGAGGTCCGCGACGCACGGCGCGCTTCCGAGCGCCTGCCCAGCTCTTCGGGGCAGGATGGAGCATTCCGACGGAACCGCACCGCGAGGTGGACGCCCGCTCACGACCCCCTCGACCGGAGAACTGGTTCCGATGACCGCCACGGCCTCTCAGACGCGCTCCCGCCGCGCGCCGGAGACGCCCGTCCCCGTTCGCCGCGGTGTCGGTCGCGTCCGTCGCAAGGCGACCACGATCGCGTTGCTCGTGGGTGTCCCGCTCGCGCTCCTCACGGCCGCGCATGCGCTCGTACCGGACGTCCTCGGCCTGGGACTCGTGTGGGACAACGCACTGCCGTGGACCTGGGTCGTGCTCCCCGTCCTCGTCCTCCTCGTGCTCGTGGCGCGCACGCCGGGTGCCGTCATCGGCCTGCTCGCCCCGACGCTCGTCTGGGGCTTCCTGTTCGGGCCGGGCGTCGTCCCGCTGGGCGATGCGCGGCAAGCCGTCCCGGCAGCGGCCTCACTGTCCGTCGCCAGCCAGAACCTCGGCCCGGCGGGCGACCCGGCGGTCATCGCGGGCTCGCTCGCGGCGAGCGGGGCCGACCTCATCGCGCTGCAGGAGATCGAGGACCAGGACCGGGAGCCCCTCGCGGCGACCCTCGATGCCGACTACCCGTACTCCGTCCTCACCGGGACCGTCGGCCTCTGGAGCCGGTACCCGATCGAGGACTCGGTCGGCCTGAAGCTCGGCCTCGACTGGTATCGGGCGATCAACGCCGTTGTGGAGACGCCGTCGGGTGCGGTGAGCGTCTACGTGATCCACGCCGACTCCGCCCGCCCCGGCGCGCACGCCGAGCGCGACGTGATGCTCGAGGAGCTGGCCGAGGCCGTCGCGGCGAACACCAGGGACCGCGTCGTCGTCATGGGCGACTTCAACGCCTCCGCCTCCGACCGCGCGCTCGCCGCGTTGCAGAGCGAGGTTTCGGAACCGAATCAGAGCGAGGGCGGGTTCGGCCTCACCTGGCCGGCGGGAGCCCCGCTCATGCGACTCGACCACGTGTTCGTGCGCGGCATGGTCGCAACCCACAACGCCGTCGGCGACGCGCAGGGGAGCGACCACCACGGCATCGTCTCGAGCTTCCGGCTCGACCGCTGAGGCTCGTCACCCGTCGGCGGAGCGGGGCCCTGCGCCCGTTCAGCCGATGTCACTAGACTGAGCGCGGGCGGCCGTCGTACCCGTCCCACGTCCCAATCCCCACAAGGAGAACATCAGTGGCACTCATCGAGGCAGTAGGCGCTCGCGAAATTCTCGACTCCCGAGGCAACCCGACCGTCGAGGTCGAGGTGCTCCTGGAGGACGGCACGGTCAGTCGTGCAGCAGTCCCGTCCGGCGCATCGACCGGTGCGTTCGAAGCGTACGAGCTGCGTGACGGCGATGCCGCACGGTACCTCGGCAAGGGTGTCGAGAAGGCGGTCGACGCCGTCCTCGACGAGATCGGCCCGGCCCTCGAGGGCATCGAGGCCGACGACCAGCGTCTCGTCGACCACACCATGATCGAGCTCGACGGCACCGAGAACAAGAGCCGCCTCGGCGCGAACGCCATCCTCGGCGCCAGCCTCGCGGTCGCCCGTGCCGCTGCGGACTCCGCGGACCTCTCGCTCTACCGGTACGTCGGCGGCGCCAACGCCCACGTCCTGCCCGTCCCGATGATGAACATCATCAACGGCGGCTCGCACGCCGACACCGGCGTCGACATCCAGGAGTTCATGATCCTGCCGATCGGTGCTCCGAGCTTCCGTGAGGCGCTCCGCTGGGGCACCGAGACGTACCACACGCTGAAGGGCCTGCTGAAGTCGAAGGGCTTCGCCACCGGCCTCGGCGACGAGGGCGGCTTCGCCCCCGACTTCGAGCACAACCGCGCAGCCCTCGACTTCATCGTCGAGGCCATCGAGCAGGCCGGCTTCACGGTCGGCACCGACATCGCGCTCGGCCTCGACGTCGCCTCCAGCGAGTTCTACAAGGAGGGCGCCTACCAGTTCGAGGGCAAGGCGCTGAACAGCACCGAGATGACCGCGTACTACGCCGACCTCGTCGCGAACTACCCGCTCATCACGATCGAGGACCCGCTGGCCGAGGACGACTGGGCCGGGTACGCCCACCTCACGCCGGAGCTCGGTTCCAAGGTCCAGATCGTCGGCGACGACCTGTTCGTCACGAACCCGAAGCGTCTCGCCGACGGCATCGCGAAGGGTGCGGCGAACTCGCTGCTCGTCAAGGTCAACCAGATCGGTACGCTCACCGAGACGCTCGACGCGGTCTCGCTCGCACAGCGTTCCGGCTACACCACGATCCTCTCGCACCGCTCCGGTGAGACCGAGGACACCACGATCGCCGACCTCGCCGTCGCCACGAACGCGGGCCAGATCAAGACCGGTGCGCCTGCACGCAGCGAGCGGGTCGCGAAGTACAATCAGTTGCTGAGGATCGAAGAGGAGCTGGGCCAGGCAGCCGTCTACGCCGGCCGCAGCGCCTTCCCCCGGTTCACCGCCTAAGCATCGTCACCTGAAGGCTCTCAGGGGTGCCGATCGGCACCCCTGAGAGCCTTCGTCGTGTGCGGGAGGCGCCTGTGAAGAAGCCATCGATGCCGGCCGGAGGCGAGCCCAAGGGCACGCCACCGACGGGCGGGACACCATCCGCCGGCACGGCGAAGCAGCGGTCCTCGGCGTCTCGGCGGCCGTCGGTCGACACAGCGAGCACGCCGCGGGGTGCCGCGCCGTCCAAGCGCGCAGCGGGCGCCACGACGAAGCCCGCGCGATCCGCGGGCAAGGCGTTGCGGCCGGCGACGAAGCCCGTGCGCTCATCGGCCGCTCGATCGGCGGCTGCGGGCTCCGCGGGTCCCCGGACGCGCACCGGATCGACCAGGACGGCTCCCGCGAGGTCGTCCGAGGCTGGCGGCTGGCTGCGGAGTCTCCGCCTCTCGGGGTTCAGCGTGCTCCTCCTCGGCATCCTCGTCCTCGGTGTTGTCGTCCTCGCACCGAACCTCAAGACCTTCCTCGAGCAGCGGCAGCAGATCGCGGTCCTGCAGGCTTCGGTGGCCGACACCCAGGCCAAGGTCGACGCCCAGCAGGCGGAGCGCGAACGGTGGAACGACCAGAGCTACGTCATGACGCAGGCACGCGACCGCCTGTTCTACGCGCTGCCCGGCGAGGTCAGCTACATCATCATCAACGACGTCGATCCGGCGTCGTTGCCCACCGCCGAGACCCCGGTGAGCGACACCCTCGTCGACGCGAAGTCGGACTGGCTCGACGGGCTGCTGGCCTCGCTCGTCGCCACGGGGTTCTCGCCGGCACCGACCGCGACGGACCCTGCGCAGACGCCGAGCCCCGCGCAGACGACACCGGCCGCGCCGCCCGCCGGGGGCTGACGTCGAGCGACGTCGGCGATCCCGGCGATAATGGAACCATGAGCACCCCTCCCTTCGGCCCCGTCTCCGAGCGCGACGTCGAGATCGTGTCGGCGCAACTCGGACGCCCGGCACGGAACGTCGTCGGTATCTCCGCACGCTGCGTGTGCGGCGCCCCGACCGTGGTCTCCACCGCACCGCGTCTCGCCGACGGCACGCCGTTCCCCACCTTCTACTACCTGACGCATCCTGCGGCCACCGCCGCGGTGTCCTCGCTCGAGGCGACGCAGGTCATGAACGAGTACACCGAGCTGCTCGCCGAGGACGAAGAGCTGCGGAGCGGGTACGCGAGCGCCCACGCCGCCTACCTCGCCGACCGCACCTCCATCGCCGAGGTCGCCGAGATCGACGGGATCTCCGCCGGTGGCATGCCGGTGCGGGTCAAGTGTCTCCACGCGCTCGTCGGCCACGCCCTCGCGGCCGGTCCGGGCGTCAACCCCATCGGCGACCTCGCGCTCGAGCGCGCGACGTGGAGCCCGGAGGTCTGCGCATGCGCAGACGGCCAGGCGGGTCTGGGATAGCCCCCGCACGCGACGGACGTCGCACGCGGGGGAGCGTCGGGGAGCGACACGGGCGCCGTCCGCGTGGTCTCCGTGGTCTGCGCCCCGCGCTGGGCGCCCTGGTGGCAGTCCTCCTCGTCGTCACACCGGCACTCCCAGCCTCGGCGGACACCGTCCGCGACATGCAGTACTGGCTCGGCGACTACGGGTTCACCACCGCGTGGGAGACGACGAAGGGCGCCGGGGTCACCGTCGCGGTCATCGACACGGGGATCGCCGACGGTCCCACGGAGTTGAACGGTGCGGTAGCGGGCGGCGTCGATGTCTCCGGTCTCGGCAGCGCCGACGGACGGACCCCGGTCGGCTCCGAGGGGAGTGAGCACGGGACGCTCGTCGCGTCGATGATCGCGGGCCGCGGCCGGACGGGTGGCGCGGGCGTCATCGGCGTCGCGCCGGAAGCCCGGTTGCTCTCCGTTTCCGTCGGGTTCGGCTCGGAGGGGTCCACGGTCGTTCCCTGGGACGAGCAGATCGCGACGGCCGTCCGGTGGGCCGTCGACAACGGCGCGGACGTCATCAACATGTCCCTCACCCGCAACAGTCTCGACTGGCCGACCAGCTGGGACGACGCGTTCCTGTACGCCTTCTCGCACGACGTGGTCGTCGTCGCCGCGGCGGGTAACCGGGGGAGCGGGACGGTCGAGGTCGGAGCACCCGCCACGATCCCCGGGGTGCTGACCGTCGCCGGCGTGGACCGGACGGGTTCGGCGAGCTTCGACGCCTCGAGCCAGGGCATCACGATCGCGGTCGCGGCGCCGAGCGAGCAGCTCGTCGGGGTGACGCCGGCCGGTTCCTCCGTGCAGTGGCAGGGCACGAGCGGCGCGGCGCCGATCGTCTCCGGGCTGGTCGCGCTCGTACGCTCGGCGTGGCCGGACCTCAGTGCCGCCGACGTCATCGAGCGGGTGACCGCCACGGCGAAGCAGGTCGGCGATTCCGCCCAGAGTCCGATCTACGGTGCCGGTCTCATCGACGCCGAGCGGGCGGTCAGCGCCACCGTCGGGCCGGCGTCGACCTCTCCGGAGGAGCAGCTGTCCGACTGGATCACGCTCTACCGGCGCGCCCCGCAGGACACCGATCCGGCCGACGGGTTCTACCGGCCGACGCCGGAACCGCAGCCACCGGCGATCCCGGAGGGCGAGGCCGTCGAGGTCCGCGCGAACCCCTTCCTGCCCACCCCGAGCACCCTGCTCTACGGGTCATTGCCGCTGGCGCTCCTGCTCGGAACTGGTAGCCTGGTGGCGCTCGGTGTCATAGGCGCTACCAGGCATTTCAAGCGGGTACTGCGGAAGTAGTACTCTGTTCCGATATTCTCAGACATTGATCTGAACCAATCGTCTTGACGTAGGAGATCGTTCGCCGTGCCCAAAATTCTGATCGTCGGTGGTGGTTACGCCGGGTTCTACACCGCCTGGAAGCTCGAGAAGCAGCTTCGCCGTGGCGAAGCCGAAGTCACCATGGTCGACCCGCTGCCGTACATGACCTACCAGCCGTTCCTCCCCGAGGTCGCCGCCGGTTCCATCGAGCCGCGTCACGCGGTCGTCTCGCCGCGTCGTCACCTGAAGTCCACCAACGTGATCACCGCCAAGGTCACGGGCATCAACCACGCCGAGAAGAAGGCGACGATCACGCCCGAGATCGGCGAGCCGTGGGAGGTCGACTACGACATCATCGTCGTCACCGCCGGCGCCGTCTCGCGTACCTTCCCCATCCCGGGTGTCGCCGACACCGCGATCGGTCTGAAGACGATCGAGGAGGCCGTCGCGATCCGCGACCGCGTGCTGTCCAACTTCGACAAGGCGGCCAACCTGCCGGCCGGTCCCGAGCGCGACCGCCTGCTCACGTTCACCGTCGTCGGTGGCGGGTTCGCCGGTATCGAGGTCTTCGCCGAGCTGCGTTCCTTCGCCAGCTCGCTGTTGAAGTTCTACCCGCAGCTCTCCTTCGAGGACACGCACTTCCACCTCATCGAGGCCATGGGGCGCATCATGCCCGAGGTCAAGATCGAGACGAGCCACTGGGTCCTCAAGAACCTGGCAGAGCGCGGCGCGCTCGTCCACCTCGACACGCAGCTGCAGTCAGCGGTCGACGGCAAGATCGAGCTCTCCACGGGTGAGTCGTTCGAGTCCGACCTCATCGTCTGGACCGCCGGCGTCATGGCGAACCCGGGTGTCGTCCGCGGTGGCGACCTCCCCGTCGAGGAGCGTGGGCGTATCAAGACCCGCGCCGACCTCCGCGTCGGCACCGACGACGACATCGTCGAGGGTGCCTGGGCGGCCGGCGACGTCTCCGCCGTCCCCGACCTCAGCGGCGGCGGCGTCGGCGGGTTCTGCGTGCCGAACGCGCAGCACGCCGTGCGTCAGGGCAAGCTCCTCGCGAAGAACATCACCGCGGTCCTCCGTGGCGAGGAGCCGAAGAACTACTTCCACAAGAACATGGGCGCGGTCGCCGGTCTCGGCATCGGCGTCGGCGTGTTCCAGTCCGGCAACCTCGCGATCAAGGGCCTCCCGGCCTGGTTCGCCCACCGTGGCTACCACGGTCTGGCCATGCCGAGCTTCGAGCGCAAGTTCCGCGTCTTCGGTGGCTGGTGGAACAACTTCTGGCTCGGACGCGACATCGTCTCGCTGCAGGCCGTTCAGACGCCTCGTGAGGCGTTCGAGACGTTCGCGTCACGCCCGAAGCCCCCGGCAGACGCCGCGGCTCCCGCTGCTGCTCCGGCGGCTCCGGCAGCCGCCGAGAAGCCCGCTCGCAAGGCTCCCGTCAAGCGCAAGCCCAAGGCCGCTCCGGCCGAGGCCGCAGCACCTGCGGCGGAGGCTCCCGCATCGGAGGCTCCCGCCGCTGCCGCTGGTGCTCCGACCGGTGCCGACGACGCACAGGCCTACGCGACGCCCGCAGAGGACGTCAGCGCGAGCAAGTAGTCCATCTGGGGCGTTCCGCTCCACGCTTCGAGAGGCGCATGTCACCGGTCAGCCGGGACGTGCGCCTCTCGGCGTCTCAGGCCTCGATACGATGAGAGGCACGCCCCCGTAGCCCAACTGGCAGAGGCAGGCGACTTAAAATCGCCGCAGTGTGGGTTCGAACCCCACCGGGGGTACGACGATCGCATCGCGGGAGGTGGGAGGATGGACGTATGGCCACCCGAACGATCACGACGCTCATCGACGACCTCGACGGTTCCGACATCCCACGCGGGCTGGGGGAGACCGTCCGCTTCGGCATCGACGGCGAGAACTACGAGATCGATCTGACCGACGACAACGCCGCGGCGCTCCGCGAGACGCTGTCCGCGTACGTCGAGGCGGCCCGGCCGGTCGTCGCTGCGGCGTCGCTCCGCCGCCTCCACTGATCGCGACCCGCCCCACGCGGGGGCGATGGAGGTCTGCACGTTCCTCGCCATCCTGCAAGGGGCGGGGTCTAGCCTGCGGGGGCCGGTAGCGTGCGGAGCATGAGTACTCCGAACGAATCCGGCCTGAACGACGAAGAGCAGACGACCAAGGACCGCACCTACAGCCCCTCGAGCGAAGCCGAGACGGAAGCGAAGCAGGACGACGGGCAGCCGGTCGTCCGCGACCCCGACATCGCCTCGGGCATGATCAACGTCGCCCCCGGCACGGGTGGGCCGGACGACGTCGGCGACGTGGACGTCGACCCGGGCGAGATCCACCTCCCGCGCGACCCCGACAGCGCCCACTGACCCCTCCGGTCGTCACTGAGCACCCCCGAACGGGGGTCGTCACTTTCGCCTTCCGGGCCGCGACACGGCGGTCCGCGTCACGGAAGGGGCCCACGGTCCGCTACCTTCGAGTGGGGGCGTCACCCGTGAGCCGGTCCCGGAAGCCGCAAGCTTCCTGGTCGATCGGTTGCTAGACGCCTCAAGTGAGGGCGAGGTATTCGGGTTACCTCGCCCTCACGCCTGCCCGCCGTCAGATCCGGCCTCGGAGAGCCGAGGCGAGGGTAGGCTGAAGTGATGCAGGAGATCACCCCCACCGACCTGAGCAAGCTCGACGAGGCCGTCATCATCGACGTCCGTGAAGCCGACGAGGTCGCCGTCGCACATGTCGCCGGCGCGCGACACCTGCCGATGTCGTCCTTCCTCGACCACCTCGACGAGGTCCCGCGTGAGGAGACGGTCTACGTGATGTGTCACTCCGGTGGCCGGAGCGCACGGGTCGCAGCGTACCTCGAACAGCAGGGCTACGACGCGGTGAACGTCACCGGTGGCATCTCCGAGTGGGCTGCCAGCGGCCTGCCCGTCCAGCGCGCCGCAGACGCCGGCTGACGCTCCTTCCGCTTCGACCTGACCGAACCCGCGCCCAGCAGAGCCGTGCCCAAACGCTACGGCGCCCTCAGTGCGTGTCGAGGAGCGGGCGGATGTGTCGACGCCATGCCCAGGCGCCGGCACCGATCGTCGCGAACACGAGCGCACCGAGCAGGATCCCGACCAGGGTGTCGGTTGCGCCGGGCATCGTCGCGGTCGGACCCAGGAGTCCGAACAGGAGCGTGAAGCTGAGGAAGGCGCTCCCGAGCCACACCGGTTTGGACCAGTCGAGGACGGCGCGTCCGCCCAACGGGCCGAGGGGGAGGAGCGCGATCGACGCCGAGCCGATCCCGGCGATCGCCGTCAGGTTCACCGCTTCCACGAGCATTGCGCCGACGGCACCGCTCGGCTCGCCGGCCAGCGCCGACACGAGCCAGGCGAGCGCGCCGACGACCGCGGCGGCCGCGATCCTCGCCAGGGCGAGGTGACCGGCGGTCTGCGTCGAGACGCCTACCGCGCGAGCCGGCGCGACCGCACCGGGGGCCGCATCAGCGTCCTGGTCCGATGACTCGGACGTCGGAACCGGGCGGAGGTCCACCAGGAGGGCGAAGAGCAACGCTGGTTGCAGCGCGAGGAGCCGCGACAGCGCGGTCACGACACCGACGGTCACGAGGCCACCGCTTCGGATGCTGACCCGCATCGGACCCAGTGCGGACCGCCGGGCGACAACGAGCTGGGCGAGGAGCCCTGCTGCGTTGATCGCGACCACCGCGAGCACGGACGCGAACCACAGCCGGAGGTAGGCCGGCTGTCCGACGACCGGGTGCGCGAACATCAGGATGCCGGCGGCGAGCACCGTGGTGACGACGGCGAGGATCGACCGGTTCGGCAGCGGCACGGACGGCGGTCGCTCGAACTCGCTTCTGGGCCGGTTGCGCCCGGTCACAGGCGCGCGACCATGCTCGCCGACCAACGACAGCCACCCGGCGGTCGAGGTCGCGAGGAGTCGCGCCGGGACCGCGACGAGGGCCAGGGCTGCGAGCGCGAGGAGGGCCGCGAGCCACCAGACGGGCTGACCACGGCCGTCGATCGTCGATGAAAGGGTCTGGGAGAACGGCGTCGAGCCCGACCAGAGCCCACCGCCACCACCGACCGGAGGAGCCGCGCCGGGAGTCGGCTCCCCGTTGGGCGAGGGTGTCGGCTGCTGCGTGCCCGGCGCCTGGCTTCCGGGGGCCGGGGACGGCGAAGCACCGTCCGTCGGCAGCGGGGAGGGGGAAGAGGGCGCGGGCGTGGCTGGTGCTCCGGCGGCGTCCCCGAAGGTGAGGGTGGCGGGCGTGCTCGCGCCGCTCGTGTTGCCCGCCGCGTCCTGCTGGATGGCGAGGACCACGTGTGCGCCGGCCGGGACACCTGCACCCGAGCACGTCCAGGAGCCGTCGACGACGACCGCCGTGCAGACGGAGGTCGAGTCGGCGAACACGGTGACGGTCGCGCCCGCTTCGCCGGTCCCGGCGTAGGTGGACGCCGCCAGCGGCATCGCCTGGCCGGCGACCGGAGAGGTCATCACCGGGGGAGCGGGCGCGTCCCGGTCGATCGAGAGGACGACGGGAGCGGAGGCGTCGGAACGCCGACCACCCGTGAAGGACGCCTGTTGCGTGGCGGTGATGGAGAGGTCGCCGGCAGGCAGCGGCTCGCCCAGGACGCAGAACCAGCTGCCCGAGCTGTCCGCCGCGAAACTGCAGCTGGCGCCGGAGTCCGCGCGCACGGTGACCGTCGCGCCAGGGTAGGCGGTGCCGCGGACGCCGCCGTTGCTCGGGGTGCCCGCGGTGATCGTGGGCGGGGCGAGCGCGGACACGGAGACTTGCGCGGACAGGGTCTCGGGGGCACCGACCTCGACCGCGGTGATCGGGATGCCGCCGCCGTCCGGGAGGACGACCGAGCAGGACCAGTCCGTGCCGTCGTCCTGCGGCAGGATGCAGGCCGGTTCCACGCCGTCGCCGAGTTGGAGTTGGATGCCGGTCCCGGTGTCCTTCGTGCCCGTGACGGTGACCGACCCGCTGCCGATGAACGAACCGGTGGCCGGACTCGTGATGGTGGGGCCGTCGAGCGGCGGCGGGGTCGGTGTCGGGGCCGCTGAGGAGTCGCTCGGACTGGGAGCCGGAAGCGGTTCGGGCGTCGCCCAGGCTGGGGCGGCGACGGTCGTCGTCCAGAGCCCCGCGAGCAGGAAGCCGGTGAGGAGGATCGCGACGCGTCCGATCGAGCGATTCGATCGGACTCCTGTTCCTGCGCGCGCGTGTTCCCCGGTCACCGTCTCCATTCCCCCAAGATCGCCGCGCGAAGTCAACCTCCCGCGCCAGATCAGCCGACAATTCCCGGGCGATCCGCACCGGAGCCCGGCTCGGACAGGTGCGCCGCGACCGCTCGTCCGACATACTGGCCCGACTGGGTCGTCTGCCCCAGGCGGGCCGGTGGCGATGGAGCGGTACGACCCGGGAGCGCACCTGGAAGGGTCGCCATGGCGAGGATCTCCGCGGTGCACGAGCCACCGAGTCTTTCCGTCATGCGGACACCCGGTCTCGAGCACCTGGTCGAAGCAGGGCGGCGATGAGCGACACGGATACCGCCACGGTCGGCCGACGCGTCAGCGGTCGCTGGGTGGCCGCGTTCGCCGTCGCCTGGTTGGGCGTCTGGATGGCCCAACTCGCGCCCTTGCAGCTCCTGCTCCCCGCCCAGATCGACGCCCGGCTCGCCCCCGAGCACTGGGTCGACAGCGTCGTGGCCTTCGGACTGGTCGCGGGGGCCGCCGGGCTCTGCTCGATCGTCGTCTACCCGCTGACGGGTGCCCTCTCCGACCGCACCAGGTCGCGGTACGGCCGGCGGCGACCGTGGATCGCCGCCGGGACGCTGCTGTTCGCCCTCGGGCTCGTGCTGCTCGGCCTGCAGACCGATGTCGTCGGCATCGGCGTCTGCTGGTGCCTCGCGATCGTCGGCTTCTGTGTGCTCGGTGCGGCTCTCACCGCGACCATCTCCGACCAGGTCCCCGTGGAGCGACGCGGGTTCGTCTCCGGATGGATCTCCGCACCCCAGGCCGTCGGCGTCATCCTCGGCATCGCCCTGCTGCTCCTCCTCGACACCCAGCCGTTCGTCGGCTACCTCGCGCTCGCGGTGATCCTCGTCGCGCTCGTCGTGCCCTTCCTCCGTCTGCCCGACCCGATCCCGGCGGGTGAGCGGCCCGCGCCCCTCACCCCGCGGACGCTCGTGGAGAGTCTCTGGGTCTCACCGCGTCGGCACCCGGACTTCGCCTGGACGATGCTCAGCCGTGTCCTCGTCAACCTCGGCAACGCGTTCAGCACCTCCCTGCTCTTCTACTTCCTGCTGTACGGGCTCGGCGACGCGGACGCGGAGACCGACCTCCTGCTCGTCACGATCGTCTACACCGTGTTCGTGGTCGCGTCCTCGATCCTGCTCGGCCGCCTCTCCGACCGGCTCGGTCGCCGCCGGGCCTTCGTCGTCGCCGCGTCCGTGTCGCAGGCCCTCGCCGCGCTCCTGCTCGCGATCTGGCCGTCGCTCCCGATGGGCTTCGTGTCGTCCGCGTTGATCGGACTCGGCTACGGCTGCTTCATGTCGGTCGACCAGGCGCTCGCCACGCAGGTGCTCCCGGACCCCGCGTCGCACGGCAAGGACCTCGGCATCATGAACATCGCGCAGGCCGTGCCGCAGGCCGTCGCACCGCTCATCGGGGCCGGTCTCGTCGCGTGGCTCGGCGGATTCGCCGGGCTGTACCTCGTCTCGGCGGCGTGTGCCGTCGCCGGGGCGATCGCCGTCACCCGAGTCAGAGGAGTGCGCTGATGTCCATCGAACTGACCGCGGGCGGTCGTGTGACCGACCCGATGCCGTGGCTCGACCCGAGGCGATACTGGGGCGGTATCGAACGCGCGGTCTCCCACGTCGACTCGCCGGCCGCCGTCCTGCACCTCGGCGCGCTCCGCTACAACACCCACGACCTGCTCCGGCGGGCCGCAGGCAAACCCATCCGTATCGCCAGCAAGTCGATCCGCGTGCGCGGCGTCATCGACGCCCTCCTCCGCCAGCCCGGCTACGAGGGCGTCCTCGCGTACTCCCTGGCGGAGGCGCTCTGGCTCGCGGAGACCGTCGACGACGTCGTGGTCGGGTACCCGACCGCGGAACGCGGCGCGATCGACCGGCTCGGCGCCGACGAACGGGCGGCTCGGAGGGTCACCCTCATGATCGACTCGGTCGAGCACCTCGACCTCGTCGACAGCGTCGTGCCACCGGGGCGGCGCGCCGAGATCCGAGTCTGCATCGAACTGGACGCCTCTTTCCGCACACCGGCGCTCGGTCACATCGGGGTCCGCCGCTCGCCGCTCCGCACCCCCGACGCGGTCCGGGCGCTCGCCGAGGTCGTCGAGCGACGGCCGGGATTCCGGTTGGTGGGCGTCATGGCCTACGAGGCGCAGATCGCCGGGCAGGGCGACGACCTGGCCGGACGGCCCGCCTGGTCGGCTGCGCTCCGCGCGATCCAACGGCGATCGTGGGCGGAACTCCGGGAGCGGCGTGCCGCCGTCGTCGCCGAGGTGCGCGCGGTGACGGACCTCGAGTTCGTGAACGGCGGTGGGACCGGGTCGCTCGAACTGACCGCGTCCGATGACGCCGTGACGGAGATCGCCGCCGGTAGCGGCGTCTTCGGCGGACACCTCTTCGACCACTACCGCGCCTTCACGCCGGCTCCCGCCGCTGCCTTCGGCCTGTCCGTGGTCCGCAAGCCGTCGGCTGAGCTCGCGACCATCCTCGGTGGCGGCTGGGTCGCGTCCGGGCCGCCCGGGCTGGACCGGCTTCCGATGATCGCCTGGCCGGAGGGGCTGCGGATGCTCCCGCGCGAGATGGCGGGGGAGGTCCAGACCCCGGTCGCCGGTGCGGCGGCGGCGGGACTGCGACTCGGCGACCGCGTCTGGTTGCGGCACACCAAGTCGGGCGAGCTCAGCGAGCGGGTCGACGCGTTCCACGTGATCGGTGACGACGGGGTGGAGGACGTCCTCCCGACGTACCGCGGTGAAGGGCGGGGGTTCATCTGATGCGCGGTCCGAGTGTGTGGACGAACTGGGCGCGCACCGAACGGGTGCGGCCGGTGCGCGTCGAACGCCCGGCGTCGATCGTCGAGGTGCAGCGCCTCGTCCGTGCGGCAGCCGGTGCCGGCCTGCCGATCAAGGCGGTCGGCGCCGGCCACAGTTTCACCGGGATCGCCGTGGCCCCGGGGGTGCTCCTCGAACTCGACGCCCTGTCCGGTGTGGTCCGGGTCGATCGGGAGCGCCGCCGTGTGACCCTGCTGGCGGGGACCCGTCTCCACGACGTCCCGCGACTGCTCGAACCCTACGGGCTCGCGATGCCCAACCTCGGCGACATCGACCGGCAGTCCATCGCCGGCGCGATCTCCACGGGCACGCACGGGACGGGGGCGGCGTTCGGCGGGATCGCGACGCAGGTCGTCGGCGTGGTGATGGTGACCGCCGACGGTGAGCTGCTGACCGCCGACGAGCAGCAGGAGACCGCGCTCCTGCCTGCGCTGGCGCTCGGTCTCGGTGCGCTCGGCATCCTGGTCGAGGTCACTCTGCAGTGCGTCCCGGCCTTCGTCCTGCATGCGGTCGAGCGACCCGAGCCGCTGGACGGGCTGCTGTCGGAGTTGCTCGCCCGGGCCGCTGCCGTCGACCACTTCGAGTTCTACTGGTTCCCGCACACCGGGACCGCCCTGACGAAGACGAACGTGCGGCTCCCGGGCGACGCCGCGGTGCACTCGCTCCGTCCGGTCGAACGGTGGGTCGACGACACCCTGCTCGCGAACGGGGTGTACCGCGTGCTCTGCAACGTCGGCACCGTGGCGCCCGCCATCGTCCCGCGCGTGAACCGGCTCGCCGACCGGCTGGTCGGTGATCGGGAGTTCGTCGACCGGTCGACGGCGGTGTTCACGACCAGCAGGACCGTGCGGTTCGTCGAGATGGAGTACGCCGTCCCGCTCGAGCAGCTGCCGACCGCCTTCGCGAGGGTTCGAGCCCTCATCGAGGAACGCGGGTGGCGGATCTCGTTCCCGATCGAGGTGCGGGTCGCGGCATCCGACGAACTCTGGCTGTCCACGGCCTCGGGCCGGGCGACCGGCTATGTCGCCGTCCACCGGTTCTTCCGAGAGGATCCGGGGGAGTACTTCCGGGCCGTCGAGGCGATCATGACGGAGCTCGGGGGCCGCCCCCACTGGGGCAAGCTGCACGGCCGCGACGCCCCCTCCCTCCGGGGTGCGTACCCACGCTTCGACGACTTCCTCGCCCTTCGCGACCGTCTCGACCCGGGCCGGGTGTTCGGCAACCCGTACCTCGCGCGCGTGCTCGGCGACTGACGCCGGAACGGTGCCCGGAGGCGACGTGTCTGCACGGCGGCTGCGTGCTTCCTGCGAAGTCCCCAAGGGTTGCATCGCCTCGCGGATAGAATGGACAGACCCGCTCTCCATCGATTCGCAAGGAGCCCATCCTCATGGAATGGCTGATCCCAGTCCTCATCGTCGTTGCCCTGGTCGTCATCGTCGGCATCTACTTCTGGGTGACGTACAACTCGCTCGTGACGCTGAACGTCCGCGTCGAGGAGGCTTGGAGCGACATCACGGTGCAGCTGAAGCGCCGTGCCGACCTCATCCCGAACCTGATCGAGGCGGTGAAGGGCTACGCCGCCCACGAGAAGGCGGTGTTCGAGAACGTCACGAAGGCCCGTGCGGAGACGTTGACGGCGCAGGGGCCGGCCGCGGTGAGCGAGGCGGAGACGCACATGCAGCAGGCGCTCAAGAGCATCTTCGCCGTCGCGGAGGCCTACCCGCAGTTGCAGGCGAGCCAGAACTTCCTGCAGTTGCAGTCGGAGATCGTCGACACCGAGGACAAGATCCAGGCGTCTCGCCGCTTCTACAACGGTGGTGTCCGGGAACTCAACACGAAGATCAAGGTGTTCCCGAACAACCTCTTCGCGAAGGGCCTCGGCTTCTCCGAGAGCGACTTCTTCGAGGTCACCGACAACGCGGCGATCGCCGAACCGCCGCGCGTCCAGTTCTGATCGCCTGAGCGCCGTCCGGTGTACCGAGCGATCGCGCGGAACAAGCGCAACACCGTCCTGATCTTCATCGTCTTCCTGGCGATCATCGGCGGGCTCGGGTGGCTGGCCGGATACCTGTACCAGAACCTCACGATCACGATCGTCGTCCTGGTCGTCGCCGTCGTCTACGCCTGCATCCAGTACTTCTTCGCCGGACGCCAGGCGATCGCGATGACGGGCGCGCAACGCATCGAGCTCGCCGACCATCCGCGGCTGTACCGCATCGTGGAGAACCTCGCGATCACCACCGGCACGCCGATGCCCGAGGTCTACCTCATCGTCGATCCTGCACCGAACGCCTTCGCGACGGGACGCGATCCGGAGCACGCCATGGTGGCTGCGACCACCGGCCTCCTCGAGATCCTCAACGACGCAGAGCTTGAGGGCGTCATGGCGCACGAACTCGGCCACGTCCGCAACTACGACATCCGCGTCTCGATGGTCGTGTTCGGTCTCGTGGTCGCGATCGGGTTCCTCTCGGACATGCTCCTCCGGATGACGATCTGGGGCGGCGGCAACCGCAACAACAACAACGGCGGCAACCCCGTCATGCTCATCATCGGGATCGTCGCCATGCTCGTGGCGCCACTGCTGGCCACGCTCGTCCAGCTGTCGATCTCGCGGCAGCGCGAGTACCTCGCGGATGCGACGGGCGCGCTCACCACCCGCCATCCTGAGGCCCTTGCGAGCGCGCTCGGCAAGTTGGCCGCCTACGGTCGACCCATGGCGAAGCAGAACTCGTCCATGGCGCACCTGTGGATCTCCGACCCGTTGAAGCCCGGGGCCGTCGCTCGGCTCTTCAGCACGCACCCGCCCCTCGTCGAGCGCATCAAGCGACTCAGCACCATCGGCGACGGGTTCTAGCGGGCAGGGAAGGGTTGCCGCGGGCATGGTCTGATCCCGCGGGGTTGGCCTGGGCCGGTCGCACTTCCGACCCCGGACACACGAATGGGGCGGCACCCGGAGGTGCCGCCCCATTCGGCGTTCAGGCGAGGACCGTTATTCGGTCTGCTCGTCGGAGTCGAACGTCACCGTGACCTTGTCATCGGCGTCGATCGTGATCTTGCCCGGGAAGTTCAGGTACGTGTCCCACACCTGCTGTCCGGTGACGGCGCTGCCGTACCAGGAGGCGTCGAACGAGCCGTCGATGCGGCCGTCCGAGGTGTAGAAGTACGAACCGCTCTCATCGACCTCGACGGTCGGGGGAGAGGTGAGCGTCCACGTGACCGGACCGACGCTCGAGAACTGCTTCTGCTGCCAGTCGGGCATGACGCCGCACTCGGTGTCGAGCGTGGTGGCGCCGAGGCACTTCTCGATCATGGCGACGACCTGCTTGGTCACCTCGGTCGTGAGGGCCTCCGTGGCGGTCACGTCGATGTCGATGAAGGCCGAACCCTCACCGGCGGTGTACGAGGTCAGCGTGACCGTCTGCGCGTCGCCCTGCAGGAACTTGCTCTCCGGCGGCGCGATCGTGTAGACGGCCGGGTAGGCGAACAGGCTCTCGTCGGCAGCGCCGTCGAAGTTGACGCCGTTGACGCTGAACGCGGTGCCGCCGAGACCGGTGTACACGCTGATGCTGCCGACGAGCGAGCTCGCGAGCTTCCACTGGTCGAAGAACAGGAACTGCTTGCCTTCGCTCTCGAGCGTGACCGTGTCCTCGTACTTCTTGCCGCCGAGCTCGTACGTGACCTGCACGCGAGCCTCGCCGTTGCGGTTGTAGACGCGGCCAACCTTCGGGTCCTTGATGCGCTCGTCCGCGGCCTTAAGGACCTCGTTCGTGAGCAGGGCCGTCGGCTTCACCGCGGTGGGGGCTGCGGCATCCGCGTCCGCATCGTCGTCGGGGGCTGCCGACTCGTCGGGGTCTGGGGTGGCTTCAGGCTCGGCCGTGGGCTCGTCCGTGGCGTCGTCCGTGCTGCCGACGATGGACGGGTCGGGTGCCACGAGGCTGTTGGCGAGCTTGGCGTCGCCCGAGGCGATGGCCTTGAGGTACTCCTCGACCTTCGCCTGCGGTCCGAAGGCCGTGGTGTTCAGGACACCGATCGTGATGGCGGCCGCCGCGATGAGGACGAGCGCTCCACCGGCGATCGAGGACCACATGATGATCCGCTTCTTCTGCTTCGGATCCATCGGCTGCTTGGGGGCACCCGTCGCGTAGGGGTTCTGCGCCGTCGCGTACTGGCCGTTCGGCTGCTGGCCTTGCTGGCCCTGCTGGTACGGGTTCTGTGCGCCGGTCTGCTGGCCGTTCGGCTGCTGGCCCTGCTGGTACGGGTTCTGGCCGCCGGTCGGCTGCTGGCCGTACGGAGCCGGAGGTGCCTGGTTCGGCGTCTGCTGCTGGCCCGACTGGTAGGGGTTGTGCGGCGTCTGCTGGCCCTGCTGGTAGGGGTTCGGCGTCTGCTGCTGGCCCGACTGGTACGGGTTGTCGGACGGCTGCTGACCCTGCTGATACGGGGACTGCTGCTGCTGCCCCTGGTACGGCTGGTTCGGCTGCTCGTCCGGGTTCGGTCGGCCGGGTTGTGCGGGTGTGGTGTCGTCGTTGCTCATGGGCGGGTTCCCCTCGTTTCGGACCATGAAGGTGCTCATCAACTTAGCAGTCGGTGTGCATCCCCTGAGAGTGATTGCGCCCCCTGGGCATGGGGAGTAGTGCCCATGCCTACGCGGGTGGACGGGAGACGAGCGCGGTGCCTACCGCGTGGGCCAGGGGAGCCGCGAGCGTCCCTCGATCGACGACGACCACGGCGTCGAGTCCCTGCCAGTGGGCCGTCTGCTCGAGCAACTCCGCGAGGCGCCCCGCGATCGCGTCGTCGGCGATGGGACGGAGCCCCCGGGCGACGTCATCCTCATGCCCACGCTCGAACCACGCGGACTGGACACGGAGGACCCCCGCCTGGCGGTCGCTCTTCAGATCGACGCGCGCGACGATCTCGCCGTCGATGAGGACCGGCAGGACGTAGTACCCGTAGACGCGCTTGGGCTCCGGCGTGTAGATCTCGATCCGGTAGTGGAGTCCGAACATCCGCAGCGCGCGTTCGCGGAACCAGACGACCGGGTCGAACGGGCTGAGGAGCGACGCCCCCTCGATGCGTCGCGGTCGTCGGGCGTCGCGGTGGATCCAGGCCTCCTGCGGCCCGCCGCGTCGGTCCCAACCGGCGACGGAGACCGGCTCGAGGACGCCGGCGTCCACGAGCTCGTCGACCGCCAGGCGGACCGCGGTCTGCGGCTTGATCCGGAAGTAGTCCGCCAGGTCGGCGAGGGTCGCGACGCCCTGCGCCGCGGCGGCCTGTTCGACGAGCGCACGGATCGCGTCGGGCCGGGCGACGTCCGCGTCGAGGAGATGCTGCGGCAGCACCTGCTCGGCGAGTGCGTACCGGCGCTCGAACCGGTCGCGGCCGGCCGTGACCACCTCGCCGTAGAGGAACAGCACCTCCAACGCCCGCTTCACGTCGGACCATCCCCACCAGGGTCCGCGTCGGACGTTCGCATCGTGCTCGATCTCGCTTGCCTTGAGCGGCCCCTCGACGCGCAGCAGTGCCCGTACCCAGTCCAGCATCTGCGTGTTCTGGCTCGCCCAGGTGGTGTCGTCGCCCGCATGCTTCGCGCGGTTCGCCTCCATCCGCCAACGGAACAACGGCCACGACTCGCGCGGGATGAACGCCGCCTCGTGCGCCCAGTACTCCAGGTAGGGCGAGTCGGCGGCGAGGGTCAGGCGGTCGAGGAGAGCCTTGTCGTATCCGCCCAGCCGTGCGAAGAGCGGGAGGTAGTGACTGCGCTCGAAGACGTTGACGGAGTCGATCTGCAGGAGGCCGAGTCGGTCGATCGTGGAGCGGAGCGTGCGGGTCCCGGCCGGGGACGTCCGCGGGGGGCCGCCGAGGCCCTGCGCACCGAGCGCGATCCGGCGGGCGAGAGCGGGGGAGAGGGAAGCGGGCACGGCCCGACGGTAGCACCGGCCGCCGACACCCGAGCCGCCCACGGCGAAGGCCCGGAGCCCGTCGTCCGCATGCTCACACCGGCATGTGCCAGCCCTACACTTGAGCAATGGCGGACGACACTCCGAAGACCTGGTGGGGACGCTTCCTTCCCGAAGCGGCCTCGCCTGTGCGCGAACCCGATCCGAGCGGCTCGAGCAGTGTTCCGCGAGGGATGCGCGTGGCCGCAGCGTGGTCCTGGCGGATCCTCCTCGTGGCCGCGGTCGTCGCACTGCTCGTGTTCCTCGTCGTGCAGCTCCGCCTCATCGTCATCCCGCTGCTCATCGCCGTCCTCGTCTCGGCGCTGCTGAAGCCCGTCGTCGACGTCCTGGTGCGGCACCGCTGGCCGAAGGGCCTCGCCATCGCGCTCGCGATGGTCGGCACGCTCGCCGTGGTCAGCGGACTGATCTTCCTCGCCATCTCGCAGATCACCTCGCAGTTCGCCTCCGTGCAGGCCCGCACGATGACCGCTTACGGCGACTTCAAGGCGTTCCTGCTCGCCAGCCCATTGCACGTGACCGAGGCGCAGCTCAACGACTTCATCGCCCAGGCCTTCGACTCCCTGCAACAGGACAGCCAGGTGCTCCTCTCCGGCGCGCTGTCGATCGGTTCGACGCTGGGTCACGTCGCGACGGGCGTCTTCCTCACCCTCTTCTGCCTGCTGTTCATGCTCATCGACGGTCGGACGATCTGGCGCTGGACGGTGCGCGTCTTCCCGCAGCGGGCACGTCCCGCCGTCGACAGCGCGGGCCGGGCCGGCTGGCGGACGCTCGGCAACTACGTCCGCACCCAGATCCTCGTGGCCTCGATCGACGCGGTCGGCATCGGACTCGGCGCGTTCATCCTCGGGGTCCCCCTCGCCATCCCGGTCGCCGTCCTCGTCTTCCTTGGTTCGTTCGTGCCGATCGTCGGGGCCGTCGTCACCGGGGCCGTCGCCGTCTTCCTCGCGCTCGTCTACAACGGGCCGTTGATCGCCCTGCTGATGCTGGGCGTCGTCCTCCTCGTGCAGCAGCTCGAGGGGCATGTCCTCCAGCCACTCATCATGGGGACCGCTGTGAAGGTGCACCCCCTGGCCGTGGTGCTCGCGGTGGCCGGCGGCACGCTCGTCGCAGGCATCCCCGGTGCCCTGTTCGCGGTGCCCGTGGTGGCCGTGATCAACGTGATGGTCCACACCATCGCCAGCGGCACCTGGCGGACCGGCGGTACCGCTCCGCCGCAACCGGCCGCCGACGGCGCGATCTGGCAGACCGTCCCGAGCCCCCGGCGAATCCGTCCGGGCTCCCGCTCGTCCCACGAGCCCATGGATCGCCCAGGCGATCAGGAGCCCCAGCACCCCAGCGACGACCTCCCAGCGACCCCGTCCCCAGAAAGTCCAGGACCCCGCACACCATGACCGATTCAACGACCACCGCACCTGTAATCCCCGGCCCGTCGCTCGCCGCGTTCGAGCGCGCCAGGGACACCCTCGCCGGCACCGTCCAACGCACCCCGATGGAGAGCTCCCGCTATCTGGCCGACGTCCTCGGCGTCCCGGTGCACTTGAAGTGCGAGAACCTCCAGCGCACCGGCTCCTACAAGATCCGTGGTGCGTACAACCGGATGTCGAGCCTGACGCCGGAGGAACGCGCTCGGGGCGTGGTGGCGGCCTCCGCCGGCAACCACGCGCAGGGGGTCGCGTTCGCCGCGCGCGAGCTCGGCATCGCCGCGACCATCTTCATGCCGGTCGGCGTCCCGCTGCCCAAGCTCGCCGCCACGCGCGACTACGGAGCCCACGTCATTCTGCGCGGCCACACGGTCGCCGAGCCGCTCATCGCGGCCGCCGAATTCGCCGCGGAGACGGGCGCGATCCTCATCCCGCCGTTCGACCACCCCGACGTCATCACGGGGCAGGGCACGCTCGGCCTCGAGATCCTCGAGGAGGTGCCCGACGTCGAGACGGTCATCGTCCCGATCGGCGGAGGCGGCCTCATCTCCGGGGTGGCCGGGGTCATGAAGCAGCGGGCGGCACTCGAGGGCCGCACCATCCGCGTGATCGGCGTGCAGGCGGCCAACGCCGCCGCGTACCCGGTGTCCCTGGAAGCGGGAACGCCGACGACGATCACGGTGCAGCCGACGATCGCCGACGGCATCGCCGTGGCCCGTCCCGGCGAGTTGAACTTCGAGATGATCAGTGCGCTCGTCGACGAGGTCGTCACCGTCTCCGAGGACGACCTGGCTCGCGCGATCGTCGTCCTCCTCGAACGCGCGAAACTCGTCGTCGAGCCGGCCGGGGCGGCGGGTGTCGCCGCGATCCTGGCCGGCAAGATCGAGCCGACCGGGACGACGGTCACGATCCTCTCGGGCGGGAACATCGACCCGCTCCTGCTGCAGCGCGTCGTGAGCCACGGGCTCGCCGCCTCGGACCGCTACCTCACGCTGCGCATCCCGCTGCCCGACCGTCCCGGACAGCTCGCCCGGACGGCGGAGCTCGTGGCGCAGGCGAACGCCAATGTCATCGAGGTGCTCCACACCCGGCACGGGCACGGACTCCAGATCAGTGACGTCGAACTCGAGCTCAGCATCGAGACGCGCGGCCCCGACCACCGCGATCTGGTGGTGCAGACCCTCCGTGAGGCGGGGTACGACCCGCAGATCGTCGACGACTGAGTCAGGACGACGCCGCACTCGACGACGAAGGGCCCCACCGCATCGGTGGGGCCCTTCGTCAGCTTCGGGAGGCCGCGGCACGGCTGCCGGGGTCAGGAACCGGTGTAGGTCTCCACCGCGGTGATCGACACGGTGATCTCCTTGCCGTTGGGCGCCTCGTAGGTGGTGGTCTCGCCGATCTTCAGCCCGAGGATGGCCGCACCGAGCGGGCTGCCCTCGCTGTAGACGTCGAGGTCGGTGTTCCCCGCGATCTCGCGGCTGCCGAGCAGGAAGCGCTCTTCGCCGCCCGCGACGACCGCGGTGATGACGGTGCCGGACTCGACGACGCCGTTCGACTCGGGAGCCTCGCTCACCTTGGCGTCGCGCAGCATCTGCGTGAGCGTACGGATGCGCGCCTCCTGCTTGCCCTGCTCGTCCTTGGCGGCGTGGTAGCCGCCGTTCTCCTTGAGGTCGCCCTCCTCGCGAGCCGCTTCGATGCGCTTGGCGATCTCCTCGCGGCCCGTGGTGCTGAGGTGTTCGAGTTCTGCCTGCAGCCGGTCGAAGGCCTGCTGGGTGAGGAACGTCTCCTGGATCTGCTCGGACACGATGGAACTCCTTTGCATGGTGGGTCGCACACGACGGGCGAAACGCCCGTCATATGCCAGACGCCCCGGCGGAATGCCGGGGCGTGTGAAGTACGTCCATCGAGTATCGCACGATCGCCGCAGGAGTGCGGCGCGGCCCGGGGTGCTCCGGGTCAGGAACCGTCCTCGACCACCCAGCAGGTGTCGACGACGCCCGTGTTGCTGAGCTCAGTCGTGCGGACGAGTTCGGTGAGGTTCCGGGTGCGCTGCTCCGACGGCGGCAGCTCGACGACCTTCCACCCCACCACCGCGAACTGCTCGTTGAGCGCCTGCACCGAGCAGGCCATCGGGGTGTCCTGCGGGCCGGTGACCTCGAACGAGACGCTCACGAGGGTGTCATCGACGATCTCGTGCGCGGTGTTGCGGGACTCGATGCTCGGGCGACTGCCGTCGAGGCCGGCCCAGACGACCCAGGCGACGAAGACCACGGCGAACGCGGCCGCTGCGGACCAGATCAGGCGGCGGTCCCGAGCCCGGTTCCGGGACGTGCGTCCGTACCGGGCCGCGATGGCGTCCGGGAGGACCGCCGACGGCGTCGCGGTGTCCTGGGAGTCGGTCGCGTGTGGGGCGGCGTTCCGAGGGGAGGTGGTCACGTCACGGGCTCCGGTTCGAACGGTTAAGCTTGACCAGGAGCGCGAGACGGCTCGAGGTCGACACCTCAAGCGTATTGCCTCTTCCTGGATGCGGCGTCCCGACCGCGTCGCCACGTCACGAGTCGCGAGGTCGTTCCTCGCGCAGACCAGCCGGAAGGCGGAGCACCATGACCATGAGACTGCTCGCGGTGCACGCCCACCCCGACGACGAGTCCAGCAAGGGGGCCGCGACCCTCGCGTACTACCGCAGCCTCGGCGCCGAGGTCATGGTCGTCAGCTGCACGGGTGGCGAACGCGGCGACCTCCAGAACCCCGGACTCGCCGGCGTCGCGATGATCGAGCGCGACCTCTCCGGCTACCGCCGCCTCGAGATGGCCGCGGCTCAGGAGATCCTCGACATCGAGCACCGCTGGCTCGGGTACCAGGACAGCGGCATGGCCCGCGACGACGGCACGGTCCCGCCGGCGAGCTTCGCCGACATCCCGCTCGAGGTCTCGACCGGGGTGCTCGTGCGGATCGTCCGGTCCTTCCGACCGCAGGTCATCGTCACCTACGACGAGAACGGCGGGTACCCGCACCCCGACCACATCCGGAGCCACGAGGTGAGCGTCGCCGCGTTCGACGCCGCGGCGGATGCCGAGCGCTACCCGGAGGCCGGCGAACCCTGGCGCGTGGACAAGCTCTACTACGACCGCTCGTTCAGTCCGGCCAGGCTCGAGGCGGTGTACGCCTATCTCGTCGAGCACCACCCGGACGACCCGGCCGTCGAGCGACTCGCGGAGATGCGCGAGTGGATGGCCGGTCGGCCGGACCTCGCGACGACGCACGTGCGTGTCGGCGACTTCTTCGAGGCGCGCGACGACGCGCTCCGCGCCCACGGCAGCCAGGTACCACCAGACTCACCGTTCTTCTTCTGGCCGAACGACGTCCTGCGCGTCGCGTGGCCGTTCGAGGACTACCAGCTGGTCACCTCGCACGTCGCGTCGGCCACCCCGGAGTCGGACCTGTTCGACGGCGTCGACACCAGTGAAGGAACCGCATGATGCACCACCTGCTCACCGAACTCGTCCTGGCGGTCACCCCGTCGCCGTCACCCTCACCGCAGTTCGACGAGAACCAGGTGACGCCGGGCCCCTGGGGCTTCGTCATCACCTTCGCCATCGCCGGCATCGTGGTCTTCCTCGTCATCGACATGGTGCGCCGAGTGCGCCGGGTGAACTACCGCGCCGAGATCGACGAGCGCCTCCAGGCGGAGGTCGCCGAGCGGGACGCGGCACGCGCCGACGGCACCGACGGTCCGGTCGCCCCCGGCGGCGAGTCGACCGATCCACTACGCAAGCCGGACGACCCGCGGCGCTGAGCCGACGAGGTCGCGCCGCCGGGAGCACACCCGCCGCGGCGATGGTCAGCGGTGGTACACCGGGTCGATCGCGATCAGCAGGACGCCGGTCCAGTGGCACAGGAACGCGAGCACCGTGCACAGGTGGAACAGTTCGTGGAACCCGAAGCGCCCGGGCCAGGGGTTCGGCCGCTTCATGGCGTACATGATCGCCCCGACCGTGTAGAACAGGCCGCCGGTCGCGATCAGCACCATCGTCGCGAAATTGCCACGGGCGATCTCGCCCAGGTAGGCGACGGCGCCCCACCCGAGCGCGAGGTAGAGCGGGACGTAGAGCCAGCGCGGAGCACCGATCCAGAACACGCGGAACCCGATGCCGAGGAGCGCGCCACCCCAGACGAGGATGAGCAGGAGCGTGCCCTGCTCCGGCGGGAGGGCGAGGACCGCGAGCGGAGTGTAGGTGCCGGCGATCAGCAGGAAGATGTTGGCGTGGTCGATCCGCTTGAGGAGCAGCTTTACGCGGGGCCGCCAGGAGAACCGGTGGTACAACGCCGAGTTGCCGAACAGCAGCATCGACGTGAGCACGAACACCGTCGAACTCCACTTCGCCGCAGCACCCTGCGCCAGCGTCACGAGCACGATCCCGGCGATGATGGAGATGGGGAAGATTCCGGCGTGGAGCCAGCCGCGCCAGCTCGGTTTGACCTCGTCCGGTGTGGCGGCGTCGACGGTGGCGACCTCGAGCAAGGGCAGGTTCGGCAGCTCGGGCTCTTCGGTCGTCATGTGCTCAGGATACGGGGTGGTGCGGAACTCCTCCTGGGAGCAGCGGAGGAAACTGCACTAGCGTTACAGGGTGATGACGAGGCATTCCGCACCGGTGGACGGCTTCCTGTACGGCCTCTACGCGAGACGCCTGCGGAAGACGTTCAGTCCGCAGACACTGCCGCACCATGTCGCGATGATCATCGACGGCAACCGGCGGTGGGCCAAGCAGCTCGGTTACGAGACGGCGGCCCACGGCCACCGTGCGGGCGCGGCGAAGATGCGGGAGTTCCTCACCTGGTGCGACGACCTCGGCATCGGCGTCGTCACCCTGTACCTGCTCTCGAGTGACAACCTCGTGAACCGGGCCCCGGACGAACTGGACGACCTCGTCGACATCATCGCCGATCTGGCCGAGGGGCTGTCGCACTACCGCGACTGGCGGGTGAAGCATGTCGGGTCGAGCGCCGGCCTCCCCGAGTCGCTGCGTACCGCGCTGGAGAGCGCCGAGGAGCGCACGGCCGATCGCGCGGGGATGCACATCAACCTCGCCGTCGGGTACGGCGGACGCACGGAGATCGTCGACGCCATGCGCGCGATCGTCGCCAAGCATCATCTCGAAGGCAGGAGTCTCGAGGACCTCGCCGCCCTGCTCACCCCGGACCTCATCGGTGAGCACCTCTACACGGGTGGCCAGCCGGACCCGGACCTCGTGATCCGCACGAGCGGGGAGCAGCGGATGAGCGACTTCATGCTGTGGCAGAGCGCGCACAGTGAGTTCTACTTCGTGGAGGCGCTCGGTCCCGACCTCCGAGAGGTCGACTTCCTGCGGGCCCTCCGCGACTTCTCCAGGCGGCAGCGGCGGTTCGGCGGATGAGCCGCAACTCCGACGAGCAGACCGCAGACCAGGGGAACGCCGACGACCGTCTGTCCGCCTTCCAGGCCGACTTCGGTGAGGACACCGGCTACCTCAACTACGGCAGCGTCGGGCCGCTGTCCCGGAGGGCGGAGGCGGAGGCTGCCCGGTGGAACGAAGCCCTCGGTCGTGCGGCGTTCGGTGGGCTCGCCGACGTCGACGCGCTGGACGCACGGATGCGTGCCGCCGTCGGTGCGCTCACGGGGTTCCGGCCCGATCAGATCGTGGCCCAGCCGAACACCTCGCAGGGCCTCGTCCACACGATGTTCGGATTGAGCGGGGTCGTCCTCCTCTCCGCGGTCGAGTACCCCTCGCTCCCGTTGGCGGCGGAACGGGCGTCGCAGCACCGGCGCGTCCTCACCCCGCGCTGGTTGGAGACCGATCGCGGCCACGTGACCGCGGACCGCATCCGCTCGCAGCTCGACGACGACGTGACCGCGATCGCCGTCAGCCTCGTCGACTACCGGACGGGGTTCCTGGCCGATCTGCACGCGATCCGCGAGGTGATCGGGGACCGTCTGCTGATCGTGGACGCGATCCAGGGCTTCGGCGTGGTCGACGCACCGTTCGAAGCGGCCGACGTCGTCGCCAGCGGCGGACAGAAGTGGATGCGCGCCGGCTGGGGCACCGGGTTCCTCGCCCTGAGCGACCGTGCCCTGGACCGGCTCCAGCCTGTCCTCTCCGGGGTCACCGGAACGGACGAACCCTGGCCGTACGCCGCGACGCCCGAACCGAGCCGGACCGCGAACGCGTACTCGATCACCCGCGCCGACCCGTTCGCGGCTGCACGCTTCGCCGCGTCCCTGGAGGCGACCCTGGCCGTGGGGACGTCGGCGGTCCAGCGTGCGATCGCGGGGCTCGTGAGCGAGGTCATCGACCTGGCCGACGAGTTCGGCATCCCCGTGCTCACCTCGCGCGACGAGCATGAACGGGCCGGGATCGTCGCATTGGAGCCCGAGGAGGAGGTCCTCGAGACCCTCTCGACCTCGCTGGCGAACCACGGCGTCACCGCGACCACCCGTGGTACGACCGTGCGGCTCAGCGTGCACGCCGGCACCACGAGGGAGACGCTGGAGCTGCTCCGCGGGGCACTCGTATCGTTCGCGACTGCAGCGAGCTACTGATCCTCAGCTCCACCGCTGGTTCCTGCGGCGACCCCCATCTGTTCACCTTCCTGTAACAGGACACGGGGCGTGTCGTCGCATCGATGTCGGTGGCCGGACGTACGTTCATCTCATCGGGCATGGAGCCCGGTCGAGACGGCCACACAAGTTCGGCTCGAAACCCTGCAGGCGGCCGTTTCGCACAGTGATCCGAGCATCAGTTGCTCGGGGTGGGAGTGGTTGTGGCCTCGCGAGACATCCAGAACACGTCAGCCGACACCGAGACGCGGATCGCGTCGACGGACACACGCCGACGACCCGCAGACCGCACGGCGAGCGGAGGTGGTCAGGCGCAGGCCGAGATCACCTACGTGCTCGACACCTCCGTGCTGCTGTCGGACCCGAAGGCGCTCTTCCGCTTCGCCGAGCACGCCGTCGTCATCCCGGTCGTGGTCATCAGCGAGCTCGAGGGCAAACGCAACGACCCGGAGATCGGGTACTTCGCGCGTCAGGCGCTCCGCATCCTCGACGAGCTGCGGATCGAGCACGAGCGACTCGACTTCCCGATCCCCGTCGGTGACGGCGGCTCGCTGCGCGTCGAGCTCAACCACTCGAGCATGGCGGCCCTGCCGTCGGGGCTCCAGCTGGGCGACAACGACTCGCGCATCCTCGCGGTGGCCCTGAACCTCGCCAACGACGGCCTGGCCGTCACGGTCGTCTCCAAGGACCTGCCGCTCCGGGTCAAGGCGGCGTCCATCGGCCTGCAGGCTGAGGAGTACCGTGCCGAGTTGGCGGTCGACTCCGGTTGGACGGGGATGTCGGAGATCACCCTCGGCGCTGACGACATGAGCGTCCTCTACGAGCGCGAGGAGGGGACCACCCCGCTCGTCGAGGACATGCCCGTCAACACCGGACTCGTCATCCACTCGGATCGCGGGTCGGCGCTCGGGCGGGTGACCGGCAAGCGGAGCTACAAGCTCGTCCGGGGCGACCGTGACGTCTTCGGCCTGCACGGTCGCTCGGCCGAGCAACGCCTTGCGATCGACCTGTTGCTCGACCCCGAGATCGGGATCCTGTCGCTGGGAGGTCGAGCAGGGACGGGGAAGTCCGCGCTCGCCCTCTGCGCGGGTCTCGAAGCGGTCCTCGAGCGCCAGGCGCACAAGAAGATCATGGTGTTCCGCCCGCTCTACGCGGTCGGCGGTCAGGAGCTCGGGTACCTGCCCGGCGACCAGGGCGAGAAGATGAACCCCTGGGGACAGGCCATCTTCGACACCCTCGGCGCCGTCGTGTCGCAGAACGTCCTGGACGAGGTGGTGGAGCGCGGCATCCTCGAGGTGCTCCCGCTGACCCACATCCGTGGCCGATCGCTGCACGACGCGTTCGTGATCGTCGACGAGGCGCAGTCGCTCGAACGCAACGTCCTGCTGACGGTGCTCAGTCGGATCGGTCAGAACTCCCGGGTGGTGCTCACGCACGACGTCGCGCAGCGCGACAACCTCCGGGTCGGCCGTCACGACGGGGTCGCGTCGGTGATCGAGACGCTCAAGGGACACCCCCTGTTCGCCCACGTGACGCTGACGCGCTCCGAGCGTTCCGCGATCGCGGCGCTGGTCACGGAGATGCTCGAGGGCAACGAGCTCGCCTAGCCCCAGCCCGGGCGGAGTCGGGGTCGGTGGACCTCGGCTCCACCCGGGGCTGTGGAGAACGCCCGCGGCGGTCGGGGTGGTCGACCTATCCTGACGACATGCCGACCCGTCCGAGCAGCCGTCCTCGCGTGCGCCGCAGCCTGTCTCCGGCCGTGTGGATGGTGCCGATGGGCGCGGCGCTCGTCGCCGGCACGGTCGTGACCGGAGGGCTGTACCTCCGCCCGGTGTCCGTCCTGCTGGTGTGGCTCGCCTGCATCACGCCGCCGCTCGTCCGCGTCGACCTCGCGGAGCATCGGCTACCGAACCGGATCGTGCTGCCGGCGCTCGCGCTCGCCGTTCCGCTCGGTGTCCTCGACGCGATCGTCGTCGGGCGGATGCCCGCCGAACCGCTCCTCGCCGGTCTGCTCGTCGGCGGGTCGTTGTACGCGTGCGCGGCCTTCGGCGGCCTCGGCATGGGCGACGTGAAGCTCGGTGCCCTGCTCGGCGTGACGGTCGGGTGCTTCGGCGTGGCGGCGGTGCTGCCGTTCGCCGTGGTGTCGATCTGCTCGGCCGGGGTGGTCGGCGCGATCGTCGTGGTCGCCACGCGGTCCGCCGGCGGTACGGCAGGCTGGAGGACGAGGATCCCGTTCGGTCCCTTCCTCCTGCTCGGCTGCTGGAGCGCGGTCGCCCTGGCCGTCATCACCGGCTAGGGCGACGGAACGGCCCCGGATCCGAGGGGATCCGGGGCCGACACGATGCGTCTGGGTGAAGCGTCCAGGCTCAGCCGGGGTGCGTCATCGAGAGCACGTCGAGGGCGGTGTCCAACTGCTCCTCGGTGATCTCGCCGCGCTCGACGAAGCCGAGGTCGACGACGGCCTCACGGACGGTCAGGCCCTTCGCGACCGAGTGCTTCGCGATCTTCGCCGCCGACTCGTACCCGATGATCTTGTTGAGCGGGGTCACGATCGACGGCGAGGAGCCGGCGAGGGCTGCCGCGCGGTCGAGGTTCGCCTCGAGCCCGTCGACGGTCTTGTCGGCGAGGACCCGCGTGGCGTTCGACAGGAGTCGGATGCTCTCGAGGAGCGCCGTCCCCATCACGGGGATCGCGACGTTGAGCTCGAAGGAGCCGGAGGCACCGGCCCAGGCGATGGTCGCGTCGTTCCCGATGACCCGGGCGCCGACCATGAGGACGGCTTCGGGGATGACGGGGTTGACCTTGCCGGGCATGATCGAGGAGCCCGGCTGGAGGTCGGGGATGTGCAGTTCGCCGAGGCCGGTGTTCGGTCCGGAACCCATCCAGCGGAGGTCGTTGCAGATCTTCGTGAGGCTCACGGCGATCACGCGGAGGGCACCGGAGGCGTCGACGAGCCCGTCGCGGGCACCCTGGGCCTCGAAGTGGTCCTGCGCCTCGGTGATGGGCAGCTCGGTCTCCTGCGCCAGCAGCTCGATCACGAGCTGCGGGAAGCCCTTCGGCGTGTTGATGCCGGTGCCCGTCGCGGTGCCACCGAGGGGAACCTCGGCGACCCGGGGGAGTGCCGTGCGGACACGCTCGATCCCGAGGCGCATCTGGCGGGCGTAGCCGCCGAACTCCTGCCCGAGCGTCACCGGGGTGGCGTCCATGAGGTGCGTCCGGCCGGGCTTCACGGCGGTCTTCCAGAGCTCGGCCTTGCGCTCGAGCGAGACGGCGAGGTGGTCGAGCGCGGGGATCAGATCGTCGATGAGCGCGCTCGTCACCGCGATGTGCACCGAGGTCGGGAACACGTCGTTGGAGGACTGCGAGGCGTTGACGTGGTCGTTGGGGTGCACGGGGCTGCCGAGACGCGCGCTCGCGAGCGTCGCCAGGACCTCGTTCATGTTCATGTTCGACGAGGTGCCACTGCCGGTCTGGTAGGTGTCCACGGGGAACTGTGCGTCGTGGGCGCCGGTGATGACCTCGTCGGCCGCTGCGGCGATCGCGTCGGCGATGCCCTGGTCGAGGACGCCGAGCTTCGCGTTGGCGAGTGCCGCGGACTTCTTGATCCGTGCCAGCGAGGCGATCTGCGCCGACTCGAGTCCGCTGCCCGAGATCGGGAAGTTCTCGACGGCCCGCTGCGTCTGCGCACCGTAGAGGGCGTTCGCGGGGACCCGCACCTCACCCATGGTGTCGTGCTCGATGCGGTACTCGGTTGCTGAGGTGTCTACCACGCTGTTCGTTCTCCTTCGTGCGATTGCGGTGGTGCTGCGCTCGACCGGTCGGCCGGCGCGGTGGAGGTCATTCGGGGACGGTGACGTCGCCGATCACGATGTCGGCCACGGCGGTGCCCTCGAGGAGCTTGTAGTTCGCGCCGATGATCGCGACGGTTCCGGCGGCCACGGCGTCGCTGATGAGCTCGGAGCGCGAGACGACCTCCATGACGGTGCGGCGGAGGTGGCGTCGTCCGACCTCGGAGGTGTCGACCGAGGCGGCGTCGATCGGTGCGGGGCCGGCGACCGCGCTCACGGCGGGGACGATCTGCTGGATGAGCTGGTCGATGTAGGGCGGGAGCGGGACGGCGTCCTCGATCTGCGAGTCGATCGCCGCGCGGACCGCGCCGCACTCGTCGTGCGCGAGCACGAGGATGAGCGGGACCTGCAGGACGCCGACGGCGTACTCGAGGGTGCCGAGCACCGAGTCGGAGACGATCTGCCCGGCGTTGCGGACCACGAAGAGGTCGCCGAGGCCCTTGTCGAAGATGATCTCAGCGGCGAGCCGGGAGTCCGAGCACCCGAAGATGACGGCCTCCGGAGCCTGCGAGTGCGCGAGGGTCGCCCGACGCTCGACGTCCTGGCGGGGGTGGGCTGGCTGGCCGGCGACGAACCGCGCGTTGCCGCGCTGCATCTCGCGCCAGACGGCACCGGGGCGCTTCTGGGTCATTCGGAGTCCGTTTCTGCAGGGGCGCCCGATGGGGCGTCAAGGTTGGCGGTGACCCCGGCGCGCACGGAGCGTGCGACGTCGAGGACGTACTCGGGCTTCGCGGTGCCGAACACGGCGATGGTGCTGCGCCCGGCGACGGTCGAGAGGGCGTAGCCGACGTTGCCGTCCTCGGCACCGCTGCCGTTCGCGTATTCGACCCAGTCGACGCCGTCGATCGTGACGGTACCGGTCGGGCGGGCGTCGTCCAGTTCGGCCACCAGCCAGGTGTCGTTCGCGTCGACGCCCTGCACGAGCCCGACGAACTCGTCGTCGGGGGAGATCAGGCCGACGTTCCAGGAGCGGATGTCGGGGGTGCCGGCGACGGGCGAGCTGCCCGTGCGCACCTCCGCGTAGTTGCTGCCCCAGTCGTCGCCGAGCTCCGGGGTGAGCAGCGGGACGGGGAGGTCGGGCTGTGCCTGGCCGGCGAGCTGCGCGTAGTCGACGGTCGGACGCTCCGGCGCTTCACCGCGCGGGACGGCGAGCACGATCACGACGACGAGCCCGACCGTGGCCAGGAGCGACAGGACGAGGTTGTTGACGGTCTTGCGGGACCGGTAGAGCCGGGAGTTCTCGGCCTTGCGGTCGGCGGTCTCCTGCGGTGTCTCCGGGCGGCCGAGCTCGGCGACGACGCGTGGAGGCTTGGTGTCCTTCACCGTGGCGCGTCCGTCGGTGCGGATCCGAGCTGTGCCGCGCGGGCGGCGTCCAGCCGGGCCTTCGCGCCGATCAGCCATTCCTCGCAGCGCTGGGCGAGCTGTTCGCCGCGTTCCCAGAGCCGGAGGGAGTCCTCGAGCGAGGCCGAGCCCTGTTCCAGCTCGGACACGACACGCACGAGTTCGTCGCGTGCCTGCTCATAGCTGAGCTCCTGGACATCGGAGGGGGTTGGCATGCTTCCATCCTATTCGTCGTCGGTCACGACGGCAGCCGTGGCCGGGCCGGTGCTGGCGGCGCCGATCGCGCCGGAGGCGAGGGTGATGAGGAGTTCGGTGCCCGCCGGGGCGTCGCCGTCGGCACGGATGACCGCGCCGCCGGGCACGTCACCCTGCGGGTCGGCGCGCTGGACGATCGCGTACCCGCGGTCGAGCGTGCGCTGCGGCGACAGGGCGCGGAGGTGGGCGCGGAGCTCCGTGACCTCCCGCTGGGCGCGCTCGACGGCGCGATCGACGAGCTCTGCGCCGCGCGCGACGGTGCGCGTGAGCTCGTCGGCTCGGGAGTCGACGATCCACGACGGGTCGGCGAGGGCCGGACGGGTCCGGAGGGTGGCGAGTCGGTCGATCTCGTGACCGATCATCGACGTCACGCGGGACGAGAGCCGCGTGCGCGCCTGCTGCACCCGGGCGAACTCCTCCGCGACATCGGGGACGACCCGTTTGGCGGCGTCCGTGGGCGTGGAGGCCCGGAGGTCGGCCACGTCGTCGAGCAGGGGGCGGTCGGCCTCGTGGCCGATCGCGCTCACGAGCGGGGTGCTGCAAGCCGCTGCCGCGCGGACGACGCGCTCGTCGCTGAAGCCGAGGAGGTTCTGGAAGTCGCCGCCACCGCGCGCGACGATGATCACGTCGACCTCGGTATCGGCGTCGAGGGTCTGCAGGGCGCTCACGACCTCGGCCGGCGTGCGGTCGCCCTGGACCGCGGCGTGGACGACGCGGAACCGGACGGACGGCCAGCGCAGCTCGGCGTTCCGGAGGACGTCCTTCTCGGCGTCGGAGTCCTTGCCGGTGACGAGGCCGATGCACTGCGGCAGGAAGGGGAGCGCGCGCTTCCGGGAGGCGTCGAAGAGCCCTTCGTCGGCGAGCTGTCGCCGGAGCCGCTCCAGGCGCTCCAGGAGGTCGCCGATGCCGACGTGCTTCATCGCCATCACCTGCATGGTGAGGGTGCCGCCCTTGAGCCAGTAGTTCGGCTTGACGAGCGCGACAACGTGGTCGCCCTGCTTGAGGTCGGCCGGGATCTTCGCCCGAACGGACGACCAGATGGTGAACCCGACGGTCGCGTCGACCTCGAGGTCCTTCAGCTTGCCGTAGACGTTGCCGCCGGAGGCGCCCCATTGCGTCAGCTCTCCCTCGACCCAGACCGTGCCAAGGCGGTCGATGTAGTCGCGGAGCTTCGTTCCGAGGAGCGCGACCGGCCAGGGGGCTTCCATCGTGGCCGGTGCATCGCTCATCCCTCCAGCCTAGCCGCGGGCACCGACGCGACGCGGCCGGGCGGCGGCGGTCCGCTCACGGCCGACTCCCGAGCGCTGCCGCGTAGAATCCACTCGTGACCGATCTCCGCGACGCCCCAGCCATCGGCCTCGGCATGCCGAGGCTCCGACGCGTCGCCGGACGCCTCGTCGACCTGCCCGTCGCCGGCGAGAAGCGGGTGCTGCTCGCCGCCCCGCGCGGCTACTGCGCGGGCGTCGACCGAGCCGTGATCGCCGTCGAGAAAGCGCTCGAGCACTACGGTGCGCCCGTGTACGTCCGGAAGCAGATCGTCCACAACGTGCACGTCGTCGACCAGCTCGAGGCCCAGGGTGCGGTCTTCGTCGAGGAGGTCGACGAGGTCCCCTCCGGCGCGCACATCGTGTTCAGCGCGCACGGGGTCTCGCCCGCCGTCGTCGACGCCGCGGCCGAGCGCGGCCTGCTCGCGATCGACGCGACCTGCCCGCTCGTCACCAAGGTGCACCGGGAGGCCGTGCGCTTCGCTCGCGACGACTACGAGATCCTGCTCATCGGACACGAAGGGCACGAAGAGGTCGAGGGTACCGCCGGCGAGGCACCCGACCACGTCACCCTCGTGACGAGCCCGGAGGCCGTGGACGGACTCGTCGTCGCCGACCCCGAGAAGGTCGTCTGGTTGTCGCAGACGACGCTGTCGGTGGACGAGACCATGGAGACGGTCCGCCGCCTGCGTGAGCGCTTCCCGAAGCTGCAGGATCCGCCGAGCGACGACATCTGTTACGCGACCCAGAACCGCCAGGTGGCCATCAAGAAGGTCGCACAGGACGCCGACCTCGTGATCGTCGTCGGATCGGCGAACTCCTCGAACTCGGTCCGCCTCGTCGAGGTGGCGCTCGAGTACGGCGCGAAGGCCGCCTACCGCGTCGACTACGCGCACGAGATCCAGCAGGCCTGGCTCGAGGGCGTCGGCACGGTCGGCGTGACGAGCGGTGCCTCCGTGCCGGAGGTCCTCGTGGACGAAGTGCTCGAAGAGCTCGCGGGCGCCGGCTACGGCACCGTGCAGGAAGTCAAGACGGCCGAGGAGGACCTCATGTTCTCCCTGCCGAAGGAGCTCCGCAAAGACCTTGCGGGCACGACCGATCCGCGCGCCCTGGGAGGGCGCAGAACATGAGCGAACCCCGCCCCCGTCCGCAGTTCGGCGAGTACGCGACCCCCGAGGAACAACGCGCGAGCATCGCCGAGCCGATCGACGCGCAGCGAGCCGAAGAGCTCGGTGTGGCGCCCGTCGTCCCGGCTGATCACGGACCGGCGCAGCCGACGCTGCGTGAACAGACCCGTCACACGACCGACGCGGCGCCAGTGACGACTCCGGCTCCATCGGCCGGACAGACCGCTCGACGCCCGGTGACCGGCGACCGGCTCGCGACCTCGATCCTGCTCGGTCTCGGCCTCGTCGGCCTCATCGTGATGATGCCGGGGCTGCTCGACCTCCCTGGTCTGATCCGTCCGGCGCTCGTGCAGATGGGTGTCTCCGGCTACTCCTCCGACGGCCTGGCGAGTGCCATGGGCGTCCTGGCGCTCGGGCTCCAGATCGCACTGTGGGTCGGGGCGATCATCCTCTCGGGGCGCTCGCTGCGCGCAGGACGACTGACGTTCTGGATCCCGCTCGTCGCGGGCGTCGCCGCGAACATCGTCGTCGTGATCTGCATCGCCGTCGCCATGGGCGCCGACCCCGCCTTCATGGAGTACGTCCGCTCGCAGCAGCCGTAGCCGCGCACCACACGCAGAACGGGCCCGGCAGCGATGCCGGGCCCGTTCTGCGTGGTGCGACTGCTAGGAGGTGCTGGTGCCGTACGAACCGAGCTGCTTGGTCGCCTCGGCGACGCGGGCGGCCATGGCCGACTCAGCGACCTTGCCCCAGGCGCGCGGGTCGTAGAGCTTCTTGTTGCCGACCTCGCCGTCGACCTTCAGCACACCCTCGTAGTTGGAGAGCATGTAGCCGGCGATCGAGCGGGTGAACGCGTACTGCGTGTCGGTGTCGATGTTCATCTTGACGACGCCGTTCGCGACGGCCTCGGCGATCTCGGCGTCGGTCGAACCCGATCCGCCGTGGAAGACGAGGTCGAGGGGCTTCGGGCCGTGGCCGTACTTCGCGGTGAGACCGTCCTGGATGGTCTTCAGCAGCTCGGGCTGGAGCTTGACGTTGCCGGGCTTGTAGACGCCGTGGACGTTGCCGAAGGTGAGGGCGGCCATGTAGCGGCCCTGCTCGCCGAGCCCGAGCGCCTCGACGGTCGCGATCGCGTCGTCGAGCGTCGTGTACAGGTGCTCGTTGATGTCGTGGCTGACACCGTCCTCCTCGCCGCCGACGACGCCGATCTCGACCTCGAGGATGGCGTTGATGGCCTTGGTGCGCTTGAGCATCTCGGTCGCGATCTCGAGGTTCTCGGTGAGCGGCACCGCCGAGCCGTCCCACATGTGGGACTGGAAGATCGGGTTGCGGCCGGCCTTGACCTCTTCCTCGGAGGCGGCGATGAGCGGCATGACGAAGCCGTCGAGCGCGTCCTTCGGGCAGTGGTCGGTGTGGAGCGCGACGGTGACCGGGTAGTTCTTGGCGACCTCGGTGGCGAACTTGGCGAAGGCGATGGCGCCCGCAGCGCGGTTCTTGACCGTGTGGCCGGCGAAGTAGTCGGCGCCGCCCGTGGTCACCTGGATGATGCCGTCGGAACCGGCCTCGGTGAGGCCCTGGAGGACGGAGTTGATGGTCTGGCTGCTCGAGACGTTGAACGCGGGGTACGCGAACCCGTTCGACTTCGCCTTGTCGAGCATCGCTGCGTACTGTTCCGGGGTGGCGACGGGCATGTCTTCTCCTTGCGTGGGGACGATTCGCCTAGAAGTCTAGTGAATCGGGCCAGGCGGCATAGGGCACGATGAGGACATGACCGAGCACACTCCGGACACCGACCTCCTCGACGGCTTCCTCGACGCGACGCGGGCGGCGGCGGCCGCGGTCGCGGGTCTCGTGGGTGGCGGCGACGGCATGCGGATCGACGGGGTGGCCGTCGACGCGCTCCGTCGGGCTCTCGAGCCGTTGGCCGTCGACGGCCGCGTCGTGGTGGGGGAGGGCGAGAAGGACCAGGCGCCCATGCTCTTCGTCGGCGAGCGGTTCGGCACGGGCGCCGGCCCTGCGATCGACCTCGCCGTCGACCCCGTGGACGGCACCAAGCTCGCGGCCGCCGGCAGGCCCGACTCCGTCGCGGTCATCGCGGTCGCCCCGCGCGGCGCCATGTTCGACATCGGACCCGCCTACTACCTCGAGAAGCTCGTCACCGCGCACGCCGGTCGTGGTCTATCCCTCGCGGATCCCATCGCGGTGACGCTCGACCGGCTCGCCGCCAACCTCGGACGCCCGGTCTCGACGCTGCGGGTCGCCGTCCAGGACCGTCCGCGGAACGCCGCGGCCGCGCAGGCCGTCCGGGCCGCCGGGGCGGAGCTCGTCGGTTTCGCGGACGGCGACGTCGCGCTGTCCCTCCGTGCCGCGGCGGGCGACGGCGACCTCGACCTGCTCCTCGGGATCGGCGGAGCCCCCGAAGGCATCCTGACGGCCGCCGCGGTCCGAGCGCTCGGCGGCTGGATGACCGCGCGGTTCGCCCCGCAGTCGCCGGCGGAACACACGCGACTCGTCCAGGTCGGCGTCGACCTCGCCCGCGAGGTGCCCCTCGACGAACTCTGCGCCGCTGACGCGTGGTTGCTGCTCAGCGCCGTCACCTCCACCGCGCTCGCCGCCGGGGCCGAACTCGCCGGGGTGAGGCTCGACGCGGACGGTGGTGTCACGGTGGAGTCGGTCGTCGTCGGACCGGGCAGCCCGCTCACGAGGTCACGGAAGCGCCTCGATCCCGACACGCCCCGAGGCCTTCCCAGCCCCGTTCGCTAGGCTGAAACCCTCATCCACCGAAGCGTCGTGTCCCACGAGGCGAGCGATCCATGGAGGATCCAGTGACCCAGCCTGAAACCGGCTCCCACTATCTGCAGCCCGACCGCAACCTCGCCATGGAGCTCGTCCGAGCGACGGAGGCGGCCGCCATCCGTGCGGCGCCGTTCATCGGTCGCGGCGACAAGAACGCCGCCGACGGTGCCGCCGTCGACGCGATGCGTGCCTTCCTCGGCACCGTCAACTTCGACGGCGTGGTCGTGATCGGTGAGGGCGAGAAGGACGAAGCGCCCATGCTGTTCAACGGCGAACACGTCGGCAACGGTCGCGGCCCGTCCTGCGACATCGCGGTCGACCCGATCGACGGGACGAGCCTCACAGCTGCCGGACGTCAGAACGCGCTCTCGGTCATCGCGGTGTCCGACCGCGGCAGCATGTTCGACCCCTCGGCCGTGTTCTACATGGACAAGATCGTCACGGGTTCCGACGGCATCGGCGTCGTCGACATCAGCCAGTCCATCGGCGACAACATCCGTGAGCTCGCCAAGGCCAAGGGCAAGCAGCCCGAGGACATCCGCGTCGCCGTCCTCGACCGGCCGCGTCACGCGGAGCTCATCGAGGAGATCCGGGCCGCCGGCGCCGGGACGCGTCTCCTCCTCGACGGCGACGTCGCGGGCGGCATCAACGCCGCACGGTACGACTCACGCATCGACATGTGCGTCGGTATCGGCGGCACCCCAGAGGGCATCATTACCGCGTGCGCCGTGAAGGCGCTCGGCGGGCTCATCCAGGGCAAGCTCATGCCGAAGGACGACGCGGAGCGGGAGCGCGCCCTCGCGGCCGGTCACGACCTCGATCGCGTCCTCGGCGCGAACGACCTGGTGCGGGGCGACAACACCTACTTCGTCGCGACGGGCGTCACCCACGGCGAGCTCGTCGACGGCGTCCAGCGCAAGGGCCCGATCATCCGCACGGAGAGCCTCGTCCTGCGGTCGCGCTCGGGCACCATCCGCCGCGTCGAGGCCGACCACCTCGCGGCGAAGTGGCTCTAGCCACTCCTCGTGCAGCGTGAAGCGCCCGGTCCCTCCTCTCGGTGGGGTCGGGCGCTTCGGCGTTCCGGGCAGGCCTGGTCAGTCCTGCAGCCGGTGGGCGAGGCGCGCCTCGAGTTCGCTCGGTTCCTGATTCGACGGCTCCGGTGACGGCTGTGCCTCAGGTGCGGTGAGGCGTTTCGGCGACGCGTCGCTCTGGCTCACCTGCCCGATGACCGTCGCCTCGTCGAGGGCGTCGAGCTTGCGGGCCGTGACGAGCACCCGGGTCTCGAACGAGGACGCGAACTGGTTGTAGTTGGTGACCGTGCTCTCGATGGAGCGGCGCAGGCGGTCGGCGTGGTCCGACAGCGTGGACAGCCGCTGGTACAGCTCCTTGCCGAGGTCGAACAGCCGCTTGGCGTCCTCCGTGAGGACGTCCTGCTGCCAGGTGAACGCGACCGTCTTGAGGACCGCCCAGAGGTTGACGGGGGAGGCGAGCGCCACCCGCTTGCCGAAGGCGTAGTCGAGCAGACTCGCGTCGGCCTCGAGGGCGGCCGCGAGGAGTGACTCGCTCGGGATGAAGCAGATGACGAACTCCGGGCTCGACTCGAGACCGCGCCAGTACCCCTTGGCCGACAGGGCGTCCACGTGCGACCGCACCGCCTTCACGTGCTGCGCGAGCAGCGCAGTGCGTCGAGCGGCCTCCTCGCCCGTCGCCGTCACCGGGATGGTGCTGGCTTCGAGGTACTGCGCGAACGGGACTTTCGCGTCCACGGCGATGGACTTGCCGCCGGGGAGGCGCACGACCATGTCGGGTCGGCCGGTGCCGTTGTCGGAGGTGATGCTCGACTGGAGGTCGAAGTCGACGCGCTGGGTGAGCCCGGCGGCCTCCACGACGTTCCGGAGCTGGGTCTCGCCCCAGACGCCGCGTGTCGCGTTGTTGCGGAGCGCGGAGGCGAGCGATTCCGTCGTCGAGCGCAGGCGTTCCTCCGACTCCGAGGCCGTCTTCAGCTGCTGGGCGAGTTCGCCGTGCTGGCGGCTGCGCTGCTGTTCGAGTTCCGCGACCTTCGCCTGCATGTGTTCGAGGCTGTGCTGGACGGGGGCGAGGGCCTGGAGCACCTGGCTCTCCTCGTGCTCCTGGCGCGAGCGTCGCTCGGCATCCGCGCGTTGGCGTTCGAGGAGCTCGCGGTACTGCTCGCGCTGGGCCTGCAGTTCGCGCCCGAGTCCGTCGGCCGTGGCGTCGAGCGCGGCCAGCTCGGCGCGGAGGGCGGCGCGGATGTCGGCCTCCCGCGCTGAGGACTCGGCGAGGAGCTGGGCCTGTTGACCACGGACGTCGGCCAGCTGGGCGGCGTGCCTCGCTTCCAGCAGCGCGGGGTCGACCGTCGCGGTGCCGTTCCGGCGCTGCAACAGGATCACCATGACGGCCGCGCCGATGACGAGTCCGATGAGGAGGCCGATCCCGAGGGCGAGTGCGCTGTCCATGCCCTCAGTGTGTCGTGGGCCACCGACAACGATCGGAGGCCGCGCGGCGACCGGGCGGTCAGGCGGCGACGGCCGTGCCGATCCGCCCGATCTTCACGCTCGTGAGCTGGGCGAGTTCAGCGATCGACGTGGCGCCATGGCGGGCGGCGGCGTGGATGATGATGTGTGCGGAGGCCTCGGCGTCGCCGGTGGCGTCGTGGTGCTGGAAGTCGTCGAACCCGGCCGCGAGCGCGGCGACGGGGAGCCGGTAGGAGTCGAGCTGGTAGGTCTTGCGGGCCACGTTGAGGCTGCAGAGGTAGCTGAGTTCGGGGCAGTCGAGTCCGGTGGCGGCGCATCCGCCGCGGATCACGCCCATGTCGAAGCCGGCATTGTGCGCGACGAGAGCGTCGTCCTGAGCGAAGTCGAGGAGTGCGTCGAGCTGGTCAGCCCACCCCGGCGCCCCGAGGACGTCGGACGCGACGATCCCGTGGATGCGGGTGTTCCACTCGAGGAACGCGTCGTGCCCGGCCGGGGGCCGGATGAGCCAGCCCGCGCGGTCGACGACGATGCCGTCCCGCACGCGGACGAGGCCCACGCTGCAGGCAGAGGCGGATGACGAGTTCGCGGTCTCGAAGTCGATAGCGGTGAAATCCAGTGGCACGTCCTCACCCTCGCACCAGGGTCCGACACCGACCGGTCGGCTCGCCGCATCGCGCCCGATCGACCGGCCCGATCCGAGCGGCGACGCACGGGCCGCCCCGGCCGCGTACGATAGACCCTCGTGGCTCTTACTCTCGGCATCGTCGGCCTGCCCAACGTCGGCAAGTCCACCCTGTTCAACGCGCTCACGCGCAACAACGTGCTCGCAGCGAACTATCCGTTCGCGACGATCGAGCCGAACGTCGGCGTGGTCGAACTGCCCGACGCCCGACTCGGCAAGCTCGCCGAGATCTTCGGCAGCGAGCGCATCCTGCCCGCCGCGGTGTCCTTCGTCGACATCGCCGGCATCGTCAAGGGCGCGAGCGAGGGGGAGGGGCTCGGCAACAAGTTCCTCGCCAACATCCGTGAGGCCGACGCCATCGCACAGGTCGTCCGCGGCTTCGCCGACCCCGACGTCGTGCACGTCGACGGCGATGTGAACCCGGCCTCCGACATGGAGACGATCAACACCGAGCTGATCCTCGCCGACCTCGAGACCCTCGAGAAGGCCGTCACCCGGTTCGAGAAGGAGGTCAAGGGCAAGAAGCTCGACCCCTCCGTGCTCACGGCCGCCAAGGAGGCGCAGGACGCGCTGAACGCCGGCACCCCGCTCTCGGCGACGAAGATCGACCTCGCGCCCATCAAGGAGCTCGGCCTCCTCACGGCCAAGCCCTTCATCTACGTGTTCAACGTCGACGAGGACGTCCTCCAGGACCAGGGCAAGCTCGACGAACTCGCCGCGCTCGTCGCGCCGGCGAAGGCCGTCTTCCTCGACGCGAAGCTCGAGTCGGAGCTCGTCGACCTCGATGAGGACGACGCCCGCGAGATGCTCGAGTCGACCGGCCAGACCGAGTCCGGCCTCGACCAGCTCGCCCGCATCGGTTTCGCGACGCTCGGCCTGCAGACCTACCTCACGGCCGGCCCCAAGGAGTCGCGTGCGTGGACGATCCCGCAGGGCGCGAAGGCGCCGCAGGCTGCCGGTGTGATCCACACGGACTTCGAGAAGGGCTTCATCAAGGCGGAGGTCATCTCCTTCGACGACCTCGTCGAGACCGGCTCCGTGGCCGAGGCACGCTCCAAGGGCAAGGCCCGCATGGAGGGCAAGGACTACGTCATGCAGGACGGCGACGTCGTGGAGTTTCGCTTCAACGTGTAGCGGCAGCGGGATCGTTCGCCGGTCACCACCAGCGTCTGGCGTGGGGGATCAAGTCCAGGAGGGCTGCAAGCCCAGCGAGGGCGCAGACCACCCCGACAAAGCCCGCGGGGGTGTCGCGGAGCGGCCCGACGACGATCAGGATGCCGAGGGCGAGCGCGGCCACGCCGAGCCCGGCGCGCCAGCGGCGCCCGGACTTCGCCGACGCGCGGCGACGGGGCAGGTCGCTGGGTCGCGGGCGCGCCCGGCGTCGTTCGCTGAGCGGCGGTCCGGCGTCGTCGGGCCCGTCGACGGCTCGCCCGAACTCGTCCACCCACGGACCGCCGCCGAGCTCGGGGCAGCGGTCATGGACGTTCGCGTCGCGGGTGGAGGCATCCGCCGGGTGCGCGGGCATGGCCCAGGCGAGATCCACGTCGAAGTGGACGGATCCGTCCGGCAGGAGCGCGTCGTAGCCGACGAACCGCACCGGCCGTCGCCGCCATCTGGACGTGCCGCGGAACGCCGTCGCCCGGACGGCGACCGGCCGGACAGGCGATGCACGCATGGATCGATGGTGGCACGTCAACCGCGCACGACGCGACGGCCGCGCACTGCCGCGCCGCGGGCCGAAACGGGCGGTACGCTCGATAAGGCGTCACGCGAACCGGCGCCTCCAGGAGGCAAGCGGTGACGATCGATCTGGCGAGCATGCTGGTCGTCGCAGTGATCGTCTGCGCCGCGTGCGGGATCTTCTACGCGCTCGACAGCGCGCGCACCCTCGCCGGCCGCCACATGGCCGCCTGGATGTCCGGGTTTGCCACGACGCTCCTCTCGGCGGTCAGCTACCTCGCCGCCACCCTCAACGGTGACTCCGTGTGGATCGTCGCCATCGCCAACGCCTCGATGGTCGCCGCGATCGCCGCCCTGTGGGTGGGCTGTCGGCTGTTCAACGGACGACGCAGCCTGGTGCTCCTCGGAACGCTCGTCGTCGGCGTGACGGCGCTCTCGGCCGTCCTGGACCCCACCGACGATCCCGAGTGGGCCGGCACGATCGCCCGGCTCGGCTCGCTGATCGTCCTGTCGCTGCTGGTGGTGTTCGAGGCCCGACGCGGTCGGATGCGAACGGCCTCGGCGTCGCTCGTGCTCGTGATCGTCCTCAGCCTGCACGCGGCGTTCACCGCGGTCCGCCTGGTGGTGTATATCGCTGCGGGTCCGCATTCGGAGGCGTTCGAGCGGATCTTCGGCACCGCCTTCGTGACCTACCTGAACCTCGTCTTCGTGGTCCTGGTCGCCGTCGGCCTCGTCCTGCTCCGCTCATGGGAGCGCAAGGAGCGGCTCGCCTCCGAACGCGAGGGCATCCGCACCGTGGGCCGCCGGGCCTTCGAAGTCGAGGCGACCGCGCTCCGGACGACGCTCGAGTCGGGCGAACGGCTCGCCGTCGTCGAGGTCGCGATCGACGGGTACGGGGACCTGCGGCGTGCCTACGGTCTGGCTTCGGCCGGAGAACTCGAGGCGCTGCTCGCCGAGGCCGTGTTCCGTGAGCTCCCGTCGGGCGCCGTCTGCACCCGCGTCCGCGGGGGGATCGTGCTCGTCGCGATGGCGGTCGAGGACGGGCCCGTCGGTGTGGCGGGCCTGCGTGACCTCGCCGCCGGGATCGCAGCCGGGTACCGGGAGGCGGTCGTCGTGCACCTCGACGGGTTCGCCGGCGCCGCGAAACTCGGCGCCGCGATCGATCCTGAACCGCCGCTTCCCGTCGCCAGGCTCACGGCCGTGGCACGGTCGGCGAGGGGCGAGGCGGAGCGGCGTGGTGAACTCCTGCGGCTCGCGCACACCGAGTCCGAGTCGCTCGATCGCTGACCGAGCTCCCTTGCAGCGGGGGCTTGCCGAACGGCCTTGGGCTCAGCGACCCTGGCGCTTCTTGTACGGCAGCGGCTCGCCCTTGACCTTCGGAGCGCGGCCCTTGCCCTTGTTCGCCTTGGCCTTGCCGCCCGGGGCCGGAGCCGACTTGGCGGCGGCCGCAGCCGAGGCGTCGAGCTGACGCCGGGCGTCGATGAGGAACGCGGAGCCGGCATCGGTCAGCTGGGTGGATTCGACGTCGCGGGCGAACAGCTCCGCGCCGACGATCTCCTCGAGCTTCCGGACGTCGGCGACGACGGTGCTGCGTGGCACACCAAGCTCCTTCGCCGCCTTCGCGAAGTGGAGCGTTTCCGCGGAGGCGACGAAGGAGCGCAGCTGCTTGTGGTCCATGCCCTCAGCCTACGGGGGCGGCGTCGGACCACAGACCAGCGTGGATCAGTTGTCCATCGCGCGACGGCGGCGGAGGAACACCGAGCCGACGGCCACGAGGATGCCGAGCAGCAGCAGAGATGCACCGACGGCCACGATGAGCGTCCCGTTCACACCCGTTTCAGCCAGGCGGTCGATGTCGCTGACCGGGACCGTCGGGGTGTTCGGCTGGGCGTTCACCGGCGGGGAGACCGGCGGGATCACCGGGGTGACCACGGGCGGGGTGACGACCGGAGGAACGACGACCGGCGGCACCAAGGGCTGGATCACGATCGTCGATTCGATCGTGTCGTCGGGTGCGGTGCCGTTACTGGCCGTCACGGTGACGGGGTAGCTGCCAGGAGTCGTCGGGGTGCCGCTCACGGTGCCGGTCACGCTGTCGAGGACGAGACCCGGGGGAAGCGCGCCTGAGGTGACGGTGTAGGTCGCGTCCGGGCTACCGGTCGAGGTGACCGTGCTGTCGTACGTCGTGCCCACGGTGCCACCGGGCAGGGGCGCCGAGGTGATCTCGGGGCTCGTCGTCACTTCAGATCCGCTGCCGTCGTCACAGCCGGCAGGCCGGGTGATCACGGTGTTGATGAGCGTCACCGCGCCGGTGGACGCGAGCAGGCGTCCCTCGACGACCGTGCCGGATCCCGTGGAGATCGATGCGTCCGCGAGGATCGTACCGACGAAGGGCCCGCCGCCGTCGAGGGTGGCCGAGCTGCCGACGCGCCAGAACACGTTGCAGGCGCTCGCGCCGCCGACGAGGGTGACCGAGGAGCTGGTGCCGGTCTTCAGGGTGCTGGCCGCCTGGAAGACCCAGACCGACTCAGCAGTGCCGGTGAGCGTCACGTTCCCGGTGAGGGAGATCTCTCCGCCGGCGTAGACGCCGGGGTCGAGGTCGAGGCCGGTGAGATCGCCGACCTGCTGGGGGTCCGGCGTGAGGCTGGAGGCGACGCCCATCGCGGTGAGGAGGTCGTCCTTCGCGAGGGCGGCGGGCTCGTTCGTCACGTTCTGGGTGCCGTTGACGATGCCCGGCGGGAAGCCCGTCACGGAGCTGTCCGGGCTCAGCCCGAGGTCGCCGTTGATCGTGGTCGCGCCGGTGTTGGTGATGGCCGAGGATGCGAGGACGCCGTAATCGGCAGCCGTGCCGAGGAAGATCGGGCCGTCGATCGTGGTCGCGGCGTTCGCGGGTGCGGTACCGATGGCCAGGAGCCCGACGGTGACGATTGCCGCTGCACCGAAGAGGCGAGTGCGCAGGCGACCGGGTCTGGCGCTTCGGGTGGGTGGAGAGAGTTCGAGGCGCATGCGTGCCCCTTCCGTGTGGGAGGGGCGCGAAGCCAAGAGGATGGCGACATCAACCGCAACTGCTCCCTGTGTAACACCAATGGGGGGTGCCGCGACCCGTAGCGGGGTGGATTGTACTCAATCGTGATGTTGTGCTATGCGGGCGCACGCGCGCGCCTGGCGCGGAATGAACGGTCAGGGTTCGTCCGCCGGAATGAGACGATTGCAGCATGACTGCAACGCTCGTCGCCCAAGGCCTTGCCGGCGGACATGGCCACCGCACCCTGTTCGACAGCCTGGATCTGACGGTCGCGCCGGGTGACGTCATCGGCGTCGTCGGGATGAACGGGGCCGGTAAGTCCACGCTGCTCCAGCTGCTCGGCGGCTCCCTCGAACCGCAGGCCGGCACGATCACCCTGTCGCCGTCGGACGCCTTCGTCGGGTCCCTCCCGCAGGAACACGAGCGCGTCGTCGGTGAAAGCGTCGCCGCGTACATCGCTCGACGCACCGGGTGTGCCGCAGCGACCGAGGCGATGGACGCCGCGGCGGCGGCGCTCGCCGAACCGGCCAAGGGCGACGAGGACCCTGCCGATGTCTACTCCGCCGCTCTCGACCGCTGGCTGGCGAGCGGCGCAGCCGACCTCGAGGAGCGGATCCCGTCAGTGCTCGCCGACCTCGGACTGGACCTCGACGCCGACGTGTCGTCCACCATGATGACGTCGCTGTCCGGAGGTCAGGCCGCCAGGGTCGGACTCGCCGCGCTCCTGCTGTCGCGGTTCGACATCGTGCTGCTCGACGAACCGACGAACGACCTCGACCTCGACGGTCTGGAACGGCTCGAACGGTTCGTGCAGGGGCTGCGAGGTGGCGTCGTGCTCGTCAGCCACGACCGCGAGTTCCTCGCCCGCTGCGTCACCCGCGTGCTCGAGCTCGACCTCGCGCAGCAGAGCAACCGCGTCTTCGGCGGTGGGTACGAGGCCTACCTCGAGGAACGCGAGGTCGCCAGACGGCATGCCCGCGACGCGTACGACGAGTTCGCGGACAAGAAGGCGGACCTCGTCGGCCGTGCTCGGGTGCAGCGTGAGTGGTCGAGCCAGGGCGTCCGCAACGCCATGAAGAAGGCACCGGACAACGACAAGATCCGCCGGAAGGCCTCGGCGGAGTCCTCCGAGAAGCAGGCGCAGAAGGTCCGCCAGATGGAGAGCCGCATCGCCCGCCTCGACGAGGTGGAGGAACCGCGCAAGGAGTGGCAGCTGCAGTTCACCATCGGGAGCGCACCTCGCTCGAGCACGGTGGTCGCGACGCTGTCGCAGGCCGTGGTGCAACAGGGCGACTTCCGGCTCGGTCCGCTGTCGCTCCAGGTGAACGTCGGCGACCGGATCGGCATCACCGGTCCGAACGGTGCCGGGAAGTCGACCCTGCTCGCGACCCTGCTCGGCCGCCGGACGCCGGACGAGGGGACGGCGAGCCTCGGTTCCAGTGTGCGCATCGGCGAGATCGACCAGGCACGTTCACTGCTCGTCGGCTCCGAGCCGCTTGCGGACCGGTTCGAGGCGATCGTGCCCGAACTGTCGCCCGGGGAAGTCAGAACCCTGCTCGCCAAGTTCGGGCTGAAGGCCGACCACGTGAACCGCCCGGTCGAGGAGCTGTCGCCGGGGGAGCGCACCCGAGCCGGGCTCGCCGTGCTGCAGGCCACCGGTGTGAACCTGCTCGTCCTCGACGAACCGACGAACCACCTCGACCTCGCCGCCATCGAACAGCTCGAGGAGGCGCTCGAGAGCTACGAGGGGACGCTCCTGCTGGTCACGCACGACCGCCGGATGCTCGACACCGTCCGGATCGAGCGCCGTTGGGTCGTGGAGGCCGGGCAGGTCACGGAGCACTAGTGCTCGGCTGAGCTCAGAGATCCCGAACGAGTGCGTCACGCAGTTCGGGTCCGATGTCCTCGGGAACGTCGACCTCGACCGCGAGTGCTTGGAGCGCCCGGCTGTAATAGTTGCGGGCGGCAGCGGCCAGGGCGATGTCGAGGATCTCCTGATCCGAGAAGCCGTGCTCGCGCAGGGTCAGGCTGTCGGCGTCGGTCATCCGGTCCGAGTCGCGACCCACCCGTTCCGCGAAAGCCATCATCGCGACCTCTGCCGGGCTCAGGCCGGCATCGCGATAGTCCGCTGCGATGCGCACGAGCTGGTCTTCGCTGAACAGGCCGAGCGACTTCCGGCCGTGAGCGAGACGGCAGTGTCGTGACCGTGTCCCTCGCGCCGCGGCGAGCGTCACGAGCTCGTAGCGCCGCTTGCCGAGTGGCCGGGCGATCGCCCCGATCAGCGCCTCCCAAGCGGCGTACGCTTCGGGGTTCAACGCCATGACCTTCGTGTGTGCTGCGACGAAGCCCTGGTCGGCGATGTCGTCGTCGTACAGCGCGGCCGTCGTCGCATCGGCATCGGCTTCGGGGATGGTGCGGAGGATCGACATGTCGGCCACCTCGTCGGAACGGGTCGCGGGCCGGGCGTCCGCGGCTACCGCTCATGATGGCACTCGACACGGGCGCTGTCAGCACGTCTTTCGCTGGACGTCGGCGACGGTGTCGACAGCACCGGGCCCGACGGTGGCCGGGAGGCCCACGACTCGCGCCCCACGCATGAGCGAGGACCCCGCGGCAGTCGCCAGGCGGGGTCCTCGTCGTTCAGAGGGAGAGCGCGTCAGTCGCGCAGCTGCTCCTTGTAGTCGTTCTTCGCCTCGGTGGAGTCACGCTCGGCCTCGGCCTTCTTGACGTCGGCCTCCGCCTGCTTCACCTTCGCGTCGGCCTTGGCCTCGTCGACCTTGTCGCCGATCCGGTCCTTCGTGTCCTCGACGGTCTCGCCGATCTTCCGACCGGTCGCCTCAGCCGCGTCCTTGGCGTTGTCCAGGAATCCCATGTCAGCTCCGTCTCTGCTCCCGAGTCTCGGTCACGAGATCCACCCTGCCGAACCGCCTGGCCGACGACAACCGGTTGTGTTCCCAGGCGAACGGGGCTAGACCGTGGTCACGCGAGCGAAGCGACGGCGGCGACGGCGGCGACCACGGCGCTCGCCGCATCGTCGAGTTCCCGCGCGGTGACGGCTGTCGTGCAGCTGAACCGGACGGCCGTCTGCGCGACGGCCGGTTCGACGCCGATGGCGAGCAGGACGGCGGACGGTTCGTCGCTGCCGGCGGCGCAGGCGGAGCCGCTCGACGACACGACCCCTCGGCGTTCGAGTTCGAGGAGGACCGCCTCACCGCTCGTCCCGGGGAAGACGAACGACGCGATACCGGGTAGACGATGCTCGGGATGGCCGGTGAGTCGCGCACCGGGGACCTGCTGCAGGACCAGGGCGATGAAAGCGTCTCGCAGGAGGGTGACCCGGCCGCTCGCCTCCGCCCGCTCCTCTTCGGCGAGCTCGATGGCGGTGGCGAGACCGACGGCCGCGGCGACGTTCTCCGTCCCGCTGCGGCGACCCCGCTCCTGACCGCCACCATGGACGAGCGGCTCGAGGGGGAGTGCGCCACGGACGGCCAGCAGCCCGATGCCCTTGGGTGCTCCGAGCTTGTGGCCGGACAGGCTGAGGGCGTCGACCCCCAGCCGATCGAGGCCGAGCGGGAGCCATCCCGCCGCCTGGACGGCATCGGTGTGCAGGGGGACGCGTGCGGCTCGCGCGATGGCTCCGAGCGCGGCGAGGTCCTGGACGGTGCCGATCTCGTTGTTTGCGGCCATGACACTCGCGAGCACGGTGTCCGGCCTGAGTGCGGCCGCGAACTCGTCGGCGTCCACGCGGCCCGTGCGGTCCACCGGCAGCGTCGTGACCTCGACGTCGTGCAATCGACGGAGGTAGGCGAAGGACTCCACGACGGCTTCGTGCTCGACGGCCGAGGTGACGACGTGTCGGCCGCGCGTGATCGAGCCGAGCGTGAGGCCTTTCACGGCGAGGTTGTCCGCTTCCGTCCCGCCGGAGGTGAAGACGATGTCGCCGGGCCGGGTGCCGAGGACGGTCGCGATCCGTCGTCGGGCGTCGTCGAGTCCAGCGGCGGCCGCCTCACCGACGGTGTGGTGGCTCGACGGGTTGCCGAAGGTGTTCGTCAGGTACGGCCACATGGCCTCGATCACCTCACGCCGGACGGGTGTCGTCGCAGCGTTGTCGAGGTACAGCACCTCAGTCCACCGACACGTCGAGGCCGAGGTCCAGTGACCGGACGCTGTGGGTGAGCGCTCCTGAGGAGATCACGTCGACCCCGGTCGCGGCGATGTCACGGACCGTCGCGAGGGTCACGTTGCCGCTCGCCTCGACGACCGCCCGGCCGGCGACGAGCGCGACACCCTCGCGGAGCTCGTCGAGGGTGAAGTTGTCGAGCATGATCGTGTCGACACCGGCGGCCAGCACGGCCTCGATCTGGTCGAGCCGGTCGACCTCGACCTCGATGCTCGTCGTGTGGGGCAGCTCCTCGCGGGCCCGGAGCAACGCCTCGGTGACCGTGAGGCCGCGTTCGAGCAGCACCGCGAGGTGGTTGTCCTTCACCATGACGGCGTCGGACAGCGAGTGGCGGTGGTTGCGGCCACCACCGGATCGGACCGCGTGCCGTTCGAAGGCGCGGAGGCCGGGCGTGGTCTTCCGGGTGTCGACGATGCGCGCCCGGGTGTCGGACACGGCGCTGACGTAGGCCGCCGTCATCGTCGCGATCCCGCTCATCCGTTGCACGAAGTTCAGCGCGACCCGCTCAGCGGTGAGCACCGCCCGGGCCGGACCGGAGACCATCGCGATGGTGTCGCCGGCGGAGAACGGCTCACCGTCGGCGACGAGGAACGCGACGCTGATCCCCGGATCGGTGAGGCGGAAGGCGGCCTCGAACACCGCCGCGCCGCTGAACACGCCGGGTTCCCGGGCGTTCAGGGAGGCCGACGCCGTGGCATCTGCGGGGATGAGGGCGTGGGCCGTGAGATCGCCCCACGGAGCGTCCTCGTCGAGCGCGGTGGAGACGACGGTGTCGATGAGTCGGGGGGTCAGCATGGCGAGAGCACGGATCCGTTCAGGAGCGGGAGGGGCGGCGGGCTGGAGGGCGGCGGTGCCAGCGCCGGAGCGAGGGTGACGGAGATCGGCCGGGCCGCGGCGACGTCGATCGCCGGGTGGTCGTCCCGGGCATGGGCACCGCGGGACTCGGTGCGCTGCAACGCCGCGGCGACGACGGCGCGGGCGAGGAGCAGCAGGTTGCGGTCCTCCACCGCCGAGAGCGTGTCGGGCTCATCAGGTCGAGCTGCTGACCGCATCGTCCAACCTGCGAGGGTCGCCTGAGCCTCGGTGAGCCCGGACGCGTTCCGGACGAGTCCGGCATGTCGCCACATGAGGTCGTGCAGGGCCTGGCGGCTGAACGGCGGCGCGGCCGATGTCGTGCCGTCCAGGGCGGTGGCTGTGGATTCGAGGTCGATCGTCACGGAGCCGAGCACCGGGCGACCGGCGACCGGGCCGCCGCTTCCGCACTCGTCGATCGCCGCGACGGCTCGCACGGCGAAGACGGCGCCCTCGAGGAGGGAGTTCGACGCGAGCCGGTTCGCTCCGTGCACGCCCGTCCGGGCCACCTCGCCGATCGCGTACAGCCCGGGGACCGTCGTCCGGCCGTCGAGATCGGTGGCCACGCCGCCCATCCAGTAGTGGGCGGCCGGAGCGACCTCGACGGGCGTGGTCGACCAGTCGACCCCGGATGCGCGGACGTGCGCGTCGATGCCGGGGAAGCGTTCGGCCAGCCGCTCGGCCCCGAGCGCGGTCGCGTCCAGGGTGACCGGACGGCCACCCTGCGCCGCCATGGCCTGCGCGATCCCGCGGGCGACGACGTCCCGTGGCGCGAGCTCGGCGTCGGGATGCAGCAGCTGCATGAACCGCTGGCCCGCGGCGTCCCGGAGGACCGCACCCTCACCCCGGACCGCCTCCGAGACGAGGAAGCGCTCCCGGGTGGTCAGAGCCGTGGGGTGGAACTGGACGAACTCGACGTCAGCCAGGACCGCTCCGGCCCGGAGCGCCACCGCTGCGCCGTCGCCGGTCGCGACCGACGGGTTGGTGGTGAACGGGTAGAGCTGGCCGACCCCGCCGGTCGCGAGGACGATGTGGTCCGCGGGAAGCGTGACGTGTCCGCGCTCGGCGGACCACAGGTGGGCGCCGACGGCGACGCCGTCCCGGAGGTCGAGGTCGAGGAGCACGGTGTGCTCGAGCACCGGGACACCGCGGGCCCCGAGCGTCCGGACGAGGGCCGTCTCGATCGCCGCGCCCGTCGCGTCGCCACCCGCGTGCAGCACGCGGGGATAGGAGTGCGCCGCCTCGAGCCCCTTCGCGAACTGCTCGCCGTCGCGGTCGAACGCCACCCCGAAGGCGATGAGCTCCCTGATCCGCTCAGGACCCTCGGTGCAGAGCACGCGCACCGCGGCCTCGTCGCAGAGCCCAGCTCCCGCCAGCAGGGTGTCGCGGACGTGGTCCTCGACGCGGTCGTCCTCGAACATGACCCCGGCGATCCCGCCCTGGGCGTACCGCGTGTTGCTCTGGCCGAGCACGTCCTTCGTGACGACGACGACCTCGTGACGCTCGCTCGCACGGATCGCGGCCACGAGCCCCGCGATCCCGCTCCCGACGACGAGCACCCTGGCCATGTCAGCCGACCTGCGGCACGGTGGTCGCCGGCGGCTTCGCGGCGAGCATGCGCTCGAGCGACAGCCTCGCGGGCACGGCGACGTCGTCGGAGACCGTGATGCGGTTGAGGACCTCGCCTCTGACGAGTCCCTCCAGCACCCAGGCGAGGTAGCCGGGGTGGATGCGGTACATCGTCGAACACGGGCAGATCACGTCGTCGAGGCAGAAGATCGTGTGCTGCGGGTACTGCGCCGCCAGACGCTGCACCATGTTGATCTCCGTGCCGATGGCGAAGGTCGTGCCGTCCGGTGCCGCCGCGATCGCCTTCTGGATGTAGTCCGTCGAACCCGCCTCGTCGGCGGCATCGACCACCGGCATCGGGCACTCGGGGTGCACGATGACCCGGACGCCGGGGTGCTGGGCGCGCGCCCGGTCGATCTGGTCCACGGTGAACCGCTTGTGGACCGAGCAGAACCCGTGCCACAGGATGACCTGGGCCTCGGCCAGCGCCGGCGCTTCGTTGCCGCCGAGCGGGCGGTTCGGGTTCCACATCGGCATGCGCTCCAGTGGTACACCAAGCTTCTTGGCCGTGTTCCTCCCGAGGTGCTGGTCGGGGAAGAACAGCACCCGCTGGCCGCGCTCGAACGCCCACCGGAGCACGGTCTCCGCGTTGCTCGAGGTGCAGACGATCCCACCGTGCCGGCCGCAGAACCCCTTCAGGGCTGCGGAGGAGTTCATGTAGGTGACCGGGATGACCGGCACGCGGCCGTCGGCGTCCGGCTCGGTCCCGTACAGCGCCTCGAGCGCCTCCCAGGCCTCCTCGACCTGGTCGATGTCCGCCATGTCTGCCATCGAGCACCCGGCCGCGAGGTTCGGCAGGATCACCGCCTGATCCGGCCCCGACAGGAGGTCGGCGGTCTCGGCCATGAAGTGCACGCCGCAGAAGACGATCGCCTCCGCCTCGGTGCGGGCCTTGGCGGCGTTCGCCAGCTGGAAGGAGTCGCCGATGTAGTCCGCGTGCTGCACGACCTCGTCGCGCTGGTAGAAGTGCCCGAGGATGACGACGCGGTCGCCGAGAGTCGCCTTCGCGGCGACGATGCGTCGGTGGAGGTCCTCGGGGGCGGCGTCCCGGTAGGCGACCGGCAACTGCCCCTGACGCGGTGAGCCGGTCGGGATGACGTCACCCATGGACGCCCCCGGGCCGTAGCTGGGCGGCTGCAGGTCGAAGACCCACGGACCCGCCGCGAGCTCCGGTGCGCAGGTCGCGCCGTCCGACGTGCCCTCCGCGATCTGCTGGATGGTGTCGTCGACGGATGCGGTGATCGTCATGCTGGCTCCTGGGACGTCGCTCGGGGGGTTGTGGGGGTGTTCGAGGTGCGGGCGCTCGCCGGACGGGACGCAGCCGGTGTGTCCGGCCGGGCGATCGGCTGGGTCCAGCGGTACAGGCGTGCCGGGCGGTGCCGGCCGCCCGTCCGGAGTTCGTCCGTCGCGAGCACCAGGCCGGACGCCTCCACCTGGCGACGGAAGTTGGCCGGATCGAGTCGCTTCTGTAGCACGGCCTCGTGCACCTCGCGGAGCTCGGTCAGGGTGAAGGTGTCGCCGAGGAAGGCGTGGGCGATGTGGCTGTACTCGAGTTTGTTGCGGAGCCGCCAGAGCGCGTACTCCACGATCTCCCGGTGGTCGAAGGCGAGCGGCGGCAGCGCGTCGGCGGGGAACCAGCGCACGTTCTGCCCGAGGTGGGTGCGTTTCGCCTCCTCGGATCCGACGAGGGCCCAGTAGACGATCGAGACAACGCGTTCCGCGGGGGAGCGGTCGAGGTCGCCGAAGGCGTAGAGCTGCTCGAGGTAGCGCGGGCGGAGTGACGTGGTCTCCTCGAGCGTGGACGCCGCGGCGTCGGCGAGCGACTGCGCTGCCCCGAGCGGCCCGCCTGGCAGGGCCCAGCGTCCGTCGTACGGTTCCCGGATCCGTCGCACGAGCGGCAGCCAGATGGCGGGAGCCGGGTCGTCGGCCCCGAAGCCGTCATCGGTCCGCAGGGTGAAGATCACCGTCGAGACCGCCAGCTCTACCGGCGTCGCGTCGGCCTCTGCGGGCGTCGTGGTGCGCTGCATGGTCGCTCCTGGGTCGGGGCTGCAGCGTCTTATGGTTCACTTGACACTTACTCGCCTGAGACTTAGTGTACACCGGACCTGAACAGATGCCCCCGCTTCACCGACGACTCGCGATATGCTGGCGCTCTAATCGAACATCGGGCCGCAAACACGATGCGGGAGAGCCGGTACGCCGGCACCGAAGGAGCAAGCCTCCCCGCCAATCTCTCAGGTCCTGTACCGCATCGGACTGGCCACTCTGGAAAGCAGCGCACGTTCCTGACGCGCTCGCCGACGGTGAAAGCAGGGCCCGCATCATCGGCCCCGCGAAGCTCTCAGGCCAATGACAGAGGGGGAGTTCCCAACGGACGCCGGTAGGCGTCCGCAGCGCACCACGCGACCCCGGAGAACTCGTGACCGACCCCGAACGAACCAGCCCGCTGTACGCCGTCCACGAAGCCGCCGGCGCGAGTTTCACCGATTTCGCCGGCTGGCAGATGCCCGTGCGCTACTCGAGCGACCTCGCCGAGCACCACGCCGTCCGCACGGCGGCCGGGATCTTCGACATCTCGCACATGGCCGAGATCCAGGTCGTCGGCGAGGATGCCGCCGCCTTCCTCGACCAGGCGCTCGCCGGCCGGCTCTCGGCGATCGAGCTGCTGCAGGCCAAGTACTCGCTGCTGCTGAACGAGGCTGGCGGGATCATCGACGACCTCGTCGTCTACCGCAATGGCGAGCACGAGTACCTCGTCGTGGCGAACGCCGGTAACCGGGAGGCGGCGGTCGCCGCGCTGACCGAGCGTGCAGCCGCCTTCGAACAGCTCGCCGTGGTCGACCGCAGCGACGAGATCGCCCTCATCGCGGTCCAAGGGCCGGCCTCACGCGCCATCCTGCAGGCGACCGAGGGACTGCACGTCCTCGACGAGCTGCCCTCGCTCGAGGAGGTCAAGTACTACCGCGCGACGGGCGCCTCCTTCGAGAACGGCACCGTGTTCATCGGGCGCACCGGGTACACCGGCGAGGACGGCTTCGAACTGTACGTCGACGCCGCTGACGCCGTGGAGCTGTGGAACGCGATCGTCGCCGCCGGAACGCCCCTCGGCCTCGTCCCGGCCGGACTCGCCAGCCGCGACACCCTCCGCCTCGAGGCCGGCATGCCGCTCTACGGCCACGAGCTCGGCCCGGACATGCTGCCGGTGCAGGCCGGGCTCGGCCGGGTGGTCGCGCTCGCCAAGCACGGCTCCTTCGTCGGGCGCGACGCGATCGAGGCAGGCCCGGCCGCCGACGCACGCGTGCTCGTCGGGCTCGTCTCCGAGGGACGTCGTGCGGGTCGCGCCGGCTACGCCGTCCTGGCCGGCGACGACGTCGTCGGCGAGGTCACGAGCGGCGCGCTGTCACCGACCCTCGGACACCCGATCGCGATGGCCTACGTGCACCCCGACCACACCGAGCCGGGCACCGTGCTCGACCTCGACGTCCGCGGCACGCGGATCCCCGCGACCGTCACCACGCTCCCCTTCTATTCGAGAGAGAAGTAACCCATGGCCGACAAGACCACCCTCAAGTACACCGCCGAGCACGAGTGGATCCGGGTCGAGGGCGATCTCGCCGTCATCGGCATCACCGACTACGCCGCCGAGAAGCTCGGCGACGTCGTGTTCGTCGACCTGCCGGCCGTCGGTGCGGCGCTCTCCGCGAGCACCGTCGTCGGCGAGATCGAGTCCACGAAGTCCGTCGGTGAGCTGTTCGCGCCACTCGACGGCGAGGTCGTCGAGGCGAACGACGCCGTCGTCGACGACCCGTCGCTCGTCAACAGCGACCCGTTCGGCGCCGGCTGGCTCGTCTCGGTGCGGTACGACGCGCTGCCCGACACGCTGCTCACTTGGGACGACTACAGCAAGCTGGTGGGCGAGTGATGGCGGACCGGTTCGCAGATCGGCACATCGGGACCGACACCGACGCCCAGGCGACCATGCTCGCAGCGGTCGGGTATGCGAGCGTCGACGAGCTGCTGTCGGCAGCCGTCCCGTCGGCCATCACGGCAGCGGAACTGGCGTCGTCGAGCATCCCCGCCGCCTCGAGCGAGCGCGCCGCGCTGGCGGAACTCCGTGGACTCGCGGGCCGCAACACGGTGAACCGGAGCCTCATCGGCCTCGGATACTTCGACACGATCACGCCAGCGGTCATCAAGCGGAACGTGCTCGAGAACCCCTCCTGGTACACCGCTTACACGCCGTACCAGCCGGAGATCTCGCAGGGGCGCCTCGAGGCGCTCATCAACTTCCAGACGATGGTGTCCGACCTCACCGGCCTCGACACGGCGAACGCCTCGATGCTCGACGAGAGCACGGCCGTCGTCGAAGGGATGCTGCTCGCCCGTCGCGCCTCGAAGCTCGCCGAGACGACCTTCATCGTCGACACCGACGCCTACCCGCAGACCAAGGCGCTCCTCCACAGCCGTGCCGAAGCGGTCGGCATCGACCTCGTCGAGCTGCCGCTCTCGAGCACCGCACCGACCGACCTCCCGGCCGCGTTCGGCGTCTTCGTGCAGTACCCCGCAGCCTCCGGACTCGTCTGGGACCCGTCCGCGGTCCTCGCGGCGGTGAAGGCCGGCGGCGGTGTCTCCGTCGTGGCGGCGGACCTCCTCGCCCTGACGCTGATCTCCTCGCCCGGTTCCCTCGGTGCGGACATCGCAGTGGGCACGACGCAGCGCTTCGGCGTGCCGATGGGCTTCGGCGGCCCGCACGCCGGGTACCTCGCGGTCCGCAAGGGACTCGAGCGTCAGATGCCCGGACGGCTCGTCGGTGTCAGCCAGGACGCGGCGGGTCACCCCGCCTACCGGCTCACGCTGCAGACCCGCGAGCAGCACATCCGCCGCGAGAAGGCGACGAGCAACATCTGCACCGCACAGGTCCTGCTGGCCGTCATGGCCGCCATGTACGCCGTCTACCACGGTCCCGCCGGACTCAAGCGGATCGCGCAGTCGGTCCACGCGGCGACCGCGAGCGCGGCACACCTCCTGCAGTCCGCGGGGGTGGAGGTGCTCACCGAGCAGTACTTCGACACCCTGCAGGTGCGTGTCGAGGACAGCGCGGCGGTGGTGGCCGGTGCTCATGAGCGAGGCATCCTGCTGTGGGCCGTCGACGAGACGACCGTCTCGATGAGCTTCGACGAGGTGAGCGCCCAGGAGAGCGTCGTCCCGACTCTCGTCGAGGTCCTCACCACCGCAGGGACTGCCACGGCCGGCGAGCCGTCGGCATACGTCTTCGACGAGGCGTCGTCCGCCTCGGCCTTCGGACCTGGGGCCGTGTCGGCGTACCCGGCGGCGCTCGCGCGCGAGACCGACTACCTGACGCACCCGGTGTTCAACACGCACCACTCCGAGACCGCCATGATGCGGTACCTCAAGCAGCTCGCGGATCGCGACTACGCGCTCGACCGCGGGATGATCCCGCTCGGTTCGTGCACGATGAAGCTCAACGCGGCGACGGAGATGGAAGCGGTCACCTGGCCGGAGTTCGCCGGACTCCACCCCTTCGCGCCGCGCGAGGACGTGGCCGGTTCCCTCGAACTCGTCGACCAGCTCGAGACCTGGCTGGCCGAGGTCACCGGCTACGACTCCGTCTCGCTGCAGCCCAACGCTGGCAGCCAGGGGGAGCTCGCGGGTCTGCTCGCGATCCGTGGCTACCACCGCGCGAACGGCGACGAGCAGCGCACGGTCTGCCTGATCCCGTCGAGCGCTCACGGCACGAACGCGGCCTCCGCGGTCCTCGCCGGCATGCGTGTGGTCGTCGTCGCCTGCGACGAGCAGGGCAACGTCGACCTCGACGACCTCCGCGCGAAGATCGCGTCGAACGCCGAGGCCCTCGCGGCCCTCATGATCACCTACCCGTCGACCCACGGCGTGTACGAGCACGAGGTGAAGACGATCACCCAGGCGGTCCACGACGCCGGCGGCCAGGTGTACGTCGACGGTGCGAACCTCAACGCCCTGCTCGGGTACGCGCGCTTCGGCGAGTTCGGTGGCGACGTCTCGCACCTGAACCTGCACAAGACGTTCTGCATCCCGCACGGTGGCGGTGGGCCCGGCGTGGGTCCGGTCGCCGCGAAGGCGCACCTCGCGCCCTTCCTCCCCGGGCACCCGCTCGCCCAGCGCGACGAGCACCCGCTGCTCGGCGGCGGCACCGTCGTGCACGCCGGCGGTCCGATCTCGGCGGCGCCCTACGGGAGCCCGAGCATCCTGCCGATCTCGTGGGCCTACGTCCGCATGATGGGCTCCGAGGGCCTTCGCGAGGCGACGGGGGCCGCGGTGCTCGCCGCGAACTACATCGCCGCCCGACTGCGGGACCACTACCCGGTCCTCTACACGGGCGACAGCGACCTGGTCGCGCACGAGTGCATCCTCGACCTCCGTCCGCTCAAGGAGACGACGGGTATCACGGTCGACGACGTGGCCAAGCGCCTCGTCGACTACGGCTTCCACGCTCCGACGATGTCGTTCCCCGTCGCGGGCACGCTCATGGTCGAGCCGACGGAGAGCGAGGACCTCGCCGAGGTCGACCGCTTCGTCGAAGCGATGATCGCGATCAAGGCGGAGGCCGACGCCGTCGCCGCGGGCGAGTGGCCGGCCGACGACAACCCGCTCGTCGGGGCGCCGCACACGGCGCAGTCGGTCATCGAGGGGGAGTGGACCCACGCGTACTCGCGTGAACTCGCCGTCTACCCCGTGCACACGCTGGTGCGGACGAAGTACTGGCCGCCGGTCCGCCGGATCGACCAGGCGTACGGCGACCGCAACCTCGTGTGCGCCTGCCCGCCGCCCGAGGCCTTCGCCTAGGCGGAGCGCACCGTCGAACGAGGACTCCCTCGCCCCGTCGTGGGCGGGGGAGTCCTCGTTCGTCGGAGGACGGGCGGGGTGTCGGTCAGGACGCGGTCGCGGCGAAGATGCCCGGCCACCAGGCGACCGCCAGGGGGAATCCGGCGAAGGAGATCACGTCGATGATCGTGTGCGCGACGACGAGCGGCATCACCCGGCCCCAGCGCTTGTAGCACCAGCCGAACGCGATCCCCATGGCGACGTTGCCGAAGAACGGTCCGATGCCCTGGTACAGGTGGTAGCTTCCGCGCAGGACGGCGGTCGAGAGGATGATCGTCCACCACCCCCATCCGATCTCGCGCAGCCGGGTGTACAGGTACCCGATGATGATGACCTCCTCCTGCAGACCGGCGCGGAGCGCGGAGAAGACGAGCATCGGGATCGTCCACCAGTACATGGTGTCGGGGAAGGTCGACACCGCGACCGTGACCCCGAGCGCCCGGCCGAGCGCGTACACCCCGATACCGGGGATACCGATCGCGGCGACGAGCAGCGCGCCACGTCCCAGGTCGCGTCCTGGTGCGCGGAGGTCGAGTCCCATGCGGGTGAAACCGCTTCGCCCCGGTTGCCAGAGCAGATAGATGACGAGCGCGACGGGCGCGAGCTGGAAGAACAGCCCGAGGAACTGGTAGCTGAAGTCGAGCCACTCCCGGGTCGCCTGCGTCGTGTTGATGGCCGCCGACTGGTCGGCGAGCGGCGGCCCCGCGGTGAGCTTCGCGATGAGCGAGATGACGGAGTACACCGCCGAGGCGCCGAGGCTCAGCGCGAGGACGATCCCGATCTCCCACCAGCGGCGCGCGACCGGCGACCGTTCGGGGAGGTCCGGCTGTTGCACGGTCGCGTTCCGCTCGTTCACCGGTCCATTGTGCGGGCTCCTCGCTTCGTGCGCACCGCATACCACCTGAACGCCCGCGTCTCGGCCGCCATCGGCGGGCGGGCTTACGATTCGTATCCGCGGCCGGAGTCCGCTCGCACGAGTTTTGCGATCAGCGTCGTTCTCTTGCGTCGCGGGCGGGATACGTGCACGGAAACTCGTCCGCGAGCAACAATCCTCCGATTCGGTTACCGCTGTGTAACGTTTGGCGTCCCAGTTTGCTCGTCGTCCTGCTTCAACTTATCGTCAGAGTATTCAAAGAGCGGTCCAGCGCACACGATGCGCCGGTTTCGCTTGCCCTTTCCCCAAGGAGGAACTGTGAAGTTCAGTCGGTTCGGCTCTGCCGCCGCCATCATCGCAGCAGGGGCTCTCGTCCTCACCGGATGTTCCGGTGGCGGTTCCAGCAGCGAGAGCACCAGCGGCAACACATCCGCCATCATCACGACCAACGGCTCCGAGCCCGAGTCGGGTCTCATCCCCAGCGACACCAACGAGGTGGGTGGCGGCAAGATCCTCGACGAGATCTTCGCAGGCCTCGTCTACTACGACGCCAAGGGCAAGCCGGTCAACGACCTCGCCGAGTCCATCGAGACCGACGACTCGATCACCTTCACGATCAAGATCAAGCCCGACCAGAAGTTCACCAACGGTGACCCGGTCGACGCCGAGTCGTTCGTGAACGCCTGGCAGGACGCCGCGCTCCTCTCGAACGCGCGCAAGAACAGCTACTTCTTCGAGGACATCAAGGGCTTCAGCTACGACGCCGACCAGCCCCTCACCGGCCTCAACGTCGTCGACGACACGACCTTCACGGTCGAGCTCAACGAGGCTCGCTCGGACTTCCCGCTGCGCCTCGGCTACTCCTCGTTCTACCCGCTGCCCAAGTCGGCGTTCGACGAGGCCGGCAAGGTCACGGCCGACTTCGGTCAGAACCCGGTCGGCAACGGCCCGTACAAGCTCGACGGTGAGAAGGCGTGGAAGCACAACGAGTCCATCGCCCTCGTCACCAACGACGAGTACAACGGTGGTCGTAAGCCGCAGAACGGTGGCGTGACGATCAACTTCTACGCCAGCTTCGACGCGGCGTACGCCGACCTCCTCGGTGGCAACCTCGACGTCCTGGACCAGATCCCGGACTCCGCGATCTCCACCTTCCAGGACGACCTGGGCGACCGCGCTGTGAACCAGCCCGCCGCCGTGTTCCAGTCCTTCACCATCCCGTCCCGCCTCCCGCACTTCAGCGGCGAGGAAGGCGAGCTGCGTCGTCAGGCGATCTCCTACGCGATCAACCGCAAGCAGATCACCGACGTCATCTTCGAGGGCACCCGCACCCCGGCGACCGACTTCACCTCGCCCGTCATCGACGGCTACTCGAAGGACATCCCCGGCAACGAGGTGCTGACCAACGACGACAAGAAGGCCAAGGAACTCTGGGCCAAGGCTGACGCCATCTCCCCGTGGGACGGCTCCTTCCAGATCGCCTACAACGCCGACGGCCCGCACCAGGCTTGGGTCGACGCCGTGACGAACAACATCAAGAACACCCTCGGCATCGAGTCCTCCGGTGTTCCGGTCGCGGTCTTCGGCGACTTCCGTGAGAGCATCACGAGCCGTCAGATCCAGACCGCGTTCCGCAGCGGTTGGCAGGCCGACTACCCGGGTCTGTACAACTTCCTCGGCCCGCTGTACGCGACCGGCGCCTCCTCGAACGACGGCGACTACTCGAGCCCCGAGTTCGACAAGCTCCTCTCCGAAGGTGCTGCCGAGTCCGACCTCGACGCCGCGAACAAGAAGTTCCAGGAAGCTCAGGAGGTCCTGTTCAAGGACCTGCCCGCCATCCCGCTCTGGTACCAGAACGTGAGCGGTGGATTCGGCGAGGGCGTCCAGAACGTCCAGTTCGGTTGGAACTCCGTGCCTCTCTACTACGAGATCACCAAGTAATCTTGTAGACGGCACAACTGGGTGGGTCCGGTTCTTCCGGGCCCACCCAGTTTTCACGAGTTCAGGAGTCCCGCTTTGGGCAATTACATCCTCCGCCGCATCCTGCAGGCCATCCCGGTCCTGCTCGGTACGACGTTCCTCATCTATTTCATGGTGTTCGCGCTCCCGGGCGACCCCATCCTCGCGCTCTTCGGCGACCGGACGCCGAGCCCGGCCGTCCTCGAGCAGCTCCGCGCGGAGTACAACCTCGACAAGCCGTTCATCGTGCAGTATCTGCTGTACCTCGGCGGCATCCTCACGGGCGACCTCGGTACCTCGTTCTCCGGTCAGCCGGTCGCCGAGATCCTCGCGCAGACCTTCCCGGTCACGCTGCGTCTCGCCGTCCTCGCCGTCTTCTTCGAGATGGTCGCCGGCATCACGATCGGCCTCGTCTCCGGCCTCCGCAAGGGCGGCATCTTCGACGCGTCGTTCCTCGTCGTGAGCCTCATCCTCATCTCCCTGCCGGTCTTCGTGGTCGCGTTCATCGCCCAGTTCGTCTTCGGCATCCAGCTCGGCTGGTTCCGGGTCACGGTCGGTGCCGGTGCGCCGATACAAGACCTGTTACTCCCGGCACTCGTGTTGGCGACGATCAGCTTCGCGCAGATCACCCGCCTGACCCGCGGTGCCGTGATCGAGACCCAGTCGCTCGACTTCGTGCGCACCGCGGCCTCGAAGGGCCTCAGCCGCCGCCGGATCATCCCGGTGCACATCCTCCGCAACTCGCTCATCCCGGTCGTCACCTACCTGGCGGTCGACTTCGGTGTGCTCATCGTCGGAGCGACGGTCACGGAGGGCATCTTCAACGTGCCCGGCGTCGGCCGGACGCTCTACCAGGCGATCATCCGTGGCGAAGGACCCACCGTCGTGTCCTTCGTGACCGTGATGGTGCTCGTCTACCTGCTCGTCAACCTGCTGGTCGACCTGCTGTACGCCGTGCTCGACCCGAGGATCCGCTATGTCAAGTCATGATCAGGAACCACAGATGAAGCGTTCATCCACGCACTTCGTCGCCCCGCTGGAGGAGACGCCGCTCGCGGTGATCGACGCCGTCAAGGTCGACGAGAAGCCGAGCAACCTCTGGACCGACGCCTGGGCGTACATGCGCCGTCAGCCGATGTTCTGGATCTCGGCGGTGCTCATCGTCCTCGTCGTCGTGGTGTCGCTCCTGCCCGGCCTGTTCTCGCAGGTCGACCCGCGCAGCTGCAACCTCGACAACAGCCTCGGTGACCCGTCGCTCGCGCACCCGCTCGGGTTCACGAAGCAGGGCTGCGACATCTACTCGCGGGTCATCTTCGGCGCGAACACGTCGCTCGCGGTCGGCCTCATCGTCACGGCGATCGTCTGCGTGCTCGGTATCAGCTTCGGCGCGCTGTCGGGCTTCTACGGCGGTTGGGTCGACTCGGTGCTCTCCCGCATCGGCGACATCTTCTTCTCGATCCCGTACATCCTCGCCGCCGTCGTCGTCATGTCGGCCCTCGCCGCCTACCGGAGCGTCTGGACCATCTCGCTCGCGGTCGGTCTGTTCGTCTGGCCGAGCGTCGCGAGAGTCCTGCGTGCCGAGATCCTGCGGGTCAAGAACGCCGACTACGTGCAGGCCTCGATCGCCCTCGGCGTCTCGCGGTTCCGCATCCTCGTGCGCCACGTCCTGCCGAACTCGATCGCCCCGGTGATCGTCGTCATCACGCTGTCGCTCGCTTCGGCGATCGTCGCGGAGGCGACCCTTTCGTTCCTCGGCGTCGGACTCGGATCCGAGTCGATCTCGTGGGGCGCGGACATCTCCCAGGCGCAGCGCGACCTGCGGACCGCTCCGCAGGTGCTCATCTACCCGTCCATCGCGCTCTCGCTCACCGTGCTCAGCTTCATCATGCTCGGCGAGGTCCTGCGTGATGCACTCGACCCGAAGGCGAGGGCACTCCGTTGAGCACCCCCACACCCCAGGCCGGTGCACGCACCGGGCAGCCGCTCCTCGAGGTCAAGGACCTCGAGGTCGGGTTCCGCACGCAGAGCGGCACCGTGCAGGCCATCCGCAAGACCAGCTTCACGATGATGCCCGGTGAGACGGTCGCGATCGTCGGCGAATCGGGATCCGGGAAGTCGACGACGGCGCACGCCATCATCAACCTCCTCCCCGGGACCGGCAAGATCACGGGCGGTGAGATCCTCTTCGAGGGTCGCGACCTCTCGAAGCTCCCGCGCAAGGAGATCGAGGACGTCCGCGGTCGCCTGATCGGCTTCGTGCCGCAGGACCCGATGTCGAACCTCAACCCGGTCTGGAACATCGGGTTCCAGGTCGAGGAGGCCATCCGCGCCAACGGCATCGCCGAGGGCAAGCAGGCCGTGCGTGCGAAGGCGATCGAGGTCCTCCAGCAGGCCGGTCTCTCCGACGCCGACCGTCGCCTGAAGCAGTTCCCGCACCAGTTCTCCGGCGGCATGCGGCAGCGCGTGCTCATCGGCATCGGTCTCTCCTCGAGCCCGAAGCTGCTGATCGCGGACGAGCCCACCTCGGCGCTCGACGTGACCGTGCAGCGGAAGATCCTCGACCACCTCGAGAGCCTGACGCGCGACAGCGGCACGGCGTTGCTCTTCATCACGCACGACCTCGGCCTCGCGGCCGAACGCGCCGAGAAGCTCATCGTCATGTACAAGGGGCAGATCGTCGAGGCCGGTCCGTCGGTCGAGATCCTGCAGAACCCGGTGCACCCGTACACGCAGCGCCTCGTGGCCGCGGCACCGAGCCTCGCCTCCCGGCGGATCCAGTCCGCGACCGGGCCTCTCGAGACGCTCGAGCACGAGGCTCCGGCCGGCTCGGAGGGGATCGACCTGATCGTCGCCGCCGAGCATCGTGCGGCGGCGCAGCTCGACCTCGCGAAGGTGGAGCCAGCGATCGTCGTGGACGACCTCGAGAAGGTCTACAAGATCCGCGGACAGAAGGGCCAGGCGAGTGAGCTGAAGGCCGTGGACGGCGTCTCGTTCCAGATCCCGAAGGGCACCACCATGGCGCTCGTCGGGGAGTCCGGTTCGGGGAAGTCCACCGTCGCGAAGCTGCTCCTGCAGCTGGAGACACCCACCTCGGGCAGCATCCGCATCGGCGGGAAGGCCATGGAGGGACTCGACCGCAAGGGGCTCCTCGCGCTGCGCCGGACGATGCAGCCGGTCTTCCAGGACCCCTACGGTTCGCTCGACCCGCTGCGCAACATCGGGAACACGATCTCGGAGCCGCTGCAGACCCACAAGGTCGGCGACAAGGCCTCGAGGCGCGCACGCGTCCTGGAGCTCCTCGACCAGGTGTCGCTGCCGCAGTCGGTGGCGACGCGCTACCCGAACGAGCTCTCAGGTGGGCAGCGTCAGCGCATCGCGATCGCCCGGGCGCTCGCGTTGAAGCCGGAGATCGTGGTCCTCGACGAGGCCGTGTCCGCGCTCGACGTGCTCGTGCAGGCGCAGATCCTGCAGTTGCTCGCCGACCTCCAGTCGGAACTGCAGCTGACGTACCTCTTCATCACCCACGACCTCGCGGTCGTGCGGGTGATCGCCGACAACGTGGCGGTCATGCAGAAGGGGAAGATCGTCGAGGCGTCGACCACGGACGACGTCTTCGAGAACCCGAAGCAGCAGTACACGCGCGAACTCCTCGACGCCATCCCCGGCGCCGGGATCGAGCTCGCGCTGTAACGAGCCGTCACGCCGAAGGGCGGTGCCGCGGAGCGATCCGCTGCACCGCCCTTCGTCGTTCCCGGGATGGGCCGGAGGGTCAGCCGAGGAGCGCCGAGGCGGCGCCCCAGACCACCAGCGCGGCGGTGACCCCGAGGGCGACGACGTCCCAGCGCGAGGCGGCGAGCCGCGTGTCGGCCGGGTCGATCTTCCCCCAGCGCTCGTGCGCCCGGTCGATGAGGTCGACGGCCGAGGGCCCCTCGTTCCCCGCCCGTCCTGGTCGGCGGACGCCCGAGGCGCGTTCCTGGTGGTCGACGTCCCGTCGTCCGCGACCGCCGGTCAGGGAGGGCCGGTCGAGACCGGCGCTCGGCGCGCCCCAGCTGGTGATCTTCCGACCGTCGCGCAGGAGCACGGTGAGCTGGTAGCGGCTCGTCGCCTCCTCCAGGCGAGACCAGGGGATCTCGTGGAGTCGACCGACGTTCACGATCGTCAGCTGCTCGGGTTCGATGACGATGCAGGGGCGGACGAGGACGAGGTACACCAGCCAGACGACGAGGAGCTCCCAGGGCAGCGCCAGGAGGGCGAACCCCCAGGCGCCGCGGCCGACGGCGTCGATGATGAAGAAGACCATCAGGAGGGCGGTGACTCCGAGGATCCAGTAGCCGCTGGTGCTCCTCAGGGTGGTCCGGTTGCGGGCGTTCGTCGCGTCGTTCACGTCGTCCATCCTTCCAGGCCGCCGACCCATGGTCGTCAGCAGCGTCGGTCAGGCGGTGACGAGTCGGTCGCTCTCAGCGTGGTGGCACGCGACGAGGCGGCCGTCGACAGGACGCTCACGCGGGTCGTCCCGCTCGCAGACCGCCTGCTTGTCCGCCGGCAGGAGCTGGTACAGCGGGCAGCGGCTCCGGAAGCTGCAGCCCACGCGGTCGTCGCTGGGGGAGGGGAGGTCGCCGTTCAGCAGGATCCGCTGCCGGCTGCGTTCGAGCTCCGGGTCGGGCACCGGCACGGCCGAGAGGAGTGCCTGGGTGTACGGGTGTTTGGGGTCGGCGAAGATCGTCGCGCTCGGCCCGTACTCGACGATGCGTCCGAGGTACATGACGGCGACGTCGTCGGCGATGTGGCGGACGACGGCCAGGTCGTGGGCGACGAAGAGGTAGGACAGCCCGAGTCGCTGCTTGAGGTCCTCGAGGAGGTTGATGACCCCGGCCTGGACGGAGACGTCGAGCGCGGACACCGGCTCGTCGAGGACGAGGATCTTCGGCTCCACGACGAGCGCCCGGGCGATGCCGATGCGCTGCCGTTGGCCGCCGGAGAACTCGTGCGGGTACCGGCCGGCGAACGACGGTTCGAGGCCGACGAGTTCGAGCATGGCACCGACCCGGTTCCGGATCTCGGAGGACGAGACCCCGTGTACGGTCAACGGTTCGCCGATGATGTCCTCGATCGTCATCCGTGGATCGAGCGAGGCCATCGGGTCCTGGAAGACCACCTGGATGTCGCTGCGCAACTTCCTGCGGTCGGGCTTCGAGAGGGTCGCGGTGTCGACGCCGTTCACGTGGATGGTGCCGCCCTGGGTCTCGGCGAGCTCGAGGATCTCCATGATGGTCGTCGTCTTCCCGCAACCGGACTCACCGACGAGGCCGAGCGTGCGGCCGCGCTGGACGCTGAAGGAGACGCCGTCGACCGCGCGGACGGTGCCGATGTTGCGGCGGAAGACCACGCCCTTCGTGAGCGGGAAGGCGCGGGTCAGGTCCTTGACGTCGAGGACGGTCTCGGGGGCGACCTCGGCGACGAGTTCCTCCGGCACCTCGTCCGGCCGGGGGAAGATGTCGGGGCGGAGCAGCGATCCGTCCGCGATCTCGCCGGCGCGGATGCACGCCGCGGTGTGCTCGATCGAAGTGGCCGGATCGGTGGCCGGGCCGTCGAGCACGGGGAGGAGCGCCGGTTCGCCCTCGAGGCACGCGGCCACGGCGATCGGGCAGCGCGGGGCGAACGGGCAACCGGTCGGGACGTTCGTCAGCAGCGGGGGACGACCCTCGAGGGGGACGAGCCGCTCCTGCTGGTTCGCCGCCATGTTGGGCATCGACCGGAGCAGGCCGATCGTGTACGGCATGAGCGGCTCGCGGAACAGCGGCACGACCGGTGCCGTCTCGACGATGCGGCCGGCGTACATGACGGCGACGCGGTCGGCGTTGCCGGCGACGACACCGAGGTCGTGGGTGATGAGGACGACGGCGGCGCCGGTGATGTCCTTCGCCTCCTGGAGCACCTCGAGGATCTGCGCCTGGATGGTCACGTCGAGGGCGGTGGTGGGCTCGTCGGCGATGATGAGTTGCGGGTCGTTCGCGATCGCGATCGCGATCATCGCCCGCTGCCGCATACCGCCCGAGAACTCGTGGGGGAAGGACTTCGCCCGGCGCTCGGCGTTCGGGATCCCGACGATCTTGAGGAGTTCGACCGCGCGCGTCTCGGCGGCCCGCTGGGAGAGTGCGGAGTCGTGCAGTCGGAGTCCCTCGGCGATCTGCTGGCCGATGGTGTACACCGGGGTCAGCGCGGAGAGCGGGTCCTGGAAGATCATCGCGATGTCGCGGCCCCGGATCCGGGACAGTTCGCGGTCGGACTGCCCGAGCAGCTCGACCCCGTCGTACCGGATGCTGCCGCTGACCTGCGCGTTGGTGGGCAACAGGCCCATGACCGCCATCGACGACACGCTCTTGCCGGAGCCGGACTCGCCGACGATGCCGAGGAACTCGCCCCGGTGGACGTCGTAGGACACCCCGCGGACGGCGTGCACCGGTGTTCCGGCGTTCGGGAAGGTGACGCTGAGGTCGCGGACCTGGAGGAGCGGCTCGGCCGCCTGGGGGTCAGTCACGGTTGGCTCCTGAGGTCGGGTCGATGGCATCGCGGAGGGCGTCGCCGAGCAGGCTCGACGCGAGCACGGTGATGACGAGGATCGCTGCGGGGAAGACGAACAGCCAGGGGCGGGTGACGGCAGCACTCGCGCCCGCGGCCAGCAGGGTGCCGAGGGAGACGTCGGGTGCCTGGACGCCGAAGCCGAAGAAGCTCAGGGTCGTCTCGGACAGGATCGCCGCTCCGATGCCGAGGGTCGCGTCGATGATGAGGAGGCTGGCTACGTTCGGGATGATGTGCCGACGGATGATGGTGAACCCGGGGACGCCCATGAACCGCGCCGCCTTGACGTATTCGCGCTCCCGCAGGGACATCGTCTGTCCGCGGATCACCCGGGCGAGCACCATCCATCCGAAGAGCACGAGGAACACCACGAGGGCGAGCCAGGAGAGCGACTTGAACGCGGGGCTCAGCAGGACGAGGAGGAAGAAGCCGGGGATGACGAGGAGGAGGTCGATGAACCAGACGATCGCCTTGTCCCAGACGCCGCCGACGTAGCCGGCGATCGCGCCCACGAGCCCGGCGATGATGGCCGCCCCCGGTCCCACGATGAGTCCGATGACGATCGACTTCTGCAGCCCGACGAGGGTCTGCGCGTACACGTCCTGGCCGATGTTGTTCGTCCCGAACCAGTGGTCGAGCGACGGGGGCTGGCTGAAGGCGAGGCCGTCCTGGTCGGTGAAGGACCACGGGGACAGCAGCGGTCCGATGAAGGCCCAGAGGATGATGAAGAGCAGGACGCCGCCACCGATGCGCGCGCGCTTCGTGGCGAGCACCTTCCGGAGGATCGTGCGACCACGTGACTGCGGGCGCTTGGGTGCGCCGCGCATCGTCTCAGGTTCACCGACGGTCAGCGTCGTTGGGTCTGTCAGTGCCATGTCGTTACACCCGCACTCTCGGGTCGAGCGCCGCATAGATCACGTCGGAGAGCGTTCCGGCGATGAGGACGAGGATGGAGGTGAAGAGGATGGTCCCGGCCGCGGCGTTGATGTCCGAGTTCGAGACGCTGGTGAGGAGGTACTCGCCCATGCCGTGCCAGCTGAACACGTTCTCGGTCACGCTGGCACCCGTGAGGATGAGCCCGAACGAGTAGGCGAAGAAGGTGGACATCGGGATGAGGGCGACGCGGACGCCGTGTCGGATGATCGCCGAGCCGCGGGTGCGACCCTTCGACCGGGCGGTGCGGATGTAGTCGGCGCTCATCACGTCGAGCATCGCGCTCCGCTGATACCGGGAGTACGAGGCGACGGCGCCGACGGTCAGGGTGATGGTGGGCAGCAGCAGATGCATGGCCCGGTCGCCGAGCTGGGTCCAGAAGCCGCCTTGGAGGCCGGCGGTGTACTCGCCGGTGAAGTTGATGACGTTCGTTCCGACCGTCTGGTTGAGCGTCGTCGCCAGGATCATGAGCACGACGCCGATGACGAACACCGGCATCGCCAGGATCGTGAACGAGGCGTAGGTGATGATCTGGTCGCTGGCCCGGTACTGGCGGACGGCGCCCCAGACGCCGAGGGCGACGCCGATGACCGCGCCGAGGATCGTGCCGATGACGAGCAACCGGAGGCTCGTGCCCGACCGCTCGAAGATGTCCGCCGTCACTTGCGTCCCGCGGGTGCTCACCCCGAGGGAGCCGGTGGTCACGAGGTGCGTCACCCAGTCCCAGAGGCGCTCGAGCAACGGCACCTTCGGGTTGACGCCCATCTTGTCCAGCGCGGCGTCGATCGAGGCTTGGGGGATGGGCGGGTTCTTGCCGAGGAACCGGGCCGAGGGCTGGAGGGTCATGCTCACGAGGACGTAGCCGAGCATGGTGGCGATCGCGGAGAGGAACAGGTAGTTGACCAACCGCCGTGCAATGAACCCGATCATGTACCAGCCTTGCGAAGTCGTGGACGGGGACCGCGTCGTCCCGTCAGCTGTGCTCCCCTCGTGGGGTGGAGACACTGTAACCCCCAACCGCGGGGAATCAGAAAACGACGCGTGTTCTCAGGAAACGGAACGTATGTTTCCGGCTCGTGCCGTCGAGAAATCGAAACGGTAACAATTCGTGCCCACTTGTGGGGGATCGTCGGAGCGGGTGCAAGATGGTCCACATTGGCCTGCGCGCCTTCCGCTCCGCATCGGTGCGGGCTCGTGCAGTAACACGTCACGAAAGGTGGATCTCGATGAGTTCCAGAACACAGGGATCGCGGCGCCGCGGCGGGATGATCCTCGCCGGCGTCTCGATCGTCGCCCTCGCATTGACGGCTTGCACCGGCGGCGGTTCAGGCGGAGGCGGCTCCACCGCGAAGCCGATCGAGCTGTCCGGTACCGGTTGGGAGCGAGCGGACGCCGACCAGATCGCGCAGGGCGGCACGCTCAACCTCGCGGTCGATGCGATCCCCGCGAACTGGAACCTGTACAACCTCGACAGCGGCACCGTCGACGACCAGTTCCTCAGCAACCTCTACACGCCGTCGTTCATCAACATCAAGGAAGACGGCACCTGGGAGGCGAACCCCGACTTCGCGACCTCCGTCGAGTTGAAGACCGAGGACCCGCAGGTCGTCGAGGTCAAGATCAACCCCGACGCCGTCTGGTCGGACGGTACGGCGATGAGCGTCGACGACTTCGCCGCGACGTGGAAGTCGCTCAACGGCGTCGACCCCGCGTACGCGCCCACCGCGACGAACGTCTGGAAGGACATCGAGTCCGTCACGGCCGGCGACAGCCCGCAGGACGTCCTCATCACGTTCAAGAACAAGAACGCCGACTGGCCCTCCATCCTCGGCAACATCTGGCCGAAGTGGCTCGGCGCGACGCCCGAGTCCTTCAACACCCTCTGGGCGACCGGCCCCTACGCCGCCGACGGCACCACCTACGTATCCGGCGGGCCGTACATCGTGAGCAAGATCGACCAGACCGGTGCGGTCGTGACCTTCGAGCCCAACCCGAAGTGGTGGGGCGACAAGCCGAAGCTCGACAACATCATCTTCAAGCAGGTCTCCCGTTCGGGTCTCGCCCAGGCGTTCTCGAACAGCGAGATCGACGTCTTCAGCATCGGCTCGAACGCCGACAACTACCAGACGGCTCAGAAGCGCAGCGACGCCCAGATCCAGCGGTCACGTGGCACGAACTACAACCACATCACGCTGAACGGCACGTCCGAGGTCCTGAGTGACCCCGAGGTCCGACAGGCGTTCGCGAAGTCGATCAACCGCAAGACCATCGCCGAGTCCCGCCTGGCGGCGATCGACGCCCCGACCGACCTGCTGAACAACCTCATCTTCCTCCCCGGCCAGGACGGCTACGAGGACGACGCCTCGAAGGTGCTCGGCTACGACATCGACGCCGCCAAGAAGCAGCTCGAGGATGCCGGTTGGACCGAGGGCAGCAACGGGATCCGTGAGAAGGACGGCAAGAAGCTGACCATCCGCTACGTCATCGACTCCGAGAACCCGGTCTCGGCCGAGACCTCGCAGCAGGTGCAGGCCCAGGTGAAGGAAGCCGGTTTCGACCTGCAGATCGACACCGTCCCGGCTGATGACTTCTTCACGAAGTACGTCACCACCGAGACCCGCGACTTCGACGCCGTGAGCTTCGCCTGGCAGGGCACGGCGTTCCCGATCTCCAGCACGGAGTCGATCTTCTACCCGGCCGACTCCGGGCAGAACTTCCCCGGCGTCACCGACGACTCGCTCGGCGACCTGTGGGCGAGCGCGAACGCCGAGCTCGACCCGCAGAAGCGTCTCGAGATCGCGAAGGAGATCGACAAGAAGATCGTCGCCCTCGCGACGACGATCCCGCTGTTCCCCGTGCCGTACACCTACGGCGTCAAGACCGGGCTCGTGAACTACGGCCCGACCCAGTTCGAGACCATCGACTGGAAGAACGTGGGCTGGAAGAAGTAGGCGACATTGCGGGGCTCACCTGAGCCTCGGAACGACGGGCATCGGCGGTCCTTCCGCCGGTGCCCGTCGGCGTTCAGGCGCCGGGGAGGTCGCCTGCGGTATGATGGTCCGTCGGCACCATCGTGCCCGAATCCCATCCACTTGAAGGAAGCCACCCTTTTATGGCGCTCGCCACTCGTTCCGATCTGCGCAATGTCGCGATCGTGGCCCACGTTGACCACGGCAAGACGACCCTCGTCGACGCCATGCTGCGACAGACCAACTCTTTCGCCGAACACGCCCACCTCGAAGAACGCGCCATGGACTCGAATGAGCTCGAGCGCGAAAAGGGCATCACCATCCTCGCCAAGAACACGGCGATCTCGTACAAGGGCGAACACGCCACCGACGGCCCGATCACGATCAACGTCATCGACACCCCGGGCCACGCCGACTTCGGTGGTGAGGTCGAGCGCGGCCTCTCCATGGTCGACGGCGTCGTGCTGCTGGTCGACGCCTCGGAGGGCCCCCTCCCGCAGACCCGCTTCGTGCTCCGCAAGGCGCTCGAGGCCAAGCTGCCCGTCATCCTGCTCGTCAACAAGACCGACCGTCCCGATGCCCGCATCGACGAGGTCGTCGTCGAGAGCCAGGACCTCCTCATCGGTCTCGCCAGCGACATGGTCGACGACGTCCCCGACCTCGACCTCGACGCAGTCCTCGACGTCCCGGTCGTCTACGCCTCGGGTAAGGCCGGCCGCGCGTCGTCCAACAAGCCCGCCAACGGCGAACTGCCCGACAGCGAAGACCTCGAACCGCTGTTCGCAGCGATTCTCGAGCACATCCCGGCTCCGCAGTACGACGACGAGCACCCGCTCCAGGCGCACGTCACCAACCTCGACGCCTCGCCGTTCCTCGGCCGCCTCGCGCTCCTGCGCATCTTCAACGGCACGCTGAAGAAGGGCCAGACGGTCGCCTGGGTCCGTCACGACGGTGACGTTCACAACGTCCGCGTCACCGAGCTCATGATCACGAAGGCGCTCGACCGCTACCCGGCCGAGAGCGCCGGCCCCGGCGACATCGTCGCCGTCGCCGGTTTCGCCGACATCATGATCGGCGACACGCTGGCCGACCCCGAGGACGTCCGCGCCCTCCCGGCCATCACGGTCGACGACCCGGCCATCTCGATGACCATCGGGACCAACACCTCGCCGCTCATGGGCAAGGTCAAGGGCCACAAGCTCACCGCCCGCATGGTCAAGGACCGCCTCGACCGCGAGCTCATCGGTAACGTCTCGCTCAAGGTCCTCGACATCGGCCGCCCCGACGCCTGGGAGGTCCAGGGTCGTGGAGAGCTCGCGCTCGCCATCCTCGTCGAGCAGATGCGTCGCGAGGGCTACGAGCTCACCGTCGGCAAGCCGCAGGTGGTCACCAAGCGCATCGACGGCAAGGTCCACGAGCCGTACGAGCACCTGACCATCGACGCACCCGAGGAGCACCTCGGCGCGATCACCCAGCTCCTCGCCGCTCGCAAGGGCCGCATGGAGAACATGGCGAACCACGGCACCGGCTGGGTCCGCATGGAGTTCATCGTCCCGTCGCGCGGCCTCATCGGCTTCCGCTCCGAGTTCCTCACCGCCACGCGCGGCACGGGTATCGCCAACGCGTTGGCACACGGCTACGGCGAGTGGGCCGGTGCGATCACGACGCGCAACAACGGCTCGATCGTCGCCGACCGCTCCGGTGTGGTCACGCCGTTCGCGATCATCGCCCTGCAGGAGCGCATGTCGTTCTTCGTCCAGCCGACCGAAGAGGTCTACGAGGGCATGGTCATCGGCGAGAACTCGCGCAACGACGACATGGACGTGAACATCACCAAGGAGAAGAAGCTGACCAACATGCGTCAGTCCTCCGCGGACAACTTCGAGTCGATGACGCCGCCGCGCGTCCTCACGCTCGAGGAGAGCCTCGAGTTCGCCCGCGAGGACGAGTGCGTCGAGGTCACGCCCGAGCACGTGCGCATCCGCAAGGTCGAGCTCGACGCTCAGGCCCGCCAGCGCAGCTACTCGCGTCTCAAGAAGCAGTCCGAGTAGGCAGCACGTTCGCATCGCCGACGCCCGGTCCTCCCAGGAAGACCGGGCGTCGGCTCGTTAAGCTGATGGCATGCGCCGACCCGCCTCCCTCGCCCTGCTGGCCGCCCTCGTCCTCGCTCCCACGCTCGCCGGGTGCAGCGTCATCGAATCGACCGTGAAGGACTCGGTCGAGCAGGGCATCCGAGACGCGACTGGCGGGGACTTCGACGTCAACCTCGACGAGGGACTGCCCGAGGGCTATCCGACGGACGCCGTCCCGGTCGTGGAGGGCACGGTCAACGGCGGACGCGGCACGGTCGATGGCAAGGACACCTTCGTCGTCACGGTGCAGGCGAGCGACGCCGCGACGGCCGCGAAGGACGCCCTCGTCGCGGCCGGCTTCACGATCGACGGGGAGATCGCGAACGGCGACGGTTCGATCGTGACGCTGTCGACGACGGCTTACGACGTGAAGCTCGTGGCCTCGGCCGACAGCATCCTCTACACGGTGACGGTCAAGTAGCCGACAGGCTCAGTGACCGGGGCTGGCGCTGCTTCGATCCCTGAACACCCCGCCGGTCCCTGAGCGCCCCGCCGGTCCCTGAGCTTGTCGAAGGGCGCACTTCGACAGGCTCAGTGACCGGGGTCGGTCGGTCAGTGACCGGGGTCGGTCGGTCAGCGACCGGGGTTGGTCGGTCAGGAACCGGGCGGTCCTACGCGAAGAGCGTCTCGCCGACCCAGCCGTCGGTCGTCGCGCCCGGGGGCACGGCGAAGATCGCGGAACCGACGTGCTTGATGTACTCGTTGAGCGCGTCCGTCGCGAGGGCGCGCTGCACGTCGATGAACTGCTGCGGTGAGCGCTGGTACGACATGAAGAACAGCCCGGCGTTCAAGCGGCCGAGATCGTCGTTGCCGTCGACGAAGTTGTACCCGCGCCGCAGGAGCTTCGTGCCCTTGAGCTGGGTGGGGTGGGCCAGACGCACGTGGGAGTGCTTGTCGATGAGCGGTTGGTCCGTCGCGCCGACCGCGGCGAAGTCGGGTTCCGTGAACTCCTTGCCGCCCGACAGCGGTGCACCCTCGCCCTTGCTCCGGCCGATGACGCGCTCCTGCTCCTGGAGCTGCGCGCGGTCCCAGGTCTCGATGATCATGCGGATCTTGCGGACAACGAGGTAGGAGCCGCCGCTCAGCCAACTGGCGGTGTCGCCGTCCTGCACCCAGACCTGCGCTTCGACCGTCTTCGTCTCCTCGGACTTCACGTTCGCGGTGCCGTCCTTGAAGCCGAACAGGTTGCGCGGGGTGACCTGGCTCGTGGACGTGGAGGACGTGCGACCGAAGCCGAGCTGCGACCAGCGGATCGAGGCGCGTCCGAACGCGATGCGGCTCAGGTTGCGGATCGCGTGGACGGCGATCTGCGGGTCGTCGGCGCACGCCTGGATGCAGAGGTCGCCGCCGGTGAGGCCGGCCTGCAGGTTGTCGCCCGTGAATCGAGGCAGTTTCTGCAGCTCAGGTGGCCGTCGGTCGGCGATGCCGAAGCGGTCGGTGCCGTCCTCCGCGGCGAAGAGGGTGGGACCGAACCCGAAGGTGATGGTGAGTCCACTGGCGGGGAGCCCGAGCGCCTCTCCGGTGTCGACCGGGGGAGCGAGCGGGGAACCGTCGACGGCGCCACCCGCCGCGACCTCCTGCCCCTGCGTCATCCGTGCCGCGGCGACACTCCAGTCCTGAAGCAGCTCGATGAGTTCCTCCCTGGTGGTGCCCGCCGACACGTCGTAGGCGGCGAAGTGCAGCCGGTCCTGAGCCGGCGTCGTGATCCCGCTCTGGTGCGCTCCGGCGAACGGGTACACGGTGGTGACGCCCGCGCTGCTCGCCGAGGCCGTCGCGGCCGCGGTGATCGCGGCCGTCGCGCCAGCGCCTGCCGCGAGTCCGGCGGCCCCGGCTCCGGCCAGGCCGAAGAGCGCCCGACGCGAGAGACCCCGCGGTGGGGTGTCGTCCGTCGGGGTGGACGGCGCCTGGGGTTGAGGACTGGTGGGGGGAGTCTGCTCGGTCATCGGACCTCATGCTATTCAGGGGTGGCTGGAAGACCGCGGGGCCGGAACCCCCAGAATGCTCTGAGTCGTTCCGGCCCGGTGTGCCGCGACGGCGGCGGACCCGGTGGGCTCTACTCGGCGACGCCGAGTACCGTGTGGGTGAGCTGCGAGAGCGGCTCGGAGAGGGCGTTGACCTGGTCGGAGAGTTCCTTGCGCTGGTCCTCGGTGACGGTGTCGTAGCTCACGAACCCGCTGTCGAGGCTGCCGTACTTCGCGAGCAGGTCCTGCAGTGCCGTGAACTCCGTCTCGATCTGGCCGACGAGCTTCGTGCCGGCGTCGCCCTTGCCGGCGGCGATGTCCTTCACGTTGCCGAAGGCCACCTCGGCGCCCTGGACGTTCGCGGCGAAGTCGTAGAGGTCGGTGTGCGACCACCAGTCCTCCTCGCCGGAGATCTTGCCGACGGCGACCTCGTCGAGGAGGCCGATGGCGCCGTTCGAGATGTCGCCCAGGCTCACGGTGAAGTCCTTCTCGGAGACGAGGTCGAAGAGCTGCTGGACGTCGTCGACGAGTCCGGTGGCGAACTGCTGCCGCTGCTCCGGCGTGGACGCGGTCCAGTCCATGAGGGCGCTCGTCCCATCGGAGTTGAGGGCGTCCGCTGCCGGCGGCCAGAGGTCCTTCTCGATGCGGTGGAAGCCCGTCCAGTCGAGGCCCTCGGCGACGGCGTCGACCTCGCGGTAGTCGATCTTCGGGTCGAGGTCACCGAACGCCTCGGCGGTCGGCTCGATGCGCTCGTAGGAGACGCGGGTCGAGGCGAAGAGCGCGCGGGCGGTCTCGTCGTCGCCGGCTGCGTACGCGTCGGTGAACGCCTTGACCTGCGGCACGAGCTCGGCCACCTGGGACTTGATGTAGGCGACGTAGTTCGTCACGGCCTGGTCGGTGAGCTCCTGCTCGTCCTTTGACACGGCCGCGTTCTCACCGCTGACGGTGAATTCGGCGAGGCCAACGGGAGCGCCGACGAGCTGGAACTTGCAGGCCGTGTAGTACGTGCCGGGGTTCAGCTGGGCGACGTAGGAGACGGTCTGTCCGGGGGTGACGTTCTCCTTCTCGCCGACGATGCGGAGCTTGTCGGAGGCGAGGATCTCGAACTCGTTGACGTCGGTGCCGTTGTTCGTGATGGAGAACGTCACGGCGCCGGCCGTCGCCTTCGCGACGGACACGGAGCACGAGTCGTCGGTGATGTCGACGGTGAGCGCGTCGGTGCCCGTGTTGTTCGGGACGCAGCCCGTGAGCGCGAGGGCGAGGACGCCCGCGCCTGCGAGGCCGGTCATGGTGCGGTGCTGCATGGAGACTCCTGTCGGAAGGTGCTGGTGCTGTGTGAACGTGGGCCCGGTCGCGTCAGCCGTTCGTCGCGACGCGGTTCGTGACCGTGGCCGGACGACGACGCCCGAGTCCTGAGACCCGGATGAAGCAGCTGAGCGTGACGACCAGGTACAGCAGCCACGCGATGAACTGCGCCCAGGTCGGGGCAGGGGTGAAGTTGAAGAGGCCGCCCAGCACGGTGCCGTACCAGCTGGTGGGCGGGACGACGGCGCTGAGGTTGAAGGCGGCCTGGCCCCAGCCGGGGATGACACCGGCCTCCTGGAGGTCGCCGACCCCGTAGGCGAGGACGCCTGCGGCGACGACGACGAGGAACAGCCCGGTCCAGGTGAAGAAGGTGCCGAGGTTGATCCGGACGAAGCCGCGGTAGATGAGGTAGGCGATGACGACGGCGGTGAGGATGCCGAGGAGGGCCCCGATGGAGCCGACGACGGCGTTCTCGCCGGAGTTGACGCTGGCCCAGATGAACAGGGCGGTCTCGATGCCCTCGCGTCCCACGCTGATGAAGCCCAGGACGACGATGCCGACGGCGGAACCGGCGACGGCCGCGTCGAGTCGCGACTCGAGGTCGTGCTTCAGTTCGCGGGCGTTGCGGCCCATCCAGAAGATCATCCAGGTGACGAGGCCGACGGCGAGGATCGAGAGGCCGCCGCCGAGGATCTCCTGCGCTTGGAAACCCAGCCCGTAGGGTCCCCAGGTGAGGATCGCGCCGACGCCGAGCGAGACGACGATCGCCACGGCGACGCCGAGCCAGAGGCGGAGGAGGACGTCGCGTCGGCCGAGTTTGTTGAGGTAGGCGACGAGGATGCCGACGATGAGGCCGGCTTCGAGGCCTTCGCGGAGGCCGATGAGATAGTTCGCGAGCACGTGACCGGACTTTCGGGCGTCGAGCAGGCGGTCGCCCGGGGGAGGCCGTCGTTGCTGGGGTGGGAGGCATCCGAGGGCGCGCCGGGCGAGGACCGTGGTCCGGGCGGGGCGCTGCGACTTCGGAACGCGGTTGGGTAAGGCTAACCTTATCCGCCCTCGACCATAGCGGCAGACGCCGAGACTGTCCAGATACAATCGGCGGATGACCGATCCGGCTTCCGACCCCCGCTTCGCGAGCGCCCCCGCCGCTGCCGACCACTGGCTCCCGGCGCCGGCGGAACCGGACGACGCTCCGCGCGAGCAGACCACCGCATCGCGGATCATCGGGGTCGTCCTCGCCTTCCTCGTCGGGCTCGCCTACGGGGCCATCGGCACGGTCGCGCACGCCTGGGCGCCGTCGGTGCTCGGCATCGCCCTCCCCGTCGGGCTGATCCTCGGGATCCTCGGCGTCGGCATGCTGCTGCTCGGTCTGCGCATCGTCCTCGGCGACCGGCTCGCGGCCGCCGCGGCCGCCTTCGGCGTCATCCTCATGATCGGGGTGCTCCTGCTCGAGAGCACGGGCGGGTCGGTCCTCATCCCGCAGAGTGTGTCCGGCCTCGTGTGGACCATCGCCCCCGGCCTCGTCGCCGTCCTGGTCGTGGCCTGGCCGAAGCTGCCCGAGCGCAAGCGCGAGACCCCGGTGGCACGTCCCGCCGGGCCGCCGTCGGAGCCGTTCGCCAGCTCGCCGCAGGCGTAGACTGGACACTCAGTGCTCGTGAAGGGAGCCACCCGCCCGTGACCTACGTGATCGCTCTGCCGTGCGTCGATGTGAAGGACCGCGCCTGCATCGACGAGTGCCCCGTCGACTGCATCTACGAGGGTGAACGCTCGCTCTACATCCACCCCGACGAGTGCGTCGACTGCGGTGCGTGCGAGCCGGTCTGCCCGGTGGAGGCCATCTACTACGAGGACGACCTGCCCGAGGAATGGGCGGACTACTACAAGGCCAACGTCGAGTTCTTCGACGAGGTCGGGTCGCCGGGCGGTGCCGCCAAGGTCGGGGTCATCCCGTCGGACCACCCCCTCATCGCCGCGCTGCCGCCGCAAGCCCACGAGTAGCCGCGTGGCACTGCAGCCGCTGCCCGACTACCCCTGGGACCTCATGGCCCCGTACGCGGAACGGGCGCGTCAGCACCCGGACGGCATCGTCGACCTGTCGATCGGCTCGCCGGTCGACGCGACGCCGGACCTCATCCGCGACGCCCTGCGCGAGGCCACCGACGCCCACGCGTACCCGACGACGATCGGTACGCCCGAGCTCCGTCAGGCGATCATCGCGTGGTTCGCCCGCCGTCGTGGTGTCGGCGGACTGACGCCCGACGCCGTCCTGCCGACGATCGGTTCCAAGGAACTGGTGGCGTTGCTCGCGTTCCTGCTCGGGCTCGGCGAGGGCGACACGGTCGTCCATCCGGTCGCCGCCTATCCGACGTACGCCGTCGGCGCGGCGATCGCGGGTGCCGAAGCGGTCGCGGCCGACGACCCCGCCGAGTGGCCCGAGAGCACCCGCCTCGTCTGGCTCAACTCGCCGGGCAACCCGGACGGTCGGGTGCTCTCGGTCGAGGAACTGCATGCCGCGTTGCTGCGGGCACGCGAGCTCGGCGCCGTCCTCGTGGGCGACGAATGCTATGCGGAACTCGGCTGGGAGGGGGAGTGGTCCGACACCCCGACCCCGTCGGTGCTCGATCCGCGCGTGACCGATGGGGACCACAGTGGCGTCCTCGCGATCTACTCCCTGAGCAAGCAGTCGAACCTCGCCGGGTACCGTGCCGCCTTCCTCGCCGGAGACGAACGGCTCGTCAAGCGCCTCGTCACCGTGCGAATGCATGCGGGACTCATGCTGCCGGCCCCGCTCCAGGCGGCCATGGTCGCGGCCCTGGGCGACGACGCGCACGTGGCCGAGCAGAAGGCGCGGTATCGCGCTCGGCGCGAGGTGCTGCTCCCGGCGGTCCGCGAGGCAGGCTTCCGGGTCGATCACAGCGAAGCCGGCCTCTACCTGTGGATCACCGAGGGTCGCGACGCGTGGTCCAGCATCGACCGCCTGGCGTCCATCGGCATCCTCGGAGGCCCTGGCGTGTTCTACGGAGATGCCTACCCGGATCACGTGCGCCTGTCGTTGACGGCGAGCGACGAGCGGATCGCCACGGCCGCCGAGCGACTCCGGGGCGTCCGCCCGATTTCAGGGTGAACTCCAAGGAAGTCGCCGGATCACTGTGGGAAACAGCAGTGGGCCCGGAACCCGATTAGGCTGTATGTGACACGCCGTCGTATCGGAGGGCGATGTCCAGTCCCTATCGCACGAAGATACGAGGAGGCGCCGTGGGCGACGTCGAGAAACAGGCTTCCACCGAGACGCAGCAGGTCACCCTGAACTACCCCGGCGGAACAGCCGAATTCCCGATCCACCGGTCAGCCCAAGGCGCGTCGAGTATCGACGTCTCCTCGCTCACCCGGCAGACCGGCCTGACGACGCTCGACTACGGGTTCGTCAACACGGCGGCCACCAAGTCGGCGATCACCTACATCGACGGCGACCAGGGCATCCTCCGCTACCGCGGATACCCGATCGAGCAGCTCGCCAAGCAGTCGACGTTCCTCGAGGTCGCCTGGCTCCTGATCCACGGCGAGCTCCCCACTGCCGACGAGCTCGGCGGGTTCGACGAGAAGATCCGTCGACACACCCTGCTGCACGAGGACCTCAAGCGGTTCTTCTCGGCACTCCCGCACACGGCGCACCCCATGGCGGTGTTGTCCAGCGCTTTGCAGGCGATGTCGACGTACTACGAGTCGGACGCGAACCCGCACGACCCCGACCACGTCGAGCTGACCACGGTCCGCATGCTCGCGAAGCTCCCGGTCATCGCGGCGTACGCGCACAAGAAGTCGGTGGGCCAGGCGTTCCTGTACCCCGACAACTCCCTGAGCTTCGTCGACAACTTCCTCAAGCTGAACTTCGGCAACCTGGCCGAGCCCTACGAGATCGACCCGGTCCTGTCGAAGGCCCTCGACCTGCTCCTGATCCTCCACGAGGACCACGAGCAGAACGCGTCGACCTCTACGGTCCGCCTGGTCGGCTCGACGGGCGCCAACCTGTACGCCTCCGTGTCGGCCGGCATCAACGCCCTGTCCGGGCCACTCCACGGTGGCGCCAACGAGGCCGTGCTGCAGATGCTCGGTCGGATCCAGGAGTCCGGTGAGGGCGTCCAGCGGTTCGTCGACCGCGTCAAGAACAAGGAAGACGGCGTGAAGCTCATGGGCTTCGGGCACCGCGTCTACAAGAACTACGACCCGCGGGCCAAGCTCGTCAAGGAGAGCGCCGGCGAGGTCCTCCGCGCACTCGGGATCAACGACCCCCTGCTCGACCTCGCGCAGGAACTCGAGCAGATCGCCCTCGAGGACGACTACTTCAAGGAGCGGAAGCTCTACCCGAACGTGGACTTCTACACGGGCGTCATCTACAAGGCCATGGGCTTCCCGACGCGCATGTTCACGGTGCTGTTCGCCATCGGGCGTCTTCCCGGATGGATCGCGCACTGGCGTGAGATGAACCTCGACCCGCAGACCAAGATCGGTCGCCCGCAGCAGCTGTACACGGGTTCGCCCGAGCGGTCCTTCCCGACGCGGTAGTCGCGCCTTGGCCGATCACGAGAACGGCCCCGCATCCGAGGATGCGGGGCCGTTCTGTATCTGTGACCGCGGGCGCCGAACCGGTTCTCCGGTCCCGGAGCCGGTCGTCCGGTCCCTGAGCCTGTCGAAGGGCTCAGGCGTGCAGGGCCGCGTTCAGTTCGACACCGGAGCCGGAGCGGGGGAGGACCTCGACAGCGCCCGTGAGCGAGTTGCGCCGGAACAGGAGGTTGGGCACCCCGGAGAGGTCGACGGCCTTGACGGTACGCGGAGCCCCCTCGGCGGTCGCGGCGGCTCCCGCGAGGACGACCTTGGTGCCGGCCGTCACGTAGAGGCCGGCCTCGACGACCGAGTCGTCGCCGATCGAGATGCCGATGCCGGAGTTCGCCCCGAGGAGCGCGCGCTGGCCGATCGCCACCCGCTGCGTGCCTCCGCCGGACAGGGTGCCCATGATGGACGCGCCGCCACCGATGTCGCTGCCGTCACCGACGACGACACCCTGGGAGATGCGGCCCTCGACCATGGACGACCCGAGGGTGCCGGCGTTGAAGTTGACGAAGCCCTCGTGCATGACCGTCGTGCCCGGCGCGAGGTGGGCGCCGAGCCGGACGCGGGAGGCGTCGGCGATCCGCACCTTGTCCGGCGTCACGTAGTCGAGGAGCCGCGGGAACTTGTCGATACCGGCCGCATGGATGCCGGCGCGGAGGAGCGACGGCCGGAGTCGGTCGAAGTCGGCCGGGTGCACCGGTCCGGCGTTGGTCCACACGACGATGGGCAGGTGTGCGAAGACGCCGTCGAGCGAGATCGTGTTGGGACGGACGAGGAGGTGGCTGAGCAGGTGCAGCCGCAGGTAGGCGTCCGGCGTGCTCGCCGGGGCAGCCTGCAACTCGATCTCGACCGTGACGATGTCGATCCGGACGGCCCGCCGATCGTCGTCGGTCGCCAGGGCTTCGAGCTCCGCGGGGGCGATCCAGCGGTCGCGGCCCTCGGGGATCCGGCCGAGCGTCGGCTCGGGGAACCAGGTGTCGAGCACGGTACCGTCGGCGGCGATCGTCGCGAGGCCGGAGCCCCAGGCGTGGGTCGGAACGGGCGTTTCGGGAGTCGCGGCAGTCATGGCTCCAGGGTAGCGGCGAACGTCCGGGGAGGCGGCCGACGCCCAGGGTCGCGGCCAATACACTGGTTCCATGCCAGCCGATGTCCCCGTACTCGACCTGTCCGTCTCCTCCGTGGAACTCACCCGGCAGTTGTGCGACATCCCCTCCGTGTCGGGGGATGAGGCTCGGATCGCCGACGCGGTGGAGGCGGCGCTCGGCGGGTTCGACCACCTCACGATCGTGCGCGACGGCGATACGGTGGTCGCGTCGACGTCCCTCGGCCGCCCGCAGCGGGTCATCATCGCCGGCCACCTCGACACCGTCCCGATCAACGGCAACGTCCCGACCCGCTTCGAGGAGCACGCGGGCGAGGCGACGCTGTGGGGGCGAGGAACGGTCGACATGAAGGGTGGTGTCGCCGTGCAGTTGAAACTCGCGGCCGAGCTCACCGATCCCATCGTCGACATCACCTGGATGTGGTACGACAACGAGGAGGTCGCGTCGGACCTCAACGGTCTGGGCCGGCTCGCGAAGCACCACCCGGAGCTGTTCGTCGGGGACTTCGCCATCCTCGGGGAGCCGAGCAACGCGGGCGTCGAGGGCGGGTGCAACGGCACCCTCCGCGTCGAGGTCAGCGCCTTCGGCAAACGCTCGCACGCGGCGCGGAGCTGGGTCGGCGTCAACGCCATCCACGCGATCTCGCCGGTCCTCGCGACGCTCGCCGCCTACACCCCTCGCGAGGTCGAGGTCGACGGGCTCGTCTATCGCGAGGGCGTCAACGCGGTCGCCATCCACGGCGGCGTCGCCGGGAACGTGATCCCGGATCTGGTCACCGTCGAGGTGAACTACCGGTTCGCGCCCAGCCGGACGGGAGCGGAGGCACTCGCCCACCTCGAGGAGCTCTTCTCCGGCTTCGAGGTCGTGCAGACCGATGTCGCGGAAGGTGCCCGCCCGGGCCTCGACGCGCCGATCGCCCAGGACTTCCTGGCGGCGGTCGGGGGGACGCCGGCACCGAAGTACGGCTGGACGGACGTCGCGCGCTTCTCCGCGTTGGGCGTGCCCGCGGTCAACTACGGCCCGGGCGACCCGCTGCTCGCCCACGCGGACGACGAACGCGTCCCGCTCGCCCAGATCGAGGAGTGCGAGCGGGGCCTCCGCGCCTGGCTGCAGGGCTCCGATGGCCGCTGACGCGGAGGTCCGGGTAGCGGTCGACGAACGGCCCTCGATGCTCCGGCGGTGGGTGCGCCTGCCCGTGTGGGGGCGCATCGGCATCGTCTACGTGCTGTCCCGGCTCGTGACGACGGCGATGTTCGCGCTCGCGAGCCTCCTGTCGGCTCCGGACTCCCGGTTCGGCGCGTTCCCCTCGCTCGGCACCCTCGCCGCGGGGTGGGACGGCCAGTGGTACTGGTGGATCGCGACGTACGGCTACCCGAGCCAGCTGCCGTTCGACAGCGCCGGACGGGTCGCCGAGAACGCCTGGGCCTTCATGCCCGTCTATCCCGGTGTGGTGAAGGGGCTGTCGGTCGTCACGTTCCTGCCGTGGCCGGTCATGGCGGTGCTCGTGTCCCTGGGCTGCGGGTTCGGCAGTGCGCTGCTGTTCCATCGGCTGATGCGGACGCGTCTGGACGCCGGCCGGTCGATGTTCGCCGTCGTCCTGTTCTGCATCGCACCGCTCAGCGCCGTGTTCCAGCTCGCCTACGCGGAGTCGATGTTCCTCCTCCTGCTGACGCTGGCGCTGTTGCTCCTCGTGACCCGCCGGTACGGGTGGTTGCTCGCGGTCATCCCGGTCATGGCCTTCACCCGCCCGGGGGTCCTGGCGTTCGCGCTCCTGCTCGGACTCCACCTCGTCGTTCGGGTGGTCACGCGTCGCCGCGACCCGCTCGCCAGGCGCGAGGTCCTCCTCATCCTCGTCGGGGGAGCGCTGGCCGCGGTGGCGGGCTTCGCCTGGATGGTCATCGCAGGCCTCGCGACGGGCCGTCCTGAGGCGTACCTCCAGACCGAGCTGGCCTGGCGCGCCGCCTTCATCGGTGAGCAACCGCTCGTGCCGTTCTCGGCGTGGATCCAGGGCGGGCAGTTCTGGTTCGGGGATGGGCCAGGCCTCGTGGTCGTCCTCGCCGTCTTCGTCGGCTCCGCGCTCCTCCTGTTCGTCCCGGCAGTCCGTCGCCTCGGCGTCGACCTTCGGCTGTGGGTGGCGTCGTACCTGCTGTACCTCTTCGCGGTCTTCTTCCCGCAGACGAGCGTCTTCCGACTGCTCATCCCGGTCTTCCCGCTCCTCGGCGCCGTCGCCGTCCCGCGAAACCGGTGGTACCGCGGTGGCGTCGTCGTCCTCTCCCTGGCGCTCCAGTGGTGCTGGATCTTCGTCATGTACGGCCTCGCGAACGCCTATTGGACCATTCCGTAGCCGTTGATCAGTCGTCATCCCGCGCCTCGCCGCGTTCAGGATTATCACGAGCCCCCGTGATACGCGATAATGGGGGTCAGTCGAATAACGAGAGGGGACTCGCATGGCCGCAATGAAGCCACGCACCGGAGACGGGCCAATGGAGGCCGTGAAGGAGGGTCGGCTCATCATCGTGCGAGTGCCTCTTGAAGGGGGAGGGCGTCTCGTCGTGTCGGTCAACGACGCAGAGGCTCAAGAACTGCACGATGCACTCGCGGGTGTGGTGAGCGCGGGCTGAGCCCCGTCACCGATGCCGCATGAGCTGAGAACCGGCCGTCATCATCGCCCCAGGGCGAGGGTGGCGGCCGGTTCGTCGTACTCGGTGATCAGACGCCGGGTTTGGTGATCTGCAGCAGGCCGTCTCCGGCGGGGGAGAGGGCGCTGACGACCGCGTCGGACGCGGAGATCTCCTGGACGAGCGACCGGAAGAGGCCCGTGGTCTCGTCGCGCTGTGTCGGGTCGGCCACCTTGCCGCGCCAGAGCGCGTGCGGCACGAGGACGGTTCCGCCGGGCCGGACGAGTCGGAGACCGTGCTCGACGTACTCGATCACGGATCCCGGATCGCCGTCGACGAGCACGAGGTCGTAGGAGTTCTCGTTCATGCGGGGCAGGACGTCGAGCGCGCTGCCGGTGATGAGTCGGATGCGGTTGGCGGTGATGCCGGCTTCCGTGAACGCCGCCTTGGCCTGTTGCTGGTGCACGATCTCCGTGTCGATGGAGGTCAGCACCGCGTTCGTGGCGCCGCGGAGCAACCACAGTCCGGAGACGCCCGTCCCGGTGCCAACCTCGACGATGGACTCCGCGCGGGTCGCCGCGGCGACCACCGCGAGCTGTGCGCCGATCGCCGGGGAGATCGCCTCCACGCCGAGTTCGTGCGCATGCGCACGCGCCGTGTGCATCGCAGCGCTCTCGACGACCACGTCGCCCGCGTACTTCCAGTTGAGATTGTGTTCTGACACCTTGCCTCCGGATCTCAGCGTATGGCCTGCAACGGCTCCGCGAGCTGAGGCTCGCGCGGTAGTCTGATGACGTGTTCGGTCTGACGTTCGACAAACTCCTCATCATCGGGGTCATCGCCGTGTTCCTGCTCGGTCCCGAACGTCTGCCGTACTACGCGTCCCAGCTGGCGAGGCTCGTCCGGACGCTCCGCGACCTGGCCTCCGGCGCGAAGGACCGGATGCGCGAGGAGATGGGTCCGGAGTTCGACGAGGTCGACTGGAAGAAGCTCGACCCCCGTCAGTACGATCCCCGCCGCATCATCCGCGAGGCCTTGCTCGACGACGAGCCACCGGTGACGCCGACGACCGCCCCCTTGGAGCCGGCGCCGGCCGCTGCCGCCGCCGCGACCGCCCCGTCCCTCGAGAAACCGAAGTCGATCCAGGCGTCCACCGACGAGCGTCTCCGCCGTCTGGCCGCCGGCGAGACGGCTGCACCGCCGTTCGACCTCGAGGCCACCTGAGTCCCGAGCGCCTTGCCTGACGCTTCCGCGCCGACTGGTTCAGCTCGTGCTGACGCCCAGGCGTCGCCCGGCCAGGCCACGTGGACGGGCCGCGAGTTGCCCCGCCAGACGGAGGATCTCGGCGGCCGCCGGATCCGCCGGGTCTGAGAGCACGACCGGTCGTCCGGTGTCACCGCCCTGCCGGAGCGTGACGCTCAGCGGGACGGAGGCGAGCAGCGGTACCGGTTCGGTCTGACCGACGGAGAGCCGCGTCGCGAGCGCCTCGCCGCCACCGGTGCCGAACAACGGCAGGATGCTGCCGTCGGGCTGTGGAAGTCCGGCCATGTTCTCGATGACGCCGTACACGCGTTGGCCGGTCTGTCGCGCCACCACCCCGCTGCGCTCCGCGACCTCGGCGGCGGCGGGTTGCGGCGTCGTGACGACGAGCACCTCGGCGTGCGGGAGCAGCTGCCCGATCGAGATCGCGACGTCCCCGGTGCCCGGAGGGAGGTCGAGCAGCAGGACGTCGAGATCGCCGAAGAACACGTCCGTGAGGAACTGCTGGATCGTGCGGTGGAGCATCGGCCCGCGCCAGGCGACGGCGACGGCGGTGGTCCCGTCGGTCGGCGCGTCGATGAACATGCCGATCGACACGACCTTCACGCCGTGCGCGACGGGCGGAAGGATCATGTCACCGACCTGGGTCGGCTTCACGGCGACGCCGTGCTCGACGAGGCCCAGCAGACCCGGGATGGAGAAGCCGTGGACGTCGGCGTCGACGAGCCCCACCCGGAGGCCGCGAGCGGCGAGGGCGACCGCCAGGTTGGCGGTCACCGTGGACTTGCCGACGCCACCCTTGCCGCTCGTGACCGCGTACACCCGCGTCAGTGAATCCGGGCCGAACGGGACGCCGCGTGCGCCGCGTCCGCCGCGGAGCCGATCGGTCAGGGCCTGCCGTTCCGCCGTGGACATCACCTGAACGTCCACCGCGACCCGCGTCACGCCGGGCGTCGACGCGGCGGCCTCGCGGACGTCGCGTTCGATGCTCGTCGCCGCCGGGCACCCCACGATCGTGAGTTTGATCGTGATGTCGGCCGCGCCCTGATCGTCGACGTCGATCGAACCGACCATGTCGAGGTCGGTGATCGGCTTGCGGATCTCGGGGTCGACGACCCGCGCGAGCGCGGTCCTGATCCGGTCGGCGAGCTCCGCGTCAGCCACGCCGACGCTCTGGCCCGTCGTGCTCGGGCTGATCGGTGCGGTCCCGGTCCAACTCCTCGAGCAGGGAACGCAGCTCGGCGCGGATGAAGTCCTTCGACGCCATGTCCTTGAGCGCCAGGCGCAGCGCGACGACCTCGCGGGCGAGGTACTCGGTGTCGGCGAGGTTGCGCTCGGACCGCTGGCGGTCCTGTTCGATCTGCACGCGGTCGCGGTCGTCCTGGCGGTTCTGGGCGAGCAGGATGAGCGGCGCGGCGTAGGACGCCTGAAGTGACAGCACCAGGGTCAGCGCGACGAACCCGATGTCGACGGAGTCGAACCGGAGGGACATCGGGCCGTACGTGTTCCAGGCGATCCAGAGGATGACGAAGAGGGTCAGGCCGACGAGGAACCAGGGCGTCCCCATCGCCCGGGCGATCCACTCGGTGAACCGGCCGAAGCGGTCGCGCGAGGCGGGCGCGCGCCGGATGGAACGGACGGAGCTGCGCAGCCCCTTGGGCGCGTCGAGTCGGACTTCATTGCGGGGAGCTCGTGCCACGACCTGCCCTCCTTCCGTTCGATCCGATGCGCTGTTCCGCAGCCGGGAGTTCGTCGTTCTCGTCGATGCTCCGCCAGTCGTCGGGGAGGAGGTAGTCGAGCACGTCGTCGATCGTCACGACCCCGAGCAGCCGCTGCTGTTCGTCCACGACAGGGACCTGGACGAGGTTGTAGCTCGCGAGGATGCGCGAGACCTCGGCGGCCGAGGTGCGGACCCCCACCGGGTCGAGACTCTGGTCGAGCAGGGTGCCGAGCCGCTCGTGCGGCGGGTAGCGGAGCATCCGTTGGAAGTGGACCATGCCGAGGAATCTGCCCGTGGGCGACTCGTACGGCGGCAGCGTGATGCAGACCCCGGCGGCCAGAGCTGGGGCCAGCTCGGAGCGCCGGATGGACGCCAGAGCCTCGGCGACCGTCGCGTCGGCTGAGAGGATGATCGGTTCGGTCGTCATGAGCCCACCCGCGGTCTCCGGATCGAACCGGAGCAGCATGCGGACGTCCTCGGCCTCCTCCGGCTCCATGAGCTCGAGGAGGTGTTCACCGCGATCCTCGGGGAGCTGGGCGATGAGGTCGGCCGCGTCGTCGGGTTGCATCTGATCGAGGACGTCGGCGGCGCGGTCGTCGTCGAGTTGCGCGAGGATGTGCACCTGGTCGGTCTCGGGCATCTCCTCGAGCACGTCGGCGAGCCGGTCGTCGGACAGCTCCTCGGCGACCTCGATCATCCGATCACGCGGCAGGTCGAGGAGCGTGTTGGCGAGGTCGGCCGGCTTCAGATCGGCGTACGTCGCGATCAGCTGCTCGGCGGACTGCGCCTCACCGAGCTCCTGCTCCTCCCGCAGTTCGTTCCAGGTGGCGAAGGTCGTCGGACCCTTGACGAAGGGCGAGGCCGTGGTCTTCGGGCGTCGGACGAAGAGTTGAGACACCTGCCACTCGCCTGGCCCCTGCTCCTCGATCGCGACGTCCTCGATCGTCGCCTCCTCGCCGTTCGCCCGGAAGACGACGCGTCGTCCGAAGAGTTCGGCGATCACGCGGACCTCGCCGCCGCGCTGTTCGAACCTGCGGACGTTGATGAGGCCGGTGGTGATGATCTGCCCGGCACCGATGCTCGTGACGCGTCCGATGGAGACGAAGACGCGTCGTTTGCCCGGGATCTCCACGATCAGGCCGACGACGCGCGGGGATTTCCCGGTGCGGTAGACGACGAGCACGTCCCTGACCTTGCCGACACGATCGCCCGCGGGGTCGAAGACGGTGCACCCGGCGAGCCTGGCGACGAACACTCTGGTTGCACTCACGCCTACTAACCTACCCGCCGGTGGCCTGCCAGGAGGGACCCCTCGGGGTGGGATGAGAGGATGGAGGCATGAGTGATCCGCGACAGTTCGGCCGCAAGGGCGCCCCGGCGCTCGGCGTCATCCCGCGAGGCGAGACGGTGGCCAGCTACGACAGCTACGAGTCCGCGCAGGCTGCGATCTCGTCCCTCGCCCACACCGACTTCCCGGTCAAGGAGATCTCGATCGTGGGCAGCGACCTGAAGAGCGTCGAACGCGTGACCGGGCGGCTCAGCTACGGGCGTGCCGCGGGCGCCGGAGCGGTCAGTGGCGCCTGGCTCGGTCTGTTCCTCGGACTCGTCCTCGTCATCTTCAACCCGGAGACGAACCTCATGCTGCTCGGCGCGGCGGTGCTCATGGGTGCCGCGTTCGGCATGCTGTTCGGCATCGTCTCCTACTCGGTGACACGGAAGCGTCAGGAGTACACCTCGGCCACCCTCGTCATCGCCACGCGGTACGACCTCGTCGTGGGTGACGAGCTCGCGAACCGGGCGCGTAACCTGCTCGAGCGCGGCCCGGCGTCCGACGCGGGCTGACCCCACGGCGTCGGACGCCGAGCCGCCGGGCGACCAGCGGGCCTCAGCGGGCGAGCCAGGCCTCGACCTCGTCGGCGGTGCGCGGGATGCCGGCGGACAGGTTCTCCGCGCCGTCCTCGGTCACGAGGATGTCGTCCTCGATCCGGACGCCGATGCCCCGGTACTCCTCGGGCACCGTCAGGTCGTCGACCTGGAAGTACAGCCCGGGCTCGATCGTGAACACCATGCCCGGTTCGACGACCGCGTCAGCGTACATCTCGCGCCGCGCCTGGGCGCAGTCGTGCACATCCGTCCCGAGGTGGTGGCTCGTGCCGTGGACCATGTACCGCCGGTGCTGTTCGTTCTCCTTGAGCAGCGCCTCCTCCGCGGTCACGGGGAGCAGTCCCCACTCGGCCGTCTTGCGGGCGATGACGGCCATCGCCGCAGCGTGCACGTCGCGGAACCGGATGCCGGGGCGGACGATGGCGAAGGCCTCGTCTGCGGCCTCGCGAACGGCTTCGTACACCCGACGCTGCACCTCGGTGAAGGTGCCCGAGACCGGGATCGTCCGGGTGATGTCCGCCGTGTAGTAGCTGTCGAGCTCCACGCCGGCGTCGATCAGGATGAGGTCGCCCGGGCGGACCCGTCCGTCGTTCCGCGTCCAGTGGAGGATGCAGGCGTGTGGCCCTGCTGCGGCGATGGTCTCGTAGCCCACGCCGTTCCCGTCGGCACGGGCACGACCTGCGAAGACGCCCTCGACGATGCGCTCGCCGCGCTCGTGTGCGAGCACCTTGGGCAGCTCGGCGATGACGTCGTCGAACCCTCTCGCGGTCGCGTCGACGGCGAGACGCATCTGGGCGATCTCGTACCGGTCCTTCACGAGGCGCATCTCGGAGACCGCCCGGGTGAGGTCGGCGTCGACGTCGACCGTGAGGTCGGCCGCGTCCGCGTGGAACGACGAGAGGTCTGCCGTCGCGATCGCGAGGTCGGCGGCCACCTGGGCCAGTGACGGGCGGGCTCCGATCCAGAACTCGCCGATGGCGGCGTTCGTGTAGAACTCGTCGGTGTCGCGTCCGGCCCGCTCCCGGAAGTACAGCGTCGCGGTGTGCCCGGACTCCTCCGGGTCGAGGACGAGGACGCTGTCCGGCTCGGCGTCCGCGGCCCAGCCCGTGTAGTACGAGAAGGCCGAGTGCGCCCGGTACAGGTAGTCGGTGTCGTTCGAGCGCTGCTTCATCCCACCCGCGGGGAGGACGAGGCGCTGACCGGGGAACAGCGTCGAGAGCCGATCGCGACGGGCCGCCGCGAGGCTCGCCGTCTCGCGTGGCTCGGGGAGCACCTCGGGGCGGTCTGCCCATCCGGTGCCGATGAACGCGCGGAAGCCCTCCGACCAGGCGGCCGCCCGGTTGGAGGTCGCCTCGGTCTGGACGGTGTTCGAACTGGATGTGTCTGCGGAAGTCGCCATGGATCCATTGTCGCACCGGGACCGAGGCGCCGGTCCGTCGGTCAGCGCGGGGTCCGGGGGAGCAAGGTCGCGACCACCGGGCGGTGGTCGCTGCCCGTGCCGTCGACGTCGCTCAGCACATGGGCCGACACGGACACCCACGTGGGGCTGGCCATGACGTGGTCGATCGGCGCGCCGAGGACGGCGGGCAGCTCCGTCGGCCAGGTGCCGAGCCCTGCGGCGGCGTCCGCTGCCGCCGCATCATCGCAGTCGCCCAGGTCGCCGCCGTCGCGCAGACCGGCCAGATGGTCGAGCGTCGCGTTGAAGTCGCCCGCCATGATGACGTCGGTGCCGGCGACGCAGTGACCCGCGAGGTCGGCGAGTTCCGCGCGCCAGTCGTCGAGCCGGCTCGGCAGCGGAGCCGTCGTGTGGACGGCGACGAGGGTCGGTCCACGACCGAGGACCGGGTCCGCGATGAGCGTCTCCGAGTCCTCGATGGCCGTCGCCCCGTTCCCGGAGGGGGCTCGGACCGCGTACTCGCCGAGCCCGGTGCTCACGAGCAGACTCGTCCCGTGAGCGTCAGACGACGTCGAATGGGCCACCATGGGCCGTCCGGAGGCGGTCATCGCGGCTGCCACCGCATCGGCGGCCGTGGCGGAGGTCTCCGGCAGGGACACGACGTCGGCGCCTTCACGGACCGCGATGGCCGCGATCGTCCCCGGGGCGACCGCGTCGCCCAAGGTGTTCCACGCCAGCACAGTGACCTGGTCGGCGAGGTCGGTCGCCTCACCCGCGACCACCCGGTCGTCGACGCCTCGACTCGCGGTGACGACGGCACCGGTCACCGAGACGGCGGCGAGCGCCGAGGCGAGCACGAAGGGGAGCACCCGGCGGGATCCCCGCAGCAGGACCCCCACGACGACGGCCACGAGTGCTGCGCCCGCCGCCAGGATCGCGAGCAGCAGCCGGAACGCGCTCAGCTGGACGATGATCTGCGCCTGCTCCAGACCGAACAGGCCGGGCAGGATGGCGACGCCGAGCAGGACCGTGACCGCTGTCGCGATCACGGCCGCGATGACGCCACCGACGGTCTTCAGCATTCGCGCCAGCGTAGGCGAGCGGTCTGGGAGTCACCGGAGGACGAGCTGCGACTAGGGTGGAACCGTGGTGAGCGCTCGAGACATGCACGGTCCCGCCGATCTGCACACGCACTCGAGTGTCTCGGACGGCACGGAGACGCCGACGCAACTCATGCGTGCAGCGGGTGCAGCGGGGCTCGGCACCATCGCCCTCACGGACCACGACTCCACCGCAGGCTGGGCCGAGGCGTCCCTCGAGTCGCGTCGGCAGGGCATCACCCTGCTCCCCGGCATGGAACTCAGCACCCGGTACGAGTGGCGGAGCGTGCACCTGCTCGCCTACCTCATCGACCCGCTCAACGGCGACCTCCTCCAGGAGACCGCCAAGATCCGGGAGTCCCGCCTGCGCCGGGCCGAGGCCATCGTGGCTCGGATCGGCGGCGACTACCCGCTCTCCTGGGCCGACGTCCTCGCGCAGACCCGCGAGGGCGCGACGGTCGGTCGTCCGCACATCGCCGACGCGCTGATCGCCCTCGGGATCGTGGCCGACCGCGGCGAGGCCTTCGACGGCATCCTGCACCCCCGCACCGGCTACTATGCGCCGCACTACGCCCCGGACCCGCTCACCGCGGTGCGGTTGGTCCGTGCCGCCGGCGGCGTCCCGGTCATCGCCCACCCGGTTCCCGCCGGTCGTGATCGCATGCTGCCTGAGTCGTACTTCCGCGAACTCGCCGACGCGGGCCTGTTCGGTTTGGAGATCGAACACCGGGAGAACACCGAGGAGGGCAAGGTCGTCGTGCGGCGGATCGCCTCCGAGCTCGGTCTCGTCGCCACCGGTTCGAGCGACTACCACGGGACGGGGAAACCGAACCGTCTCGGGGAGAACACGACCGACATGGATGTCGTCCGGCGCATCGTCGACGAGGCCACCGGCTCGGAACCCGTCCTGCCCGACTGATCCGGCGCGGCCGGCGTCCCGGTCGAACATCCTTCGGTCACCGAGCGTGCCGACGTGCACGCGGGTATCCAGCCCCAGGCGCAACGCTCGCGACATGCAGAACGCCCGCACCCGGAAGGGCGCGGGCGTTCTGCGTGACGGATCTACGCCGTGGGGGCCGGGGGAGCGGTGCGACGCGTGCGGCTCCGACGGCGGGGAGCGCTGTTGCCGTCGCGGTGCTCCGGGCCATGGCCGTCGTGGGTGCCCGCTGCGGGCGCGCTGCGGTCGACGGTGTCGGTCGAGGCGGCGTCGTGCGTCCGCGAGTGGGCGCGGGTGCTCGGCTGGGACTCGAGCCGGGTGCTGCTCGGCTGCGTGCGCTCGCCTCCGCGTCCGCCGCGCTCACCACCGCGACCGCCGCTGGTCCGCGAACCCTCGCGTCCGCCGCCGGTCCGCGAACCGTCGCGTCCTCCTGCGCTCCGCGAACCCTCGCGGCGCGGAGCGGGCTCGACGGCCTTGGCGGGCTTCAGCCGGCCCTTCGTGCCTTCGGCGATCCCGAGGTCGGTGAACAGGTGCGGGCTCGACGAGTAGGTCTCCGTCGGCTCCGGCTGCCCGAACTCGAGCGCGCGGTTGATGAGCGCCCACTTGTGCAGGTCGTCCCAGTCGACGAAGGTGACGGCGATACCCGTCTTCCCGGCGCGACCGGTACGTCCGACGCGGTGGAGGTACGTCTTCTCGTCCTCGGGGATCGTGTGGTTGATGACGTGGGTGACGTCGTCGACGTCGATCCCACGGGCGGCGACGTCGGTGGCGATCAGCACGTCGCGCTTGCCGGCCTTGAAGGACGCCATCGCGCGCTCGCGCTGCTCCTGGTTGAGGTCGCCGTGCACCGCTGCGGCGTTGAACCCGCGGTCGCTGAGTTCCTCGACCAGCTTCGCGGCCGCGCGCTTGGTCCGCGTGAAGATCACGGTCTTGCCGCGACCCTCGGCCTGCAGGATGCGGGAGATCACCTCGTCCTTGTCGAGCGAGTGGGCGCGGTAGATGAGGTGCTTGATGTTGGCCTGGGTGAGGCCTTCGTCCGGGTCGCTCGCGCGGATGTGGATCGGCTTGCTCATGAAGCGGCGGGCCAGGGCGACGATCGGGCCGGGCATGGTCGCCGAGAACAGCATGGTGTGGCGGGCGGCCGGGGTCTTGGAGAACAACTTCTCGATGTCGGCGAGGAAGCCGAGGTCGAGCATCTTGTCGGCCTCGTCGAGCACCATCTCGGTGATGTTCGAGAGGTCGAGCAGGCGCTGGTTGTTGAGGTCGATGAGGCGACCGGGCGTGCCGACGACGATCTGGGCGCCGGCCTTCAGCTGCTCGATCTGACCCTCGTAGGCCTTGCCGCCGTAGATGGAGACGAGGGTCGTGGACCGGTTCGAGATGAGGATCTCGATGTCCTCGGACACCTGGACGGCGAGTTCGCGGGTCGGGACGACGACGAGCGTCTTGACGCCGGGTGCCGGGTCGAGACCGAGGCGCTGGACGATCGGGATGCCGAACCCGAAGGTCTTACCGGTTCCCGTCTTGGCCTGGCCGATGATGTCCTGGCCGGCGAGCCCCAGGGGGATCGTCTGCTCCTGGATGGGGAATGGGTCGATGATGCCCTTGGTCGTGAGGGCGTCGACGATGTCCTGGTCGACACCGAGATCAGAGAAAGTCACGGAGATACCTGTCAGTGCAGTCATGGTCTACACCTTCGATTGCACACAGGTGTAGGGCCCCGATCCGACGCCGGGGCACCGCTATTCTACCCGGGAGGTCCCGAGAGGCCGCTGGGCGCGCGGAACACGGCGATCGCTGCGCGACGGATAGGGTGGTCGCATGGCACTGTGGTTTGCACGACGTCGGCGTCGTCCCGGCACGGAGACGCCTCGGCTGCGCTCCCGCGGCGACACGGTCCAGGCGACGCGCGTCGACCTCCACGAACTCGCCCCGAGCACGGCGGACTACCTCGGTCAGGTGGCGCAACTCCAGCTCGGCTTCTTCATGACGCTCTCGTTCGCCGTCGAGCACGCCCCCAACGACGCCGACCGGGAGACGCTCGCCGAGGCGGCCGCGACCGCCCTGCGCAAACATCAGGCGCTCCTCGCCTGGCTCCGCCGGACGAACGACGACCCGGCCGCGGTGCTCGAACCGTTCGCGCGCTCACGTGACGAGTTCCAGGCGATCCTGCGCACCGGCACGTGGGACGAACTCCTGCTCGGCATCCTCGTCACCCGCGGATTCCTCGACGAGTTCTTCGCGGAACTCGCTCGTGGCCTCGACGGAGCGGACGCCCGCGACCTCGCGGCGATCGTCGCCCCGGGTCCTGAGGAGGACCCGCTCGTCGGGATCCTGCACCGCGTGATCGCCTCCCACCCGGAGCGTGCCTCAACGCTCGCGATGTGGGGACGACGCCTCCTCGGCGACACGATGCTCGTCGCGAGGTCGGCGCTCGTCACCGAGAGCAAGGCGCTGCCCGACGACGCCAGGGTCGAACCGATCTACACGGAACTCATCGCGAACCACACGAGGCGGATGGACGCCCTCGGCCTGACAGCCTGAGCGGCAGCACCGCCCCCTGACGAACAATGCCGCCGCTCCGGATGGAGCGGCGGCATCGTTCGGTCTGGCCTGCGCGTCAGACGGTGGCCCCGTTCTGGAGCCGCGCGAGCATGGCGTCGTCGGAGGCGGTGCGGACACGCACGAGCACGATGTCGACCACGATGCTCACGATCGCTGAGGCGCCGAAGGCGGCGACCCAGATCCAACCGCCGTCCCAGGCCATGCCGGCCCAGGTCGCCACGACCCACACGACGGCGGCGACGAGGGTGGCGACCGCCGGGACGAGCGCCGCTCCGTGCTGGTCCCTGCCCGGCAGGAGGTAGCGGACGGCCAGCCCGAGGATGGCGCCGCCGAGCACGACGAAGAGGAGCTCCATGATCAGCCGACGAATCCGATGCGGCGCGACTCCTCGGTTCCGAGCTCGACATAGCCGATGCCGGCGGTCGGGATGAGGTAGCTGGTGCCCTTGTCGTCCTTCAGCGAGAGCAGCTTCGCGTCCGTCTCGAGGGCGGTCTTGACCGCCTGTTCGATCTCGGCTGCGGGCTGCGAGGTCTCGAAGCCGATCTCGCGAGGGCTGTTGAGGATTCCGATGCGAATTTCCACTTTGAGTGCCTTTCGGTTGCGTAGGGCAAGACTACGGGAGTCACCGTCGACGGACCGGTCGCGGTCGCCTGCTGTCAGCGAACACCGGAACGCCGCCCCGGGTCGCGACGATGTCGGCGGGCTCCGGTAACGTGCGGTCCATGACCGGTTCCGACGCCTCCGACCTCCCCACGGTCGCGGTCCACGACCAGCACCATGCGGCCTCCGTCGAGGCACTCGCCCCGCTCGACGGCACGCAGTCCGCCGTGCTGCGGCTCCCGGACGCACGGTCGGCCGTGGTGCTCGGTGCGCCGGGCACCGGGAAGACGACGACACTCGTCGAAGCGGTCGCGGAGCGCGTGCACGCGCGCGGCTACGGCACCGACGAACTGCTCGTCCTCGCCGCGTCCCGATCCTCCGCGCAAGTCCTCCGCGACCGCCTCGAGGCGCGGGTCGCCAGAGCGACGCCCGGGTCGCTCGCCCGCACGGCGATCTCCTTGGCGCTCGAGGTCATCGCGGGTTCCGGCGCGTTCGCTGGCACCGGGCGGCCCCGGCTGCTCACCGGAGGCGAGCAGGACCAGACCATCGCCGAACGCCTCCTGGGCGACGAGGCGGACGGCACCGGCCCGGTCTGGCCCGCGGAGCTCGGGCCCGAGGTCAGGCATCTTCAGGGCTTCCGTACCGAACTCCGCAACCTCATGGAGCGGAGCGTCGAACACGACGTCGCGCCCGCGGAGCTGCGTCGGCTCGGCTCGCTCCACGACCGCGCGGAGTGGATCGCCGCCGCCGCCTTCATCGAGGGCTTCCTGGCCGACGACTGGCGCGGCCACCTCACACCGGCTGCCGCGCTGGCGCGTGCGGCACGGCTCCTCGACGAGCAGCAACCGGGCACCGGTGTCCTCGGTCGGCTCCGGGTGGTCTTCGTGGACGATGCGCAGGAGGCGACGCACGGGGTGCTGCAGCTCCTGGCCGCTCTCGCCCGCCACGGGATCTCCATCGTCGCCTTCGGCGACCCCGACCTCACCACCGGCGCCTTCCACGGTGCTCGCGCCGACGCGCTCGGGCGGTTCGGCGAGGTGCTCGGCCGCCCCGTGGAGGCACTGGTGCTCGAACAGGTGCATCGCGGCACCCCCGGCATCCGCGCGACCGTGCGCGGCGTGACCGATCGCATCGGTACGGCGGGCGCGGGGCGCCACCGGCAGGCCGCTGCTCCGATCGCGAACGCTGCAGCTCCCGAGCGTCCGGTCGTCACGGTCGCTGCAGGATCGCCGGCCGAGCAGATCGCGGTCATCGCGAGGTTCCTGCGCGAACGTCACGTGCTGGACGGGGTCCCGTGGGCCGAGATGGCCGTGGTCGCGCGGAGTGGTGGACTCATCCCGGCGATCGAGCGGGGGTTGTCGTCGCTCGAGGTGCCCACTCGGGCGAGTACCGGTGGAGCACCACTGCGGGAGCACCCCTTCGTCAGGGCAGTGCTGCTCGCCGTCTCGGTCGCGCTCGGACGCACGCCGCTCGACGCGGAGGTCGTGACCGAACTCCTCCACAGCGCCCTCGGCGGGCTCGACTCGATCGGCGTCAGACGCCTCCGAGCGGCGCTCCGGCACGCCGACCTCGCGCACGGGCTCGACCGCAGCGCCGATCGTCTGCTGGAAGAGGCGTTCGCCGTCCCCGGCGCGCTGATCGGTCTCGAGACGCCGTCGGCCGCCCGCGCCCGGTCCCTCGCCGACAGCCTCGCCGAGGCCCGCGCGCAGGCGGCGGCAGGGGCGTCGGCCGAGGAACTCGTCTACGGGCTCTGGTCCCGCAGCGGTCTCGAACGCGGCTGGGTGGCGCTGTCGAAAGGCAGCGGGCAGGCCGCCGAGGAGGCGAACCGCGACCTCGACGCCATCACACAGTTGGCCGACGCCGCGCGCACCTTCGTCGAGTCCGAACCGGACACCCCGGCCTCCGTCTTCCTCGACCGACTCCTCGAACAGACGGTCGGCGACGATTCGCTGGCGCCGACGGGATTCCGGCAAGCGGTCACGATCGCGACACCGGCCGCCCTCGTCGGGACGGCGTTCGACACGGTCGTGGTCGCCGGGGTCCAGGACGGGGTCTGGCCGAATCTCCGGGTCCGGGACTCCCTGCTCGGGGCCTCGGAGCTCGTCGAGCTGTTGGAGGGCACCGCGACGGCCACCGCCGACGCCAGACGGGCGGTCCTCCACGACGAGCTCCGACTCTTCGCCCAGGCGACCTCGCGGGCGAACCGGTCGCTCATGGTGGTCGCGGTCGTCGACGACGACCACCAGGCGAGCCCGTTCCTCTCCCTGCTCCCGGATCCGGACCCACACCGCGCGGCGCTCTCACCGCTGTCGCTCCGCGGGCTCGTCGGCACCCTCCGTCGGTCGCTCACCCGGCGCGTGCGTCCCGCCGACCCGGCGGAGCGCGCCGCCTCGGCGTCCGCCCTGGCCATCCTCGCGGAGGCGGGCGTGCCCGGCGCGCCGCCGGCGGAGTGGTACGGCGTGGCTGAGCCCACCTCGACGGAACCGCTCCATGACCCGACGGTCGAGGAGCTCCCCGTCTCCCCGTCGCGCATGGAGGCTTTCGAGGAGTGCCCGCTGCACTGGGCGATTGCACGCCTGGGCGGCGGAGCGTCGGGGTTCGCCTCCGGACTCGGCACGATCGTGCATGCCGCCCTCGAACACGCCGAGTCGTCCGACGAATCGGCTCTCTGGGCGGCCGTCGAGGATCGCTGGGACGAGCTGCATTTCGAGGCCTCCTGGGAAGGCGAGGCGACGAAGCGCCGGGCGGCGGAACTCGTCCACCGGCTGTCGGCGTACTTGCACGACGCGGAGCGGGCCGGGGTGACGTCCATCGGGAACGAGAGCCGGTTCAGCCTCCGCATCCCGATCGGAGAGCTGGGCGGGGCGGCCGTCCTCGGCGGGTCGATCGACCGCGTCGAGGTCGTGCCGGCCGCCGACGGGACGAAGCGGGTGGTGATCGCCGACCTCAAGACGGGTGGTTCAGCGCCCCGACAGGATCGCGATGTCGCCGACATGGCTCAGCTCGGCGCCTACCAGCTCGCCCTCGCGTCCGGCGCGATCGACGGCACGGAAGGGATGCCGAGCGGCGGGGCGAAGCTCATCGTCGTCTCGGCGGGTACCAAGCGCAAGGAGTACTACGACCCGGCTCAGCCGGCGCTCGACGACGACGCCCTCGACCGCTTCCGCGAACGCGTGGTCGCCGACGCCATCGGCATGGCCGGCGCGGTGTTCGAGGCGCGGGTCGGCACCCACTGTCACGACCCGTTCGCCTTCGGGGAGTGCGCGATCCACGTCGTTCCGGCGGTGAGCTCGTGAGCACGGAGCAGACGTATTCGGCCGAGACGCTCGCGGGCCTGCTCGGACTCCCGCAGCCGACGGCACAGCAGGTGGAGGTCATCGAGGCACCGATGGCTCCGGTCCTCGTCGTCGCCGGAGCGGGGAGCGGGAAGACCGAGACGATGGCGTCGAGGGTCGTCTGGCTGCTCGCCAACCGGCACGTGGACGTCGGCGGGATCCTCGGTCTCACCTTCACCAGGAAGGCCGCCGGCGAACTCGCGGCGAGGATCGGGAAGCGGATCGCCGCGCTGCAGGACGTCGGGATCCTCGATCCCGCGGCCGACGCCCTCTTCGACCGCCCGGACGTCTCGACCTACAACGCCTACGCGAACGCGCTCTTCCGCGACAACGCCCTCCTCGTGGGCCGCGAACCGGAGTCCGTCCTCCTGTCGGAGGCGTCGGCATGGCGGCTGGCACGCCGGATCGTCGTCCGACACGGCGACGAACGGCTGTCGACCCTCGGCAAATCGGTCGACCAGGTCGCCGAACTCGTCCTCTCGCTCAGTCACGAGCTGGCGGAGATCGACGGCACCACCGAGGACCTGCTGGGCTTCGTCGAGCAGTTCGTCGGGATCGCCGAGCTGCCCGACGGCGGCCGTGGTTCCTACGCACAGGTGGATCAGGCGGTCGCCGTCGTGGGTGCCCTGCCGGTCCTGCTCGACCTGGCTCTGCGCTACGCCGACGAGAAGCGACGTCAGGGGCTCGTCGAGTTCTCCGACCAGGTCGCGCTCGCGCTGGCCGCGTGCGAGCGGTCACCGAAGGTCGCCAAGGTCGCACGAGAACGAGCGGGCGTCGTCCTGCTCGACGAGTACCAGGACACGTCAGTCGTGCAGACGAGGCTCCTGTCGACGCTGTTCGCCGACCACCCCGTCATGGCGGTCGGCGATCCGCACCAGTCCATCTACGGCTGGCGCGGGGCGAGCGCCGCGAACCTGGCGCGGTTCTCCCGGGACTTCGGGCGGGAGGTCGCCGCGACGCAGTTCAACCTGTCGACGAGCTGGCGGAACGACCGCAGGATCCTCGAGGCGGCCAACGTCCTCGTCCGTCCCCTCCAGCAGCAGGCGCAGGCGGCTGCGCGGCTGCGCGTCCTCGACCTCGAGCCGAAGCCGGGAGCGGGCGAGGGATCGCTCTCGGTCGATGTCAGCGAGACGAGTACCGAGGAGGTGCGCGTGGTCGCCGAGTGGTGTGCCGACCGCCTGCTCGCCCACCGCGGGGGAGACCCGGCCGGTTCCGCCGCCATCCTGTTCCGAGCCCGCCGGCCCATGCAGGACTTCGCCGACGGCCTGGCCGCGCTCGGCGTACCGCACCACATCCTCGGGCTCGGCGGTCTGCTCTCGTCCCCCGAGATCGTCGACGTGACAGCGGCGCTCCGCGTCATCCACGACCCTGGCGCCGGATCCGCGCTCATCAGGCTCTTGAGCGGGCCGCGGTGGCGGATCGGCGTCCGCGATCTCGGTCACCTCGTGGAGGTGGCGCGGTATCTGCAGGCCATCGACTGGAAGACGAAACGATACGACGCCGAGCTCGCCGCCAGGCTCCGCGAATCGGTCGCCGACGACGACGGACGTTCCATCATCGACGCGGTCGACTTCATCGCCGCCGACCGTGTGCCGGCCGGACTGGCGGCCGGGTTCACCGAGGAGGGTCGGTCGCGGATCCGGGAGGCAGGGCTGGTGTTCGCCTCCCTCCGACGCCGGGTGGGCGGCGGCCTCCCCGACCTCGTCAGGGCCGTCGAGCGCGAGCTGCGACTCGACATCGAGGTCGTCGCGAACGAGTCCACCGGATCCGCGGCCCGGGCGTCCGCACGACTGCAGGCGTTCCACGACGAGATCATCTCGTTCATCGCGGCCGAGGAGCAGGTCAACCTCGGGAGTCTGCTCGCCTGGATCGACCGATCGCTCGGCCGGGACGATCTCGGTCCGGCCGGTGAGGCACCCGACCAGGGGGCCGTCCAACTCCTGACCATCCACGGGTCGAAGGGGCTCGAATGGGATCACGTGGTGATCCCGCGGCTCGTCGTCGACGAGCTCCCGGCGAAACCGAAGGACGGCAAAGGTTGGGTCGGGCTCGGCTCGCTGCCCTACGACTTCCGCGGCGACGCGGCGGAACTTCCGGAGTTCGCCTGGCGGACGGCCGAGACCCGCAAGGAGGTCGTCGACGCCCAGGCCTCATTCTCAGAGGCGCTATCCGCACGGGCGCTCGACGAGGAACGGCGCCTCGCCTATGTGGCGGTCACGCGGGCGAAGCACGACCTCCTGCTCACCGGATCGTTCTGGTCCGGCGATCGGAAACGACCCCGTGCGGCGAGCACCTACCTCGAGGAACTGGCCGATGCCGGCGTCATCGGTGACCTCCCCGCGGCGTCGGCGTTCGAGGAGAACCCCATCGACACCGGCGCCGCCGTCGTGCAGTGGCCGCTCGACCCGCTCGGACCCCGTCGCGCCGTCGTGGAACGGGCGGCGGCCGAGGTCGAGGAACGCCGCGGGCTCCCGGAGGCCGGACTTCTGGCGACCCTCGGACCGCTCGAGAACGAGCTGACCCTGCTGCTGGAGGAACGTCGCCGTGCCGCGACGACCAGCGCGCGCGGCGAACTCCCCGTGCGGATCCCGGCCTCGAGGTTCAAGGAGTTCGTCACCGAACCCGAGGCCGCCCTCGAGCGGCTCCGGCGCCCGGTGCCGCAGCGACCCTACCGACAGACCCGACTGGGGACCCGGTTCCATTCCTGGGTCGAGGCGCACTACGAGCGGTACGGGCTCCAGGAACTCGTGGACGCCGGCCCCGACGAGCTCGACTTCGGAGCCCCAAGCGCGGACGCCGCCGAGGGCACCGGTTTCGAGGAGCTCGTAGAACGGTTCCTCGCCTCGGAGTGGGCGGACGTCCGGCCGATCGAGGTCGAGACGGAGATCCACGTTCCGCTGGGCGACACCGGTCGCCTGGTGGTGTGCAAGCTCGACGCCGTGTTCCAGCGCGGGGATCGCTTCGAGATCGTCGACTGGAAGACGGGTGCGGTGCCGACGACGCCGGAGGACGTGCGGAACGCCTCATTCCAGCTCGCGCTGTACCGCCTCGCCTACGCACACCACCGGGACGTCGACCCCGAGCGCATCGACGCCGTGCTCTACTACGTCACGCACGACGTGCAGCTGCGTCCCGAACGCCTCTACTCGGAGGAGGAGCTCCTGTCGGAGTGGGAGCGGTCCTTCGGGGTGGCCGCGGCGTCCCAGAGCTCGAACGACGAGGTGTCGATCTGATCCGTGGCGTTCGCGTCCTCGGCGGACGGGTCTTCGTCCTCGTCGGTGCCAGCGGTTCCAGGGTCCCGGCCGAGGGCCCGTTCGAGCTCTGAGCGGTCGTAGGTGTCGGTCTGCATCGCAATGCCGGGGGAGGAGGATCCGAGGGGGGTGCGGTCGAGCATGTCCTCGACCTCGTCGACCGCCAGGACGGGGCCGGTGGTGGTTCCGAGGGGGTCGGTGACGTCGCCGAGCACCCGGTCCACGAGTCCGTCGAGCATGGCCACAGCGTCCTCGACGATCGTCTCATCGTGGCTGTCCCGGCCATGCAGCAGCCAGCGGGCGATCTCCAGTTCCGCGTAGAGGCGTGCACGGAGGGTCACGAACCGGTCCGGGCCACGGGAGCACGAGACCGCGTACGTGGACAGGGTCTGTTCGCCCGTGGCGCCGAGCGTCGCGATCCAGTGGAGGTCGAGGGCCGGGTCGCCGACCCGCAGGGAGCCCCAGTCGAGGACGCCGTTGACGAGGCCGTGGCCGTCCTGGCGGATGACGAGGATCCGGTCGGCCGCCAGGGCGCCGTGGATGACCGTCGGCTGGAACTGCCAGAGCGAGTTGTCCTCCACCGCGGCTTGCCAGCGCTCGCGGACGGCGGTCGGGAGGAGTCGTGTCTCCGCCGCACGGGAGACGATGCGGTGGGCGTCCGCGCGGATGAGTTCCGTCGTCAGCAGCGGCAGGCCGGCCTCCGCCACGAACGAGGTCGGGAGTGAATGGATCGCGGCGATCGCGGCTCCGAGCGAATCGGCGAGGACCTCGTCGCTGCTGAGCGCCGTCGGGTCGAGGTGGGTGCCGGCGACGAAGTCGAGCACCACGGCGCGGGTGCCGTCCACCGGGAGTTGACCGACGACCGTCGGCGCGTCGAACGGCAACCTGCTGCGGATCCCGGGCGTGAGGGCACGGAGGGCGATGAGGTCGGCGGACTGCTCCGTCTCGGCCTGTTGCGAGGTCGGGATGCGCACGATCAGCTCGCGCCCGTCGCCCGTCACGAGTCGGGCCGCGTCGTAGTTCCCCTCGCCTCCTGCGGTGTGCGCGCCGGAGCCGCGGACCTGGAGGTCGGCGACGGCCGAGGTGGCCAACGCGGCTAGAGTGAGATGGGATCTGGCCATGACATCCAGGGTACGGGGCCGTCCCGGCGAGCCGCGCTCGCCACGCCCTCAGAGAGGTTGTCCATGACGATTCAGGTTCGCGCACTCGCCGGCCTTCCGCTCGCGAGAGGCGGACTCGACCGTCACGGTGAGGTCCGATCGCGGCCCGAGCTGCTCGACGAGCTGCGCGCCGATCCGACGGTGCGGGCCGTCGTCCTCAAGGGCCGACGCGCGCTCGTGACCGGCGACACCCTGGACCGGCTGACGCCCTCCGAGCTGCCGGAGCCGGAGCTGCTGGTGTACCTCGGCCGCACGATCGACGAGACTCCCGAGATGCCCGCGGGCACCGGCATCCTCCTGTGGGTGCTCGGCGACGCGGAGGCCGACACGATCACGGACGACGAGGACCGCTGGTTCGACCTGCGTCGGAGCGGTCACCGACTCTCCGACACGGACGTCGGTATCCTCGCCACCTCGTTGGCGATCGCAGGCTGGCACCGCGCCGAGCCCTTCTGCGCGCACTGCGGGTCCCCGACGACGGTTCGGAACGCCGGCTGGGCCAGGCACTGCCCGGTCGACGGCAACGAGCTGTTCCCGCGGATGGACCCGGCGGTCATCGTGGCGGTCGTCGACCCCGCCGGCCGGATCCTGCTCGGATCGAACGCGATGTGGGAGCACAACCGGTATTCGCTGCTCGCGGGGTACGTCGACGCCGGAGAGTCGCTTGAACAGGCCGTCTCCCGCGAGATCTTCGAGGAGTCGGGCATGCGTCTCGGAACGCCCGTCTACCTCGGGTCGCAGCCGTGGCCGTTCCCGCGTTCGCTCATGCTCGGGTTCGTCGCGCCGCTCGCCGAGGATCAGGATCCCGAGGCGCTCGTCCCGGACGGGCAGGAGATCCTCGACCTCCGCTGGTTCACGCGGGAGGAACTCGAGGACCCGTCGACGGACGTGATCCTGCCCGGCCCGTCGTCGATCGCCCGGGCCGTCATCGACGACTGGCTGAGCGGATCCTGGACCCGATGAGGGGCGCCGCATTCGTGGGTCGACGATGAGCAGCCCGGCCGAACTGCTCGCAGGACTCGACCCTGATCAGGCGGTCGCGGCGGAGGCGCTTCGCGGACCCGTGTGCATGCTCGCCGGTGCCGGCACCGGCAAGACCCGGGCGATCACGCACCGCATCGCGTACGGCGTCGCCACCGGGACGTACACCGCCTCCAGGGTGATGGCCCTCACCTTCACGAGCCGTGCCGCTGCAGAACTGCGCGGCCGGTTGCGGGCGCTCGGAGCCGAGGGGGTCTCGGCGAGGACCTTCCACGCGTCGGCGCTGTCGCAGCTGAACTTCTTCTGGCCGCAGGTCGTCGGCGGGCAGGTGCCGGCGCTCGTCGAGAGCAAGGGGCGTGTCCTCGGCCACGCGGCGGAACGACTCCGTCTCAGGGTCGACACGGCGACGCTGCGCGACGTCGCCGGCGAGATCGAGTGGCGGAAGGTGTCGGGCCTGACGCTGGAACAGTATGCGGCGGCGAACCGCCCGCTGCCGGCGAAGCTCTCCCTCGAGCAGGTGGTGGCCCTCCAGGAGAGCTACGAGCAGCTCAAGGACGAGCGCAGGCGGATCGACTTCGAGGACGTCCTGCTCGCGTGCGCCGGCATGATCGAGACCGAACCGTCGGTCGCGATGCAGGTCCATGAGCAGTACCGGTTCTTCGTCGTCGACGAGTACCAGGACGTATCGCCGTTGCAGCACCGCCTGCTCGAACTCTGGCTGGGCGGCCGCCGAGACGTGTGCGTCGTCGGTGACGCGAGCCAGACCATCTACTCGTTCGCTGGCGCTCGAGCCGACTACCTCCTGGACTTCCCGACCCGGTACCACGACGCGACCGTGGTGCGCCTCGAACGCAACTACCGCTCGGCCCCACCCGTAGTCGCTGCCGCGAACACGCTCATGCGCGGGCGTCCGGGTGCCCTGCAGCTCTCCGCGGTGCGAGCGGAGGACGAGTCGGCACCGTCGGTGCGCCCCGAGACCCCTGCCGTCGGGGTTCGCCAGTACCCCAACGAGCTGTCCGAGGCGAGAGGGGTCGCATCGGAGATCCTCGACCAGCTGCAGTCCGGCGTCCCCGCGTCGGAAATCGCCGTGCTGTACCGCATCAACGTGCAGGCCGCTGCACTCGAGACGGCGCTGGGCGAAGCCGGCATCCCGTATGTCATGCACGGATCGAAGCGCTTCTTCGAACTCCCCGAGGTGCGCCAGGCGCTGCTGCAACTCCGGGCGGCTTCCGTCTCGATCAGCGGTGAACCGCTGTTCAAGTCCGTCAGCGACGTGCTCCGGTCCCTCGGGTGGAGCCAGGATCCGCCGGACGGCGGCGGCGCCGTGCGCGACCGCTGGGAGTCGCTCAACGCGATCATGGGGCTCGTCGACCAGGCACCGGAGGGCACGACGTTCCGCGCCTTCACCGACGAACTGCAGACCCGTCAGGCGGCGCAGCACGAACCGACGGTCGAGGCGGTCACCCTCGCGACCCTGCACTCGGCGAAGGGGCTCGAGTGGGAGGCCGTCCACCTCATCGGCTTGTCCGAGGGGTATCTGCCGATCTCCTACGCGAAGCACTTCGAGCAGGCGGACGAGGAGCGTCGGCTCCTCTACGTCGGGATCACCCGGGCCAAGCGCCTCCTGCACCTGTCATGGTCGGAGACGCAGCAGCGCGGGGGGAGACGGGAGCCGTCCCGCTTCCTGGCAGAGCTCGGCATGCGCACCTCGAGTGCTCCCGGACGACGCGGCGCCTGACCCCTCCTGAGGCGGCGTCGATCACCAACTGGGTGTTCGCGAGGGTGGGGTGCGCCGCGTCGATCCGTCTGAGGACGATGCGCGCGACCCGGGCCGCGACCTCCGAGCGGACCAGCGGGGTGTCGAGAGGGGAACGGTGCTCGAGGAGTTGGGATGCGACGGCCGGCCAGGCCGGATCGTCGTCGGCGCGGTGCAACTCGACGCAGTGCAGGCAGGGCCCGGCGCCCGGTGTCACGAAGGGACCGAGACGGACGAAGCGGTCTCCGAAGACGATCGGCAGATGCGGGACGTCGTCCCGGAGCCACCGGGCGTACCGGCTCGGAGGCAGGACGAAGTCGCCGAACAGGATCGCGATGTCGACCGGATCGGCGGCTGCCCCCGGCGGTTCCTCGGCGGGCCCCGCTGCGACGAGCTCGATCGTCGACTCATCCGTGAGTAGCCGGCGGAGCTGGTCGGCGGACGGGGTCGAACCGTCCACCACGACGCGATGCCGACGTGGGGGAGTGCCTGGCCCCGTGCCGTGCTCGATCACCGGCTCGAGCGCCGTGAGGACGCGCTCGACCTCAGCCTCCGGGACGCCGAACGCGCCGGACAGTCGACGTCCGACTGACGCCGGGAACCCGGCACGCAGGGCGGAGACGACCTGCTCGGTGTCGGTCATGACGCTGTCCAGGACGACGGCGTCGTCGACCCCGATCTGCAGACTGTGGGGCGTTCGCCAGAGGAGAGGTCTGCTGGGATCGAGGCGGGTCGTCATCCATCGATGATGACGGTTCCGCGAGCGGGTCCGTCGTGGCTCTCCACAGGCCCGCTCGCTCTCGAGAGCGGCGGATCAGACCGGGGGACCACCGGTGCCGTCCGGGTCGGAGGGGTCCGATCCCGGTTCGTCGGTGCGAGCCTGCTCGTCTCGCGCGGCGTCGCCTCGTTCCTCGTCGCGGAGCAGGTCCTCGAGTGCGAGGTCCATCTCGTCCTGTTCCGGGCGCTCCCCGCGGGCTTCGGCCTCGAGACGTGCCACGAGGGCGTCCGGTGCGTCGATGTCGGACGCGGTGGGGACGAGGTCGGGGTGCGACCAGAGGGCGTCCCGCTGCGCCGTGCCGACCGCGTCGGTGACCTGCTGCCACATCACCGCCGCCTCGCGGAGGCGCCGGGGGCGGAGCTCGAGTCCGACGAGCGCTCCGAGTGCCTGCTCGGCCGGTCCGCCGGCGGCGCGCCGGCGTCGGACGGTCTCGGCGATGGCCGCCGATCGCGGCAGACGGACGGTCGCCGCGGCGGTGACGACGTCCACCCAGCCTTCGATGAGTGCCAGGGTGGTCTCCAGCCGCGCGAGACTCGCCTCCTGCGACTCCGTCCGGGCGGGGATGAGGGCCCCGCTCGTCATCGCCTCGCGGAGCTCCTCGGGGTTGGACGGATCGAAGCTCTCGGCGAGCTCCTCGAGGCGTTCCGTGTCGATGCGGATGCCGCGTGCGAAGTCCGTGATCGAGGAGATGAGGTGCAGGCGGAGCCACCGTGCGTGGCGGAAGAGTCGCGCGTGGGCCAGTTCGCGGACGGCGAGGTAGATCTGGACCTGGTCCGCCGGGATGTCGAGACCCTCGCCGAAGTCGGCGACGTTCTGCGGGACGAGTGCCGCCTCGTTGTCGTCGAGCAGCGGGATGCCGATGTCGCCACCGGAGACGACCTCCTTGGAGAGCTGACCGACCACCTGGCCGAGCTGCATCGCGAAGAGGGTGCCGCCGATGCCGCGGACGAGTTGTCCGGCGTTCGCGATCATGCCGGAGAGCTCCTCGGGAGCCCGTTCGGTGAGGACGCCCGTGAGGGCGTTCGCGATGTTGGTCGCCACCGGTTCCGCGAGCTGGGTCCAGAACGGCATCGTCTTCGTCGCCCAACGCGTCCTCGTATAGAGGGCGGGCTCGCTGGAGAGCTCGGCGACATCGGTGACGTCGGCCAGCCACAGGGAGGCGATGTGGAACGCCTGCTCGTACTCGACGCGCTGCTCGGGCGTCGTGTCGCGCGCACCGTCGCCGGCGATCGTCTTCGCCTGCTGCAGCGAAGTGTCCCAGTTGATGCCGTCGCCGTTCGAACGCAGCGCGCCCTGCAGCTGTGACATGAGCGCGGCGAGACTGGCCGGGTCGCTCGGCAAGCCGGCGGCGCCGGCGAGTTGGCTCGGATCGAACGAGCCGTTGCCGGAGAGCAGCTCGCGGAGCATGTCGCGGAACTCGTCCTCCGGACTCTTGTCGGAATCCTCTGGCACGTCAGCCGCCTCTCAGATTGCTCGGTGCTGGGCCTTCTACGCTAGTCGCACCTCGCTGAAGAATCGCCGGGGTATGGTTGGTCGGGTTTCCGCCCACCGCGAACAGTCCGGAAGGCTTGCATGTCGCTCTTCGCCGATGAGGCTCCCACCGCTTCGGCGCCGACCGGCCATGGCCGGAACCGCCGTGCGCGCTTCGGATGGATCGTCCTCGTCCTCTCATTGGTCCTCCTCGGCGTCCTCTCCGCGGTGCCCGCTCCGTACGTGATCGAACAGCCGGGGCCGGTCTTCAACGTGCTCGGCACGACCGAGGGCGAGGACAAGGACGTTCCGCTCATCGAGGTCCACAACGCGAAGACCTACGACACCGGCGGCACCCTCGACATGCTCACGGTGCAGCTCGTCGGCAACCCGCAGCGGAGCCCCGGTTGGCTCGACATCGTCTCGGCCTGGTTCGACCCGAGCCGCGCCGTGGTCCCGATGGACCTCTACTTCCCGCCGGGCGTGACGACGGAGCAGCGCGACGAGCAGAACGCGACGCTGATGGTCGACTCCCAGCAGGACTCCGTCGCCGCGGCGTTGCGCGAGCTCGGCTACGAGGTGCCGGAGCACGTCGTCGTCGCGCAGATCGCCGAGGGGGCGCCGGCGCAGGGCGTGTTGCGACTCGACGACGAGATCGTCGCCGTCGACGGCGCACCGGTGACGGGGCTCGAAAGCCTGCGCGGCGCCATCGCCGAGAACGGGACGGAGACCCCCGTCACCCTCGACATCGTGCGTGGGGGCTCGCCGGCCACGGTGCAGATCACGCCCACGACGGCGACCGCGAGCGATGGGACGACCTCGACGGTGATCGGCATCGGCACGAAGATCACCTACGACCTCCCGGTCGACATCACCATCCAGCTCGACAACGTCGGCGGGCCGAGCGCCGGCATGATGTTCGCCCTCGGGATGATCGACCTGCTCACGCCAGGAGAGCTCAACGGCGGGAAGGACGTCGCCGGAACCGGCACGATCGACGCCGACGGCAGGGTCGGGGCCATCGGCGGCATCCGCCAGAAGCTCTTCGGCGCCAAGGACGCCGGGGCCGAGTGGTTCCTCGCACCGGAGAGCAACTGCGACGAGGTCTCCGGGCACATCCCGGACGGCCTGCAGGTCTTCGCCGTCAAGACGCTCGACGATTCGCTCGCGGCACTCAAGGTCATCGCCGACGGCGGCGACACCAGTGCCCTCCCGACCTGCCCCGCGGGTTGACCTCTAGGGCGCTCTCTCAGGCCCGCCGCTTTAGGATGGTCACGACGACCCCTATCTGAAGAGGCCATACGTGACATCCGCAGCAGCAGAGAAGCCCCTGTCCACTCAGCGCCGACGCGCCCCGATAGCGATCACGGTGGCGGTCATCGCCGCGCTCCTCATCGGGTTCTTCGTGTTCTCGGGGTTCTACGCCGATCTGTTGTGGTTCCAGCAGCTCGGGTTCACCGAGGTGCTGACCACCCAGTGGATCGCCACCATCGCCATGTTCCTTATCGGCTTCGTCGGCATGGCCCTGCTCGTCTGGCTGGCCATCGAGATCGCCTACCGGACCCGCCCGGTCTACGCGAAGCTCAGTTCGCAGGTGGACCGCTACCAGCAGGTGGTCGAGCCGCTGCGCCGACTGGCGACCTACGGCATCCCCGCGCTCTTCGGGCTCTTCGGTGGTGTCGCCGCCGCCTCGCGCTGGCAGCTGGCCCTGCTGTGGATGAACGGCACCCCTTCCGGCACGAAGGACCCGCAGTTCAACCTCGACGTCTCCTTCTACCTCTTCGACCTGCCGTTCTTCCAGGCGGTCGTCGCGTTCTCCTCCGCCGTCGTGCTGATCGCCCTGATCGCCACCGCCGTCGTCACGTACCTCTACGGAGGCATCCGGGTCGTCAGCCGTGAGGTCTGGATCTCCATGGCCGCCCGGGTGCAGATCTCGGTGCTCGCCGCGCTCTACCTGATCCTGCAGGCGGTCAGCCTGTGGCTCGACCAGTACACGACCCTGAACGACACCGGCACCCTCATCACCGGAGCGTCCTATACGGACGTCGCCGCGATCATCCCCGGCCGGGTGATCCTCGCCGGCATCGCACTCATGGTCGCCGTGCTGTTCGTCGTGACGGCCTTCATCGGCCGCTGGCGTCTGCCGCTCGTCGGCACCGCGCTCCTGATCGTCGCCTCCCTCATCGTCGGCAGCCTCTACCCGTGGATCGTCCAGCGGTTCCAGGTGGAGCCGAATGCGAAGAGCCTCGAGACGCCGTACATCCAGAAGAACATCGACATGACGCGCGACGCCTACGGCATCGCCGACGTGCAGGAGGAGGAGTACGAGGCGACCACCGACGCGACGCCGGGTGCTCTGCGTCAGGACGCGGAGACGACCGCGAACATCCGCATCATCGACCCCTCGCTGGTGAGCGCCTCGGTCGCGCAGCTCGAGCAGTTCAAGCAGTTCTATTCCTTCGACAAGCAGCTCGACGTCGACCGCTACACGATCGACGGCAAGACGCAGGACACCGTCGTCGCGGTCCGCGAACTGAACGTCTCCGGCCTCGACAACTCGCAGTCGTGGATCAACAACACGGTCGTGTACACCCACGGGTACGGCCTGGTCGCCGCCTACGGCAACCAGCGCTCCGCCTCGGGTGAGCCGGTGTTCCTCGAGTCCGGCATCCCGACGACCGGTGCGCTCGGAGACTTCGAGCCCCGCGTGTACTTCGGCGAGCAGTCTCCCGACTACTCGATCGTCGGTGCGCCGAAGGGCAGCGATCCGATCGAGCTGGACTACCCCTCGGGCACGCAGGGGGAGTCGCAGACGTACACGACCTTCGACGGTGACGGCGGGCCCAAGCTCGACAACGTCTTCAAGAAGCTCGTCTACGCGCTCAAGTTCCAGTCCGAGCAGATCTTCCTGTCCGACTCGGTGAACGACCAGTCGCAGATCCTGTACGACCGTGAGCCGCTCACGCGCGTCCAGAAGGTCGCGCCCTACCTGACGCTCGACTCCGACCCCTACCCGTCGGTGGTGGACGGTCAGATCGTCTGGATCGTGGACGGCTACACGACGAGCGCCAGCTACCCGTACTCCAAGACCGTGAGCCTCTCGGACACGATCTCCGACTCGGTCACGCCGGTGCAGAACTACGCTCTCGACGACGTGAACTACATCCGCAACTCGGTGAAGGCCACGGTCAACGCCTACGACGGCAAGGTCACGCTCTACAGCTGGGACGACAAGGACCCGATCCTCGAGACCTGGCAGAAGGTCTTCCCGTCCACGGTGAAGCCGATGTCCGAGATGTCCGGCGACCTCATGAGCCATGTCCGGTACCCCGCCGACCTCTTCAAGGTCCAGCGTTCGGTGCTCGGCCAGTACCACGTCACGAACGCCGGTTCCTTCTACTCGAGCGAGGACGCGTGGGTGACCCCCAACGACCCGCAGTCCACCGACACCGAGAAGAAGTACCAGCCGCCGTACTACCTGACGATGCAGCTCCCCGAGCAGCAGGCGCCGTCGTTCTCGCTGTACTCGACCTTCATCCCTCGCCAGGGTGGCGAACAGTCGCGGAACGTGCTCACCGGCTACCTGGCGGTGGACGCGAACGCGGGCGGTGAAGACGGCAAGCGCAGCTCCGACTACGGCAAGATCAGGCTCCTGACGCTGCCGAAGGACGACACCGTCCCGGGCCCGGGCCAGGTGCAGAACACCTTCGACTCGGATCCGAGCGTGTCGAGCCAGATCAACATCCTGAAGCAGGGCCAGACGGAGGTGCTGAACGGCAACCTGCTGACGGTGCCCGTCGGTGGCGGGCTCCTCTACGTGCAGCCGGTCTACGTCAAGTCGACGGGTGACACGAGCTTCCCGCTGCTGCAGAAGGTGCTCGTGGCCTTCGGTGATCAGATCGCCTTCGAGGACACGCTCGACGAGGCGCTCGACACGCTCTTCGGCGGAGACTCGGGAGCCGACGCCGGTGACACGAACGTCCCGGGAGACACGACGACGCCACCGGCCGACGGGACGGACACCGGCGACGGCACCGACACCGGAACGACCCCGAGCACGGGCGATCCCGCGGTCGACGCGCAGATCAAGACCCTGCTGAGCGAGGCCCGCGCGGCCATCCTCGAGAAGGACGCTGCGATGGCCAGTGGCGACTGGGCGGCCTACGGCGTCGCCGACAAGAAGGTCTCCGACGCGCTCGCGAAGGCGTTGGACCTGCTGAACGGCTGATCCGAGCTGCTGCTCGACGGAACGGCGTCACCCTCCGGGGTGGCGCCGTTCCAGCGTTCGAGGCCGACGTCCTCGTCGGAGGATCGTCATCCGGAGGCCCTGATCGGGACCGCTGACGGCACTCGATTTGCGGGGTCTGGAAATGCATGCTAGCTTTATCTCTTGTGCCGCAGGGTGGAGCAGTTCGGTAGCTCGCTGGGCTCATAACCCAGAGGTCGTAGGTTCAAATCCTGCCCCTGCAACAGAAAAGAAGAAATCCCGGTCTCATTGAGACCGGGATTTCTTCGTTAACACACCTACGGTCGCGCCGGCGCGGAGGCGTCGGCGCGACCCGAGGGTCATCGCACCGAGGGACGCTCCTCCAGGTCCGCGAGGGGCAGGCCGAAGGCGGCGGCGACGCCGCTGTTCGTGACCTCGCCCGCACGGACGTTCACGCCGGCGCGCAGGGCCGGGTCGGCTGCCACCGCCTGTTCGGTGCCCTGATCCGCGATCGCCAGCGCATAGCGGAGGGTCGCGTTGGTCAGGGCCCGCGTCGAGGTCTCGGGGACGGCGCCGGGCATGTTGGCGACGCAGTAGTAGAGGCTGTCGTGGACCCGGAACGTCGGGTCGTCGTGCGTCGTGGGCTTGGACCCCTCGAAGCAACCACCCTGGTCGATCGCGATGTCGACGAGGACGGACCCCGGCTTCATGTCGGCCACCATCGCATCGGTCACCAGCTTGGGTGCCTGGGCGCCGGGGATGAGCACCGACCCGATGACGAGGTCCGCGTCCCGGAGCTGTTCGGCGATCTCGTAGGCGGACGACGGCCTCGTCTGCACGTGTCCTCCGAAGCGGTTCTCGAGCTCCCGGAGGCGGGGGATCGAGATGTCGATGATCGTGACGTCCGCCTGCATCCCGAGGGCGTTCGCTGCGGCGTGCTCGCCGGCCACGCCACCACCGATGACGACGACCTTCGCCTTCGGGGTGCCGGGCACGCCGCCGAGGAGGATGCCCCGGCCGCCGGCCGCCCGCATCAGGTGGTAGGCCCCGACCTGGGTGGAGAGTCGCCCGGCCACCTCGCTCATGGGCTGGAGCAGGGGGAGTGAACGGTTCGCGAGCTGCACGGTCTCGTAGGCGATCGCCGTCGTCCCCGAGGCGAGCAGGGCGTCCGTTAATGCCCGATCCGCTGCGAGGTGCAGGTAGGTGAAGAGCGTCTGATCGGCGCGCAGGTACCCGTATTCGGCGGCGACGGGTTCCTTCACCTTGAGGAGGAGGTCGCCCGCCGCCCAGACGGAGGCTGCATCCGGCAGCACGGTCGCCCCGGCGTCGCGGTACGCCTCGTCGAGGTTGCCTGAGCCGGTGCCGGCGCCCGCCTGGACGACGACCTCGTGTCCGTGGCGGACGAGCTCGTGGACGCCGCCTGGGGTCGCGGCGACCCGGTTCTCGTTGTTCTTGACCTCAGTGGGGATGCCGATGCGCATGAGTGCTTCCTCTCGCGGGCCCGCGGCGTTCAGCTCGGCTCCCGCTCGTCGGTGGACGGTGTGCGACTATTCTGGGGTTCCTGCGAGCCTGACCGCGAAGGGCTGCAGAAATCCGAATATTCGTCCCGGAATTCGACGATCATTCGTCCGAAAGCGAGGATGATCGCAGGATGACGAACAATCTGCGCCGCACCGTCGACCTCGACGACGTGGACCGCACCCTGCTTCGACTGCTGCAGGAGAACGCGCGGATGACGAACGCCCGGATGGCGGAGCTCGCGGGGATCGCACCGTCGACCTGTGTCGCGCGGATCCGTTCGCTGGTCGAACGCGGGGTGATCACCGGGTTCGCCGCGAGTATCGACCCGGTGGCGGTCGGGCTCGGGCTCGAAGCCCTCATCAGTGTCAACATCCGAGCCGGCGCGCGAGCGCGGATCGCCGAATTCAGCGCCGGGATCCGTCGATTGCCCGAGGTCGTCCAGGTGTTCTTCCTCGGCGGCTCCGAGGACTTCGTCATCCACCTGGCCGCCCGCGACAGTGCACACGTCCGCGACTTCGTCGTCGAGCACCTCTCCGCCGACCCGACCGTCGCCTCCACGCGGACGAGTCTGGTGTTCGACCACTCGTTCCTCGGTGTCACGGTGGGGGAGTGAGCCTCGGTTCGAGGTGGACCGGCCACGCCAAGGTCACGAACAGGTAACGAAGGCGCGCTGCGGAAAACCCTGGTGATGATCGGTTTTCGCGTGCGCCACCGCGGCCATGTCCGCCTTTCGGGGGATTGTCGATTAGCCACCAGCTGTGAGTTTCGTTAGCGTTGTCGACGGCCCGCAAGGGCTGACCTACGTAACCGCGTCCCGCCCCCTGTCGCCTTGTGACGGCGTGCTGGACGTACGGTCGAACGCAACGTGGTAGCCGTCGACGCCCCACGTGATCCGAGCCCGCGCGCTGTCTGTCAGTGCGCCGATGGGGCGGATCCTGAGTCGTTCGACCCGGCCTGACGATCGACAGGAAGAGTGCAACGCGGCTCCGCGTGCGCTTCCGGGAGAAAGAATGACCGAAACGATTGCCGTCTCCGCGACGGGTCTGTACAAAGTCTTCGGCAGGAAGCCGAAGGACGCCGTCAAGCGTCTGCAAGCGGGTGCGTCCCGCGACGAGATCGCGACGAGCGGGACCGCTGCCGTCATCGACGCGTCGTTCGACGTGAAGCAGGGCGAGATCTTCGTCGTGATGGGCCTCTCCGGCTCAGGGAAGTCGACGCTCATCCGCATGCTCAACGGCTTGCTCGAGCCGACCGCCGGTACGGTGACGGTCGCCGGGCAGCCGATCTCCGGCGTCTCCTCCAAGCAGTTGCGTGCGGTGCGCCAGGAGAACATCTCCATGGTCTTCCAGCACTTCGCCCTGCTGCCCCACCGCACGGTCCTCGAGAACGCGGCCTACGGGCTGGAGGTCAAGGGTGTGCCCGCGGCGGAGCGTCGCGAGCGTGCTCAGGCCGTCGTCGAACGGGTGGGACTCGCCGGCTGGGAGGACAAGCTCCCCGGCCAGCTCTCCGGCGGGATGCAGCAGCGCGTCGGATTGGCCCGCGCACTCGCGTCCGACACCGACATCCTCCTGATGGACGAGGCCTTCTCCGCGCTCGACCCGCTGATCCGTCGTGAGATGCAGGAGCAGCTCGTCGAGCTGCAGGCCGAGCTCGGGAAGACGATCATCTTCATCACCCACGACCTCAACGAGGCGATGTTCCTCGGCGACCGGATCGCCGTCATGCGCGACGGCAGGATCGTGCAGGTGGGGACCCCCAACGACATCCTCACCGACCCGGCGAACGACTACGTCGCCCAGTTCGTCCAGGACGTCGACCGCGCTCGCGTGCTCACCGCCGGAGGTGTGATGGAACCGGCGCGTTCCGTCGTCTCCGCGTCCGCCGGTCCGAGGGCAGCCCTCCGCATCATGCGCGATCTGCAGACCTCGACCGCCTTCGTCGTCGGCCCGGGTCGGCAGCTCCTCGGCGTCGTCCGCGACAAGGACGTGCTGCGGCTCGTCCGGGCCGGCGATCACGAACTCGGCAGCGTCATCACGGCGGACCTCGCCACGGTCTCCCCGGAGGCCGCGCTCGTCGACCTGTTCGAGTCAGCGGTCGAAAGCGCCCTCCCGGTCGCCGTCGTGGACGAGCGGACGCGTCTCCTGGGCGTCGTCCCGCGGGTGACCCTGCTCGCCGCCGTCGGCAACGTCTCCACCAACACGGACGAGATCAGCCTCGTCGGTCCGCCGGCGACGGTGCCCGTCGAGCTCATCACGGCGACCCTGCGGTCGACCGCGGAAGACCCGCAGCACCCCGACGACGGTGGGTCCGTCGATCCGACGGCCGCTGAACCGTCCATGACCGAACCGTCCGCCTCCGTGCAGGAAGGGAGCGTCCGATGAACGGCCTGCGTCTCCAATCGTCCGACCTCGTCGACGCCATCACCCGCCCCGAGATCGGTGCGTGGGTCGAAGCGTTCGTCGACTTCATCACCGACGTGTTCCAGCCGGTGTTCGACGTGATCCGGGCGGTCTTCCAGGGGCTCTACGACGGCGTCGACACGGTCCTCAGCGGACCGCCCTTCTGGGTGATCATCCTCGTCGCGGCGATCCTCGCGCTCATCGCCCGCGGCCCCGTGTTCGCGATCGGTTCGGCCGTCGGTCTGCTGATCATCGTCGGCGTGGAGCAGTGGGAGAACGCGATGGACTCGCTCTCGCTCGTCCTCGTCGCCGGCCTCATCGCGATCGTCATCGGCATACCGCTCGGGATCCTGGCCGCCCGGTCGAAGGTCGCCTCGTCGATCATCCGGCCCTTGCTCGACTTCATGCAGACCACCCCGGCGTTCGTCTACCTCATCCCGGCGCTCATCCTCTTCCGCATCGGTGTCGTCCCGGGCATCGTGGCGACGATCGTCTTCGCGTTGGCCCCGGCCGTCCGGCTCACGGAGCTGGGCATCCGCAACGTCGACCGGGAGGTCGTCGAGGCCGGCAACGCGTTCGGAGCCTCCTCGTGGAGGATCCTGCGCCAGATCCAACTGCCGCTCGCGATGCCGAACATCATGGCCGGCGTCAACCAGGTCATCATGCTCTCGCTCTCCATGGTCGTCATCGCGGGCATGGTCGGCGCCGGCGGGCTGGGTGGCGACGTGGTCAAGAGCCTCTCCAGGATCGACATCCAGCTCGGCTCCGAAGCGGGCCTGTCGGTCGTCATCCTGGCGATCTTCCTGGACCGCCTGACCGCCTCGCTCGGTGCTGGTCGCAAGCCTGGGCGCCGTGTGAAGCCGACACCGGCACCGGGCGGCATCCGCCCCGCGCCTGCCTCGAGCACCACCACGACGGACTCGACCAGCCACGTCGAGCCGAGCGGGAAGCCCGCTCCGTCCCCGGCCGGCTCACGCTGACGCCCGTCCCTCTCGACTTCAACCGACGACACCGATCCCCGTTCGCGGGACGAAAGGAATCATCGAACATGCAGTACCGCACCAAGATCGCCACCACCATCGCAGCGGGGGCGGCGGCGACGCTCGCCATCTCCGGTTGCTCCGCAGGCGCCTCCGACGAGACGCTCGAGAACGGCGACAAGCAGGCCGTGACCATCGCCGTCTTCAGCGGCTGGGACGAGGGCATCGCCGCCTCCGAGCTGTGGAAGGCCGTGCTCGAGAAGCAGGGCTACGACGTCACGCTCGAGGAGGCGGAGCCGGCCCCGGTGTTCTCCGGATTGAGCACGGGCGACTACGACCTCACGCTCGACGTCTGGCTGCCGACCACCCACGCGAGCTACATCGAGAAGTTCGGGGACGACGTCGTCGACCTCGGTGCGTGGAACACCGACGCGAAGCTCACGATCGCGGTGAACGAGGACGCTCCCGTCGACTCCCTCGAGGACCTGGCCGCGAACGCCGACCTCTTCGACAACCGCCTCGTGGGCATCGACCCGGGTGCAGGCCTCACCGAGGCGACCCAGGACAAGGTCATCCCCGAGTACGGTCTCGAGGACTGGGAGTTCCTCACCTCGGGTACTCCCGCGATGCTCTCCGAGCTCAAGGCGGCCACCGATGCCGGCGAGAACATTGCCGTCACGCTCTGGCGTCCGCACTGGGCCTACGACGCGTTCCCGATCAAGGACCTCGAGGATCCGAAGGGCGCGCTCGGAGACGCCGAAGGCATCCACAGCTTCGGCAAGGCCGACTTCGCCGAGGAGTACCCGACGCTCGCCGGGTGGCTGAAGGACTTCGACTTCGACTCCGAACGCCTGTTCTCGCTCGAGAACGCCATGTTCAACGAGGGTGACTCGAAGGACTACGCGCCGGTCGTCGAGAAGTGGATCAGCGACAACCAGGAGTACGTGGACTCGCTCACCAAGTAGCGGCTCGACACGACGACGGGCACCGGAGCGATCCGGTGCCCGTCGTCGTTCGCGCGGAGGTCAGCCGGCGAACCGCGCGAGCCCGTCGACGGCGCGGGTGAGGACCTCGGTGCGTTTGCAGAACGCGAATCGGACGAGTGACGCGTAGTCCGGGTCGCGGCGGTCCAGACAGAACGCCGACAACGGCACGGCGACGACGCCGGCGAGCTCCGGCAGGGCGCGACAGAACGCGGCCGCGTCGCGGTGGCCGAGTGGTGCCGCGTCCGCGACGATGAAGTAGGTGCCGTCGGGTCGGAAGGTCTCGAAGCCCGCCGCCGAGAGCCCCGCGCTCAGGAGGTCGCGTTTCCCCCGGAGACCGTCGGCGATCGCGGTGAAGGCGGCGTCGGGGAGGCGGAGCCCCGTCGCCATGGCCGGCTGGAACGGCGCTCCGTTGACGTAGCTGAGGTACTGCTTCACGGTCGAGACCGCCGTGACGAGCTCGCGTGGACCGGTCAGCCAACCGATCTTCCAGCCCGTCGTGCTGAAGGTCTTGCCGCCCGAGGAGATCGTCAGCGTCCGCTCCGCGGCACCCGGAAGGGTCGCGATCGGGACGTGGGGGACGTCGAACGTCAGATGTTCGTAGACCTCGTCGGTCACGATGAGCGCGTCGTGGCGGTCGGCGAGTTCGACGATGAGTTCGAGGGTCGACCGGTCGAGGACCGTGCCGGTCGGATTGTGCGGCGTGTTGACCAGGATGATCCGCGTCCGGTCGGTCACCGCGGCACGGAGTTCCTCCGGATCGGGTTGGAAGTCCGGTGCGCGCAGCTTCACGGTCCGGTGCCTGCCCCCGGCGAGCGCGATGAGGCCGCCGTACGCGTCGTAGAACGGTTCGAAGGTCACCACCTCGTCGCCGCGCTCGACGAGGGCGAGCAGGGAGGCGGCGAGCGCCTCGGTCGCTCCGGCCGTGACGAGCACCTCTCCCTGGGGATCGGGGTCGAGACCGTAGAAGCGTCGTTGGTGCTCGGCGATGGCGGTGCGGAGGTCGAGGGTGCCGGGGCCCGGCGGGTACTGGTTCTCGCCCCGCTCGATCGCGGCGATCGCTTCGGCGAGGACGGATTCCGGTCCGTCCTCGTCGGGGAACCCCTGGCCGAGGTTCACCGCGCCGGTCTCCAGGGCGAGGGCGCTCATCTCGGCGAAGATCGTCGAGGAGACGGCGCCCTCCTCGTCCACGAGTCCGGCGCCCTCCGCAGTGCGGCGCCAGGGTCCGTCAACCACCATGTCGATCTCCCTCCGCGGCCTGAGTGACAGGCCGTCTCCAATCTAGGACACCACCCACGGCGGCTTGCGGCGAAGACCTAGCCCGCGTACAGCCCGTGCGAATGAAACACACAGCTCGGCGCGCGAAGCTGACTGCGCTTGGAAGGAGCAGAACCACCATGACCGAACCCGCAGACGGACAGCAGCCCGCCGAACACCCCGAGTCCACCCCCGCCGGGGAGACCACGCCGCAGTCCGCAGCCGCTGAGCAGGCCGGCGGTCCCGCCGCCGCGGGTGAGACCCGGCCGTCCACGGCCGGTGCGTACTTCCCGCCGCCGACCGCGACGCAGCCGACCGAGCCGCTGTACGGCCAGGCCGCGCAGCAGCCGCTCGGGTCGCCGCAGCAGGGGTCTCCCTACCAGCAGCCGTCGCAGTATCCGAGCGCGGCGTTCACGCGTCAACCGCAGCCGAACGCGTACGGCGCCTACCAGCAGCCCGCCCAGCCGCAGGCAGGGCACCCGCAGCCCGGACACCCGCAGTCCGGCCAGCCTGGCACCGGGCAGTACCAGCCCGGTGCCTACGGTGCGTCGCCCTACGCCCAGCAGCACGGCGGGACCCCGACGCCGCCCCGCCCAAAGAAGACGAACCGCCCGCTCGCCGGGATGGTCGCGATGCTCGCGGTCGGAGCCCTCATCGGCGGTGCGTCCGGCGCGGGAGCGACCCTCTGGGTGACGAACGCGACGAAGTCGAGCGTGTCGAGCAATGAGGCCGGGTCGAAGGCCTTCGCGATCAACGACGACGCCGACGTCAGCCTCACGACGGCCATCGCCGCGACGGCCGGGCCGAGTGTCGTGACGCTGTCGGTGCAGGGAGGCCAGAGCGCCGGTACCGGTTCCGGCATCGTGCTCAGCAAGGACGGGTACGTCCTGACGAACACCCACGTCGTGACCCTCGACGGTCAGGTCGCCGACCCCACCATCCGGGTCACGGACGCGAACGGCAAGCTGTACACCGCCAAGCTCGTCGGCACCGACCCCGTCTACGACCTCGCCGTCATCAAGCTCGAGGACGCATCCGGCCTCAGCCCGATGGAGTTCGCGAACTCCGACAAGCTCAACGTCGGCGAGACGGCCGTCGCGATCGGCGCACCGCTCGGCTTGGCCGGAACGGTCACCGACGGGATCGTCAGTGCCCTGAACCGCAGCATCACCGTCGCTTCGTCCGCCGTGCCCGATTCCGGGTCCGGCGACGACGGCGGGTCGGACGACCCGAACGGCGACAACCAGAGCCCCTGGAACTTCGACGTCCCGGGCAAGACGCCGACGGCGCCGACCTCCTCGATCTCCATCGCGGTCATCCAGACCGACGCGGCGATCAACCCGGGCAACTCCGGTGGCGCACTCGTCGACGGCACCGGCAAGCTCATCGGCGTCAACGTCGCCATCGCGAGCGCCGGGAGCACCGACGCGTCCTCGCAGAGCGGGAGCATCGGCGTCGGCTTCGCCATCCCCGCCAACATCGCCAAGCGCGTCTCGGACGAGATCATCAAGACGGGGAAGGCGACCCACGGTTTGCTCGGCGCCACGGTGAAGGATGCCGCGAGCGACGCGAAGAGCACCGTCGCCGGGGCGCTCATCGACAAGGTGACGGAGAACGGCGCCGCCCAGGCCGCCGGCCTGAAGTCGGGCGACGTCGTGACGGAGTTCAACGGCGTGCCGATCACCGGGGCGAACGACCTGACCGCGCAGGTCCGGGCGCTCGCCGGTGGGGCCACGGCGAAGGTCACCTTCACCCGGGGGAGCGATTCGCAGAGTGCCGAGGTCACCCTCGGGGAACTCGCGCTCTGACGCTCGGGACCCGCAGTCCAGGAGACGCCCGCACGGCACCGTGCGGGCGTCTCCGCGTCCGGGGCCGTGCCCGCGACCGGCTGCTAGGCTCGATCGAACGAATCACGGAGTGAACCCCACATGTCGAACGACCGAGGCCAGGCCGACGCACCGTCGTTGCCCGGAGTCTCCTACGTGATGCCCGTGTTGAACGACGTGCGGCACGTCCGAGCAGCCGTCGACAGCCTGCTGGCTCAGGACTACCCGGGCGACGTCGAGATCACGATCGCCGTCGGTCCGAGCATCGACGGCACGACGGAGCTGGTCCGGTCGCTCCAAGCCGCGGACCCGCGCATCCACGTGCTCGAGAACCGCGTCGGCTCGACCCCGGCCGGGCTGAACCTCGCCATCTCGGCGTCGACGCATCCGATCGTCATCCGGGTCGACGCCCATTCGGAGCTGCCGAGCGACTACGCCCGGACCGCCGTGGAGACGATGCTGCGCACCGGTGCGCAGAACGTCGGCGGGATCATGGACGCCCGCGGCCGCACCGCGTTCGAGACGGCGGTGGCCCGCGCGTACGGTTCGCGGGTGGGCCTCGGCGGCACGCCGCACCACGTCGGCGGGCGTGAGGGGCCGGCCGACACGGTCTACCTCGGCGTGTTCGACCGCGAGATGCTCGTACGGGTCGGCATGTTCGACGAGCGCATCAAGCGCGGGCAGGACTGGGAGCTCAACCGCCGCATCAAGCATGCGGGAGGCCTCGTCTGGTTCACGCCCGAACTGCGCGTCGTGTACCGCCCGCGCGCGAGCCTGCGCGCCCTCGCCCGCCAGTTCTTCTCCACCGGCCTCTGGCGCGGCGAGCTCAGTCGCAGCTTCCCCACTCGCGGCACGCTCAGGTACTTCGCCCCGCCGGTGCTCGTGCTCGGGATCGTCCTCGGCACCCTGCTCGGCCTCGGCGGGCTCCTCCAGCTCGCTGCCGGCATCCCACCGTGGCTCTTGATCGGGTTCGCGGCACCCATCGGGTACGCGCTCATCGTGCTGCTCGCGAGCATCGTCGTCACCGGGCGGGACGGCGTGCGTACGAGCCTGTGGATGCTCGTCGTACTTCCGTGCATCCACTTCTGCTGGGGCACCGGTTTCGTGCTCGGCTACGGCTCGCTCGCGAAGGACATCTCCGCGCTGCGCAACCCACCGAAGGCGGTCTAGATGTCGGATCCCCGTGCGGACGCTCCGGGTCCGCGGCTCACCCCGCCGCGGACGATCGCCGAACTCCGGGCTGTGGCGCAGCCCCCCGAGGTCCGAGCCCGGAAGAATGCGGAGCACTGGACGGCGGACCTCTACCTCCGCGACCTGTCGCCGTACGTCACGTGGCTGCTCTTGCGCACCAGCATCAGCGCCAACGGCGTGACCGGACTCATGATCCTGACCGGTTGGGCTGCTGCTGCCGCGTTGCTCATCCCGGGCTTCGGCGGCGCCGCGCTCGCCCTCGTCCTGGGTCAGACGCAGATGCTCGTCGACTGCTGCGACGGCGAGGTCGCGCGGTGGCGCAGGACGTCCAGCCCAGCAGGGGCGTTCCTCGACTCCGTGGGACACTACTCGACCGAGTCGCTCATCGCGATCGCGCTCGGTGTCCGGGCAGCCGGATGGCCGGTCGACGCACCGGTCGACCTCACCTGGATCACGCTCGGGTTCGCGCTCGCCCTGTTCGTCGTGCTGAACAAGGCTTTGAACGACATGGTGCGCGTGGCCCGCGCCGGCTTCGGTGCGCCCAAGCTCACGTACTCGACGGAGGAGTCGGCACCACGTGGGGGAGTCCTCGCGATGGCCAGACGGGTCGCGCGGTTCCTGCCCTTCCACCGCCTCTTCCACTCGGTCGAACTCACGATGGTCGTCTTCGCGGCTTCCGTGGTCGGGCTCTTCGTCGGCGACGTCGAGGCGATGCGGTGGACCCTCGCGGTCCTCGTGCCGCTCGCCCTCTTGACGGTCGTCGGCCACTTCGTCGCGATCGTCTCGTCGAATCGACTGCGCGCGTGATGTCGGGACCGATCCCGGTCACCCGATCCGTCGGCGTCGTCGTGCTGACACAGGGGACCCGGCCCGTCGAGCTCGCCGCCGGTGTCGCGAGCCTGCTCGCCCAGCGTGGCGTCGAACTCGATGTCGTGGTGGTCGGCAACGGCTGGGAACCGTCCGGGCTCCCCTCGGGGGTGCGTGGGCTGGCGCTGGCCGAGAACCTCGGTATCCCCGCCGGTCGCAACCGCGGTGCCGCCGCGGTCAACGGCGAGTTCATCTTCTTCCTCGACGACGACGCGACCATCCCGTCGACCACGTTCCTCCAGGACGCGATCGCGATGCTCGACGCCGACCGGTCGATCGGGCTGCTCCAGCCCAGGCTCGCCGACGCGACCGGTGTCCCGACGCCGTCCCGCTGGGTGCCCAGGACCCGCGACAAGGATCCCCGTCACTCGAGCGCGGTCTTCTCCTGCCTCGAGGCGGCGGTCCTCCTGCCTCGCCGGGTGTTCGACGCCGTCGGCGGTTGGGCCGATCCCTTCTTCTACGCGCACGAGGGCATCGAACTCGCCTGGCGGGTCTGGGATCAGGGGAGGCGCGCCTGGTACGAGGCGTCGCTCGAGGCGAACCACCCGGTCACCGAGCCGACCAGGCACACCGCGTACTACCGCCTGAACGCACGGAACCGTGTCTGGCTCGCCCGACGGAACCTCCCGCTCCCGCTCATCCCGCTCTACGTGGGTTCCTGGACGCTGATCCAGGTCGCCCGGTGGTGGCGCAAGCCCGAGGCGCTCCGGCCCTGGTTCGGCGGGTGGCGCGAGGGCTGGCGGACCGACCCGGGTGGACGCCGACCGTTGCGGTGGCGCACGGTCTGGCGGATGGCCAGAGCGGGCCGGCCGCCCGTCATCTGACCACCGGGTGCCGTCGTGACCCCACCGTGACCTGGCGTCGTTACGCTTGACGGATGCTGGAGCTGACATGGGACTGATCAGAGACGGTCGTCGCGCCATCACCCTGGCGCGGGACCTGCTCGCCAATCGGCGGGCGAGAGCCGTCCTCGCCGTCCAGATGCAGGCGGCTCCCGTGATCGAACCCGGCCGCTACAAGGTGGCGGTGTACTTCGCCGACGGCGCCGTGAACATGTACCAGATCCGGCAGTGGTACCGCCCGCTCGCCGAGCTCTCCAAGCGCTGGCCGGTCCTCATCCTCAGCCGCGGGGCGACGGCGGCCGCGAAGCTGTTCGAGGAGTCGCCCGTCCCCACGGCCTACGTCCGGACGGTCGTCGCGCTGGAACGGACGCTCGCCGAGCAGGACATCCGCGTCGTGCTGTACGTCAACCAGAACGCCAGGAACTTCCAGATGTTCCGCTACGGCTCCCGCTGGCACGTCTTCGTCAACCATGGCGAGAGCGACAAGATGTACATGACCACGAACCAGTTCAAGGCCTACGACTACAGCCTCATCGCCGGTCAGGCAGCGAGGAACCGACTCGAGCGGGTGCTCTGGGACTACGACTTCGACAAACGCGCCATCATGATCGGCCGTCCCCAGGCCGACCACTACTCGGGAGCGCTGCCCTACACACCCGACGACCGGATCGTGGTGCTCTACGCCCCGACCTGGGAAGGCGACCGCGCCGCGGCCGCGTACGGGTCGATCGCGAGTCACGGGGTCGCCCTCGTCCGAGCCTTGATCGCCACCGGGCGTCACCGCGTCCTGTATCGGCCGCACCCGCGCAGCGGTGTCGTCGACGCGTCCTACGCCAGCGCCAATCGCGAGATCATGTCCGCGCTGCAGGAGGCGAACCGCGCGGACCCGAGCGCTCAGCACGTCGTCGACACCGGCGCGGAACTCGGCTGGCAACTGGCGGCGGCCGATGCGGCGATCGTGGACATCTCCGCCATGGTGTACGACCGGCTGGCCAGTGGGAAGCCGCTCATGATCACACGTCCGGTGCATCCCGAGGCCGAGATCGACACCGGGGGATACCTCTCGGCGTGCGAGTGGCTCGACGCGTCGGACGCGCCGGACATCGTGGGCGGGATCGACCGCCTCCTCCAGGATCCGGACACGGTCGCACGCCTGCAGCACTGGGTCGAGTACTACTTCGGCGACACGACACCCGGGGTCACGACCGCCCGGTTCCACGAGGCCATCGAGCACCTGATGGCGGAATGGGACCGGTTCGCGCTCCTCCACGCAGGTGACCGCCCGGAGCTCGACGAGCATGAGGACGACGAGGACGAGGACGACGACGAGGATCGCGCCTGAGGCGCGCTGGATCGTTGAGTCCGCGCCCAGGAGAACCACGTAGGGTCGGGCAGGTGAATCCGTCCTCCGGGCGACTGGCCTCCCTCGACGGAGTCCGTGGTGTCGCCAGCGTCGTCGTGGTGCTCTACCACGTGTCGTTGCTGGCGCGACCCTTCGCCACCGGCAGCATCTCGGAACCGGCCTGGGACATCGCGACGGAGACGCCACTCAAGCTCCTGTTCGCCGGAACCGAGGCCGTGCAGGTGTTCTTCGTCCTGAGCGGCCTCGTCGTGGCGTTGCCGTTGTTGCGCGGTGGCGCGAGCTGGCCGGGCTTCTTCGCCGCCCGCTTCGTCCGGCTCTACCTGCCGGTCTGGGGAGCGCTGCTGTTCGCGGCGGCGCTCATCCTGCTCATCCCGCGGGATCAGGCCTCGGTCACGAGCGGTGAGTGGATCGCCAACGCGAACGCGACGAGCGTCGATCCGCTGCACCTCCTGTCGGAGGCCACCCTCACGCCGGTCAGCTACACGCTCGTCAACACGCTCTGGTCGTTGCGGTGGGAGCTCATCTTCACGCTCCTCCTGCCGGTCGCGGTCCTGCTCGCACGGCTGCTCCGTCGCTGGGCGTGGCCGATCGCGGCACTCATGTCGGTCGTGATGGTCGTCGGTCGCGTCGCGGGCCTCGACGCCGCCGTGTACCTCCCGGCCTTCTTCATCGGCACGCTGATCGCGGTCCGGCTCGACAGCCTCCGGGACTGGGCGGCGGCGCGGCCACGTCCGTGGCAGTGGGGCGTCCTGACGGGCGTCTCCGCCCTGCTCCTCGTGGCCAGCTGGTTGTCCCGTCCCTTCGTCGAGTCTTCCTCGACGCTCGGCCAGGCGCTCTGGGGGCTCTCCGGGGTGGGCGCGGCCGGACTCATCGTCGTCGCCATCGGAAGCCCGCTCGCCCGACGGCTGCTCGAGGTCCGCCCGATCCTGTGGCTCGGGAAGGTGTCGTTCAGCCTCTACCTCGTGCACGCGCCGATCCTCGCGACGCTGGCGTTCTCCTTCGGGGACGCACGCTGGTGGCTGGTGGGCATCGTGGGTGTCCCACTCAGCCTGGTGGTCGCCGCCGCGTTCTTCCAGCTCGTCGAGCGGCCCTCGCACGGCCTCGCGCGTCGCGTCGGCCGGGCCGTCCAGGCGCAGTCGGAAGCGGTGCGTTCCTGGGCCGTCAGCCGACGCGGGGGACGAGCGCCTTCCGCTTCTTCCGACGATCGGCCGCGCGCAACTCCTGAGCCCACCGACGGGTGACGGCCTCGTCGTCGTATTGCTCGGCGGTGGACCGCGCGTGGCGGCGCATGGCGTCCACCTCGTGGTCTGGGAGGGCGAGCAGCCGCTCGATGGCGGCGGCGACGACGGCCGGTTCGGCGGACGGGACGAGGAAGCCGTTCCGTCCATCGGTGACGATGTCGGCGGGCCCGTAGGGCACGTCGACGACGATCGGCAGGCAGCCCGCCGCCATCGCCTCGACGAGGACGAGTGGGAAGCCCTCCGAGGTCGAGGTCATGACGAGGAACGAGCCGGACCCGAGCTGTTCGCGGGCCGAGCGGTCATAGCCGTGGAGGACGATGCGGTGCTCGGGATCCTCCGCGCTCAGGATGGCCTGCAGCTCGCCGAGCAGCTCGCCGCCGCCGTAGACGTCGAGCGTCGGAGGCGTGCCGACGGCGGGTGTCGCCGCCAGCACGGCACGGATGGCGTTTGCGGGGCGCTTGCGCGCCGTGAGCGACCCGAGGAACATCCCACGATGACGGGGACGCGCCGCCTGCGCGACGTGCTTGTCGACGAGGTCACGCGAGTTCGGGATGACCGCGAGCGAGGCGTGGTCGCCGAGCATGGTCCGCACATCGGCCAGTTGACGCTCGCTCAGGAGGGCGACGAGGTCGAAGTCGTCCAGAGCCTCGAAGACCGCGCGACGCGACTCCCGCAGACGACCGTGCGGGCGCTCGGTGCCCTGGAGGTGGGAGGCGTGCACGACGTGCGCCGTGACGACGTTCCGCTTGCGGTAACTCAGGACGAACGGGGCGGTGGTCTTGCTGTCGACGATCATCCAGGCCGGGGCGCCTGCGGTGATCGCGTCGAACCACGCGCGGTACAGCGACCAGATCCGGCCCCAGGTGCGCACCGGTCGGCCATGGTCGTCGCACAGCACGACGGAGCGGCCGCCCTTGGTGCCCAGCTCCTTGGTGTCGCGGCGGTCGGAGAGGAGGAGGGTGCCGTCGGTTCGGTAGACGTCGACCTGCAGCACCTGGCCGGCGTCGTCGCGGCGCTCCCGGCTCAGCACGGCCTCGCCGCGGCGCCGTTCGGTGCCGTCGTCGACGGTGGGGAGCGGCGTGAACGGATACCGGTCGAGGTCGAGGGAACCACCCGGCAGCGGGTTCGCGCGCAGCCAGTCGTAGAGGTTGACGAGGTGCATGCCGTCCACGAGGTCACCTCGGGATCGGAGCCGCTCCTCGAGCGCGGGGTAGTCCGGTCGCTGGTCGAAGGTGAGGATGTCGACGGGCGTACCGGCCAGACGCACGAACGCACGCGAACGGTGGAACATCGCCTCGGTCATCCCGCCGAAGTCGTCCGTCAGGCCCCAGGTGACCGCGAAGTGACGACCTTCGGGGAGGAGGCTCTGGGAACGGCGCAGGAAGGGAAGTTTCACGGCTCGACGCTACGCGACGGACCTGGAGAGATGCCGCATCGCCTCCAGCGACTCACGGGCCGACTGGCGGGTCCTGGGCGGGGCCTTCGGGGTGACCCGACGCGCCAGGGCCGGACTCGATGGCCTGCTGCCCGCGTCGGCGGAACACCTGGTCACGGAACTTGCCGAGGCGAGACGTGCCGGTGACCACGCGCATCCGCGGCTCGAGGTCCAGCGGGACCACGAACGGCGCCGGTCCGAACGCCTGACGGGCTGCGCGGACCACCTGCCGACCCAGGAGGTGGTTGCCGATACCGCCGACGGCCGCGCCGACACCGAAGGGGAGGGCCTTGCCGATCACGCCGGCTCCACCGCTCGCCGCGAAGTGTTTGACGAATCGCACCCGCAGCTGGTCCGCGACCGGTCCCACGATCATCGACGGCAGCCCCTGGGTGATCGTCTGACCCCAGAACGCCTGTCGGGGGATGCCCTTCCCGGTTGCCTGGGAGCCGAAGTTGCGGAGGAGGTCGGTGCCGGCCTTCCCGAGCATCATCGTCATGACGAGTGCGCGGGACCGGACCGGATCGGCCAGGGCGATGCCGTGGACCTCCGTGACCGACTGCGCGAACAGCGCGGTCGCCTCGAGGAAGCCGGCCGTCTCGACGCCGGAGAGTGCGAGGGTCGTCGCGGTCCCGATGGCGGGCACGACGGCGGTCGCACCGACGGCCGCACCGGTCGTCGTCACCGTCGCGAGGTACCGACGTTCCAGGACCCGGATCAGCTGATCGGCCGTCGCGTTGGGGTACATGCGTCGGATCGACCGGATGTGGGCCACGACCACCGGCCGCTGCACCCAGAGGACGCGGTCGAGCGCCCGCACCCACCCCGGCTCGGGGAGCATTGGCTGCTGCGCTGCGGGGTTCGGGTAGTGGGCGGGACCGGGAACCGGTCCCTGCTGCGGTCCGGTCATGACGGCCTCCTCGTGGGCGGGGCGGCCAGTCTACGTCGTGGTCCTGCAGGATCGCCGACGGTTGCTGCGGCGGCTCAGCTGTTGTAGTCGGCGTTGTAGCGGTCGAGCACGTCGTCGATCGAGGCGTCGAGGACGAGCGCACCTTTGTCGAGGTACAGGCCGCGCGTGCAGAACCGGCGGAGGTCCTTCTCGTTGTGTGAGACGAAGAACAGCGTCCGCCCGCCCTCGAGGAGCTCCTCGATCCGGCGGTAGCACTTCTCGCGGAAGGCCCGGTCACCGACGGCCAGGACCTCGTCCACGAGGATGATCGGTTCCTCGAGCTGCGCGATGACCGCGAACGCGATGCGGACCTTCATGCCGCTGGAGAGGTGCTTGTACGGGGTGTCGACGAAGTCGGCGATCTCGGCGAAGGCGATGATGTCGTCGAAGCGCTCGTCGATCTCGCGGCGCGACATGCCGTGGAGTCCCGAGGTCAGGTAGACGTTGTCGCGGACGGTGAGGTCGTTGACGAAGCCGCCCGTGATCTCGATCAGGGGCGCGACACCCTCGCGGACGCCCACGGTGCCCTCGTCGGGCAGGACGACGCCGGCGACGAGCTTCAAGAGCGTCGACTTGCCCTGCCCGTTCCGGCCGACCACGCCGATCGCCTCGCCGGGAGCGACCTCGAACGAGACATGGCGCAACGGCCAGAACTCGCCCGGGCGCGAACGGCGGTCGCGGCCGGCGAAGAGGTCCTTGAAACTGCGGCGGCCACCGCGGTTCCGGCGGAATCGGATGCCGGCGTCGGTCACCGAGATGGCGGCGCGGGTCGCGGGGGAGCTGTCGGTCGACATCAGATCTCCTTCAGCACGGAGCGCTCGCACCGCTTGAAGATCAGCAGGCCGAGCGCCAGGATCACCGCGGACATCCCGGCCGAGACGCCCACGAGGTACCAGTCGAGTTCCTGCGGGAAGAACGCGGATCGGTACAGCGCGAAGATGCCGCTCAAGGGGTTGAGCGCGGCGAAGGGCTCGATGCGGTCCGGGAGGGCGGTCGTGCTGTAGATGATCGGCGTGGCGTAGAACATGAAGCGCAGCACGAGTTTGACCGCCCGTTCCAGGTCGCGGAAGAACACGACGAGGGGAGCGACGATCAGGCAGAGCCCGACGGTGAGGACCGTCTGGATCGCGATCGCGAGCGGGAAGAGCAGGATGTCGACGTTGACCGACGCACCGCTGAAGACGGCGAACGCCGCGAGGACGGGGAGCGCTGCGAGGAACTCGATGCCCTTCGACAGCACGATGCGATTGACCCAGATGGTCCGGGGGATCGTCGTCGACCGCACCAGCTTCGCCTCGCGGAGGAATGCACGGGTGCTGTCCGAGACCGACCCGGTGAACCACATCCACGGCAGGAGCGCCGCGAGGAGGAAGACGATGTACGGCTCCTCGCCGACATCGCGCCGGAACACCTGTGTGAAGACGAACCAGTAGATCCCGCTCATGACGAGCGGGTCGAGGATGGACCACACGTAGCCGAGCGCACTCGTCGAGTAGCGCACGCGCAGATCCCGGACCGTCAGGATCCAGAGCGCGTGGCGGTATCTGGCCGAACGCGACATCCTTGGCCGCGTCTCAGCTGAAGAACTCACGGGACCAACCTTATCGAGGTCGCGCAGGAACGCCGTCCTCGACGCTCAGCGTCGGGACGGCGTTCGGGTGCGGAGCGGACGGGATGCTCAGACGAAGAGGTTCGCTCGCTCGAGGTCCTCGGCGAAGTCGACCTCCACCGCGTACAGGTCCGAGATGTCGACCGGTTCGACGAGCATGCCCTCACGTTCGATGGCGAGCTCGATGCCGCGCTCGAAGTAGTCCTGGTCGCCGACCTTCGCGAGGTAGCGGTGCAGCATCGCCTTGTCCTGCGAGGAGATGTAGTTGATGCCGACGGCCTCGCCGAGACCGCCGACGACCGTCTTCGAGAGTTCCTTGATGAACCCCTCGGCGCTGGTCGTGTACTTCACTTCCTCGTCGGACACCTTCGAGGTGTTGACGGTGACGAAGGAGCGGTCCTTGGCGATCATCGCTGCGGCGCGGTCGAGGACGGCCGGGTCGAAGACGACGTCGCCGTTCATCCAGAGCACACCGCCGGCCTGCGATGCGGCGAGGGCACGCATGAGGCTCTTCGAGGTGTTGGTCTGGTCGTACTGCTCGTTGTAGACGAAGGACGCGTCGGGGAAGGCCTCGATGATGTGCTCGAGCTTGTAGCCGACGACGATCGTCACCTTGGCGCTCGCGCCGAACGCGTGGTGGATGTTGTCGAACTGCTGCTGCATGATGGTGCGGCCGTCGCTGAGCTCGGTCAGGGGCTTCGGGAGCGAGCGGCCGAGACGGCTGCCCATTCCGGCGGCAAGGATCACTACCTGGGTGGTCACGTTGTTCTCCTCAGTGTGGGTATGGAATCACGCGGTGCCACGATGCTGTGGACAATTCACCGAGGATTTACCAAGACGTGCATTGAAAGACACTCCGTCATGCCAAAATACAGGCTAGCCGCGGTGAACTCCGTCTGTCATGGGTTCCCAGGGTCCGTTGTCGTTTCGTGATCGACCACCCGGCGTTTACACAGCTTGGGGGAGATGTGTCAACTGTTCATCCTGTGACTCCGCTGTCCGCTGCGGGCGCTGCTGTTGGTAGGTTTGCTTGGTGACTTCCACGACTCCGCCAGATCCCGCCGAGCAGCCCACGCCTGCCGACGGGCCGTCGACGAGTCCGCCGGCGGCGTCCGCTCCCGACGCGCCAGGGGTGACGCAGCCGAGTGCCGCAGACGATCAGTCCGCGCCGGCACCGTCTGCCGCGAAGCGCGCACCCAGGACCACGACACCGCGAACCTCCGGTACGACGAAGGCCCCCGCGAAGCGCCCGAGTGCTGCGCGCACCGCCACCGGGGCGGACTCGACCGACGCCACGGGCGCGGCGAAGAAGACGACCACGACCCGGTCGACGGGTTCGCGGACCACGGCGGCGAAGGCCGGAACGGCTCGGACCACCGCGGCGAAGACCGGCACGGCCCGGACCACCGCGGCGAAGCGCACGCCCGCCAAGGCCGCGCCCGAGACGGACCCGAGCACCGCGACGCCCGAGTCACCGGACGACGCATCGACCCCCGCGGCGCCGGCATCGACGCCGCGGGCTCCCAGGACGACGCCGCGCACGACCGGAGCCTCGTCCGGCACCAAGAGCCCTGCCGCGAAGACCGGCACGAGCCGGACCACCGCCGCGAAGTCCACGACGACCCGGACGCCCGCCAAGCGGACGCCGGCCCGTTCGGGCACCGCTCGCACCACAGCGCCGAAGCAGACCGAACAGACGGCGGCCGCGAGTGCCGGCGTCCTCGACGAGGTCCGTGCACCGGTGATCGGAGACGCGTCCGCGCCCGAAGCCGAGGCCGCGTCCACCCAGGACGTCGACACCATCGTGACGCCGACCGAGCCCGACCGCCGTGACGGAACCACCGCCGGTTCAGAACCGACGAGCGCGACGACGGCCGTCCCGATCACCGCTCCCGAGACCACCTCGACGACCACGACGGAAGACGCTCGCCCGTCCGCCGACTCGGCGCGCACCGAGCCGGCCTCCGACGCGCAGGCCGCCCCGTCGTCCGTGGCCGCCGCTCCGGTCGCGCCGAAGCGTCCGGTCGCCCGTCCCACGACGACGAAGCCGCCGTCGACGCCCGCTGAGTCGCCGGCCGCCGGCACGGGCGCCGACACCGCGGCACCCGAGGCCAACCCCATCGTGTTGTCGATCTCCGGGCTCGTGAAGCAGTTCGGCGACACGGTCGCCGTCGACGGCGTCGACCTCGAGGTCCGACGCGGCTCCTTCTACGGCATCGTCGGTCCGAACGGCGCCGGAAAGACGACGACGCTGTCCATGGTCACCGGCCTCCTCCGCCCCGACGCCGGATCCATCCGGGTCCAGGGCGTCGACGTCTGGCAGGACCCGGCCGAGGCGAAGCGTGCGATCGGTGTCCTCCCAGACCGTCTCCGACTCTTCGACCGCCTCACCGGCAACCAGCTGCTCTACTACTCCGGCGTCCTCCGCGGACTCGACCCGGCGACGGTGAAGTCGCGGACCACGGACCTGGCACGGGCGTTCGGTCTCGATGACGCGCTCGGTCGCCTCGTGTCCGACTACTCCGCCGGCATGACGAAGAAGATCGCGCTCGCGGCGGCCCTCATCCACTCGCCCCGTCTCCTCATCCTCGACGAGCCGTTCGAGTCGGTCGACCCGGTGTCGGCGGCCAACGTCATCGAGATCCTGCAGCGCTACGTCGCCAACGGCGGAACCGTCGTGCTCTCGAGTCACGGCATGGACTTCATCCAGCGTGTGTGCGATCACGTGGCCATCATCGTCCAAGGCAAGGTGCTGGCCGCCGGGTCCGTGGACGAGGTGCGGGGGACGGGCACGCTCGAAGAGCGTTTCGTCGAACTCGCCGGGGGCCGCAAGTCGGCAGAGGGAATGGAATGGTTGCACAGCTTCTCCGACTGAAACTGCAGCTGACGCTGAACGCGTTCCGCCGCAGTCCCTGGCGACTGGTCGGACTCGTCCTGGCGATCGCGCTCGGCGTCTGGGTCGTGGTGCTCGCGAGCACCGGGCTCGTCGCGCTCCGGACGACCGATCCGGAGGTGACCAGGAACCTCCTCGTGCTCGTCGGTTCCGTCATCGTCCTGGGCTTCATCGTGCTGCCGCTCGTGTTCGGCGTGGACGATCAGCTCGACCCGAGGGCGTTCTCGCTCTACGGTCTCCCCAACCGGACCCTGTCAGCTGGCCTGATCGTCGCCGCGCTCGTCTCCGTCCCGTCGATCGTGCTCGCGGTACTCGCGGCGTCCTCCGTCGTCACCTGGTCGAGGTCGCCCCTCCCGGCCGTCCTCGCCGTCATGTCGGCCGTGCTCGGTGTCGTGCTGTGCGCACTCCTGGCGCGGATCGCGACGTCGATCTCCGCGAGCCTACTGTCGACGCGGCGCGCCAAGGAGGTCATGGGTGTGCTCGGACTCGTGCTCATCATCGCCGTGAGCCCGGCCATCATCGCCCTGACCACGGTCGACTGGCAGCGTGACGGCTTCGCCGTGCTCGGCCGGGTGGCCGACATCCTGAGCTGGACCCCCCTGGGTGCCGTGTGGTCCTTCCCCGGCGACGCGGCCATCGGCGACATCGTGCCGGCCGTGGTCAAGCTGTTGCTGACCGCGGCGACGATCGCGCTCCTCTGGTTCGCCTGGCAGGCCTTCGTCGCCCGGCTGCTCGTCGCACCGGAGCGCATCGGAACCGGTCGCGAGAGCACCGGTCTGGGATGGTTCGATCTCCTGCCGGGACGCCCGGCCGGCGTCATCGCCGCCCGCAGCATGACCTACTGGTTGCGCGACCCGCGGTACCTCGTCTCCCTGGTGATCATCCCGATCGCCCCCTTCATCTTCTTCGTCCCGCTGCTGGTCGCCGGCATCCCGTTGAACGTCCTCGCGCTCGTGCCGCTCCCGGTCGTGTGCTGGTTCCTCGGCTGGCTCCTGCACAACGACCTGGCCTTCGACTCGACCGCGGTCTGGTTGCACGTGGCTTCGGGGGTCCGCGGGCGGGCAGACCGCATCGGCCGCCTCTTCCCGGTGCTGCTCATCGGCATCCCGCTTATCGCCGTCGGATCGACGCTCAGCATCCTGTTCTACGGCGATTGGGACGCCCTGCCGTCGATGATCGGCGTGAGCACGTGTCTGTTGCTGAGCGGTGCCGGCATCGCGAGCTTCGTCTCCGCACGGTTCCCGTACCCGACCTCCCTGCCCGGTGACAGCCCGTTCCAGCAGCCGCAGGTCCCCGGCAGCAGCGGCCTGTCCGCGCAGTTCATGAGCCTGCTGGGCACCGTGGTCCTCACGGTCCCGGCCGCCTGGTTGGCGGTGCTCGGCCTCACCGGCGAGCCAAACTGGAACTTCGGCGCGCTCGCGGTGGGCGTCGGGACCGGGCTACTCGTCCTGGTCATCGGGATCCTCGCCGGCGGTCGGGTCTTCGACCGCCGCAGCCCCGAGATCGTCGGCTTCGCCAGCTCCCACTGATCCGAGGCCCCCGGCGGGCTCCGACAGGACCACAGGAGCCCCGGCTCGTCTGCGGCGGTACCATGGAGCCATGGCGCAGCATGACAGCACGAAGCAGCAGATGAGCACGATCGACCCCGGCGGGACACCGGACGGGGGGAGCACCGCGATCATGGATCGCGAGCTCGAGGAGCTCATCGAGAGCGAGAACATCGAACCCGGCGATCATGAACGCTTCTCGCACTACGTGAAGAAGGAGAAGATCCTCGAGTCGGCGCTCAGCGGGAAGCCCGTGAAGGCGTTGTGCGGCAAGAAGTGGACCCCGGGTCGCGACCCGGAGAAGTTCCCGATCTGCCCGTCGTGCAAGGAGATCTACGAGAAGCTCCTGCGCGACTGATCCGCCCGCCGAGTCAGAACGTGGCCCGGTGCGAAGTGGTCGTCAGCCCTCGAGGTAGACGGTCGGAAGCACTGGGTCTCCGCGCGTCAGGCTGACGGCGCGGGGCGGCAGCTCCGCGACCGAACGCTCGCGATGCTCTCTCGCCTGCCGCGTGCCTGCGGCACCCAGGTACTGCTCGTCGACGAGACCGCCGACCACGAGCGGGACCATGAGCGGGCGTTCCGTATCGGCGTCGGCTGCCCCCTCGTGCCGGCCGGCCGGCCCGTCGCCGAGGTAGATGCGCTCCTCCCGGGCGACGCCGTTCCGGTCGTAGGCGCGTGCTGCGGACTTGCGGCCGCCGACGGTCGCCTTCTCGGCGGACTTCTTGGCGACGCTGATCCAGTCGCCCTGGTCGTCGCGGTGGGACACGAGTTTGTAGACCATCCCCATGGCCGGCGATCCCGATCCGGTGACGACGGACGTCCCGACGCCGTAGGAGTCCACGGGCGAGGCGGCCAGGGCGGCGACGGCGTGCTCGTCGAGGTCGTTGGTGACCGTGATGCGGGTCGTGGTGGCGCCGAGCTCGTCGAGCAGTCGCCGCACCTGGTCGACGACGATCGGCAGGTCGCCGGAGTCGATGCGGACCGCGCCGAGCTCCGGTCCGGCGAGGCGCACGCCGAGACGCACCGCCGCTTCGATGTCGTAGGTGTCGACGAGCAGGGTCGTCCCAGCGCCCATCGTGTCGATCTGTGCCCGGAACGCGTCCTCCTCCGAGTCGTGCAGGAGGGTGAAGGAGTGTGCGGCGGTGCCCATCGTCGGGATACCCCAGCTGCGGCCGGCTTCGAGGTTGGAGGTGGCGCTGAAGCCCGCGATGTAGGCGGCCCTGGCGGCCGCGGTCGCCGATCGCTCACCGGTCCGGCGCGAACCCATCTCGGCGAGGGGGCGCGTCCCGGCGGCCGAGGTCATCCGTGCGGCTGCTGTGGCGACCGCGCTGTCGTAGTTGAAGACACTGAGCGCGAGGGTCTCGAGGATGACGGCCTCCGCGAAGGTGCCCTCCACGACGAGGATCGGCGAACCGGGGAAGAACACCTCGCCCTCCCGGTACCCCCAGATCGAACCGGAGAAGCGGTAGTCGGCGAGCCAGTCGAGTGCGGCGGTGCTGACCACGCCTTCCTCGCGCAGCCACTCCAGTTCCGCCTCACCGAACCGGAACCGCTTGAGCAGTTCGAGGAACCGGCCGGTACCGGCGACCACCCCGTAGCGGCGTCCGCCCGAGAGTCGACGGGCGAACAGCTCGAAGAGGCACTCCCGATCAGCGGTGCCGCGGTGGAGCGCGGCGTCCAGCATCGTGAGTTCGTAACGGTCGGTGAGGAGAGCTGAGGACTCGTGCACCCGTTCAGCCTAGCCGCGCGGGTGCACGGAACGGGGTGATCGGGCGGTCCGGCATGACGAGGGTCATGCGCGGTAGGCTGGACCATCGTGAACGACGCACCCATCGGCATCTTCGACTCAGGCGTCGGCGGACTCACGGTGGCGAGAGCGGTCAGCGACCAACTCCCCGCCGAATCCGTGATCTACATCGGCGACACCGCGCATTCGCCCTACGGGCCGAAGCCCATCGCCGACGTCCGGCGCTATTCGCTCGAGGTCCTCGACACCCTCGTCGACCAGGGTGTCAAGATGCTCGTGATCGCGTGCAACACCGCTTCGGCGGCGATGCTGCGCGACGCGCGGGAACGCTACTCCGTCCCGGTTGTCGAGGTCATCCAGCCCGCGGTCAGGACCGCGGTCCGCAGCACGCGCAACGGCCGGATCGGGGTCATCGGCACCGAGGGCACCATCAACTCGCGCGCCTATCAGGACCTGTTCGAGGTCAACCCCGAGCTGACGGTCTTCGGCCAGGCCTGCCCGCGGTTCGTGGAGTTCGTCGAGGCGGGCGTCACGACCGGTCCGGACCTCCTGGAGGCCGCCGAGGAGTACCTCGCACCGCTCCGCCATGCCGGCGTCGACACGGTCGTGCTGGGGTGCACCCACTACCCCTTCCTGAAGGGTGCGATCAGTTATGTCATGGGCCCGCAGGTGTCCCTCGTGTCGAGCGACACGGAGACCGCGAACGACGTGTACCGGGTCCTCGTCACGCGCGACCTGCTCCGCGACAGCGGCGAACCGCCCGTCCACCGGTACGAGGCGACCGGGAGCAGTGCCGACGACTTCATCGCCCTCGCCAACCGTCTGATGGGCAGGGAGATCTCGACGGTCTCGCTCGTCCAGACCGGCGTCATCGACCTTCCATCCCACCAGTTCGAGGAGCACATCCATGAGTGACACCCAGCGCGCCGACGGCCGCACCAACGACCAGCTGCGTCCCATCACCATCGAGCGGGGCTGGAGCGAGCAGGCCGAGGGGTCGGCGCTCATCAGCTTCGGACGCACCAAGGTGCTCTGCACCGCGTCGTTCACGAACGGGGTGCCCCGGTGGCTGAACGGCAAGGGTCGGGGCTGGGTCACCGCCGAGTACTCGATGCTGCCGCGATCCACCAACGAGCGGATGGACCGTGAGGCGGTCAAGGGGCGCATCGGCGGCCGGACCCATGAGATCTCCCGGCTCATCGGACGCAGTCTCCGCGCGGTCATCGACACGAAGGCGCTCGGCGAGAACACCATCGTGATCGACTGCGACGTGCTGCAGGCCGACGGCGGGACCCGGACCGCCGCGATCACGGGCGCCTACGTGGCCCTCGCCGACGCCATCGAGTGGGCGCGCGGGAAGAAGTTCATCTCGCAGAAGGCCTCACCCCTTACCGACAGCGTCTCCGCGGTCTCCGTCGGGATCATCGACGGCGTCCCGATGCTCGACCTCGCCTATGTCGAGGACGTGCGCGCCGAGACCGACATGAACGTCGTGGTGACGGGTGGGGGCTCGTTCGTCGAGGTGCAGGGGACGGCCGAGGGGGCACCGTTCGACCGCCGAGAGCTCGACTCGCTGCTCGACCTCGCCGTCGGTGGCGCGGCGTCGCTGAAGACGATCCAGTTCGAGGCACTCGGCCGCTGATGTCCGTCGAGATCGTCCTCGCGACGCACAACCAGCACAAGGTCGAGGAGTTCCAGCGTCTCGTGAGCCGCGACGTGCCGGGCATCACGGTCCTCGGCTACGACGGTCCCGAGCCCGTCGAGGACGGTACCTCGTTCAGCGAGAACGCCCTGATCAAGGCGCGCGTCGCTGCAGCCCACACAGGCTCCATCGCCCTCGCGGACGATTCGGGGATCGGTGTCGACATCCTGGGCGGCGCGCCCGGCATCTTCTCGGCGCGATGGGCGGGGTCGCAGCACGACTCGTCGGCGAATCTCGCGCTCCTGCTCGACCAGTTGCGCGACGTGCACGAGGAGCACCGCTCGGCTTGGTTCGCGTGCCACCTCGCGCTCGTCGTGCCGCCGGGGATCCCTGGGACGGAACCGTTCGAGCATGTCGCGGTCGGCACCTGGCACGGCGCGCTCGCCACGGAGCCGACCGGTACCAACGGCTTCGGCTACGACCCGGCGTTCATCCCGAGTGGCGACCACCGCACGGCGGCCCAGTTGTCGCCAGCGGAGAAGAACGAATCGAGCCACCGGGCGATCGCCTTCCGCGAACTCGTACCGGTGTTGCGCGGCCTCCTGCCCGCGCCCTCGGCCGCCAGTTGAGCATGATACTCAGGACCATTCCTATCTCGGCATGAACCCTTCCCGGGGCCCCGGGAAGCTCGTACGGTGGTCACATCATGGGTCACGATCACGCGCACGCCGACAGCACCACCAACCGTTCCCGGCTGGTGGCGGCGATCACGATCATCGCGACCATCCTGGTCGTCGAACTGGTCGGAGCGTGGGTGAGCGGTTCGCTGTCGCTGCTCGCGGACGCCGGACACATGTTGTCGGATCTGACCGGGCTCGTCATCGCGCTCGTGGCGACGATCGTCGCCGCCCGTCCTGCCACCGACCGCCAGACGTTCGGGTATCAGCGGGCCGAGGTGTTCGGCGCGTTGATCAACGCGTTGATCCTGATCGCCGTCGCCGTGTCGGTGCTCCTCGAGGGCGTCGCCCGACTCGTCGAGCCGTCGTCGGGCGAAGTCCAGAGCCTGCCGATGCTGGTCGTCGCGGTCATCGGCCTCGTCGCGAACCTCGCGGCGCTGTGGATCCTCAGGGGAGGTCGTGAGTCCTCGATCAACATGCGCGGTGCGTACCTCGAGGTCCTCGGAGACCTCCTGGGTTCGATCGCCGTCATCATCGCCGCCGTGGTCATCCTGCTGACCGGATTCGCCCAGGCGGATGCCATCGCGTCGCTCGCGATCGCCGCGATGATCGTGCCGCGCGCCTGGGCGTTGCTCCGCGACGTCGTCCACGTCCTCAGCGAGTCCGCCCCCTCCGACACCGACGTGCAGGAGATCAGGGACCACCTGATCGGTGCGGACGGGGTCGTCGCCGTGCACGACGTCCACGTCTGGCAGATCACCTCCGGGCAGCCGGTGTTCTCCGCACACGTGGTCGTCGAGCAGCGGGTGTTCGCGCTCGGCGGGACGGGAGAGCTGCTCGACCGCCTCGGCTCATGCCTTCACGACCACTTCGACGTGGAGCATTCCACGTTCCAGCTGGAGCCCGAGGAGCACGCCTCACACGAGGAGTCCCACCACCGCTGACGCTGCGGGACGGTCTCAGCAGTGCGCCGCCGGTGCCGCTGTGATCAGGCCTGTGATCAGGCCGGGTCGTTGCCGCGGTCGCGGTTGAAGACGTCCTGGTTGGCCAGCTTCGACGCCGCCGCGCGACGCTCCTCCTCGGAGATCGTGCCCTGGAGCGCCTTCGCCTTGCGGCTCGACTGGATGTAGTGCCAGCTGGTCGGGATGAGGGTGAGGACGACCGCGCCGATGAGGATGACGTCGATGTAGTTCTGCACGAAGGTGGCGACCGGGGGGATGTAGCCGAGCAGGTAGCCGAAGAAGGTCAGGCCGGCGCCCCAGATCAACGCGCCGACGAGGTTGTAGAGCGAGTACTTCTTGTAGTTCATGTGCCCGATGCCCGCGGCGACCGGTGCGAAGGTCCGGACAATCGGGACGAAGCGGGCCAGGATGACCGCGAGGGCGCCGAAGCGCTCGAAGAAGGCGTTCGTCCGCTCGACGTTCTTGATGCTGAAGAGACCGGACTCCTTCCGCTCGAAGACCTTGGGCCCGAGTTTGTGCCCGATCAGATACCCGACCTCACCGCCCAGGAACGCCGCGAATCCGATGGCGAGGCAGACCCACCAGATGTCGATCTCGATGACGCGAGCGGATCCGAACGCGAGGAGGCCGGTGATGACGAGGAGGGTGTCGCCGGGCAGGAGGAAGCCGACGAGGAGGCCGGTCTCGGCGAAGACGATCGCGCACACGACGACCAGGGCCCACGGACCGACGGCCGTGATGATGCCCTCCGGGTCGAGCCAGGGGATGAGGGCGGTGTGGACCATGCGGAGCTCCTGCTGTCGGGGGAGGGATGGAACGGCGTACGACGGTGTCGCGTGCGGGAGAAGGGACTTGAACCCTCACGCTCGAAAGCACAGGAACCTAAATCCTGCGTGTCTGCCAATTCCACCACTCCCGCGGCTCGGCTCAGTCTACGGGAGCGAGGTCGGGAACGTCCTGTGCTTCGTGGCGCCGCGGCGGCCGCTCCGACGCCCAGCAGAGCCGGTGCCGCGCCGTGTATGCTCGGCTCCATGCGAACGACGTGTGCAACGAGCTGGTGGCCCGCCTCCTAGGCGGACCGCGCACGTGCACACACGACGACTCGACCGCCTGACAGGGCGGTCGTTCTCGTTCGGAGGCCCTGTCGGATCGGTCCCAGCCTGAGGACACCACCATGACCACCCTGCTCAACCGCGTGCTGAACGCCGGCCCCGACTTCCCGTTCGCGGTGATCCGGCGCCACGGCAGCGACACCGTCGACCTCTACACCGGCGACGTCGTCGACGTCGACTCGCTCGCCGACATCCCGCTCGGAGCGGCCGGCGACGCACACCGACCGGAAGTCCTCACCCTGGTGCCGTACCGCCAGGTGCGTGAGCGCGGCTTCGCCGCGATGGACGACGGCGCGCCGTTGCGATGCCTCGTCGTCGAGGAACGGGAGTCGGTCGCCCTCGGGGAGTTGCTGGACCGGCTGCCGATCGACGTGGTCCCGCTGCTCGACGGCGGGTTCGACGTCTCCGACGAGGACTACGCCTCGATCGTCCGCCGCGTGATCGAGGATGAGATCGGCCGTGGTGAAGGCGCGAACTTCGTCATCCGCCGTGAGTTCACCGCGACGACCGAGATACCCGCCGAACGCGCGGTCCTCGCCTGGTTGCGGGCGCTCCTCTCCGGGGAGACCGGCGCGTACTGGACGTTCGCCGTGCACACGCCGGGGGTCTCGATGGCCGGTGCGACGCCCGAACGGCACGTCGCGGTCTCCCGCGACGCGTCGACGGGCGAACGGACCGTGACCATGAACCCCATCAGCGGGACCTTCCGCCACCCGCGCTCCGGCGCGACCGGCGACGAGTTCCGCGCGTTCCTGGGTGACGTCAAGGAGACCGAGGAACTCTTCATGGTCGTCGACGAGGAGATGAAGATGATGAGCCGGGTGTGTGCATCCGGCGGACGCATCCTCGGTCCCTACGTCAAGCAGATGTCGCGCCTGACGCACACCGAGTACCTGCTCGCCGGAACGAGCGACCTCGACGTTCGGGAGGTGCTGCGGCTGACGATGTTCGCGCCGACGGTTACGGGGTCGCCCATGCAGAACGCCTGCGCCGTGATCGCCCGGCACGAGCGCAACCCCCGCGGCTACTATTCGGGCGTCCTCGCGCTGTTCACCCCCCTCGACGACGGCGACTACGAACTCGATGCCCCGATCCTCATCCGCACGGCCTACCTCGACGACGCCGGCCTCGTCCGGGTCCCCGCCGGGGCGACGCTGGTCCGGCATTCGGATCCCGTGTCCGAGGTGGCCGAGACGGCTGCGAAGGCGGCCGGTGTGCTGACGGCGCTCGGCGTCATGGCTCCGCCCGAGCTCGGCCCGACAGTCGACCTCGCCGCCGAGCCGGGGGTCGAGGAGGCGCTCCGGGCCCGCAACGAGCGACTCGCGCCCTTCTGGTTGCAGCCCCAGCACGCGGCGCCGACGGGTCCGTTGTCCGGCCGTTCCGCGATCATCGTCGACGCCGAGGACGAGTTCACCGCGATGCTGGCCCACCAACTGCGCCATTTCGGCATGACCGTCGACGTCGAGCACTGGTCGACCGTGAGCGACTCGCGATTGGAAGCCGACCTCCTCGTCGCGGGACCCGGACCAGGCGACCCGCTCGACCTCGCCGAGCCCCGGGTCCGCCGCCTCCACGAGATCGTGTCAGCACGCCTCGCGGCCGGCGCGCCCCTGCTCGCGGTCTGCCTGAGCCACCAGGTGCTGGCGATCCAGCTCGGCCTGCCGATCGCCCGACTCGACGCACCCCGCCAGGGACTGCAGCTCGACCTCGACCTGTTCGGCGAGCAGTCGCTCATCGGGTTCTACAACACCTTCACGGCCCGCTCGTCTGGAGAGGCGCCGGTGGGCGGGGTCGAGATCGCCGCGGACCCGGTCTCCGGCGACGTCTTCGCCATGCGCGGTCGGGGATTCGCCTCGGTGCAGGGACACCTGGAATCGGTGCTGTCCAGGGACGGGCTCCGCACCCTCGGTTCGCTCGCGGGCCACGCGCTCGCCGGCGTGGCGTCCGGGGTGTCGGCCGCGCCGGTCGACGCCTGACCGCATCCCGACGCCGCGCTCCGCGACCGCCTGGGGATGACTGCTCGAGGCGGTGTCAGGCGTCGGCCTGGTCGAGCGTCGTGAACGGGGTGACGTCCGCGAGCTGCGGCCCGAGGCCGATGTCGATCAGCCGCACGTCTCCCGCGTACGCGGAGCCGGGCGGGATGAGGAGTCCGGCCTTCACCGCGCCGAAGGTGACCGTGACCTCGGCCGGGAGGACGGCGCCCTCGGGCACGCTTCCCTCGTCGGGGTCGATGCCGCTCGGGACGTCGACGGCCACCACCGTGGGTCCGCCGGTGCTCTGCACGACCGGGAGGACGGCCTCGACGATCGCCTTGGGTGCGCCGCGGAGGCTCGGGTTCCGGCTCGCGCCGATGCCGAAGACCGCGTCCACCACGAGCGCCGCGCCCTTCGCCTCGTCCGCGGCGTCGTCCGGTTCGGCGGGGGAGTTGACGAGGAAGCGTACGCCCGCCTCGACGGCGGCGGCGTAGCCGGCCTCGTGCACGTGGTCGCCGGTGCGAGCGACGACGAGGTCGAGCGGGACCCCTTCGGGGCCGTCCGAGCCGGCCAGCTCGGCGGCGGCGAACAGGGCGTCCCCGCCATTGTCGCCGGAGCCCACGAGGAGAAGGATCCTCCAGGCCTCCGGCGCGGTGCCGTCGAGTCCCGCCGCGCGGTCCGCCAGGACGGCCCGCAGCTCCTCGGCGAGGCCGTGGGCGGCTCGCGCCATGAGCGGTTCACCCGCATCCAGCAGTGGTGCCTCGGCGGCTCGGACCTGGTCTGCGGTGTAGCCGTTCATCATGGCGCCCACTCTTCCCGCTGATCCTGTCGGCCGCAAGCGGTTGCGGTCGGGGTGTGTGGGTTCAGGCGAGGTCGAGTCGAAGCCCGGGGTGACCGGCGAAGACGTCGAGGATCAGCTCGAAGTACGTCGTTCCGCGACCCGTGTCGAGGTCGTGCAGCTGTTTCGTGATGCGGGCGGTGTCGAACGGTGCGCCTCGGTCGATCTTCTCCTGCAACCACGCCCGCGTGGCCGCGACGCCGAGCGCTGTGCGACTCCGCTCGTGCTCGGTCCAGATGAAGCGGACGTCACTGCGCTCGCGGAGCGCACCGATCCCGCCGTACAGGACGTCGTCGAGGGCGTCGAGGCTCGGGCCGAGATCCCAGTCCTCGTCTTGCATGAGCAGCGCGTTCATCACGTCGTAGAACGAGGCGATGTCGTGGATCTCGGACCCGTCGATGCGGAAGGTGGTCGGCACGTTCCGAGCCTATCGAGCGGTCCCTGACACCTCGGGTCGTGGTGCTGTGGATAACTTCTGCGGGCAGTGGCGCGTCTTCGTCAGGATGGCGGCATGGGGACAGCGGCTGAGATCATCACGGCGCGCGTGCGCGACCGGGTGCGCGAGGAGTTCGGTGAACCGAGCCGGCGCGGTGGAGCAGGGCGGATCGCCCGTGAAGAGGTGCGTCGGTACAACGAGCACGCGTTGAACGACGCCACACCGCTCATCGACGACGAGCACGGCATGACGAGTGAGGTGCTCGCCGCGGTGACCGGCTTCGGGGCGATCCAGCCCCTGCTGGACGACCCGAGCGTCGAGGAGATCTGGATCAACGAACCGACCAAGGTGTTCGTGGCACGTTCAGGGGTGTCGGAGCTCACCGACGTCATGCTCGGCGAGGGCGACGTCCGCGACCTCGTGGAACGGATGCTCCGAGCGACCGGACGTCGGGTCGATCTGGCCAACCCGTTCGTCGACGCGTCGCTGCCGGACGGGTCCCGGTTGCACGTCGTCATCCCGGACGTCACCCGGCGCCACATGTCGATCAACATCCGCAAGTTCTCCGCACGGATCCGCGACCTCGGTCAGCTCGTCGCCGCCGGATCGATCAGTTATCAGGCCGCGGAGTTCCTGCGGGCCAGCATGATCGCCGGTGCCAACCTGCTGGTGTCCGGGGCGACGCAGGCCGGGAAGACCACCATGCTCGGCGCGCTCATCGCGGCACTCGATCCCGCCCTCCGGATCGTCACCGTGGAGGAGACCTTCGAGCTCGCGCCGGGCAATCGGGACGTCGTCGCGATGCAGTGCCGACAAGCCAGTCTCGAAGGGACCGGGGAGATCACCCTCCGGCGCCTCATCAAAGAGGCCCTGCGGATGCGGCCCGATCGCATCGTCGTCGGGGAGGTCCGCGAGGCGGAGAGCCTCGACCTCCTGATCGCCCTCAACAGCGGGTTGCCCGGACTCTGCAGCATCCACGCGAACTCCGCTCGCGACGCGATCGGGAAGCTCTGCACCCTGCCGCTGCTCGCCGGGCGCAACATCGACTCCGGGTTCGTCCGACCAGCCGTGGCGTCCTGCGTCGACCTGGTCGTGCACTGCGAGCTCGACCGCACCGGTCGTCGGAGGGTGGCCGAGATCATCGCGGTGGGCGGGAGCGGGGAGTCCCACACGATCGAGGCCTCCACGCTGTTCGAACACCGCGACGGCGAGTTGCGCGCGACCGGGCGGTTCCCGCTCCGCGACGACAAGTACCGGGCGGCAGGCATCTCGCTCGCCTCGATCCTCGCTGCCGGTGAGCGATGAGTCTCGTCTTCGGAGCACTGCTGGCGGCCGGGCTGCTCCTCACGCTCGCGCCCTGGTGGTGGCCCGAACCCGAACCGCTGCGGGCGAGGCTCGAGCGGTGGCGCCCCGTCGCCGCCCTTCGAGAGCTCCTCATCCTGGCCGGACTCCCCGGCCGGTATTGGGCTGCCACCCTCGTGGTCGCCGTGCTCGCCGGTCTCGTCTCGGGTGCCGTCGTGCAGGCCCTCTGCCGGGTCATGCCGCTCAGCGCGGTCGTCGCCGTCGCCGGACTGGTCGCGCCGGTGATCGTGCTGCGAGCCCGTGCCGCCGCACGTCGACGCCTGCAACGCGGGCTCTGGCCCGACGTCGTCGACCACCTGCTCTCCGCCATCCGGTCGGGACTCTCCCTCCCGGACGCCGTCGCCGCGCTCGACACCGTCGGACCAGCGCCGCTCCGCCCCGCCTTCGCGGCGTTCAGCGCCGACTACCGAGCCGCGGGACGGTTCGCGGACGGCCTCGACGACCTCAAGACCGCACTCGCGGACCCCGTCGCCGACCGCATCCTCGAGACGGTCAGAATGGCGCGCGATGTGGGCGGCACGGAACTCCCAGCGGTGCTGCGAGCACTGTCCGCCGGACTCCGTGAGGAGTCGGCCATCCGCGCCGAGGCCGAGGCCCGCCAATCGTGGGTCGTGAACGCGGCACGGCTCGGTGTCGCCGCGCCGTGGGCGATCCTCCTGCTGCTCTCCTCCCGGCCTGAGACCTCGGCGGCGTACAACTCGCGCGAGGGCGCGGTCCTGATCGTCGCGGGCGTCGTCGTCTCGGCGCTCGCCTACCAGGCCATGCTCCGGGTCGGTCGCCTGCAACCCGAACGTCGGTGGTTCCGATGAGCGCCGACGGCGCCTGGGCGCTCTGTCTCGGCGCGACGCTGGGCATCGGCCTGTGGGCACTCGCGATGCTGCTCCCCGCGCTCGGCAGGCCCCGGTTGGCGGATCGCATCGCTCCCTATCTGGTCGACCTGTCCAGCGAGGCCCGACAGCGGGCCGCACGACAGTCGACGGACCCGTTGCCGGTGATCGGGACGCTGCTGGTCCCGGTCCTCCGCGCGCTGCGCTGGCTGCTCGGCCTGGTCGGCGCGGACCAGGAACTCGTCGTCCGCAGACTCGGGCAGGCCGGAGGTCCCACGCTGGAGCGCTACCGCCTCATGCAACTGCTGTGGGGGCTCGGCGGCTTCGCCATCGGAGCGGCGCTCGCCGTGCTCGCGTTCAGCGGCGGCCGACTCCCACTCCCGTTGGCGGCGGCGTTGCCCGCGCTGGGCGCGGTGGCAGGCATCGTCCTGCGTGATCAGCTGCTCAACCTCACCGCCCGCCGCCGACTGGCACGCATCGAGGAGGAACTCCCGACGGTCCTCGAATTCCTCAGCCTCAGCCTGGCCGCTGGCGAGGCGATCACTGACGCGATGGAGCGCGTCGCGCGCATCGGGTCGAGCGGCGAACTGGGCAACGAGTTCCGGCGGGTTATGGCGGAGGTCTCGACGGGCATCCCGTTCGCGCAGTCGTTCCGTCAGTTCGAGGCCAGACTCGCGATGCCGACGCTCTCCCGGTGCGTGGACCAGATCCTCGGGGCGCTCGAACGCGGCACCCCCGTCGCCGCGGTGCTCCTCGACCACGCGCACGACGGACGCGACACCGCCAAACGCCGCCTGCTGGAGTCCGCCGGGAAGAAGGAGGTCGCGATGCTCGTGCCCCTCGTCTTCCTGATCCTGCCCTTGTCCATCATCATCGCCGTCTTCCCCGGAGTCTTCGTGCTCCGCACCGGCTTCTAACGAAAGGTCCCACATGTCCTCCCCCCTCCTCCCGCAACGCCTCCGCGACCGAGGCCGGACCCTCCTCGACGAGGACCGCGGCGACGTGCCCGGTTGGGTGCTCATCACCCTCATGACGGCGGGGCTCGTCCTCCTGATCTGGGGCGTCGCCGGCCCCGCCCTGACGCAGGTGTTCGAGCAGGCCATCGAGCGTGTGTCCGGTATCTGAATCCGGCGGAGGACGCCTGCGTCGTCGGTGCGCTCGGGAAGAGGACGGTTCAGCCGTCGCCGAGTTCGTGTTCGTCGGTGCGATGCTGACGATCCTGATGATGTCCGTGGTGCAGCTCGCCCTCGCGTTGCACGTGCGGAACACGCTGATCGACGCTGCCGCCGAGGGAGCCCGTCTCGGAGCCCTCGCCGACACCGAACTGCTCGACGGTGCCGAGCGGACACGGCATCTCGTCGCCGTGGCAGTGGGGGAGGCCTACACGGGTGACATCCGGGCGTCGCTTGCCGATCGTGGTGGCGTCGACGTCGTCACCGTGACCGTCCGAGCGCCGCTGCCCGTCATCGGGCTGCTCGGGCTCCCGGGCGCGTTGGAGGTGGAGGGCCGTGCCGTGGTGGAGACGCTCGAGTGACCGGGCCGGCCGATCGGCGACGACACGGGACGACGACGGTTCGGCATCGTTGGAGTTCATCACCGTCGGCCTGGTCCTGCTCGTCCCATTGGTCTACCTCATCGTGGCCCTCGCGGAGATCCAGGCGGCGGTGCTGGCGGCAGACGGTGCCGCCGTGCAGGCGGCGAAGTCCTACGCACGAGCACCGGACGACACGACGGGTCGGACTCGTGTGGACGACGCACTCGCACTGGCGCTGGCCGACTTCGGGCTCGACCGATCGGCCGCTTCGGCGCAGCTCGGCTGCCTGCCAGCCGGCCTGCCGTGCGGCCAACGGGCCGGATCCGTCAGCGTAAGGATCGACATCCTGGTGGCCCTGCCGCTCATGCCCGACGTCGTCGGGTCGTGGGCGGCGGTCCCGGTGTCCGGATCCGCGACGGCCCCGATCTCACGATTCGACGACCGCGACGGGGAGGCAGGATGACGGGCGCGCGACCGGGGAAGGTAAGCCGTGACCTCCGCACCGATGACGGCTCCACCATCCTCCTGACGATCGGCTTCGCCGCGGTGACACTCGCGGTCGTGCTCGTCGGGATCGCCGCGACCTCGCTGTACGTCGAGCACAAACGCCTCCTCGGGCTCGCCGATCGACTGGCCGCCACGGCTGCCGAGTCGTTCTCGATCGACGACGTCGTCATGCTGCCCGACGGCTCGTTCCGGCCCGTCCTCGACGACGCCGCCGTGGCGTCGAGCGCCCACGCGACACTGGCAGCCGAGGGCCCTGGCGCGCTCACCGGCGTCGAGATCCTCGAGGCCGCCACCCCGGACGGGCGAAGTGCGGAGGTCTCGCTGGCATCCGAGTGGCGCCCACCGATGCTGACGCTGTTCGTGCCGGCCGGCTTACGGATCGAGGCGACGGCGAGCGCCCGCAGCGTGTTCTGGTGACCGCGACCGGACGCGCGCGAGCGATCAGGGGAAAGGCCGCGAACCGCGGTCGATGAACCGGGGGATGAACCGGAACAGGAGGAACGCGCCGATCAGCCCGACACCGCCGATCGTGCCCGCGGCGAGGGAGATCGACGCGGCCGCGGTGATTCCGGACATCGCCAGCGGAGCGGCGGCGGTGCCGGCGTCTCCGAGGAAACGGTAGGCGCCGAGGAACGGCGCCGGTCGGTCCGGCGGCGCGAGGTCCGATCCGAGCGTCATGAGGATCCCGCTGCCGAGACCGTTCGAGAGCGCGAGCACCAGCGCGACGGCGATGAACCACACCGCGGCGCTGTCGAGGTCGTGCGTGAACGCCAGGATGATGAACCCGGAGCCCAGGCCCACCATCGAGGGGACGGCCGTCCAGATCCGGCCCCAACGGTCCATGATCTGTCCGCTGGCATAGAACAAGGCGAACTCGACCGCTCCGACGACGCCGATGATGAGCGCCGTCTCGGTCTCGGACAGGCCGATGCTCACCGCCCACAGGGGGAGGAGCACGGCACGGCACGACCGCATCGCCCCGACGAGCGCTGCGGTGGTCCCCATCCGGGTGAGCACGGCGCCGTGGGTACGGATCGCGGCGAGCAGCCCGCTCGACTCCGCTGCCGCGAGCTCTTCACCCTCGGTCCGGGCTTCGCCGTCGGTGCTGCGGGTCGGGCTCGGCCGACCGAACATCTCGGCCGGGTCGGGGAGGACCAGCAGCGTGACCGCGGACCCGACGCAGCACACGACCATGACCCAGAAGGCGGCCTGCGAGGTGGCGGTCAGGTGGATGACACCTGCGGCCAGGAAGGGGCCGATGAAGGTGCCGGCGCGGAAGACCCCGCCCAGCGAGGAGAGGGCCCTCGCGCGGTAGCGGATCGGCACGTACGTCGTCATGAAGGCATGTCGCGCGAGGCCGAACACCGCTGTCGCGACGCCGATGCAGAAGATCCCGAGCGCGAGGACGAACGGGTTCGGCGAGATCGCCGCGGTCGCGACACCGACGACGGCGAGCAGGGCGGCCCACATCATCGCGAAGCGCTCGCCGATCCGGCTGACGATCCACCCCGACGGCACGTCCCCGACGAGCTCCCCGAGCATGATGAGCGACGAGATGACACCGGCGACGGCCAGCGTCGCGCCGAGGTTCCCCGCCACAGCGGGGATGATCGGGATGATCGCGCCCTCGCCGATCGAGAACAGGAGGGTGGGGAGGAAGACCGCGACCGCGACGGAGCGCAGGTTGAACGGGCGTTCTTCGGAAGTCATCTGCTCGATCGTACGCCCGCGGCACTGCGCGGTAGGCTGATGCCAAATGTTTGACTTGGACCTCTCCACACAGATCAGTACCCTCCGCTCGACCTTCGACGACATCCGCAGCGTCGTCGGCGTCGACCGTCTCGAAGCCGAGATCGCGACCCTGAGCGAGCAGGCGGGGGCCCAGGATCTCTGGGACGATACGACCAACGCGCAGAAGGTGACGAGTGCGCTCAGTCACCGCCAGTCCGAACTCGCCCGCATCACGAGCATCGCGAACCGCCTCGACGACCTCGAGGTGCTCATCGAGCTCGCCACGGACGCCGAGGACGAGGAGTCGGCCGAGGAGGCCCGCCAGGAGCTCATCAGCCTCCAGAAGGTGCTCGGCGACCTCGAGGTCCAGACCCTGTTGAGCGGCGAGTACGACCCGCGTCCGGCCGTCGTCACCATCCGTGCGGGCGCCGGCGGTGTCGACGCCGCCGACTTCGCCGACATGCTCTTCCGCATGTACCTGCGATGGGCTGAGCAGCACAAGTACCCGGTCACCGTCATGGACACGAGCTACGCGGAGGAGGCCGGTATCAAGTCGGCCACCTTCGAGGTCGACGCACCGTACGCGTTCGGCACCCTCAGCGTCGAGGCCGGCACGCACCGGCTCGTCCGCATGAGCCCGTTCGGGGCTGCGGGGAAGCGGCAGACCAGCTTCGCCGCCGTCGAGGTGATCCCGCTCATGGAGGAGACGGAGATCGTCGAGATCCCCGAGTCGGACATCCGGGTCGACGTCTTCCGATCGAGCGGCCCCGGCGGCCAGTCGGTCAACACGACCGACTCCGCGGTGCGGATCACCCACCTGCCGACGGGCACGGTGGTGTCCATGCAGAACGAGAAGAGCCAGATCCAGAACCGTGCCGCGGCCATGCGCGTGCTCCAGTCACGACTCCTCCTCATCCAGAAGGAGCAGGAGGCGGCCACCAAGAAGGAGCTCGCCGGCACCATCACCGCGAGCTGGGGCGATCAGATGCGCTCGTACGTGCTCGCGCCGTACCAGATGGTCAAGGACCTGCGGACGGAGCACGAGCAGGGGAACCCGGCCGCCGTGTTCGACGGCGATCTCGACGGGTTCATCGCCGCTGGGATCCGGTGGCGCTCGATGTCGAAAGCCGAGTAGTCGGCGGCGGACATAGTGTTCGCCCAGCCCTCGTACAGGGTACGGATCGCGGGCGTGTCCTGCCCGTAATCGGCACGCCGCTCCTTAAGCTCAAGGAGCCATGATTCGGTTTGATCACATCTCCAAGAAGTATGCGGGAACCTCGCGTCCCGCCCTCAACGACGTCGATTTCGAGATCCTTCGCGGAGAGTTCATCTTCCTCGTCGGTGCTTCGGGATCCGGGAAGTCGAGTTGCCTCCGCCTGATGCTGAAGGAGGACAAGCCGAGCAAGGGCAAGATCCATGTGCTCGGCCACGACCTGGGTTCGATCTCGAACCGCAAGGTCCCCTACTTCCGTCGCAGCCTGGGTGTCGTCTTCCAGGACTTCCGGCTGCTCCCGAGCAAGACGGTCTATCAGAACGTCGCCTTCACCCTGCAGGTGATCGGCAAGTCACGCGGATTCGTCCAGGAGGCCGTCCCCGACGTCCTCAAGATGGTCGGTCTCGACGGGAAGGCGCAGCGACTCCCGCACGAGCTCTCCGGTGGTGAGCAGCAGCGTGTCGCGATCGCCCGAGCGATCGTGAACAAGCCGCAGATCCTCCTCGCCGACGAACCGACGGGAAACCTCGACCCGGCGACCAGCGCGGGGATCATGCAGCTGCTCGAACGCATCAACGCCGGTGGTACGACCGTCGTCATGGCCACGCACGAGGCCGGCTTCGTCGACCAGATGCAGCGTCGGGTGATCGAGTTGCAGGACGGCCAGATCGTCCGCGACGAACGCCACGGCGGGTACGGCACGACCGCTGCCATCCCCGGGCTCGTCCGTGGGTCGTCGAAGGCCGCCGCGCCGTCCGCCCAGCAGGCACCGACCGCGTCATCGACGTCGGCTGTGCCTGTCGCAGACACTCCGTCGGTCCTGGTGACGACCACGACGTCCTCCGTCGCAGCGAATTCCGAGCCCACGACGAGTGCGGTGGCTGCAGCCGCGGTCGCCGCCACGGCCGCCACGCCGACGGCTCCGGCCGCAGAAGCCCCGTCCATCGCGGTCTCGCGAGACTCCTCGCCGCAGACCGCCGCAGAGGAGTCGACGACCCGCGGCTCCGTCGCGACGCCGATCGAGGAACCGGCCGTCACGCCCGTCGTCGAGCCGGAACCAGCGGTCGAGCGAGCCGAAGAACCGGTGCTGGACACGACCGAGGCCGAGGCGGCGACGCCGGACGACGAGACCGCACTGCCCCCGGCGGACGCGGTCCCGGAGGTCGCGCCGCCACAACGCCTGAGCAATGCCACCGGACCCATCGGGCTCCCGGCGCGCAACGAGATCGACCCGATCGAGGTCGAACACCTGTCGCTCGCCGAGCGGCTCGGCCTGCGTGCCGCCGCGCGCGGCTCTGAAGACGGAGAGCAGAACGTGGGGCCGACCAAGTGAGACTCGCACTGATCTGGTCCGAGGTCTGGAACGGCCTGCGCCGCAACGTCTCGATGGTGGTCTCCGTCGTACTCGTGACCTTCATCTCCTTGACCTTCGTCGGAACGGCCGTGCTCCTGCAGATGCAGATCGGCCAGATGAAGAACTACTGGTACGACCGCGCTCAGGTCGCCATCTACCTGTGCACCGCCGACAGCGCAGGCGACACCTGCGCCGCCGGTGCCGCCACCGAGGAACAGCGCGCAGCTGTGCAGAGCGCGCTGGAGTCGTCCACCCTCGCGCCCTTCGTCGACAAGTTCTACTTCGAGGACCAGGCGCAGGCCTTCACCAACTTCCAGGAGCAGTTCAAGGGCAACGACATCGCGCAGTTCGTCACCGCCGATCAGCTCCCCGAGACGTTCTGGGTGAACATGAAGGACGCATCGCAGTCCGACGTGCTCGTCGAGGCGTTCTCCGGCGTCGCGGGCGTGGAGCAGGTGACGGATCAGCGCCAGTATCTCGACCAGATCTTCTCGGTCCTGAACATCGCCAGTTACACGGCGATCGGGATCGCCGCGCTCATGCTCGTCGCGGCGGCCCTCCTGATCGCGACCACGATCCGGCTGTCGGCCTACTCCCGACGCCGGGAACTCGGGATCATGCGGCTCGTCGGTGCGTCGAACCGGTTCATCCAGACACCGTTCATCCTCGAGGGCGTGTTCGCGGCACTCATCGGCTCCGTCCTCGCGGCCGGGGCGGTGATCACCATCGTCCAGGTGTTCGTCCAGGGATACCTGGCGGACCGCATGCGGTACGTCAACTTCGTCGATCTCGGAGACGCCTTCGTGGTGTTGCCGATCCTGTTGCTCGTCGGCGTGCTGTTGGCGGCGATCTCAGCGAACTTCGCGATCTCCCGGTACCTCAAGGTCTGAGTCGGCGGCCGGTGTCGCCCGTCCATCCGGACGTGCGTTAGACTGACAGGCTGCCGCGATCGCGGCCGGTCCGTTCCGACGGATCCGAACCAGAACGTCAGGAGTACTCCGTGCCGAGGGAACGCGGCGAGAACGTCGTGGCCACGAACCGCAAGGCCCGACACGACTACACGATCGAGGACACCTATGAGGCCGGCATGGTCTTGACGGGTACCGAGGTCAAGTCGCTTCGGGCCGGCCGAGCGTCGCTCGTGGACGGCTACGCCTTCATCGACCGGCGGGAAGCCTGGCTCGACGCCGTGCACATCCCCGAGTACGGACAGGGGACGTGGACGAACCATCCGCCGAGACGCAAGCGGAAGCTCCTCCTGCACCGCGAGCAGATCGACAAGATCGCGCACAAGATCGCCCCGGGTGGGTTCACGCTGGTGCCACTGAAGATCTACTTCAAGGACGGCAAGGCCAAGGTCGAGATCGCGGTGGCGAAGGGCAAGAAGGAGTACGACAAGCGGCATGCCCTGCGCGAGAAGCAGGACACCCGCGAGGCGGCTCGGGCGATGGCCACCAGGAACCGACTCGGCGAATAGGGTGACACCGCCGCCGCCGCGCAGTACACTTGAAAGCTGCACCGCAAGGTGCTCGTTCGCCGCTCGCGGCGGATTGACAACTCGACAGCGTGTGACAACGACCCTCTTCACCTCGGCGACGGGGAGTTGAGCGCATGGGGATGATCGGTTTCGACATTGCCTGCGAAACTGCGAGAAGCGGGTCGAGGATGCAGGGTTATCTCGTTAACGATCTCTGCAAAACAACAAGTGCCAACTCTAAGCGCACTGACTTCGCCCTCGCTGCTTAAGCGAGCCCGATAGTCCGTCAGACCGAGCGTGTCCCCGTCTCGGATCCTGGCGTCATCTAGGGGACTTGCTGGATGACGGAGCCGCGACGTCATCCGGGACTTTTCCTCGGCTGGGCCTGTCGACCAAGATGCCCTTGTCAATGGTCGGGGCCGAGTAGAACGTGTCAAGGGATACGCCCGTAGAAGGCGCAGAATCACAGCAGTGGACGGGGGTTCAATTCCCCCCATCTCCACACCTGGTCGTTGTCACACGCCGTCGGTTCGACGTGAGGCCTCCGCTTCGGCGGGGGCCTTTCGTCGTGCTTGAGGTCGGGCGGCCCCCGGCGGGCTGCTAGCCTGGGAGTCCAGAGGCCGCCACCACCCGGGAGACCTGCATGGCGACAATCCTGCTTGTTTTTGCTGCGATCGCCGTCGCCACGCCCACACTCACGAGAGTGCTGTCGACGAAGGTCTTCTACGTCATCGCGTGTATTCCCGCGGCGGCATTCATCTGGACGCTGTTCCAGACGGCTACCGTGACCGCAGGCGGTACCGTCGTCGAGACCATCGAGTGGATCCCTCAGCTGAGCATCGCGCTGTCGTTCCGGATGGACACCATCGCCTGGTTGCTCGCCCTCGTCGTGACCGGCGTGGGCGCCCTCGTGCTCGTGTACTGCGCGCGGTACTTCTCAGCGGACGAGCCCGGCCTCGGGCGGTTCGCCGCGTTCCTCTTCGCCTTCGCCGGAACGATGTTCGGGCTCGTCACGGCCGACGACATCATCGTGATGTTCATGTTCTGGGAGATCACGAGCGTGCTCTCCTACCTGCTGATCGGGCACTACACCGATCGCAAGGAGAGCCGGGGAGCGGCACTGCAGGCGCTGCTGGTGACCACCTTCGGTGGGCTCGTGATGCTCGTCGGCGTCATCATGATCTCGGTGCAGGCGCAGAGCACCTCCCTCGCGTCGATCGTCGAGCAGGGCCTCACCGGTCCGGCGACGACCGTCGCGATCCTCCTGATCCTCGTGGGTGCGATCTCGAAGTCCGCCCTCGTCCCCTTCCACTTCTGGTTGCCCGCCGCGATGGCCGCCCCGACGCCGGTGAGCGCCTATCTGCACGCCGCGGCGATGGTGAAGGCCGGCATCTACCTCGTCGCGCGGTTCGCGCCGGGGTACGCCGACACCCCGGGCTGGGATGCGATGCTCGTCGGTCTCGGCGTCCTGACGATGGTGGCCGGAGCCTGGCGTTCGCTCCGCCAGTACGATCTCAAACTCGTCCTGGCGTACGGCACGGTCAGCCAGCTCGGGTTCCTCATGGTGGTCTCCGGCTACGGGACGCGCGATTCGGCGTTGGCGGCGGTCGCGCTGCTGCTCGCTCACGCGATCTACAAGGCCGCCCTGTTCCTCGTCGTCGGGATCATCGACCATCGGGCCGGGACCCGCGACTGGCGGCACCTCTCCGGTGTCGGGCGCCAGACGCCGGTCCTCGCGGTGATCGCCGCGATCGCGGTCGCGTCGATGGCTGGTATCCCTCCGCTCTTCGGCTTCGTCGCCAAGGAGGCCGTGTTCACCTCGTTGCTCGAGGGCGCACTCGAGGGCGACGTCTGGGGGTGGGTCGCGATCATCGGGACCGCCGTCGGTTCCGTCCTGACGGTCGCCTACAGCGCTCGGTTCCTCTGGGGTGCGTTCGGCGACCGTCGCGGCGCGGCGCCGACGGAGCTGCATGCCGAATCGGGCAGCATCATGATCGCTCCCGGTGTCCTCGCGGTCGCCACCGTGGCGCTCGGCTTCGCGACCACCCCGATCGACACGGTGCTCGCGCCCTACGCGGACTCCGTGGGGGAGGGCGGGTACCACCTCGCGCTCTGGCACGGTTTCGAGCCCGCCCTCGGGATCTCGGCGGTCGTGGTGCTCCTCGGCCTCCTGCTCTTCCGGTGGCGTCTGCCGGTGGCCCGTCTCCAGGACCGCCTCCCGTCGGTCATCGACTCGTCGAAGGGCTACTGGGCTGCGACACAGGGGATCGATCGGCTCTCGGCGAAGGTCACGCTCTTCGCGCAGCGCGGCGGGCTCGTCCAGTACCTGTCCACGATCCTCGTGGTCTTCGTCCTGACGCTCGGCACGATCGCGCTCGTCGGCCGAGCCTGGCCCGCCGAGGTCCGCCTGTGGGACTACCCGGCACAGGTGGCGATCGCCATCATCATGGCGACCGCGGCGATCGCTGCGGCCAGGGCGAAGCAACGCATGGCGGCGGTCCTCCTCGTGGGTGTCACCGGCTTCGGCCTCGTGGCGCTGTTCGCCCTGCACGGCGCCCCCGACCTCGCCCTCACGCAGGCTCTGGTGGAGACCATCACCATCGTCGTCTTCGTCCTCGTCCTCCGTCGGCTCCCCGCCAAGATCGCCCAGCGGAACGCTCCGGTCCACCGGACCCGCCGCGTCGTGATCGGAACCCTGACGGGGGCCGTCATGGGGCTCATCGGGGTGATCGCCCTCGGCGCACGTCAGGCGGAGAGCATCGCGACCGAACTGCCCCGCCTCGCCGTCGAGGAAGGACATGGCAAGAACATCGTCAACGTCATGCTGGTCGACATCCGCGCGTGGGACACGATGGGCGAGATCTCCGTCCTCGTCGTCGTCGCCACCGGCATCGCCAGCCTGTTGTTCGTCTCCCAGCGCGGTGCGGAGGTGCCGCGCTTGAGCGGCGCCCGTCGCCGTCGGACGCCCAGCCTGCGCTCGCAGGTCGTGTCGGACCCGCATCTGGCGGACAGCGAGATGGAGGCTCCCCGCGACGCCGTCGGACGCCACTCGTGGCTCATCGGCGGCCGTGCCATCGCCGAGGCGAACCGCTCGATCCTGCTCGAGGTGCTCGTCCGACTGCTGTTCCACCCGGCGATCGTCGTCTCGATCTTCCTCCTCTTCGTCGGACACAACGAGCCGGGTGGCGGGTTCGCTGGTGGCCTGCTCGCCGGACTGGCGCTCGTGATGCGGTACCTGGCCGGTGGCCGGTACGAGTTGGGGGAGGCGGTTCCCATCGATGCCGGCAAGGTGCTCGGCGTCGGCCTGCTCCTCGCGGTCGGCACCGCCGTCGGGTCGCTGTTCTTCGGTGGGGAAGCCCTGCAGTCCGCGTACTTCTCCGCCGACGTCCCGATCCTCGGCCACCTCTCCTTCGGCACGTCGAGCATCTTCGACATCGGTGTCTACCTCGTCGTCGTCGGGCTCGCGCTGGACATCCTGCGCAGTCTCGGAGCCGAAGTGGACCGTCAACAGGAGGAAGCCGACATCGACGAGCAGAGCACGGACGAGTTCTCGGCGAGTGAGGCCGAACGATGAGCGCCTCCCTCACCCTCGTCGTCCTGATGGCCGTCATGTACGGCACGGGCGTCTACGTCATGCTCGAACGCAGCCTGACGCGGTTCCTCATCGGGTTCGTCCTCGTCGGCAACGCGACGAACCTCCTGATCCTGATCATGAGCGGTCCGAGCGGCACCGCGCCGCTCGTCACCGGGACGGCTTCGGATGATCGGATGGTCGACCCGGTGCCGCAGGTGCTCATGCTGACGGCCATCGTCATCAACTTCGGCGTGACGGCGTTCATCCTCGCCCTGATCTACCGGACCTGGTGGCTGGCGCAGCTCGGCGACGAGGGTGACACCCTCAGCGACGAGCACGCGGACGACACGGAGGCGGCGACGGACGCGGTCTTCAACCAGGTCGACCTGGACGACGAGGCCATCCAACGGGTCCTCGACGAGAGCAACGAGCACGGCGACGATCGGAACACGACCAGGAAGGGAGCGGGCGAATGAACGCACTCGTGCCCCTGGTGGTCATGATCCCGCTGATCGGCTCCGCCGTTGCGCTCATGTTCCGCAACCGCCGGAAGACCCAGGTCCTCATCAGCGTCGTCGCGCTCACCGCGGTGACCGTGATCAGTGCCGTGCTCCTGGCGGCGGTCGACCAGAGCGGCACCATCGTGGTCGAACTGGGTGGGTGGTCCCCGCCGTGGGGCATCGTGCTCGTCGTCGACCGTCTGTCGGCCATCATGCTGCTCATCGCCGCGCTCATGCTGCTCGGCGTCCTCATCTTCGCCATCGGCCAGGGCATCGTCGACGGCGACCGCGAGACCCCCGTGTCGATCTTCCACCCCACCTACCTGGTGTTGGCGGCAGGTCTGTTCGACGCCTTCGTCGCCGGCGACCTCTTCAACATGTACGTCGGGTTCGAGATGCTGCTCGCATCCAGCTACGTCTTGCTCACGCTGGGCGGGACCGGTGCGCGGATCCGTGCGGGCGTGACCTACATCGTCATCAGCCTGATGTCGTCCCTCCTCTTCGTGGCGGCGATCGCCCTCATCTACGGTGCGACGGGCACGGTCACGATCGCCCTGGTCGCCGACCGCGTCCGTGATCTGCCCATGGAGGTCCAGGCGATCCTCTGCGCGGCGCTCCTCCTCGGGTTCGCCGTGAAGGCGGCGGTGTTCCCGCTCTCGTTCTGGCTCCCCGACTCGTACCCGACCGCTCCGGCACCGGTCACCGCCGTCTTCGCCGGCCTGCTGACGAAGGTCGGTGTGTACGCGATCATCCGCACGGACACGCTCATCTTCAAGGAGGTCCCGCTCGCGACGCCCTTGATGGTGATCGCCTTCCTGACCTTGCTCATCGGGATCTTCGGCGCCGTCGCGCAGGCGGACATCAAACGGCTGCTGTCGTTCACGCTCGTCAGCCACATCGGGTACATGATCTTCGGCATAGCGGTGGGCGGGGTCGCCGGCACCGCTGCGACGATCTACTACATCGTCCATCACATCGTCGTCCAGACCACCCTGTTCCTCACGACCGGGCTCGTGGAGCGGATCGGCGGGACGACCTCCATCTCCCGGCTCGGCGGGATCCTGAAGGCCTCGCCGATCGTCGGCGTGCTGTTCTTCATCGGGGCGATGAACCTCGGCGGCATCCCGCCGTTCTCCGGGTTCCTCGGCAAGATCGGCCTCTTCCAGGCCGGTGTCGCCCTGGGGGACCCGCTCTCCTACATCCTCATCGCGGCCGGTGCTGCGACCTCGCTCCTGACGCTCTACGCGCTGGCGCGAGTCTGGAACATGGGGTTCTGGCGTGGCAAGGACGAGGTCGCGGGGTACTCCTCGCCGCTCCTCGACCAGCTCGCCGAGAGCCCGGAGGACTCGGGGTCGGTCGACACCAAGACGATCTCCCGCCCGATGATCGGCGCGACGACCGGCATGGTCGCCCTGACCCTCGCGCTCACCGTGTTCGCCGGGCCGTTGTTCGGCCTCGCGACGCGGGCCGCCGAGAACATCGAAGACCCGGACAACTACATCACCGCGGTCTTCCCCGACGGAACGGAGCACCTGAAGTAATGCAACCGTCACGTCGTCGCGCGTTCGTCAGCCAGGCCCTCCTGACGGCCGGACTGGTCCTGCTCTGGTGCCTCCTATGGGGCATGTTCGACCTCCTCACGCTCGTGACCGGGCTCGGGGTCGCCCTCCTGGTCTCGTTCCTGTTCTACCTCCCGGCCGTCGAGCTGAGCGGTCGTATCAACGTCTGGCGGACCGCGGTGTTCCTCGGCCGCCTGCTCGTGGACATCGTCCGCGCGAGCGCCGAGATCACCTGGCTCGTCCTCCGTCCGTCCTTCCGGTCGAGCAACGCCCTCATCGCGGTGCGGCTCCGGACGTCGTCCGACCTCATCATGAGTTGGACGGCCGAAGCAGTCTCGATCGTGCCCGGATCGATCGTGGTGGACCTCGACCGCACCGCGTCGACGCTCTACCTGCACGCCCTGAACGTGCACGACGACCGCGACATCGAGCAGGTCGTCGCCGAGGTCCTCGGAACGGAGCGGCGTCTCATCCTCGCCATCGGATCCCGCACCGAGGCGGACGCGCTCCGCCATGACCACGACCACGTCTCGACCGGAAGGGGTGCGTGATGCTCGTCGTCATCATCGTCGTGTCCGTGCTGTTCGCCGCCGCTGCCCTCGCCGCGGTCTACCGCATCATCCGCGGGCCGAGCCTCCTCGACCGCGTGATCGCGTCCGACGTGTTGGTCGCCACGGTGATGTGCGCGATCGGAGCGGAGATGGCCGTCAACCGTCACACCGATGGTCTCCCGGTCCTCCTGGCGCTCGCGATGTTCGCGATCGTCGGTTCGGTGAGCGTTGCGCGGTTCATGTCGAAGCAGGACGACGCATGACCGTCGATCTCATCCGCGACATCGTCACCGGTGCGCTCGTCATCGTCGGGGCGATCATGTGCTTCGCCGCAGGGGTCGGTCTCCTGCGGTTCCCCGACGTCCTTTCGCGACTGCACGCGGCGACGAAACCGCAGATCCTCGGCCTCATCGCCATCATGGCCGATGTCGCTGTGTCGAGCCCGACGGTCGGCACGATCACGATCGCCATCGCGATCATCGTCTTCCAGAGTCTGACGGCGCCCATCTCGGCGCACATGGTCGCGCGCGCGGCGTATCGGAGCGGGAACTTCGACGAGACGTTGCTCGTCCGGGACGAGCTCGCCGGACGCGAAGAGCTCGGCGAGGAACGGCATCCGGGACATACGCCCGAGTAGCGGCACAATGTCCTCATGGGGATGCTCATCTACGGGTCCGGTGACGAGTACGAGATCGACGACCGCGCGCTGGCGCACCTGAAAGCTGTGATCGGAGCGAAGCTCCGCCGGCAGGAGGGATTCTTCCTCAGCTGGGCGAACGACGCCGAACACGGGTCCGGTCGTCGCTCCCTGTGGTTGTCGCCGAGCATCCCCCTGCAGTTCCGGTTCTTCGGCAGTCGACCGCCGGAACTCAACCGGGCCTGGCTCGAGGTGCTCTCGGAGACGTCCCATTCGCCGCGCGGGCTGCAGCTCATCCCGGAATCAGAGGTCGAGAGGCACCTCGCCGGCGGTCGGCTGTCGCATGACGGCGACGGCAACCACGACCACGGCGAGGACTAGGACCCGTCGTCCGACCCGACGAGCAGGACGCGGAGGGCCAGCTCAGGGGATCCTCGGCCGTCCGGCGGGATCGTCTCCCCATCTGCGTAGCGGTCGACGATGCGCGGATCGACGTAACTCGACTTGGCGATCGCGGGGGTGTTGCCGAGGACGGCCGCCGCGTCTCGCATCGCCTGGGCGACGGCCTTCGACCGCGCGGTCTTGCTCCGGACCGGACCGGCCTTCGCGAGGCTCTCGGCCGCCGCGACGGTGCCGTGGAGGGTGCGGAAGTCCTTCGCCGTGAACGCACCGTTGGTCTGCGCCCGGACGTAGTCGTTGATCTGGCTCGCTTGGAGGTGTCGCCATCGGTTGCCGTCCTTCCAGGCGAGCAGCCGGGCGTGCGGGCCTCGCCGTTTCAACGAACGGATGAGTGAGGCGAGGTCGGCGTCGACGATGTCCGACTCCCAGGGCTGTCCGCTCTTGGCCGGGAACTTCAGGGCGACGGTGTCGCCGCTGACCCGTGCGTGGGCGCCTTCGAGGGTCGACAGGCCGTGGCTCCCGTTCGCCTCCGCGTACTGCTCCCCGCCGACGCGTAGCGACCCGGTGTCGAGCATGCGGAACGCGCCGGCCGAGACCCGAGCCAGCGGGTAGCCTTCGAGACGGAGGTCGCGGGTGACCCGTCCTCGTGCCGCCGGCAGGGCCTCCGCGAGCGCCAGGGCCCGGTCGAACTTGTTCCGATCCTGTCGTTCGCGCCACGAGGGGTGGTAGAGGTACTGGCGTCGGCCGGCCGTGTCGATGCCGGTCGCCTGGATGTGCCCGTTCGCGTAGGGGGTGATCCACACCTCGTTCCAGGCGGGCGGGATCACCAGGCCGTCGATGCGGGCTCGGATCTCCTGGTCCTCGAGGAGGGAACCGTCGGGCAGCCGATAGCTGAAGCCGCGTCCGGAGCGAACCCGTCGGATGCCCTGCCCGCTGACGTCGCTGCGCCTGAGTCGTACCATCCGCCCAGCGTACGACTCCTGTTCCGGCCACCCTCCGGGCTTGCGCGGTGCCGGACGGTCGTGTCAGCCGACCGGCGGCAGCTCGGCGAGGAAGGCGTCGTGCAGGTGCCCGTTCGTCGCGAGGGAACTCCGCGTCGAGATGGACCGGGCGCCGTCGATGTCGGTGAAGCGTCCCCCGGCCTCCAGCACGATGGGCACGTGGGCGCCGAGGTCGTACTCCTGGACACCGAACTCCGCCACGGCGTCGATCGAGCCCTCGGCGAGCAGCATGTAGGGCCACATGTCTCCGATGGCCCGATCGCGCCAGAGCGAGCCGCACAGGGCCAGGAGCTGGGGGATACGCCCCACGGAGGCCCACTGTGCGATGCTCTGGAAGCTGAACGACGCGTCGGCGAGGTCTGCGACCGCGGAGACCGCGAGTCGGCGCGGTTCGACCTCGCCGAACCGGAGTCCCCATGCCCCGTGCCCGATGGCGCCCCACCAGCGGGCGTGCATGGCCGGTGCGCTGACGACACCGACGACCGGTACCCCGTCGACGGCGAGGGAGATGAGCGTCGCCCAGTTGGGGACGCCCCGCAGGAAGTTCGCCGTGCCATCGATCGGGTCGATGATCCACTGGCGGTCCGTCGGTCCTTGCGCGCCGTACTCCTCGCCGAACACCCCGTCATCGGGCCGCTCGGTCTCCAGGATGCCGCGGATGGCCCGTTCGACGGCGAGGTCGGCGTCCGTGACGTGCGAGCGGTCCGGCTTGGTCGAGATCTCGAGGTCGCGAGCCTCGAACCGGTCCATGGCGATGCGGTCCGCCGCGTCGGCCAGTCGGAGGGCGAGTTCGAGGTCTGCAGGGGACGCTGGGGAGTGGTCGGTCACCAGTCCAGGATAGGGTCGCGCGGGTCAGATCCTCGGACGTGCGGGCGCGAGGGGCCGCACGCGCGACACGCCGACGGCCTCGATTTCGCGCCGGGGCAGGTTCGGTGATAGTGTCATATCTCGGTTCGGAACACTCCGAAACCACGCACCTCTAGCTCAATTGGCAGAGCAACTGACTCTTAATCAGTGGGTTCCCGGTTCAAGTCCGGGGGGGTGCACCACCACAGAGACGGCCTCATCTTCGGATGGGGCCGTCGTCGTTTTCCGCTCGTGTCGCGGAGCTGAACCGATTTTGCAACGTTTTGCGCCAGCCCGCGTCCGATTCGCGTCATTGGCGCGTCGAGCCGCAATGCCGTGAGAGCCTGGAAGGGTCGGTGACCTGGCGGGATCGGGTCCTGCCGTTGCCGACGACGGCCTCCGTGTGGTCACCCCACCGCCCGGGGCGCAGCGACAGCGCGCACCAGTGCCCGCCGCCGCCGTGGCGCCTCATCGATTCGGGTTCGATGAGGCGTCATGCCCGCTCGTGGCTCACGACGGCGAAACGGCCGCCCACCGGAGTGGACGGCCGTTCGTGACGGTGCGGTGGTTCAGGCGACGGAGCTGCGCCGCGCTGGAACCGGGTTGACGAGGCTGGCGTCGATGAACTCGGGTTCCGCCCAGACGGTGATCGGGTAGTGCTGCGGCTCCAGCAGGGTCCGCTCCACGAGCGTGGGTTCGGCCTCGGGCTCTGTTTCGTCGACGTCCTGTGCGGGGGAGTCCTCGGCTTCGACCGGCTCGGTCGCCGCAGCGGCCGGCGCGAGCGTCTCGACCGGCTCGACGACCGGCGAGGCGAGCTCGATGGTCGCTTCCAGTTCGGCGGCTTCGACCTCGACAGTGTCGAGCTGCTCTTGGGAACGCGACCAGAGTCGCCATCCGCGTGCCGGTGCGGCTTCGGCGCGGATAGTGACGGCGGCCTGTTCGAGGTCGATGTCAGTGGCGATCTCATGGGCGAGCTGCTGCGCGTAGACCTCATGGAAGATCTCGTCGCCGGAGCTCGGCGTGCGTCGCGACAGCACCCAGGCGCCGTTCGCGCCGAGTTCGGACGCCAGTCGTGCGTGTACCAGGTCGAACAGCTGCTTCTCGGTCAACTTCGATGCGGAGACAGGTGCAGCGTGGCGTCGGCGACCGAACATGGCGGGCCCTTCATCGAAAGCGGATCGTCCCTTGAGGAGGACTGCCCTCATTGTCGGTCACCGAGTGCGGAACGCCGCGGAGACACGCGGACGACGCCGGGGTTCACGGCATTCCGGAGCGTCCGTGGTAGCGGCGTGTCAGCGACCGATCTCGGCCTGCTTGCTCTCGTCGAGGACCGTGCTGATCGCGAGGGCGAGCGAGATGCCCCAGCTCAGCCACAGCAGGATGAGCTTCCAGTCGCGGGGACCCTGACGCGTGGCCTGGAGTGCCGAGATGCCGCCGAAGACCGCGGAGATCATGCTGCCGTTGAAAAGGTATTTGCGCATGCCTTCACGCTAGCCGGTAGGGGAGGCCCCCCGCATCCGGGCTTTCATCCGACACCCGGCCTGTGCTAGCGAAGGCGCGTTTGGCGAAGGCGAGCGACGCCCGGAGCTGCGCCACCCGGCTGGCGTCGTCCTCGCCGCTCGGAAGGTGCACCTCGGCGACGATGCTGCCCGACCACTCCGCCGCCCGGAGCCGCTCGAGCACCGCCGCGACCGGCTGGTCGCCGTCGCCAGGCAGGAGGTGTTCGTCGAGGAAGGCGGCACGGGGCGAGGGGGACGTGCCGTCGCACAGGTGGATGTGGCGCAGGCGGTCGCCGTACCGGGTGGCGATCTCCAGCGAGTCCTCGCCGGCGAGAGCCGCGTGCGAGAAGTCGAGGGTGAGCGCCGCACACGCGAGCGGGCCCGGGTCGTATCCGAACGCGAACGGCTGTACGCGGAGCCCCCGGCTTCGGAAGCACGCCATGTTCTCGACCGCGATCTCCAGACCGTACTGCTCGCTGAGCTCCGCGACGAGGTCGACGAACGACGCTGCGTACCGTCGCTGCCAACGGAACGGCGGGTGGACGACGACCGTCGAGGCGCCCACGGCGTCGGCGAGTTCCGCGGAGCGACGGAGCTTCACGCGGTGGTCCCGCCCCCACACGAACGCCGTCCTCGTGAGGACCGGCGCATGGATCGAGAGGATGTCCAGCCCGGTCTCGTCGGCCAGCGACCGGAGCGCGACCGCGTCCTGCGTCATCCGGTCCTCGGTCACCATGACCTCGACGCCGTCGTAGCCGGCTTCCGCGGCGAGTTCGAAGGCGCGCCGGGTGCCGGAGGGGTAGACGCAGGAGGTGCTCATGCCATGGCGGATCATCAGCGCAAGCATATGCTCGCCGTCTGAACACGCGGTTTCGCCGTGCGGAACGCTGCTAGCCTGAAGGGCGAACCCGAGCAACCCGGGAGGGTCATCATCACCAGATATTCCGCGCCTGACGGCGGATCAGCGTCGACCTTCGACTTCATCGTGGTCTCCAACCGACTGCCGGTCGACCGCGTCATCGACGCAGACGGAGTCGAGAGCTGGCGGACCTCTCCCGGCGGACTTGTCACCGCCCTCGAACCCGTCATGCGCGGCGCGGACGGTGCCTGGATCGGGTGGGCCGGATCGGCCGACCTCGAGATCGAGCCGTTCGACAACGACGACATGTGGATCATCCCGGTGCCGCTGTCGGAGGAGGAGATCGCCCGCTACTACGAGGGATTCTCGAACGACACGATCTGGCCGCTCTACCACGACGTCATCGCGCCGCCGAGCTACCACCGCGAATGGTGGGACTCCTACGTCGCCGTCAACCGCCGCTTCGCCGAGGCCGCTGCGGCCGCCGCCTCCGATGGCGCGACCGTGTGGGTGCAGGACTACCAGCTGCAGCTCGTACCGAAGATCCTCCGCGAGCTCCGTCCCGACCTCACGATCGGGTTCTTCAACCACATCCCGTTCCCGGCCTACGGGATCTACTCGCAGCTCCCGTGGCGACGCCAGATCATCGAGGGGCTGCTCGGGGCGGACGTCATCGGGTTCCAGCGCGTCGCGGACGCCGGCAACTTTTCCCGGGCGGTCCGCCGTCTGTTCGGCTATGAGACGAAGGGGGCCGCGATCCAGGTCCCGCTCGACGCCGCGCTCGTGTCCGTCACGACGGATGCCGCGCCGGCCGCGTCGAAGCGAGGCGCTCCCTACCGCACGGTGATCGCCAGGCACTTCCCGATCTCGATCGACAGCCAGGGCTACCAGGCGCTCGCGCAGCGCCCGGAGATCATCGCGAGGGCCAAGCAGATCCGTGAGGAGCTCGGCAATCCCGAGACGATCATGCTCGGGGTCGACCGGCTCGACTACACGAAGGGCATCGGTCACCGTCTGAAGGCCTTCGGTGAACTCCTCGAGCAGGGCAAGCTCGCCGTCGAGGACGTCACGCTGGTCCAGGTCGCGAGCCCCAGCCGCGAACGGGTCGAGACCTACCGCCAGCTGCGCGACGACATCGAGCAGACGGTGGGCCGGATCAACGGCGACTTCGGCACCATCGGCCACACCGCGATCCAGTACCTCCACCACGGGTACCCGCGCGAGGAGATGGCCGCCCTGTACCTCGCCGCCGACGTCATGCTGGTGACGGCCCTCCGCGACGGGATGAACCTCGTCGCCAAGGAGTACGTCGCGGCACGCTACGACAACGACGGTGTCCTCGTGCTGAGCGAGTTCGCCGGGGCATCCGACGAGCTGAAGCAGGCGTTGAAGATCAACCCGCACGACATCGAGGGACTCAAGTCCGCGATCCTGCAGGCGGTCCACATGACGAAGGCGGAACGCGGCCGGAGGATGCGTGCGTTGCGTAAGCGCGTGATGGAGTACGACGTCGCCCGCTGGTCCGCGTCCTTCCTCGATGAGCTGCACCGCGTCCGCGACACGGCATCGACCACCGAGCAGGGGAGCACCACCCAGTCATGAGCACCACCGACGAGCCCACCGACACCCTCGGGGGGCTTCCCCTCGGGTTGCGCGCGGAGTTGCGCCGCCTGGCCGACGTCCCGAGCCTCCTGGTCGCCCTCGACTTCGACGGCACCCTCGCGCCGGAGGTCGACGACCCGGATCAGGCCAGAGCCCTGCCGGCCGCGCGCAAAGCCGTCCTCGCGCTCATGGACCTGCCGGGCACCCGGGTCGCGCTCGTGTCCGGACGCGCGATCGACAGCCTCGTGGCGGTGGCGGAGCTGCCCGACCACGCGTTGTTCGCCGGCTCGCATGGCGTCGAGATCCGCCTCGACAACCCAGACGACGCGCTCGCCCTCGACGACGAGGAACGCGAGCAGCGGGAGACGCTGCAGCGGATCCTCCAGGACGTCGCCGGGGGTTACGATAATGTCTGGATCGAGCGGAAGCCGGCAGGGTTCGCCCTGCACACCAGGCTCGCCAGTGAAGAAGACTCCAGGATCGCCCACCTCGAAGCACTCGCCCACACCAAGGATGAGTTCGGCGCCCTGACGGTTCGCGAGGGCAAGAACGTCCTCGAGTTCTCGCTCAGGAGCGCGACCAAGGGCGAAGCCGTCGAACACCTCCGGCGGTACACCAAAGCAGACGCCGTGTTCTATGCGGGCGACGACGTCACGGATGAGGACGCGTTCGGTGCGCTCGGCCCGGGAGACCTCGGGGTGAAGAGCGGCACCGGCGTGACCGCCGCGGATTTCCGGGTCGAAGGACCATCGGAGATCGCGCGAGTCCTCGGCATGCTCGCGGAATATCGAAGCAACAAGGAAGCCGTAGACTCTTAAAATGCCAGAGATCGACATCAAACCACGCAGTCGTGCCGTCACCGACGGCATCGAGGCGACCACCTCGCGCGGCATGCTCCGCGCCGTCGGCATGGGCGACGAGGACTGGGACAAGCCCCAGATCGGCATCGCGAGCTCGTGGAACGAGATCACGCCCTGCAACCTCTCGCTCGACCGCCTGGCACAGGGCGCCAAGGAAGGCGTCCACTCCGGTGGCGGGTACCCGCTCCAGTTCGGCACGATCTCCGTCTCCGACGGCATCTCGATGGGGCACGAGGGCATGCACTTCTCGCTCGTGTCGCGAGAGGTCATCGCCGACAGCGTTGAGACCGTCGTCATGGCCGAGCGCCTGGACGGCACCGTCCTGCTCGCGGGTTGCGACAAGTCGCTGCCCGGCATGCTCATGGCGGCCGCGCGTCTCGACCTCGCCTCGGTGTTCCTGTACGCCGGTTCGATCGCTCCAGGGTGGGTCAAGCTGAGCGACGGTACGGAGAAGGAGGTCACGATCATCGACTCCTTCGAGGCGGTCGGGGCCTGCAAGGCCGGGAACATGAGCGAGGAAGACCTCAAGCGCATCGAGTGCGCCATCGCCCCTGGCGAGGGCGCCTGTGGCGGGATGTACACGGCCAACACCATGGCCTCGGTCGCCGAAGCACTCGGGATGAGCCTTCCCGGCTCGGCGTCGCCGCCCTCGGCCGACCGCCGCCGCGACTACTTCGCGCACCGTTCGGGTGAAGCCGTCGTCAACATGCTCCGTCTCGGCATCACCGCCCGCGACATCCTCACCAAGGAGGCGTTCGAGAACGCCATCGCCGTCGCGATGGCCTTCGGCGGCTCGACGAACGTGGTCCTGCACCTGCTCGCGATCGCCCGCGAGGCCGAGGTCGACCTCACGCTCGACGACTTCAACCGCATCGGCGACAAGGTCCCGCACATCGGCGACCTCAAGCCGTTCGGCCAGTACGTCATGAACGACGTCGACCGTCACGGCGGCGTCCCCGTCGTCATGAAGGCCCTGCTCGACGCCGGACTCCTGCACGGCGACTGCCTCACGGTCACCGGCAAGACGGTCGCCGAGAACCTCGCCGACATCAACCCGGACCCGATCGACGGCACGGTCATCCGCACGCTCGACAACCCGATCCACGCGACCGGCGGCATCACCATCCTCAAGGGCTCGTTCGCCCCCGAGGGAGCCGTCGTCAAGACCGCCGGCTTCGACGCCGAGGTCTTCGAAGGACCCGCGCGGGTCTTCGAACGTGAACGCGGTGCCATGGACGCGCTCACCGAGGGCAAGATCAACAAGGGTGACGTCGTCATCATCCGCTACGAGGGCCCGAAGGGTGGGCCGGGAATGCGCGAGATGCTCGCGATCACGGCAGCCATCAAGGGCGCCGGGCTCGGCAAAGATGTACTACTCTTGACGGACGGTCGATTCTCAGGCGGCACAACCGGACTGTGCATCGGCCACATAGCACCCGAAGCGGTGGACGCAGGTCCAATCGCCTTCGTGCGCGATGGTGATCTGATACGGGTCGATATCGCTGGCCGCTCGCTCGACCTACTCGTCGACGACGCAGAGCTGGAAGCCCGCCGCGAAGGCTGGGCGCCTCTTCCCCCGCGCTATACCCGTGGCGTTCTCGCAAAGTACTCTCGTCTCGTGCACTCCGCAGCGGAGGGCGCGATCACGGGGTAACCGAGCATCTCGTTCGTGCATCTCATCGCTGAAGGAATCATCATGCCCACGGAGTCCCAACCCGTGCCTCACCCCAGAACACCGGCGGCTGCGGCTGCCCCGGAGATCCTGACCGGAGCACAGGCGATCGTCCGATCGCTCGAGCTGCTCGGGGTCACCGACATCTTCGGTCTGCCCGGCGGAGCGATCCTGCCGACGTACGACCCGCTGATGGACTCGACGAAACTCCGTCACATCCTCGTCCGGCACGAGCAGGGCGCCGGCCACGCCGCTGAAGGCTACGCCGCGGCCGGTGGCGGGATCGGCGTCTGCATCGCGACGTCCGGTCCTGGCGCGACGAACCTCGTCACGGCCATCGCCGACGCCTACATGGACTCGGTGCCCATGGTCGCGATCACCGGTCAGGTGTTCTCGACGCTCATGGGCACGGACGCGTTCCAGGAGGCGGACATCGTCGGCATCACCATGCCGATCACGAAGCACTCCTTCCTCGTGAAGACGCCGGAGGACGTTCCGGCCGCCATCGCGGCGGCGTACGAGATCGCCGGGACGGGCCGTCCCGGTCCGGTGCTCGTCGACATCACCAAGGACGCCCAGCAGGCCGAGGCGCCGTTCATCTGGCCGCCGAAGGTCGACCTGCCGGGCTACCGTCCGGTGACGAAGGCGCACGGCAAGCAGATCCAGGCAGCAGCACAGCTCCTGGTGAACGCGAAGAAGCCGGTCCTCTACGTCGGTGGCGGCGTCATCCGGTCGAAGGCCTCGGAGGAACTGCTCGCCCTGGCCGAAGCCGTCGGCGCGCCGGTCGTCACGACCCTCATGGCCCGTGGAGCGTTCCCGGACTCCCATCAGCAGCACCTCGGCATGCCCGGCATGCACGGCACCGTCCCCGCCGTGCTCGCCCTGCAGGAGTCCGACCTGCTCGTGTCCCTCGGCGCCCGCTTCGACGACCGCGTGACCGGGAAGGCGTCGCTGTTCGCACCGAACGCGAAGGTCGTGCACGTCGACGTCGACCCCGCCGAGATCTCGAAGATCCGCATCGCGGACGTCCCGATCGTCGGCGACGCGAAGGACGTCATCGTCGACCTGCAGGCGGCCTTCGAGGCGGCGTCCCGCGAGGTCACGCCCGACATCACCGAGTGGTGGGCGTACCTCGACGGCCTCCGCGAGGAGTTCCCGCTCGGCTACGCCGCACCCACCGACGGTCTGCTGGCCCCGCAGCACGTGATCTCGCGCATCGGCGAGCTCACCGGACCGGAGGGTGTGTTCGCCTCCGGTGTGGGTCAGCACCAGATGTGGGCCGCCCAGTTCATCAAGTACGAGCGCCCGAACTCCTGGCTCAACTCCGGTGGTGCCGGAACCATGGGGTACTCGGTCCCGGCCGCCATGGGCGCCAAGGTGGCCCAGCCCGACCGCCACGTGTGGGCGATCGACGGCGACGGCTGCTTCCAGATGACGAACCAGGAACTCGCGACCTGCACGATCAACAACATCCCGATCAAGGTCGCGATCATCAACAACTCCTCGCTCGGCATGGTCCGCCAGTGGCAGACGCTCTTCTACGACGGCCGGTACTCCAACACCGACCTCAACACCGGCCACGACACCATCCGCATCCCCGACTTCGTCAAGCTCGCGGAGGCCTACGGCTGCCTCGCGATCCGCGTGACGAAGGAGGAGGAGGTCGACGCGGCCATCAAGCTCGCGCTCGAGACCAACGACCGCCCGGTCGTCATCGACTTCGTCGTGAGTGCCGACGCGATGGTGTGGCCGATGGTGCCGCAGGGCGTCAGCAACAGCTACGTCCAGTACGCCAAGGACCACAGTCCGTCGTTCGATGAGGAGGCCTGAGCATGAGCAGCCACGTCCTGAGCCTCCTCGTCGAGGACAAGCCCGGTCTGCTGACCCGCGTCGCCGGGTTGTTCGCCCGCCGGGGCTTCAACATCGAGAGCCTCGCGGTCGGCCACAGCGAGATCGAGGGTCTTTCCAGGATCACGGTCGTCGTCGACGTCGAGGAGCTCCCGCTCGAACAGGTGACGAAGCAGCTGAACAAGCTCATCAACGTCATCAAGATCGTAGAACTCGATCCGGCACAGTCGGTCCAGCGCGAGCACCTGCTCATCAAGGTCCGTGTCGACAACTCCACCCGTTCCCAGGTGCTCGAGGCCGTCAACCTGTTCCGCGCCCGCGTCGTCGACGTGGCCACGGATGCGCTCGTCATCGAGGTCACGGGTGACTCGGGGAAGACGACGGCCTTCCTCAAGGTGCTCGAGCCCTACGGCATCAAGGAGATCGCCCAGTCGGGCCTCCTCGCCATCGGACGCGGCTCCAAGTCCATCACCGAACGCGTCTTCAAGAACTAGTCGCCTCGGCGACATCGTGCGAAACCACAACCAAGGAGAGAACCACCAGTGACTGAGATTTTCTACGACCAGGACGCAGACCTGTCGCTCATCCAGGGCAAGAAGGTTGCCGTGATCGGCTACGGCTCGCAGGGGCACGCACACGCGCTCAACCTCCGCGACTCCGGTGTCGAGGTCGTCGTCGGCCTGAAGGACGGCTCCAAGTCGGTCGCCAAGGCCGAGGAGCAGGGCTTCACCGTTAAGAACGTGGCCGACGCCTCCGCATGGGCCGACGTCATCGTGATCCTCGCGCCGGACCAGTTCCAGCGCACGATCTTCGCCGAGTCGATCAAGGACCAGCTCGCACCGGGCAAGGCCCTCGTCTTCGGCCACGGCTTCAACATCCGCTTCGGATACATCGAGGCTCCCGAGGGCGTCGACATCTTCATGGTCGCCCCGAAGGGCCCGGGTCACACCGTGCGTCGCGAGTACGAGGCCGGCCGTGGCGTCCCCGTCATCGTCGCCGTCGAGAAGGACGAGACCGGCAGCGCCTGGGCGCTCGCCTGGTCGTACGCCAAGGCGATCGGCGGCCTGCGTGCCGGCGGCATCAAGACCACCTTCACCGAGGAGACCGAGACCGACCTGTTCGGCGAGCAGGCCGTCCTCTGCGGTGGTGTTTCGCAGCTGATCCAGTACGGCTTCGAGACTCTGACCGAGGCCGGCTACCAGCCGCAGATCGCGTACTTCGAGGTGCTCCACGAGCTGAAGCTCATCGTCGACCTCATCTGGGAGGGTGGCATCGCGAAGCAGCGTTGGAGCGTCTCCGACACGGCCGAGTACGGCGACTACGTCTCCGGCCCGCGGGTCATCGACCCGAGCGTCAAGACCAACATGCAGGCGGTCCTCAAGGACATCCAGGACGGCACCTTCGCGAAGCGCTTCATCGAGGACCAGGACGCCGGCGCGCCCGAGTTCCTCGAGCTGCGCAAGAAGGGTGAGGACCACCCGATCGAGGCCACCGGTCGCGAGCTGCGGAAGCTCTTCGCGTGGAACGCCTCGAACGACGACGACTACGTCGACGGCAGCGTCGCCCGCTAGTCAGCAGGATCGGCCGTCCGACGGCACCGATCAGAACGCCCGCCCCGTGATCACGGGGCGGGCGTTCTGTCGTCATCGGCGGTTCAGCAAGGCAGCTGCTCGCCGTCGCGTGGTTCGAGGAAGATCTCGATGACGGGGATCGGGGTGGCGGGTTCGCCGATCGGCAGATGCAGCGTCACCGTGTCCGCACCGAGCCCCTTCGGCTGGGTGTGCTGGTTCGGCAGGTCGTGCTCCGGTCGATGCACCTGGAACGGGACCTCGGAGCCGTCCGACAGGAGCTGCGCGTAGCGCACCCTGCCGCCGAGTCCCGGCAGGTGCAGATGCACGAACGGCCAGGCGAAGACATGCACGTAGAGGCGGTCGCCGCGCTGGGTGTACCGGACATCCGACGGGCTCGCGAACTCGGACGGACCGCACCCGCGGATCGCACGTTCATGCAGCGCGAACCAGTCGGCGAGCACCTCCAGGCGTTCGACGGCCCGAGGATCGATCGTCCCGCGGGCCGTCGGTCCGATGTTCAGGAGCATGTTGCCGTTCTTCGAGACGGAGTCGACGAGCATCCGCAGGAGGAGTTCCGGTGACTTGTAGTCGAGGTTGTCCCGGTCGTACCCCCAGCTCCCGTTCAACGTCTGGCACGCCTCCCAGCGGAGCGGTCCGCCGTCCGCGTCGACCGGTGTCTCGACCGGTTGGTACTGCTCCGGAGTGGTGACATCACCCGGAAGCTCCAGTCGGTCGTTGATGAGGATGTCCGGCTGCAGCTCGCGGATCATCGAGACGAGTTCCTCGGATCCCCAGTCCGCCGCACCCTTACCCGGCAGCCCTTCGATGCCCTGCGAGTAACTGAAGTCGAAGAACAGGTAGTCGACCGTGCCGTACCCGGTGAGGAGTTCGCGGACCTGACCGTGGAGGTAGTCGCGGTAGCGGTCCCAGTCACGGTCGACGTTGGCAGCGAGCGCCTCAGGGTCGTTGCGCAGCGGGTGGATCCCGTCGACGGTGAAGTCGGGGTGATGCCAGTCGATCAGCGAGTGGTAGAAACCGATGCGGAGCCCCTCGGCGCGGAAGGCCTCCACGAACTCGGCCACGAGGTCACGGCCGGCGGGCGTGTGCATCGACGTGAAGTCGGTGAGCGCCGAGTCCCAGAGGCAGAAGCCGTCGTGGTGCTTCGTCGTGAGGACGGCGTATCGGAAGCCGGCCGCCTTCGCCTGCCTGGCCCAGGCGCGCGGGTCGAAGCGGTCGGGGTCGAAGTGCTCGCGGTAGCGCTCGTAGTGTGCGGCGGACAGGTGTTCCCGCGTCTGCACCCATTCGTGCCGGGCGGGGAGCGCGTACAGGCCCCAGTGCAGGAAGAGTCCGAATCTCGCCTCGTCGAACCAGGCGGCGTCGGGTCTGGGGGTGGTGGTCTCGGTCACGGCGGCCTTTCGATCGTCGAGCGGGTTCACGGCGATGCGGGCAGGCTAACACGAAAGGTCGGATGTCTGGCCGCATGGGGTGGTACCAGCGGCACACGCCGGCGGCGTACCGCGGGCGGTTCAGCCGTCGGTGGGCTCGGCGAGCTGCACCGGTTTCCCGGTGTCCAGTGAGGTTTTCGCCGCCAGCGCGACCATGAGTGCCGCGATCGCGCTCGGCCCGGTCACCCGTACCGGTTCGACGTCTCGTTCCACGCACTCGAGGAACGAGGCCATCTGTCGCTGATAGGGGTCGGTCTCGTCGAGCTCGTACGGCCGACTCGGCGCCGCGGAGCCGAGCGCCTCGATCGAGAGAGGTGCGCGATGCGTCGGGGACGCGCCCACGAAGCGGTGCGCGAGGAGACCGGTGCTGCCGAGCACTTCGATGGCCGAGCTGAATCCGAAGTCGGGCGGGAGGTCCATCGACGTCAGGACGCGCCCGATGCCGCCGTCGGCGTAGTCGACGGTCGTCTCGATCGGTCTGCCTGAGCCGGTCCGACGGCTCGAGACGGCTCGCGGCGTGCCGAGGAGCCGGTTCAGCTGGTCGAAGTCGTGGATGGCGAAGTCCACCAACGGTCCACCGGAGCGCCGCTCGTCCTGCCACCACGGGGATGGGGGAGCGGGGGCGCTCAACCGTTCGGCCGTGACCGCGAGGGGTGTACCGACGGCGCCGGCGCGCACGGCGTCGTCGATCGCCTCGTACCCGCCGAAGAATCTGACGACGTGCGCGACCATGAGGATGCGTCCAGCCTCCTCGGCGGCACGGAGGATCGCGTGGGCGTCGGAGAGTTCGAGGGCGATGGGTTTCTCCAGCAGCACGTGCTTGCCGGCTCGGAGCGCGCGGACCGCGAGGTCCCGGTGGGTGTCGGTCGGCGTGCAGATCACGACGATGCCGACCGAGGCGTCGTGCAGCACCTCGTCCACGGAGGTCGTCAGCTGCGCACGTGGTGCCTCCGGCATCGGTCTCGGCGAGCGCGCCGAGCACAGGTACGCGATCCGGTCCGCTGCGCCGAGTCCGGCGAGGGCGCGGACGTGCGCCTGCCCCATGGCACCGGTGCCGATGACGGCGATGCGCCCCGGCGTCATCGGGTCGCACCTGCCGCCAGGTCGCGGCGCAACCGGCCGAGCGTCGCGTCGTCGACGTCCTCGCCCAGCATCCTGAGGCCGAGCGCCGCGGCACCGACGAGGCCGTCGGCGACCGGGACGAGTGGGGCTCCCGCCGCCGCGGCTGACAGCCGCTCCCTGGCCGAACCGACGGCCGGGAGGAGGCCGTCCACGAGCACGCTCCCTCCGACGACGAGCGTGGCGTCGCGGTCGTCCGACTCGGGACCCGTGACGCGCTCCACGAGGCGCGCCAATCGGTCCACCGCGGCGTCGAGGATCGCCAGCGCGACCTCGTCGTCAGTGGCGAGGAAGGCGAGCGGCGCGAGGCGTGCGATGGCGATGGGCGGACCGTCGTTCACGGACCGGATGAGCGCGTCGAGCGCCGACGATCGGCGACGGTGCGTGTGGTCGGAGATCGTCGTCTCCGGTGTGGTGCCGATCATCTGGCAGAGCAACGGGGTGAGCGCAGTTCTCGGTCCGATGTCGTCCAGGTCGGCGGCGACCGCGCGGATCACCCGACGGGCGATCCAGAACCCGGAACCGCCGTCACCGAGGAGCCACCCGGCGCCACCGACCTCACGGACGACCCTGTGGTCACTAATCCGGCCGGCGACGCTCCCGGTCCCCGCGACGAGCACGATGCCGTCGGGCGACGCCGAGCCCGATCCGTACATGCCCAGGAGATCCGGCTCGATCACCACCGGTCCGAGTCCGAGCGGACGGAGGTGTGCATCAAGGGCGCGCCGGTAGGCGTCGGACACCAGTCCCGCCTGCGTGATCACCACGGGCGACCCTGTTCCTGCGGCCGGGCCGGACGGCGTGTTCCCAGCCTGGTCGAGCGCGGCCCGGACCGCGAGGGCGATCTGCGCGGCAGCGGCGTCGACGCCCGATGAGGTCGGATTCCCGCCGCCCGCGCGACCGGAGCCGAGTCGCCGCGCCGAGGCGTCGACGAGCGCCGCGCGGGACGAGGTGCCGCCGGCATCGACCGCCAGTGTTGTTTTCATCATCGTCATCATCTCGAAACATGTTGCCGTGGGCCACAACGTACTGTAAGAATCAGTTTCGCGTCCCTCCAACGAAGGAGAAAAGGAATTTCCATGACTGTTTCCGTCCGCACCGACCCACCGGTCGAGCACGCCACCGGCGTGACCAACCGGATTCGGTCGCGGATGCCGGAGATGTCAGGGGTCATGCTGCGGATCGCGGACTACCTCCTGGAGAACCCCGACGCCCCCCTCACCCTCACGATCGGTGAACTCGCCGCCGACTCCGGTGTCTCGGCGGCGACCATCACCCGCTTCTGCCGCATCATCGGCTACACGGGGTACGCGCCGTTCCGGGTCGACCTCGCGAAGGACTTCGGACGCAGCACGGCCCGCGACTCCTGGCGCACCGACATCGGACGGGCCTTCGGTCCCGACGACTCGGCGCCGGACGTCCTGAGCACCCTGCTCAACGCGCACACGCGGACGCTCCGCGAGACCGCCGAGGTGATCGACCTCGACGTCATGCTCGAGATCGCCGGAGCGATCGCGCGGAGTCGGAACGTCGACATCTACGGTGTCGGTGGGAGTGCGATGCTCGCCGACGAGATGCAGGCGAGGCTCTACCGGATCGGCATCAGCACGCACGCCTGGTCGGAGGTGCACGCGGGCCTCACGAGCGCGGCGATCCAGGGACCCGACACCGTCGCCCTCGGCATCAGCAACACGGGACGCACCGAGGAGACCATCCAGATGCTCCGCCAGGCCGGCCGCTCCGGCGCGCTCACCGTGGCGATCAGCAACAACCCGGACTCCCCGCTCGTGGCCGAGTCGACCCTCGCCATCATCACCTCGGCCCACGAACGGTTCCTCCAACCGGACGACCTCTCCGCCAAGCACGGCCAGCTGTTCGTCCTCGACCTGCTCTACCTGTTCGTCGCCCAGCAGAACTTCGAACGCACGACCAAGCGCCTCGCGGCCTCAGCACTCGCCGTCGCCCCACATCGCCGACCGACGAGGGCGGGAGCCCTCTCCGAGACCCCGTCGCCCGTTGGCGTCTGAGAGGAACCGCATGAGCACCGCATCCACCACGAGCTGGACGGATCACCTCGACCACTACACCGAGGAGGTCACCTCCCGCCTGGCCGACATCACCCGGGCTGCGCGCTCCGGGGAGCTCGACCCGGCGATCGATCTCCTGGTCACGGCGCTCGACCAGGGCGCGGTCATCCAGGCGTTCGGGACCGGCCACTCCGAGGCATTCGCGATGGAGATCGCCGGTCGCGCTGGCGGGCTGATCCCGACGAACAAGATCGCCCTGCGCGACGTCGTCCTGCGCGGCGACCGGTCCGTCGACGACCTCGGTGGTGCCGCACTGGAACGCAGCGGCGACGTCGCGGCGGAACTGTTCGCGATCTCCCCCGTGGGGCCGGGCGACGTGTTCATCATCGCTTCGAACTCCGGCGTCAACGGGTCCATCGTGGGGCTGGCCCTGATCGCGAAGGAGCACGGCCACCCCGTCATCGCGGTCACCTCGCTCGAGCACACCTCGCGCGTCGAGCCCAAGCACCCGAGCGGCCTCCGGCTCTCCGAGGTCGCCGATGTCGTCCTCGACAACCGCGCCCCCTTCGGCGACGCGACCATCGAGGTCCAGGACGGCGTCCCGGTCGGCGCGGTCTCCTCGATCACGGCCGCGTACCTCGCGCAACTGCTCACCATCGGCGTCGCGGCCAGGATCGCGGCGACCGGTGAGACCCCACCGCTCTACATCTCGGCCAACATCCCGGGCGGCGACGAGCACAACAGTGTGCTCGAAGACCGTTACCGAGGCCGGATCCGACGTGACGCCTGAGCCTGAGGCGCCCCGACACCCGCACCACACACCCGACCGCACCACCCCGACAGCACCACACCCGGGCACGACACGAATCACTGGAAGGTAGACCGATGGACAAGCAGCCAGCAACGCTCCAACGCCGCGATTTCCTCCGAGGGGCACTCGCGACCGCGATCCTCCTCCCGCTCGGCGGGACGCTCGCGTCCTGTGTCGGCGGTGGAGGCGGGGCGACCACCACCGGTGGACCGGTCTCGGCCGACAACCCGTTCGGCATGGCGGCAAACTCGACGGTCGACGCCGTCATCTTCAAGGGCGGGTACGGCATCGAGTACACCGAGTTCGCCGGCAAGCTCGTCGAGAAGCAGCAGAAGGGCTCGACCGTCAAGGTCACCGCGGCGACGAACATCGCGCAGACCCTCCAGCCGCGATTCGTCGCAGGCAACCCGCCGGACGTCATCGACAACAGCGGTGCAGGCCTCATCGGCATCAACACCATCCGCGAGCAGCTCGCCGACCTGACGGACGTCATCGAGGCGAAGAACTACGAGGGCAAGGTCATCAAGGACACCCTCTACCCGGGTGTCGTCGAGCCGGGCACCTTCGACGGCAAGTTCGTCCAGCTGAACTACGTACTGACCGTCTACGCGGTCTGGTACTCGGCGGCGCTCTTCGAGGCCAACGGCTGGACTCCGCCGAAGACGTGGGCTGAGGCCCTCGATCTCGGTGCGAAGGCCAAGGAGCAGGGCAAGTACCTGTTCGGCTGGGGCACCGAGGCGGCGACCTACTACCTGACGATGGCCATCGCCTCGGCGATCAAGGAGGGCGGCGACGAGGTCCGTCTGGCGCTCGAGAACCTCGAGGCGGACTGTTGGTCGAAGCCGGCCGTCCAGGACGTGCTCAAGGGGCTCAAGGCGATCATCGACGCCGGGTACGTCAAGCCCGGTGGTGCCGGAACGCAGTTCACCGCGGCGCAGGCGCAGTGGAGCAACTCGGAGGACTTCATCCTCTACCCCTCGGGTGGCTGGATCGAGAACGAGATGAAGACCCAGACGAAGGACGGCTTCAAGATGACCGGCGCGCCCGAGCCGACGGTCTCCGCCGACTCCGCTCTGCCGTACTCGGCGCTGCACAGCACGGCCGGTGAAGGGTTCATCGTCCCGTCGCAGGGCAAGAACGTCGGCGGTGGCAAGGAGTTCCTGCGGGCGATGCTGTCCAACGACGCTGCGGTCAACTTCGCGAAGACGACCTTCTCGTCGACCATCGTGAAGGACACGATCCCGGAGGACGGCTTCGGTTCGACGGCGCTCGTGTCGCAGGTCAAGATGCTGGGCGACGCCGGGACCGACGTGTTCTCGTGGAACTTCATCGACCTGTACGGGCTCAACACGGACCTCCTCGTCCTGTGGAACACGTTCCTCCAGGGTGGTTCCGACGTCGCCACGCTCACCAAGGGCATGCAGGACATCTCCGACAAGGTCCGCAACGACGACTCCGTGGACAAGGTCACCGTCAAATGACGGCGGTCGGCACGCCGATCGGGAAGGTGGGAGGGGCCACCCCTCCCGCCGCCCGGCGGCTGCGCCGCCGGGACTTCACGTTCGACCGGGTCTCGTTCTTCCTGGTCTTCCTGATCGTGCCGGTGGTGGGGTACGTCGTCTTCGTGGTCTCACCGTTCGCGCAAGCGGCGTACTACTCGTTGACGAACTGGTCCGGGTTCTCCCCGGGCATGGACTTCGTCGGGTTGTCGAACTACACGAAGCTCTTCCAGGACCAGACCTTCCTCCAGTCCATGGGCAACAGCGTCGCGCTCGCGATCGTCCTGCCGCTCGTGACCCTCGGGATCGCGTTCCTCTTCGCCTCCCTCATCACGATCGGCGGACCGAGCAACGGACCGATCCGCGGCTTGCGCAACTCCAGCGTGTACCGCGTGATCACCTTCTTCCCGTACGTCGTGCCGGCCATCGTCATCGGCCTCATCTGGAAGCAGATCTACGACCCGTCGTCCGGGCTGCTGAACGGCTTCCTGACCGGCATCGGTCTCGACCAGTTCGCCTCGTTCGCCTGGCTCGGATCGCCGGACACGGCGATGGTCGCCACCATGTTCGTCATCGTCTGGGGACTCATCGGGTTCTACACGGTGCTCTTCATCGCGGCGATCAAGGGGGTGCCTGCCGAGGTGTACGAGGCGGCACGGATCGACGGCGCGGGTCGCTTGCGGACTGCGCTCACGATCACGATCCCGTTGATCCGGGACAACATCCAGACGGCGTACATCTACATGGGCATCCTCGCCCTCGACGCGTTCGTGTACATGGCCGCGTTGAACCCGGGCGGCGGTCCGTCCAACACCACGCTCGTGATGTCGCAGCAGCTGTTCACGACGGCGTTCACCAAGGGCCAGTTCGGCTACGCCTGCGCCATGGGGGTCGTGCTCGCGCTCGTCACCCTGATGTTCGCCGGTGTCGTCTTCCTGGTCAGCCGGCTCACCGGCGGTAACGATGAAGGGGTGGCGGAATGACCGTCCAGACCACGGCGACGACCGCGAACCCGGCGGTCGTCGGGAAGCCCGGCACGCGCACACCGGCCAGCCGCAAACCGACCACGGGTGACCGCGTCGTCGGGACGGCATCCCACACGGTGCTGATCATCTGGTCCATCGTGGTGGTGGTGCCGCTGCTCTGGACCGTCATGTCGTCGTTCAAGACGAGCTCGGAGATCTTCGCCTCGCCGTTCTCCCTGCCGTCGAACTGGAACTTCGACAACTACGTGAACGCGTGGACGACCGCCGGCATCGGGAGCTTCTTCCTCAACTCGATCGTGGTGGTGTTCGGCGCGCTCATCGTGACCATGCTGTTCGGTTCGATGTGCGCGTACGTGCTGGCCCGGTTCCGGTTCTTCGGCAGCCGAGCGATCTACTACCTCATGCTCGCGGGTCTCACCTTCCCGGTGTTCCTCGCGATCGTGCCGTTGTTCTTCGTGCTGCAGAGCCTCGGACTGTTGAACTCGCTTCCCGGGCTCATCCTCACCTATGCGGCGTTCGCCTTCCCGTTCACCGTGTTCTTCCTCTTCTCGTTCTTCAAATCGCTGCCGGTCTCCATCGCCGAGGCTGCGGCGATCGACGGGGCCGGGGAGTGGAGGACGTTCTTCCAGGTGATGCTGCCGATGGCTCGCCCGGGGCTCGCGACCGTCGCGATCCTCAACTTCGTCGGCCTGTGGAACCAGTTCCTCCTGCCGGTGGCGCTCAACTCGAACCCGCAGAACTACGTCCTCACGCAGGGGATGGCGTCGTTCGCGGCGCAGGCCGGGTACTCGGTCGACTTCGGTGCGCTCTTCGCGGCCTCCGTCATCACCGTCGTCCCCGTGCTCATCGTGTATCTGATCTTCCAGCGTCAGCTGCAGGGTTCGGTTTCGCAGGGCACGGACAAGTAGCGCGTCGGCGTGCGCGACGTGCCTCCGAGGGGAACCCTGGAACAATGGTCCGAATGAGCTCCCAGTCGCCAATCGCCGTCGAGATCGCCGTCCAGGACCTCGAGGGGGTCCGCATCGCCATCCGCGAGGGTGCACAGCGGGTCGAACTCTGCCAAGCCCTCGGGTCGGGCGGACTCACCCCGTCCATCGGCCTCGTCATGGCCGCGGTCCGGGCGGCGGACGAGGCCGGGCTCGGGGATTTCGTCCACGTCCTGGTCCGGCCTCGTGAGGGCGGGTTCGTCTACACGCCGGCCGAGATCGAGGTCATGTCGGGCGACATCCTCGCGCTGGAGGCGGCGGGTGCCGCAGGGATCGTCGTCGGCGCCCTCCGGGCCGATCGCACGATCGACATGGAGGCGCTGGCACAACTGCGTCAGGCCGCCGGTTCGCTGGCCGTGACCTTCCACCGTGCTGTCGATGCGACGCTCGACCCGGTGCGCGCCGCAGACGAGCTCCGCGACGCCGGGGTGGACCGCCTGTTGACGTCGGGTGGTGCGCGCGCAAGCATCGACGGCGCGGAGAAGCTCGCGGCGATGGCGTCGAACGGTGACGGCTCGATGGAGATCATGGCCGGCGGGGGAGTGACGATCGACGCGATCCCGACGCTCGCCAGAGCCGGGGTCGACGCGGTGCACCTCTCCGCCCGACGCCGAGCCGGGCGGGTCACGGAGACGGGTCCGGGCGGCGGATCCCCGAGCTACGACATCACCGACGCCACGACGGTCGCCCGAGCCGTCGCAGCGGTCCGCCGCGCCGCTGTCGCAGTGTGAGGGTCGCCGGCCGTCGGTCGGCAGGAGCGTGATCGGTCCGGGTCGTCAGAGCGCCACGGCGACGAGCGCGGCGATCAGCACGAGCTGACCGATCAGTCGCGGCACGAGGGGGACCGCGAGGCGACCGAACCGGGCGGGCTGTCGGGCGGCGGCGGCATTGGCCGGGAAGACGGCGACGAGGAACACGATCAGGCAGCAGACGGCCGCGATCCTCGTCGGCGCGATCAGCAGGCCGAGACCGCCGGCGATCTCGCAGACGCCGGTGAAGACGACGAGCATCCGCGGGGTGACGGTGGTGCCGCGAAGGCGGTCGGGGATCATCGCGGCCATGGTCCTCGCCGGACCGGGGACGAAGTGGAGCGTCCCCATCCCGATGAACATGAGCGCGAGGGCGATCGTCAGGACGGACTGCAGGATGGAGAACGGGTTCACCGTGCCATTGTGCTCCGTCGTGCGCCGGTCGCCGCACCTGGGGACGCTTCGGCGACGATAGGCTGACGGCATGACGGAGCAGCGGGACGACGACGCGCTGAGCTGGGCCGGAGACGACGATCCGACGCTCGACCCCTCAGCGTCAGGCGAGCGAAGCCGAGGGGAAGCGACCTCGAACGAGGTGCTCGAGACCCCAGCCCCGCCCGCCAGACGGCTCGACAAGCCGGTCCCGCCGATCCCCGTTCCGGCGACCCCCGTGGAGGCCGAGCCGGACGAGGTGGCTGCAACCGACCGGACGCCGGCCGAGCCTGCCGTCGCGGAGCGGGAGCAGATGAGCTCCGTCATGCTCGTGACCCTCGGCATCTTCGGCGGCGTGTTCCTGCTCTACAGCGTCGGCTGGCTCATCTCGGCGTTCCGACCGGACGCCGCACCCCCGAGCGACGCGGTCGGCCGCTTCATGTTCGACCTCGGACAGGGATTGGCCGTCGCCGCCGGCCCCGTCTGGATGGCGGCGACCCTCTGGCTGACGCGTGGCGGCAGGCCGTTCGTCCGGATCGCCATGCTCCTCCTCGGCGTCCTGCTCATCCTGCCCTGGCCGTTCCTCCGAGGAGTGTGATCGCGATGCCCTCGACCCGTGCTGACTCCGCCCCGCAGCCCACCGACCCTCGCCCCTCCTGGCTCAGCTGGTGCATCGCCGTGCTGTTCGGCCTGTTCTTCGCGTACGACGTCTTCGAAGGTGTCGGCAACCTCGTCGGCATCCTCGGAACGGCGGACGGCCTCGGTGTCCCGGTCCTCCCGCTCGGCTGGGTGGTCCTCATCGGCGGCCTCCTCCTGCCGATCGTGGCCTTCGCGATCGCGTACCGGACGGGTCGCGGGCGCTCACTGGGGGAGCAGGCGGTCAGATACCTCGTCGCACTCTGCGTGGTCGCGGCCGTCTCGCTGTCCATCCTGGCGATGTTCGGTGCCCAGCAGCTCATCGACCTCTCCGCCTGAGGCGCCGGCAGCAGCGTCACACGACGAACCGCGGAGTGCGCCTCCGATAGGCTTGCGACGGCCGCCGGACACCGACGCGCTGCCCACCCCACTGCTACTGCGAAGGAACCGTTCCGTGTCGAAACCGGTCGTACTGATCGCCGAAGAACTCTCACCAGCCACCGTCGACGCCCTCGGGCCCGACTTCGAGGTGCGCTCCGTCGACGGGACGGACCGCCCTGCGCTGCTCGACGCCATCGCCGATGCGGACGCGATCCTCGTGCGTTCCGCCACCAAGGTGGACGAGGAGGCGATCCAGGCGGCGACCCGTCTCAAGGTGATCGCCCGTGCCGGGGTCGGCCTCGACAACGTCGACATCAAGGCGGCGACGACGGCGGGTGTCATGGTCGTCAACGCCCCGACGTCGAACATCATCTCCGCGGCCGAACTCACCGTGGGTCACATCCTGAGCCTGGCTCGCCACATCCCGGCAGCCCACGCCGCGCTCGCCCAGGGCCAGTGGAAGCGGTCCAAGTACACCGGCACGGAGCTGTACGAGAAGACGATCGGCATCATCGGTCTCGGTCGGATCGGCGCGCTCATCACCGCCCGCCTCCAGGCGTTCGGCACGAACGTCATCGCCTACGACCCCTACGTCACGTCCGCCCGCGCCCAGCAGCTCGGCGTGCAGCTGGTCACCCTCGACGAACTGCTCGCGCAGTCCGACTTCATCACGATCCACATGCCGAAGACGCCGGAGACCACGGGCATGATCGCCGGTCCGCAGTTCGCGCTCATGAAGCCGACGGCCTACGTGGTGAACGTCGCCCGCGGCGGACTGATCGACGAGGACGCGCTCTACGAGGCGCTCTCGAACAACGTCATCGCCGGTGCCGGTCTCGACGTCTTCGTCACTGAGCCGCCCACGGACACGAAGCTGCTCGGCCTCGAGAACGTCATCGTCACGCCGCACCTCGGCGCCTCGACGGACGAAGCGCAGGAGAAGGCCGGCGTCTCCGTCGCCAAGTCCGTGCGGCTCGCGCTCGGTGGCGAACTCGTCCCGGACGCGGTCAACGTCGCGGGTGGCGTCATCGACCCGTACGTCCGTCCCGGCATCCCCCTCGTGGAGAAGCTCGGACAGGTGTTCGCCTCGCTGTCGACTTCGTCACTGACGAGCGTCGACGTCGAGGTGCACGGTGAGCTCAGCGGCTACGACGTCAGCGTCCTCAAGCTCGCCGCCCTCAAGGGGATCTTCACGAACATCGTCAGCGAGACGGTGTCCTACGTGAACGCGCCCCTGCTGGCCGAGCAGCGCGGCGTCGTCGCCCGACTGATCACCGACGAGGTGAGCGAGGAGTACCGGAACGTCATCACGCTCCGCGGTGCCCTGAGCGACGGATCGCAGATCTCCGTCTCCGGCACCCTGACCGGGACGAAGCAGATCGAGAAGATCGTCGAGATCAACGGGTACGACGTCGAGGTCCCGTTCGCCAAGCACCACATCGTCATGGTCTACACGGACCGTCCCGGCATCGTGGCCGTCTACGGCCAGCGGTTCGGCGAGGCCGGCATCAACATCGCCGGCATGCAGATCGCCCGGCACGAGGCCGGCGGCCCGGCGCTCAGCGTGCTGACGGTCGACTCACCCGTGGCCGACGACGTGCTCGAGGTCATCCGCGAGACGATCGACGCGACGCTCCTGCGTGAGATCGACATCACCGAGCAGTAGCACCCACCGACGAACGCCCCACCCGGTATCGCGGGTGGGGCGTTCGTCGTCTCGGCAGATCAGCGCGACGCCGCCGGCAGGAGCCGCGCGATGACGGCCAGCAGCCGTTCGATCGACTTGTCGCTGCCCTCGTCGGGGTCGCTGACCCCCATGCCGAGTTGTGCGGTGTTGGCGTAGAGGCCGTCCGACATCAGCACGATCGCGCGGGCGGTGTCGGGATCGCCGACGGCGTCCTCCACCGTGCGCAGCCAGCTCCGCCGGATGTCGGACATGGCCTCACTCGCCTGCGCGTGCTGCCCCTGCGCGAGCCGCGCGACGGCGATGATCGTCCGGTCGAACGGGGTGCCGCAGTCGACGGAGGTCCGCACGAAGTACTCGACGACGCCCTCCGGGGCCGCGAGCATCCGCGCCGTGTCGGCCTCGCTCATCTCCGAGAGCCGCTCGATGAGGCCGTCGACGAGGGCGTCCTTGCTCCCGAAGTGGTAGAGCAGCCCGCCTTTGGAGACCCCGGCCGCGGCGGCGACGGCATCGAGGGTCGCAGCGCGTTCGCCCTGTTCGATGAGCAGGTCGGCGAAGGCGTCGAGGACGCGTTCTCGGGCTGCGGTCTGCTTCGCCATGGCTCCATCGTATTCGGCTGGTCGGGTTCGGATTGATACTATACCGGCTGGACGGTATAGTCGAGCAGGCGGCGCCCGACCGGCGCCGTTCTCCACGCTCCGAAAGAGGTCATCGTGTCCACCGCAACCGAACCCACCGCCGTCCTCGCCCCGCGCGCCGGCCGACGAGCCTGGTTCGCACTCGCCGTCCTCATGCTCCCCGTGCTCCTGGTGTCGGTGGACAACACGGTCCTGAACTTCGCGTTGCCCGCGATCTCGAGCGCACTCACGCCGTCCGGAACCCAGCTGCTCTGGATCGTCGACGTCTACCCGCTCGTCCTCGCCGGCCTGCTCGTGTCGATGGGCAGCCTCGGCGACCGGATCGGTCGCCGTCGGCTCCTCCTCATCGGGTCCATCGGCTTCGGTGTCGTCTCCGTCGCTGCCGCCTTCGCGCCAAGCGCGGAGCTCCTGATCGCGGCCCGGGCGGCCCTCGGGTTCTTCGGCGCGATGCTGATGCCGTCCACGCTCTCGCTCCTGCGGAACATCTTCCTCGACCGCGACCAGCGACGGTTCGCGATCGCCGTGTGGGCCAGTGGGTTCGCCGCCGGCAGCGCGCTCGGACCGATCGTCGGTGGTGTCATCCTCGAGCACTTCGCCTGGGGCGCGGTGTTCCTGCTGGCGGTGCCGGTGCTGTTGCCGCTCGTCGTGCTCGCACCGTTCCTGATCCCCGAGTCCAAGGACCCGGATCCGGGTCGCATCGACGTCCCGAGCATCGTGCTCATCCTCGTGACGATGACTCCGCTCGTCTTCGGCGTCAAGCACCTCGCCGAGGCCGGATTCGACGTCGTCACCGTCGTCTCGATGGTCGTCGGCGTCGCGAGCGGCATCCTGTTCATCCGCCGGCAGCTCCGGCTCGAGCACCCGCTGTTGGATCTCAGTCTCTTCCGGCGCGCCTCGTTCAGCGGCGCGGTGGTCATCAACCTCCTCAGTGTGACCGCGCTTGTCGGTGGTCTGTTCTTCGTGTCGCAGCACCTGCAGCTGGTCCTCGGTCTGGCGCCGCTCGACGCCGGCCTGGTCCTCCTGCCAGGTCTCATCGTGATGATCGTCGCCGGTCTCGTGATCGTGCCCATCTCGAAGCGGGTCCGGCCGGGGATCGTCGTCCCCGTCGCCCTCGTCGTCTCGGCCGTCGGGTACGCGTCCATCGCGATCACCGGTGGGGACGTCTCGGCCTTCGGGATCGGACTCGCGTTCGTCGCGCTCGGGCTCGGCATCGGATCCGCCGAGACGGTGTCGAACGAACTCGTCATTGCGAGCGCACCGCCGGAGAAGGCCGGTGCGGCGTCCGGGGTCTCCGAGACCGCCTACGAACTCGGCGCGGTCCTCGGCACGGCGACCCTCGGGACGGTGCTCACCGCGTCCTACCGCTCGTCGGTGATGTTGCCGGACGGGCTCACCGCCGTCCAGCAGCAGGCCGCGGGGGAGACGCTCGGTGGGGCGGCGACCGTCGCCGAGCAGCTCCCTGGCGACCTCGCCGGTGCGCTCATGGAGTCCGCGCGGCACGCCTTCGACAGCGGCGTCGGCGTCGCGGCCTGGATCGGGGTCGGCCTCATCGTCGCCGCCATGCTCGTCGCGGCGATCGGTCTGCGCCGGGTCCGATAAGGCGCTCGTCGGTCGTGCCACCCGGGCCCGGGTGGCACGACCGCCTCGTGGTGCCAGGCGTTAAGCTGGGCGCACACCGTCGTCGCACCCTCAGGAGTCCCATGTCCCGCACCGTCAAGCTCGCAGTCATCCCCGGCGACGGGATCGGTCCCGAGGTCGTGGGTGAGGCGCTCAAGGTGCTGGACGCCGCGGTCGAGGGCGGTGACACACGGTTCGAGCAGACCCCGTTCTCCCTCGGTGCCGCCCGGTTCCTCGAGACGGGCGACGTGCTGACCGAAGCAGACCTCGCCGCGATCGCCTCGCACGACGCCATCCTGCTCGGCGCCGTCGGCGGCGTTCCAGGCGACCCCCGGCTCGCGAACGCGAACATCGAACGGGGCCTGCTCCTGAAGCTCCGCTTCAGCCTCGACCACTACGTCAACCTGCGGCCGACCGTCGTGTACTCGGGAGTGCCCAGCCCGCTGCGCGAGCCGGGAGCAGTCGACTTCGTCGTCGTCCGCGAGGGGACCGAAGGCCCCTACGTCGGCAACGGCGGGACGATCCGCCCGGGGACGCCGCACGAGGTCGCGAACGAGGTCTCGGTGAACACGGCCTACGGCGTGCAGCGTGTGGTGCGCTACGCGTTCGCCGCCGCGGCCGCTCGCCGGAGCAAGCTGACCCTCGTGCACAAGACCAACGTCCTGGTCTTCGCCGGGTCGCTCTGGAAGCGCATCGTCGACGCCGTGTCCGTCGAGTTCCCCGACGTCGCGGTCGACTACCTCCACGTCGACGCCGCCACGATCTTCCTCGTCACCGATCCTGCTAGGTTTGACGTCATCGTCACGGACAACCTCTTCGGCGACATCCTCACCGATCTGGCCGGCGCGATCAGCGGCGGCATCGGTCTCGCGGCCTCGGGAAACATCAACCCGGACGGCACGTACCCGAGCATGTTCGAGCCCGTCCACGGATCGGCGCCCGACATCGCCGGGAAGCAGCTGGCCGACCCGACCGCCGCCATCCTCTCCGTCTCCCTGATGCTGTCGCATCTCGGCTTCGAAACGGAGGCGGCACGAGTCGCCACTGCCGTCACCGCCGACATCGCCGCCCGGACGGGCGCAGCGCGCTCGACGACCGAGGTCGGCGACGCCATCGCCGCCCTCGCGGCGAAGCGGTAGACGACGCCCACCTGACACGCAGATCCAGACGGAAGACACCATCATGACGATCAACCTCCCCATGGCGCGGCGCGAACTCGCCTTCACCGTGACCCCGAACGAGCAGCCCGTGCCGGCTGCCGAGCGCGACGCGATCCTCGCCGCCCCCGGGTTCGGTCAGCACTTCACCGACCACATGGTCGACATCTGCTGGTCCGAGCACGGCGGTTGGCACCGGCCTCGCGTCCAGCCCTACGGTCCGATCTCGCTCGACCCGGCCGCCGCGGTCCTGCACTACGCCCAGGAGATCTTCGAAGGGCTGAAGGCCTACCGTCACGCCGACGGGTCCATCTGGTCGTTCCGGCCGGACGCCAACGGCCGACGCCTGCAGCGCTCGGCCAAGCGACTCGCGCTGCCGGAGCTCCCCGTCGAGTACTTCGTCGAGTCGATCAAGCAGCTCATCGCCGTCGACGGCTCGTGGGTACCGTCCGCACCGGAGACCAGCCTGTACCTGCGGCCCTTCATGTTCGCGAAGGAGGCCTTCCTCGGCGTCCGCCCCGCGAAGAAGGTGAACTACTACGTCATCGCCAGCCCGGCCGGCGCCTACTTCACCGGAGGCGTGACGCCCGTGTCGATCTGGCTGTCGACGGACTACAGTCGCGCCGGCAAGGGTGGCACCGGGGCAGCGAAGACCGGCGGGAACTACGCGTCGTCGTTGCTGCCGCAGGCTGAGGCCTACGAGCAGGGCTGCGCTCAGGTCCTGTTCCTCGACGCGCAGGAGGCGACCTACATCGAGGAGCTCGGCGGGATGAACGTCGTGCTCGTCAAGAAGGACGGCACGCTCGTCACGCCGGAGTCAGACTCAATCCTCGAGGGCATCACCCGCGACAGCATCCTCCAGCTCGCGGAGGACCGCGGGCACCGGGTGGAGCGCCGCCGGGTCACGATCGACGAATGGCGGGAGGGCGTCGAGAGCGGCGACATCGTCGAGGTCTTCGCCTGTGGCACCGCCGCGGTCGTCACCCCGATCGCGCAGCTGAAGGCCAGGGACTTCACCGTCGGAGACGCGGACGCGCCCGCCGGCGAGCTGACGATGTCCCTGCGGCAGGAACTGACGGACATCCAGTACGGACGCCTGCCGGACCGCCACGGGTGGATGACCCGACTCGACGCCGAGCCGTCCTCGAGCGCCGAGTAGGCTCCGAGCACCCTGGGAAGCCCCGCACCTCGTGCGGGGCTTCCGTGTCGTTGACGCGGCTCGGGATAGGCTGGCCTGGTGAAAATCGCTCGCTTCAGTCACGATCAGGCCATCCGTTACGGCATCATCGACGATGCGGACCTCGTCGTCCTCGACGGCGATCCGCTCTACTCGGGCTTCGAACCGACGGGGGAGCGCGTCCCGCTCGCGGATGCGGTCCTGCTCGCGCCGGTCATCCCTCGTTCCAAGGTCGTCGCCGTCGGCAAGAACTACCGCGACCACGCAGCTGAGATGGGTGGGGAGGCTCCGGATGAGCCGTTGCTCTTCCTGAAGCCGAACACCTCGGTGGTCGGTCCTGGCGACGCGGTCGTCTTCCCCAAGCAGTCCGAGCGCATCGACTTCGAGGGTGAGCTCGCCATCGTCATCGGCGGTGTCGCGAAGAACGTGAGCGCCGAGCGCGCCGACGAGGTCATCTTCGGCTACACGATCGCCAACGACGTCACGGCACGCGACCTGCAGGAGACCGACGGTCAGTGGGCCCGGGCGAAGGGCTTCGACACCTTCTGCCCGCTCGGTCCCTACATCGAGACCGAGTTCTCCTTCGACGGCGCGACCATCGAGACGCGGGTCGACGGCGAGGTCCGCCAGCACGCACCGCTGTCCGACATGGTCCACTCGATCGGTGCGATCGTCGAGTACGCCTCGTCCGTCTGGACGCTCCTGCCGGGCGACGTCATCCTCACCGGGACACCGGCAGGCGTCGGAGCGTTCACCGACGGCCAGGTCGTGGAGATCGAGGTCTCCGGCATCGGGATCCTGCGGAACACCGGCCGCCGCCCCTAGAGCATCCGGGTCGGCCGGGTCTCCAGCGCCTCGAGCACCGCGGCGACATCGTCGTCGGTGTTCCAGAGGTGGAACGCGACCCTGGCCCGGCCGGCCCGGCCGGAGGCTGAGATCCCTGCCGCCTGCATGGCGCGCAGATCCTCGCCAGCCGGATCCAGCCAGGTCACGATGGCCGAGGGCGTGCCGGTGAGGAGCGGTCGGCGATCGCCGATACCCGATCGGAGCAACGCTGCGAGCTCGGTGTCGTGCAAGTACACGGCCGTCGCATCGAGCGCGGCGAACAGGGCGATGGCCGGCGCGGCGCCGACCCAGGCCTGCCAGGCGGGGGAGACGTCGAAGCGCCGTGCGCTGTCGGCGAGATGCAACGATGGGCCGTAGCACGAGGACCAGACGTCCTCGCCCGAGTACCAGCCGGCCTGGCTGGGTCGCAGGCGGTCGACGACGGTGTCGCGCACGGTCAGGAATGCCACCCCTCGGGGGGAGCACAGCCATTTGTAGGCGTGGCACACCGTGATGTCGTCGTCGGCGGCCTCGACGGGGAGCCAGCCGGCGGCCTGCGTGAGGTCGTTGAGCGTCAGAGCGCCGTGTGCCCGTGCGGCTGCACGGATCGCCGTCGCATCCGCGACCGCCCCGGTCGCGGACTGGACCGCGGAATAGGCGACGAGCCAGGTCGACGCGTCGACGTGTTCCGCGAGCTCGGCGAGGGGTGCGTGACGTACCCTAACGCCTCGGTGTGCCTGCATGAGGAACGGCGCGACGAGCGAACTGAAGTCGCCTTCGACGCAGAGGATCTCGGCGCCGTCGGGGACGGACGCCGCGATCATCGCGACCATGGAGGAGGTCTGGGAACCGATCGCGACGTCACGCACGGAGACGCCGACGAGGTCCGCGTACGACCGGCGGACCCCTTCGACGACCGCGCCGTACGAGGCGGCGTCCGTGCGGGTCTCCTGCCAGGCTGCGAGATCGGCGGAGAGGGCCTCGAGGGTCCCGGTCGTCGGTAGCCCGAGCGTGCAGGCGGCCAGATAGCCGGAGACCGCGGGGAAGGATGCCCGGGCTTCGTCGAAGGTCAGGGTGGCCATGGGTCCAGTCTCTTCGGCCGCCATCCATACGACAAGAGCAGGGTCTCGATGCCATCCATAACGCTGCATTATGCTTCTTCCCATGTCGGCCCTCACCCCGCTCCCCGCCTCAGCGTCGCTCGACGCGGGTTCCCTGCTCGTCGTCGGGGCGATCGCCTCGACCGGCTCGATCACGGCAGCCGCCCACCAGCTCGGATCGAGTCAACCGGCCGTGAGCCAGCACCTCCGGCGTCTTGAACAACGGCTCGGCATGCCGGTCGTCGAGCGCATCGGTCGCGGGGTCCGCCTGACCGACGCTGGCCGGATCCTCGCCGAGCACGCCGAAGCGGTGGACCGCGCGCTCCGGGCGGCCACGGAGGAGGTGGCGGCGCTCGCCGGACTGCGGAGCGGGCGGGTGCGCCTCGTCGCCTTCCCCTCCGCCTCCTCCATGCTCGTCCCGCGGTTGCTCGCGCGCGTGTCGGAGGAGGTTCCGGGTCTGGGGGTCTCCTTCGTCGAGGCGGAGCCTCCGGAAGCCGTGGCGGCGGTCCGCGCCGGCGAGGCCGACGTGGCGATCACCTTCAGCTATCCGGGCGATCCCGAGGATCCACACCGCGCGAGTGCCGCCGGCTTGCAGGTGCACCGCCTCGGCACCGATCCGATGCGTCTCGTGCTGCCGACAGACCACCCGAGGGCGGACGACGAGCAGGTCGACCTCGCGGTCCTCGCCGGCGAGCGATGGATCGCCGGTTGCCCGCGCTGTCGTGGTCACCTCCTGGGGCTCTGTCGGTCGAGCGGCTTCGAACCGGACATCACCCACGAGACCGACAACGTGATCGCCGTCACCGCGCTGGTCGCGGCCGGCCTCGGCGTCGCACTGCTCCCGTCGCTCGCCCTCTCGGCGTCCCGGCTTCCCGACGGCGTCGTCGTCCGGCCGACCGGGAACGCCGACGATCGCGCCCTGCACCTCGTGAGTGCGGCGCACGCGGACCGCATCCCGGCGGTCGCGGCGCTCCTGCGGATCGCCGCGTCCGTGGGTGTCCCGAGTAGGATGACAGTCGATGTCTGACACGATTACGCACCCCTTCTCCACGGCTTCCGGTTCCGACGTCCGCGTCCGGTTCTGCCCGTCGCCGACCGGTACGCCGCACGTCGGCCTCGTCCGCACGGCGCTGTTCAACTGGGCCTACGCCCGTCACACGGGCGGCAAGCTCGTCTTCCGGATCGAGGACACCGACGCCGCCCGCGACAGCGAGGAGAGCTACGAACAGCTCGTCGATGCGCTGACCTGGCTGCGGCTCGACTGGGACGAGGGTGTCGGTGTCGGCGGACCCCACGCGCCGTACCGGCAGTCCGAGCGGAGCGACATCTACACCGACGTCATCGCGCGACTCACCGCGGCCGGGCACCTCTACGAGAGCTTCTCGACCGCCGAGGAGATCGACGCACGCAACGAGGCGGCCGGGCGACCGAAGCAGTTCGGCTATGACAACTTCGACCGCGACCTCACCGACGAGCAGCGCGCGGCCTTCCGTGCCGAGGGGCGTGAGCCCGCGCTCCGCCTCCGGGTCCCGGACGACGACCTCAGCTTCGACGACCTCGTCCGCGGCGAGATCACCTTCCCGGCCGGCTCGTTCACCGACTTCGTCCTCGTGCGTCCGAACGGCAAGCCGCTCTACACGCTCGTGAACCCCGTCGACGACGCCATCATGCAGATCACCCACGTGCTCCGCGGTGAAGACCTGCTCCCGTCGACGCCTCGTCAGATCGCGCTCTACCACGCGCTCATCGACATCGGCCTCACCACCTTCGTCCCGAAGTTCGGACACCTGCCCTACGTCATGGGGGAGGGGAACAAGAAGCTCTCGAAGCGCGATCCTGAGGCGAACCTCTTCCACCACCGGGACCGCGGGTTCGTGCCGGAGGGGCTCATCAACTACCTCGCGCTGCTCGGATGGTCGCTGAGCGGCGACCGCGACGTCTTCTCCATCGACGAGATGATCGCCGCGTTCGACGTCGTCGACGTCAACCCGAACCCGGCGCGCTTCGACCTCAAGAAGGCGGAGTCCATCAACGGGGACCACATCCGGTTGCTGGAACCGGCTGACTTCCTCGGCCGCATCGTCCCCTACCTGGTGGAGGCCGGTGTGGTGAGTGAGCCCGTTGCAGCCGCTCATCAGGCGATCCTCGAACAGGCCGCACCGCTCGTGCAGGAGCGCATCGCGCTGCTGGGCGAGGTCCCGGCGCTCCTCGGGTTCCTGTTCGTGGGCGCTGCCGAGCTCGACTACCAGGACGACGCGTTGCGCGGTCTCCCGGCGAACGCGGGTGAGGTCCTCGCGGCCTCCATCGGTGCGCTCGAGCTCATCCCCGAGGCCGAGTGGACCGCGGCCTCGATCCAGGAGGCGCTCGCCGGCGCGCTCATCGAGGGGCTCGGACTGAAGCCCCGGATCGCCTACGGTCCGCTTCGCGTCGCGGCATCCGGTCGCCGGATCTCACCTCCGCTCTTCGAGTCCCTCGAGATCCTCGGGAAGACGGAGTCGATCGCGCGACTGGATCGGCTCTCCGCGCACCTCGCGTCATGAGCGACGCCTACGACGTCGTCGTGATCGGCGGAGGCCCGGCGGGGCTCTCGGCCGCATTGAACCTCGCTCGGGCGCGGCGTCGGGTCCTCGTGCTCGACGGCAACCGGCCGCGCCACGCGGCGACGCTCCGCTCCCACGGCTTCCTGACGCGCGACGGTGTCCCGCCGCTCGATCTGCGGCGCCTGGGGCGTGATGAGGTCGCGAGCTATGCGAACGCCGAGGTCCAGTTCGCATCGGTCCAGTCCGTCGAGGCGACGCCCGACGGCTTCCGAGTCGTCGCCCAAGGCGTCCGTGGCGAGCCGGACCGCGACGTGGTGACGCGCACCGTCGTCGTGGCGAGCGGGCTCACGGAGACCCTGCCGAAGGTCGGGAACATGCGCGCGTTCTACGGGACGGACCTGCACAGCTGCGTCGAATGCGACGGGTTCGAGAAGGCCGACGCGCCACTCGCCCTCATCGGCGAGTCCGGGGACCTGGCGGAGTGGGCGATCCTCGTCGCGCAGTGGTCGTCCGATCTCATCGTCTTCACCAACGGGGCCGACACCGTCACCGAGCCGGAGGAGGCCGCGCTGGCGTCCGCGGGCATCCGGGTCGAGCGCGGTGCGGTCGCGGAGCTGGCCGGCGGTCGGGACGGATTCTCCGGCGTCATGCTCGCGGACGGCACGCTCGTCGAGCGGTCCGGCGGGTTCGTTCGGCCGGAGTGGTCTGCTCCACTCGAGTACCTGCTGCCGCTCGCGCTCGACCGCGACACCGACGGCTATGTGGTCGTCGACGCCTGGGGCCGCACGACCGTGCCCGGGGTGTACGCCGCCGGCGACATCACTCCACCCGGCCCGCAACAGCTCATCGTGGCAGCCGGAAACGGTGCGCGGGTGGCTCGGGCGCTCAACCGGGACCTCGCCGGTGTCCCCAGCTGAGGTCGTCACGACGCGCCCGAGGTGTGCCGATTTGAGACGATCGGCTCCGTAGGCTAGTGTTGTTCTTCGGTCGGGGCTTCGGTTCAGACAGTGGGGTATGGTGTAATTGGCAACACGACTGATTCTGGTTCAGTTGTTCTTGGTTCGAGTCCAGGTACCCCAGCAAGACAGCATCATCACGACGAAGGCCCGCGAACATCGCGGGCCTTCGTCGTTGGGGTGGGTGGCGTCCCGGAGGGTCAGGACGACTCGACCCGATCCGGACCTTCGCGCTGATCCCTGGGCTCCTCGCCTGGAGCGGCCGATCCCGCGTCCGACCAGCTCGCGCGGATCGCTTCGGCGAGTCGACGCAGGAACTCCTCGGCGTGGTCACTCATCATCTTGGCGTCGTCGTCGAGGAGCGCTTGCAGAACCGCTTGCACGGCTCCGATCCCGCCCGCGTCGATGAGGACCACCGGTCGCTGCACCGCGTACCGGACGAGCGCGATCATCGCCGACCTGATGACGGAGGGGATGAGTTCGAGGTCGTCGAGCAGCCGTTCGCCGAAGCTCAACAGCAGACCCACCGCCCGCGTCGTCTCCTCGACCGGCAGCCGGGCGATCCGTCGCTCGAGGTACTCCGCCTCGAGGAGGGTGTCGTCGTCGAGCCGCTCCACGATGCGCCGCACCAGCAGCGGGACGAGCGCGTCGAGCAGGTCGATCACCTCGAGCAGCGTCCCGCTGGCGAGCGGAGCCACCCGCGTGAACCGATTGGGAGCCGTCTGGACGAGGCCGAGCCCATCGAGTCGGGCCAGGGCTTCCCTGAGCGGCGTCCTCGACACGCCGAGCAGCGCAGTGAGCTCGTCGTCCCGAAGGCGGCGTCCCGGTGCCAGTCGGCCGTCGATGATCTCCGCCAGGAGACGCTCGAAGACGTTCTGGCGCAGCAGCCGGCGATCCGAGACCGGATCGGGCCGGACCACCGACTGAGCGTTCATCGGTTACCCCGCTCGGCGAGGTCGGCGGCGGTGTGCTCGAAGGCGATGATGCGCTCCGTCGCCGGTGCGATCTGCCGGGCCATCTCCCGGAAAGCTGCCTCGTCCTGACCGTAGGGGTCGATGACGTCGTCCTCGGCCGGGTCCGGAATGCGTGCGCTCGTCCGGTTGGCCGCCAGTTCGGGGAGGAGCCGTCGCCATCGTTCTGCGCGATCGCGAGGGAGTTCGGCGACCTCCACGGTGTCGAGGAGTCGACCGAACTCCCGCAGGGTGAAGGTCCTCCGCAGGGCATCGGGCCGGAGGCGGAGGACGGCGCCGCGCTGCTCCCTCGTCATCGTCAGGACGGCGTCCTGGCGGCCGATCAACTCCGCAGTCAACTGTGTCGCGACGAACCCACCGGTCGCTGCGGCGAGTGGTCCGAGGAGGGCCATGCTCGAGGCATCGATCGGTTGCCCGCCCAGCGCCCTCGTCCCCGCACTCCGCACCTCGAAGCCGGATGCGTCGATGTCGCGAAGCCCTCCGGCGAGCAGGAACCCGGCGTACGGTGAACGACAGATGTTGCCGGTGCAGACCATGAGGATCCGAGTCGGCGTCGACTCCGGAGTCGCCCTCATGCCCGTGCCCGTCGTGATCGCCGCGTCGACGAGCCGTCCACCGCAGGAGTCCTTCCGGGACGTTCGCGCTGTGCCTGCTGCTGTTCGGGTGCACGCCGGAGCGTCGGTGCCGCGGCGGGGCGCCGGGTGTCGGGAGCGTCGGTCGGCGCGATGCTGCGGCGACTCCGGCGCTTCACGGGGGTCTTCCCGGGTTCCGGGATCCGGTCGTAGTAGGAGTACGAGTACGACTGCCCGCCACGTGTCGCCTCGACACGGTTGAGGACGACGCCGAGCAGCTTGGCCTGGACGAAGCTCAGGTTCTCGAGGGACTGGCGGAGCTGGTCGCGGTGAAGACGTCCGTCGGCGGAGGCGACGAGCAGGACACCGCTCGCGAGCGTCGACAGCGCGGTGGGGTCGGACACGTTCACGAGTGGAGGGGTGTCGACGACGACCACGTCGAAGGTGCGTTCCATCTCGGCCAGGGCCCGTTCCATGGCCGCCGATCCGAGGAGTTCGCTGGGGTTGGGTGGGAGCTCGCCCGAGGTGAGCACGGCGAGGCGCCCGGCACCGTTGACGGACTGCGCCGCCTCGTCGAGGCTGATCCGCCCCGTGAGGACCGTCGTCAGCCCGACCGAGCCCTCCAGTCCGAACAGCTCGTGCTGGCGAGGGCGTCGCAGATCTGCATCGACGAGGAGGACCGAGTTCCCTGCCTCGGCGAGGACGAGAGCGAGGTTCGCCGCCGTGGTGGTCTTCCCCTCGCCGGGGATCGAGGACGTGACCATGACGCTTCGGAGCCCGCCGTCGATGGAGGCGAACTGCAAGTGGGTCCGGAGCTGACGGAAGCTCTCGGCGCGACGGCTGTAGCTCTCCGTCGAGCCGAGGATGAGCTGCGGTGAATCGGCGGGCTCGGCCGTGAAGGTTCCGAGGATGCTGGTGTCCGTGAGCTTCTCGATCGCGGCTCGGCCGCGCAGCCGGGTGTCGAGGACCTCGATGAGGAGAGCGGTTCCCACGCCGAGGGCGAGACCGATGAACACGCCGACGGCGAGGTTCTGGAGGGGGTTGGGTGCGACAGGGGACCAGGGCGGTGACGCCTGCTCGACGATCGTGAGTCCGACCGGGGTCGCACCTCCGGTCGCGTCCGTCGACGATGCGGCGTCCGTACTCTCGACGTCGTCGACCAGGTCGACGAGGACTTCGGAGGCGGTGTTGGCGATGCGGGCCGCCGCCACCGGGTCGCTGTGCAGGGCCGAGATGTTGATCAACACCGATTGGGCGGGGTTGGTGGCGGCGATGGTGCCGACCAGGGTGGCGGGCTCGAGGTCGAGCCGTTCGGCGACCATGGTGCGCACGGTGGAGCCGGTCGCCAGGATGACGTAGGACGAGACACGGCTCTGCGCGAAGGTGTTGCCCTGGTTGAGTTCACCCACCGAATCACCGCTTTTCACGGCGACGAACAGCTGAGCCGTCGACTGATAGACGGGCTCGGTGACCAGAGTGTACCCGTGGGCCAGCGCGGTGATCCCGGCCGTGATGGCGACGATGAGCAGCCATCGGTGGCGGAAGATGCGCAGATAGTCCTTGAGCTCCATGCTGGTATATTAGCATATCGCGTGCAGGGTATCTGGGTGCTGAAACGACGAAGGGCCCGGACTCATCGAGTCCGGGCCCTTCTCGGGGTGCGGTACGAGTGCTCAGGCGGCCTTGCCGAACCGGTCGGTGCCGCTCGCGCGAGGCCGACGTGGCGCGCGGTTCGTCTGCCGGACGGTCGGTTCCGTCATGACGGGACGTTCGGCGCCGACGAGCGCGCGATCGGCGACCCTGGCGTCTCGGTCGACGCTTGCGCCGTGCGCGACGTGGACGTCGGCCCCCAGGCGCGCATCGCTTCCGACCCTCGCACCACGACCGATGACGCAACGTTCGCCGATGTGGACGTTCGCACCGATGAAGGCGCCTTCACCGATCACTGCGGACCGATCGATCCAGGTTCCGGCGCCGATCCAGGCGTTTGCACGGATGTCCGCGTCCGCCTCGACGAACGTGGTCCGTTCGATGAACGCGGTCGGATCGATCAGTGCACGAGCTGCGACCATGCCCTTGCCGTTCGGGTGGTGGCGGTATCGCTCCACCTCACCGGTGCGGCCTTCGATCTCTTCGTACACTCTCGCCATGGGTGACCCCCTTCTGGTCTACTCAACACTGGGGACAACGCCCGGGAGGTCCCGGCCATTCCTTCCCCGGCCGTGCCTGGGAATCCCATGAGTTTCGTGTTCTGCTGTAGAAGGAGTTCGGAATCCAACCGGGGGGCGGATTGGTCGGGACCGCTCATTGGAAGTCCCGCGAACGGGTGTTCGCCCCGATCCGCAGTGCCTCGAGGCGATCCGCCACCAGGTTGACGATCCCTTCCGGAGAGCGCTCCAACATGCCCCTGACCACCATGGCCGGTGCCTCCCGCGCCACCCGGCGGTACCGGTTCCAGACGCCGACGCTGCAGATCACATTGACGAGCCCGGCCTCGTCCTCGAGGTTCATGAACGTGATCCCGCTCGCTGTCGCCGGTCGCTGCCGATGCGTCACGATGCCCCCCACCTCCACCCGGCGGTCCGTCTGCGCCGTCTGGAGTTCGTCGGATCGCAACGCGCCTCGACGCTGCAGCTCCGTCCGCACATGGCGGATGGGATGGTCGTCGGTCGACATCCCGGTCGCCCAGATGTCGGAGATGAGCTGCTCGGCCGGTGTCGGGACCGGCAGCAGCGGTGGTTGCACCGTCGTGAACGTCCCTTCGAGCTGGTCGGGCCGGTGTCTGCTCGCCTGGGCGGCACCCCACATGGCCTCGCGACGCGTGAGGCCGAACCCCTCGAAGGCACCGGCCGCGGACAGCGCCTCCAATTGGGACGAGCTGAGGCCGATCCGCCTCGCCAGATCGGCTTGGCTGGAGAAGAGCCCGCCGCGTTCCCGTTCGGCGACGATACGCTCCGCGAGTGCTTCGCCGATCCCCTGGACGGAGGAGAGCCCCAGACGGACGGCGAGTCCACCGTCGCGCCGGTGCCCGGCGGAGTCGTCCGGAAGGTGCGGGTCGAAGTCTCCGGTCGGCCCCTGCTCCTGCTCGAGGCAGCGAGGACGACCCCCGGGGGCGATCGGTGTGCCCGGGGTCGCGTCCGGATCGACCGCCTCGAGACCAGCCTGAGCCCCTGAGCGGTGCAGGTCGGGGCGGAGGACCGAGACGCCGTGTCGTCGGGCATCGGCGACGAGGGTCATGGGCGAATAGAACCCCATCGGCTGCGCTCGGAGCAGGGCGGCCAGGAAGGCACCGGGGTAGTGCAGTCGCAACCACGCGCTCACGTAGACGAGCAGGGCGAAACTCAGCGAGTGGCTCTCCGCGAACCCGAAGTTCGCGAAGGCCTGGATCTTCGCGTAGACCGCATCGGCGTCCGCGCCGACGATACCGTTGCCGGCCATTCCCAGGTACAGCGTGTCCTTGAGGCTCTCGATCTTCTCTTCGCCCCGCTTGGATCCCATCGCCCGCCGGAGGAGGTCGGCGTCCTCGGCGGAACACCCGCCGACGGCCATCGCCATCTGCATCAGCTGCTCCTGGAACAAGGGGACGCCGAGGGTGCGTTCGAGGACCGGCTCGAGGCTCGGGTGGAGGTAGGTGATGGGTTCCTGGCCGGTCTTCCGTCGCAGGTAGGGGTGCACGGCACCACCCTGGATCGGGCCGGGGCGGATCATGGCCACCTCGATGACCAGATCGTAGAACCGTCGGGGGAGGAGTCGCGGCAGCATCCCCATCTGTGCACGGCTCTCCACCTGGAACACGCCGATGGTGTCGGCCCGGCAGAGCTGGTCGTAGACACCCGCCTCGTCCTTCGGGATGGTCTCCAACGTCCAGCGCTCCCCGGTGTGCTCGGCGACGAGGTCGAAGCAGTACTGGATGGCCGACAACATGCCGAGGCCCAGGAGGTCGAACTTCACGAGCCCCATCCAGGCGCAGTCGTCCTTGTCCCACTGGAGGACCGTACGGCCGTCCATCCGACCGTGCTCGATCGGGCACACCTCACCGACCGGGCGGTCGGTCAGCACCATGCCGCCGGAGTGGATGCCGAGGTGCCGCGGCAGGGTCAGCATCTCCTGGGCGAGTCCGACGACGCGATCCGGGATGTCGTGGTCGGTGCTCGACATCACGCCGCCCCAGCGCTCGACCTGCTTCGACCAGGCGTCCTGTTGGCCTGGGCTGTAGCCGAGGGCCTTCGCGGTGTCCCGGACGGCGAACTTCGGCCGGTAGCTGATGACGTTGGCGACCTGGGCGGCATTGCGGCGTCCGTAGGTCTCGTACACGTACTGGATGGCCTCTTCGCGACGGTCCGAGTCGAAGTCGACATCGATGTCGGGTTCCTCCTCTCGCATGCTGGAGAGGAACCGCTCGAACGGCAACTCGTAGAAGATCGAGTCGACGGCGGTGATCCCGAGCAGGTAGCAGACGGCCGAGTTCGCGGCCGAGCCGCGGCCCTGGCAGAGGATGCCACGGTTTCGGGCGAAGCTCACGATGTCGTGCACGATCAGGAAGTACCCGGGGAAGTCCTTCTGCTCGATGACCTCGAGTTCGCGGTCGATGCGTCGGAGGTGCTCCGGTGTGGCGTTCGGGTACTTGACGGGCACGGCTTCGAGGACGAGGTGCCGCAACCAACTCATCGGGGTGTGCCCCTCCGGGACACGTTGGCGGGGGAGCTTCGGGCGGACGGCCCGCAGGCTGAAAGCGAGTTCGTCGGCCAGTTCGACGCTTCGTGCCACCGCCCCGGGGTATCTCGCGAACCGCGCCGCCATCTCCTCACCGCTCCGGAGATGAGCAGCCCCGGCGGCGGGCAGCCAACCGTCGAGCTCCTCGAGACTCCGACGGGCTCTGACGGCGGCCAGCGCGGTCTGCAGTCGATGCTGATCAGGCGTCGCGTAGTGGACGTTCCCGGTCGCCACGACGGTGAGGTCGAGCAGGGCGGCGATCTCGGCGAGTGCGTCGTTCTCCGCGGAGTCCTCCGGATGACCGTGGTCGCTCAGTTCCACGACGACGTGCTCCGGACCGAACAGCGCGACGAGTCGGTCGACTGCGGCGGCCGCGGCCTCCATACCCTGCTCGCGCAATGCCGTGCGGACGAATCCCTTCCGGCATCCGGTGAGGACGGTCACGAAGCCCGCGACGGACGCGGCGAGCCGCTCGAGGTCGTAGATCGGGTGCCCCTTCTCGGCGCCCTCGGCGAGCTGCGCGTCCGTGATCGCGCCGGCGAGGCGGTGATAGCCCTCGGCACGACGGGCGAGCAGGAGCAGATGATGACCGACGGGATCCGGGACGCCGTTCTGCGGTCGGTCGAGTCCGATGGACAGCTCCGCGCCGTAGACGGTCCGGAGACCGGGGAACCGTTCCGCCGCCTCGGCCATGCGGACGACCCCGTAGAACCCGTCGTGATCGGTGAGGGCGAGGGCGTGCAGCCCGAGTGCGGCGGCCTCCTCGACGAGACGTTCCGGGGGGCTCGCGCCGTCGAGGAAGCTGAAGCTCGAGTGCGCGTGGAGTTCCGCGTACGGGACGGTCGTCGGCGCCGCCCGAGGCTTGGATGGCTCCGGGGCGTACGGCTCCCGCTTCCGCGACCAGGCCGGGCTGTCGCCACCGTCCGCCCCCAGCGGGAGGGCGGCCGGCCGGCTCGCGTCGGACAGGCGACGCTCGAACTCCGACCACGACACCGGGGGATTGTTCCATCCCATGGGGGTTCCTCTCGTCATGCTGCTGGGGTCTGGCTGGATGCGGGTCAGTCGTAGCGGGCTTCGGCCCTCCAGTGCTGCTCCTCCAGGAGGAGCAGCCAGGCGTCGCCTTCGTCGTCCACCACCTGGAGGCGGTGGACGTGTCGGTGGGCGTCGTCGTCCCACCACCGTTCGTCGATGCTCCAGGGGCCGGCCCAACCGTCGACGACGTGCCAGTGGGAGAAGGCTGAGAATCGTGCTGGTGGTGCGCTCAGCGTGCCGCGCTCGCCGACCTCCACCGTCCTGCCCGTCGCGTCCACCACCTCGACCGGAACCGCGCTGTCGAACACGGTCGTGGGAGCTGCTCCGGGGATGGTCCCGGGCCACGGCCGGCTCCGACGTTCGGCCACGGCGGTTCCGCCACCCGGCGGGACGCTGCCCCAGGGGACGAGGATCCGGCGGTCGAGGAGGAGACGTCCCCCGGACGGCACCGCCGTCAGGACACCGTCGTGACCGAGCATGCTCTGGACGCGGGCGAGCCCGCTGTGGATGCGTTCGTCCGGACCACTGCCCCAGAGTCCCTCCTCGTGTTCCGCAGCGTCGTCGAGGGTCTCCGGGACGACCTCGACGAGCTCGACGGGGGAGGCGAGTCCGTGGTCGATGTTCGATGAGCCCTGCAGCTGCCAGCGCACCCGGTCGAGGACGTCACCGGCGGTGAACCACCGCGGGTGCAACCAGGTGCGGGTGGAACGTTCGCCACGTTCGCTGCGCATGCTGATCGTGATCGCGGTGGTCACGAGTCCAGCCGCGGTCAATCCGGCGATGAACCGCTCCGCGGACTGGCGGAACCCGAAGGTGAGCTGATCGATGCGGTCGAGCGGGGGTTCCAAGGAGATGGCGACGGTCAGCTCGGTGGGCGGGATGCGGGGGACGACGCTCCTGGCGTCTGCGCCGGTGGCGAGACGGTGCGCACGGGCGCCGTCCACGCCGAAGCGGTCGCGGACCTCGGTCGCGGGCAACGACCCGAACGCTCCCAGGGTGCTGATCCCGAGTCGGTGCAGCAGGGTGCTGAGCTCGGGGCGTCCGAGTGTCGTCAACGGCAGTGGGGCCAGGAAGGCTGAGGAGGCTCCCGGCGGGATGATCAGGATCCGGGCGTCGTCCTGCAAGGCCACGGTGGATCGTGCCGCCTGTTCTGCGGCGAACGGGCCGTCGGCGATACCGATCCGGGCGTCGGGCACGCCGAGGTCGTCGAGGCAGGCACGGAGGACGTCCGCCGCAGCCGACTCTCCGCCGTAGTAGCGGCTCGGGCCTCTGGAGCGGATGGCGCAGAGCCCGGCGCGATAGGGCTGGACACCCGGCATGAGTGCTTCGATGCCGAGCAGAATCGGTTCGAACGCCCGGGCGTCGATGACCGGGTCGTAGTCGGAGGTGACCAACTCCGGGCACCGGGCCTCCGCCTCGCGGATGCGCAGGCCCCTCCGGACTCCGGCTCGGCGTGCGATCGCGTCGCAGGCGAGGACCTCGCCGTGCTCCACCAGCGCGAGGGGACCGTCGGCGGTGTCCGGAGGCAGGGTCCCGGAGAGTCTCGCCGCCACGATCGGCCAGTCGGGGCACCAGAGCACCATCGTGCGCTCGACGGGTCCTGCAGGTGCTTCGACCGTCATCGGTTCACCACCATGGGGAGCCGGGCCACCGTGTCGTCGTCGGCGAGCCCGGTGCGGGAGGGCTGCACGGTCCGGTCGTCGGGCGGCCCCAGGGGCAGGGTGAGATGCGCCGTACGAGGCCTGCCGACCCCGCCCTGCCCGAGCATCGAGCTGACCGTGAGTCGTCGGCGCAGGAGATGCCCGTGACCCGTGCCGAGGCCGCTCCAGGAACTCTCGGTCACGCGGAGCGTCGCGTCGCTCTGCGGCCAGGAGCCGAGGACGATGAGTGCCGCCTCGCGTTGACGGAGCCGGGCGGCGAGTCGTGCCGCGTCGCTCGGTGCGATCCGCCCGGGGGGAGCCGTGATGAGCACCCCGGCGACGTCGGCCATGGCGGCGGTGACCGTGAGCCAGTCTGGCCCAGGGCGGGGGACGAGGACGAGCCGCTCGAGGTCGATCCCCGAGGAAGCCGCGGCTTCGATCCCGAACGCCGGAAGGCCGATGACGGCACACCAGGTGCCGGCCGCGGACGGTCCGGCCATGAGGGACATGGCGAGTGCCGTGGAACCGAGGACCGAGTAGCTCCCGCCGGCCTGGAGCGCACCCCCGGGAAGGAGCCGGGAGAGTTCCGGGGCGGTCGGCAAGGACCTGGTGTCGAGTCGTGTCCCCTGCATCCGCTTTATGCGGCCCTGGAGTTCGTGCAGCTCCGTCGCGGTGTCCGCCCTGACGGGGGAGTCGACGAGTGCGTGGAGGGCCATGGCTCAATATTCGAACATATCTTCGAACAAGTCAACCGGGTCGATCCGGGTCGCCGTCGGATGTCGCTCGGTCGGACCATGGTCCCCGACGCCACCGACACGCGGCCGTGGTGTGTCGCCGGTGGCCGGTACGCTGGGCCCATGTGCGGACGTTTCGTCGTGACCGAATCCACCGAAGAGCTGATCGAGCTCTTCGACATCGACCATGCGGCTGCCGAGCTGCCCGGGCCCTCGTACAACGTGCGCCCGACGGAGCAGATCCCGATCATCCTCGACTCGGCGAAGACGGAGCCGGCGGTCCGGCGTCTCGAATCCGCACGATGGTCGCTCGTGCCGGCGTTCGCCACGGAGCTGAAGAGCCAGTACCCGACCTTCAACGCCCGCTCGGAGGAGATCACCACGAAGCCCACCTTCGCGGACTCGGTCAAGCGGCGTCGTGCGCTCATCCCCGCCGCCGGGTACTACGAATGGCACACCGAGGGGACGGACAAGACGCCGTACTACGTGCAGACGGCCGGCGGCGAGCCGATCGTCTTCGCCGGACTCTACTCGTGGTGGCGGGACCGCTCGCTCCCGGACGACGATCCGAGGCGATGGGTGCTGAGTGCGACCATCCTCACCCGCCCGGCGGTCGGCTCGTTGCAGGGGTTGCACCCGAGGACGCCTGTGACCCTGCCCCCGGAGTGCTGGGACGCCTGGCTCGACCCGCACCATGAGGCGGATCAGGACGACGTCGACGAGATGGTGCTCGCCGCCACCGACGTCGCGGAGCAACTCGTGTTCCACCGTGTCGCCCCGCTGCAGGGCGACGGGCCCGAGCTCATCGTCCCTATCCAGGACTGACCACTTCTTCGCGGATCGGACCCGCGCTCCGATCCGGGGCGGAGCTGTCGGCATCCGGGCTGCGGTGGATCGCCTTGCGGCGGCTCGTGCCGGGGAAACACAAAACCGCCCCTGACGCGAACGTCAGGGGCGGTTCTCGGTGTCTCAGACGCGAGGGCTGGAAAGACCGGCCGCTCGGATCGTCAGCTCCGGCTGATCAGAGAATCAGAGGGGGCGGATGTTCTCAGCCTGCAGGCCCTTGGGGCCCTGGTTGGTCTCGAACTCGACCTTCTGGTTCTCCTCGAGCGAGCGGTAGCCGCTCGTCGCGATGGCGGAGAAGTGTGCGAAGACGTCGGCGCTGCCGTCGTCAGGGGTGATGAATCCGAAGCCCTTTTCGGCGTTGAACCACTTCACAGTTCCAGTTGACATGTATTTCCTCTTTCATGAGTGACCGTTCCCGACTTTCGGGACCGTTCGTCGCGGTGTTCTTTGCTCGCTCCTCAGAAAAGCAGCGTATCCATCGGTGGAAACGCGGCTTGAAATACCTGCGCAACACAACAACTTCGATCCACGTTAGCCCATGTGGGCACGCAAGGGGAACTCAAACAGGTAACGGATTGACGAATTCTGCGACTTTTCCCCGGATCGCCCGTCTTGAGCCGGGGAACCTGTGCGGATCCCGAGATGTGAGGTGATTCCCCAGCCGCCGACCCTAGGCTGAGGCCATCTGCAGAGCTTCCGCTCGACCGAGCGTCCGCTCATCGCCCCCGGCTGGGAAGTCGACACGATTCCTCCGGAGTGCCCATGTCAACTGAAGCCATCCTCGGCCCGGTTCGTGCCACGAGCCCCCGCAAGCCAGGCGCCACGAACGTCACCAGCTCCTACTCGTCGCTGTTGAAGACGGTCCGTGAAGCGGGGCTGCTGCGCCGCCACCGCATGTTCTACATCCTCACGTTCTCGTTCCTCGTGATCGCGCTCCTCGGCTGCGTGACCGGGTTCATCCTGCTGCGAGAGTCCTGGTTCCAGCTCCTCATCGCCGGAGCGCTCGGCATCATCCTGACCCAGTTCGCGTTCCTCGCCCATGAGGCTTCGCACCGTCAGGTCTTCGAGTCCGGTCGTGCGAACGACCGCGCCGGCCGCTTCCTCGCCGCCGGGATCGTCGGCATCAGCTACTCGTGGTGGATGACGAAGCACACGCGTCACCACGCCAATCCGAACCAGGTCACCAAGGACCCCGACATCGAGATCGACACGATCTCCTTCATCGAGGAGGACGCGGCGAAGGCCAAGGGTCTCCAGGCCCTCATCACCCGGAAGCAGGGGTACCTCTTCTTCCCGCTCCTCATGCTCGAGGGCATCAACCTGCACGCGCTGTCCTTCAAGACCCTCTTCGGGCCGGGCAAGGTCGACGGTCGTATCGCGGAGATCAGCATGATCGTCGCCCGCGTCGGCCTGTACCTCGCAGCGATCTTCCTCTTCCTGCCGCTGGGCATGGCGTTCGCGTTCCTCGGTGTCCAGCTCGCCGTCTTCGGCGTCTACATGGGAGCGTCCTTCGCCCCGAACCACAAGGGCATGCCGATCATCCCGGCCGACATGAAGCTCGACTTCCTCCGCAAGCAGGTGTTGACCTCGCGCAACGTCCGCGGCTTCGGCATGGCCACCTTCATGGGCGGCCTCAACTACCAGATTGAGCACCACCTGTTCCCGAGCATGCCCCGACCGGCTCTCGCCCGTGCCCGCGTCATCGTGCGGGAGCACTGCGAGACCCAGCAGGTCCCGTACACCGAGACCACGCTGTTGCAGTCGTACGCCATCGTCATCGAGTACTTGAACCGCGTCGGCCTCTCGGCTCGCGACCCGTTCGACTGCCCGGCGGCGGCGAACTTCCGCCGCCGGTAGTCGGCGCCCGTCAGATCTCGAGGGTGTCGAGCGGGGCGAGCGCGAAGTACCTTCCGCCGCCCTGCTCGGTCGCCCATCGCAGGCGATCGTGCGACATGTTCTGCCCCGGCCCGGACAACACCATCTCGTGCGTCCCGAACGCCCGCTTCGGCGCCACGGCCGTGACGAAGTCCATCCCCTCGGAGATCTTCATCCAGGGGGCCCCGGCCGGTGCTGCGAGGACGTCGACCTCGACCCCCTCCGGCACGGCGAAGGAGTCCCCGGGGTAGTACACCCGGTCGTTGATGAGGACGCCGACGTTGTCGATGACGGGGATCGACGGGTGGATGACCGCGTGGGTGCCGCCGAAGAACCGGAGCGCGAACGGTCCGACCTCGACCCGGTCGCCCGGTGCGACGACGGTGACGTCGTATCCCTCTGCTGCGGCGGCCACGCCGGCAGGACCGTAGACGACGGCCTCGGGACTCGCCGCGAGGATGCGGTCGAGGTGCTCTCCGGTCCAGTGGTCGGGGTGGAGATGCGTGATCAGGACCGCCACGACGTGCTCGACGTCCGCGATCGGCGCCGTGAACGACCCGGGGTCCACGACGAGCTTGGCGCCGTCGGTCTCGAGGAGGAATGCTGAGTGTTCGAACTTCGTCAGTCTCATAGGACGAGTGAATACCGTGCCGGCGTCCAGGGCAACCCGGTCCATCGGGCCTCGCTCGGCCCCGCTCCTGTCAGAATCGGCACGTGACCACGCAGCAACGACGCATCGGCGTCGCCATCAACCCGTCCGCGTCCTTCGGCAAGACCCGAGCGGTCGGCCCGATGGTGCTCGACGCGCTCCGTGCCGCCGGCCACCGGACGGTCCGCCTGGAGGAGGGCGACGTCGAGGGGCTCCGGGTGTCGGTGCGTGCCGCGATCGACGCGGGCCTGGACGCGCTCGTCGTCGTCGGAGGCGACGGGATGGTGAGCCTGGCGGTCGAGGCGGTGCAGGACTCCGGGTTGCCGTTCGGCGTCGTCCCCTCCGGTACGGGGAACGACATCGCCAGAGGCCTCGGCATCCCCTTGGACGACCCCGCGGCGGCCGTCGACCTGGTGGTGGGGGCCTTGGACCGCGAGCCGCGCACCATCGACGCGGGCACCGCGACGGTCGGCGATCGCACGACCTGGTTCGTCGGAGCCGTGTCCGCAGGGTTCGACGCGCTGGTGAACGAGCGGGCGAACCGGATGCGGCGTCCGCGCGGTCGCAGTCGCTACTCCATCGCGATCCTCCGAGAACTCATCGCTCTGCGTCCCCGCCGGTACGACTTGGTGGTCGACGGTGTGGCGGAGTCGGTGGAGGCGGTGCTCCTCGCGGTCGCGAACAACACCTCGATCGGGGGCGGCATGCTGATCGCCCCGCAGGCCGACCTCGCCGACGGACGCTTCGACCTGTTCGTCGTCGCGCCGGTGTCGCGGTCGCGGTTCCTCCGCCTGTTCCCGAAGGTGTTCTCCGGCGCGCACACCGAACTCGACATCGTCCGACTCTCGCGGGTCCGCTCCGTGACGATCGCAGCGGCGGACATCTCGGCATACGCGGACGGGGAACGGATCGGACCCCTCCCGGTGGTGGTCGAAGTGGTGCCGGGGGCGCTCCGAGTCCTCGCCTGAGGCCCGGCGACACAGCCGGGAGCGGTGGTGACACGCCCGCCGGAGGCCTGTCAGGGCGTCGATTTGTACGGCTCGAAATCGTATGGCATACTCATATCCGTTGCTTACGGCCCCATCGTTTAGCGGCCTAGGACACCGCCCTCTCACGGCGGCAGCACGGGTTCAAATCCCGTTGGGGTCACAACACCGAAAAGAAGCCCCGTTCTCCTGTGTCTACAGGGAGCGGGGCTTCTTCGTCGTGGGGTCGAGGGCCTCCCTCGCGATGCCGGGTTCGCGGCGAGGCCGTCCGCTGTTCGGGGAGATGCGAGGCGGCAGCAGGGTTCGCACCGATCTCCGCGGACGTCACTGCGTGCTAGCTTGGCCGGGTGATCGTGAAGCAGAAGCGCCGCGCTCCGGCGACAGCCGCCGTCCTGATCCTCGCCGCCCTGCTGACGGGATGTTCCATCCCGGTCACGGGGGAGCCCGTCGCAGGTGAGGCCGGCCCCGTCATCGACGTCGCCGGCGGGACGGACGACACCCTGCGCAAGGACTTCGACGCGAGCCCGCAGGAGGTCAACGACTATTGGACCGACGACAAGTTCGGTGGCGCGAAGGCCCCCGACCTGAAGCCGGGCGAGGACACCCTCACGGGCGACCAGGCCACCGGCGTGGTCGTGCACCCGAGCACCGGGGTCGGCCCTGACGTCGACGTCAAGGCCATCGCGCCGACTGCCGCGGGCGATCCCTACCCGGCGACGGGGCTCGCCGCAGCGACGCAGGGGCGCCTCTACTTCTCCATCGGTGGTGCCACCTACGTCTGCTCCGCGAGCGTCGTCAACGCGCCGACCATGGACCTCGTGCTGACCGCGGGTCACTGCGTGTGGGACACCTACGGCAAGCAGCTCGCCGAGAACATCATCTTCATCCCGGCCGACGCGGCCAACGGTCAGACCCAGCCGTACGGCCAGTGGGCGGGTGTCAGCACCTACGTCCCCGACGAGTTCACCAGTGAGGCGACCTCCGACGCCAGCGGCGCGACGAGCGGGAACGGCTGGGCGTACGACTTCGCCTTCATCCGGCTCGCTCCGAACGCGTCGGGTCAGAAGATCCAGGAGGTCACCGGCGGTCAGGGCATCTCCTTCGGAACCCCGCCGGAAGGCATCACCGTGATCGGGTACCCGTCCGCCGCTCCGTTCGACGGCCAGTCGCAGCGGTACTGCGCGAGCCAGGCGGCCACCAAGGGCTACTCGGGCTACCGGGTCGACTGCCTCATGACGCCGGGATGTTCGGGTGGCGGCTGGCTCACCAGGCTCGACCCCGCCACCGGCGCCGGGTACGTCACCTCCGTCACCTCCCGCGGCGACGGATCCTGGCTCGAGGGCCCGGTCCTCGGCCAGCGGGCGCTCACGCTCTACAACGACGCTCTGGCGGAGGGATCGTGACCGCCCACCTGCGGACGACGCCACGCACCGGGTCGATCCGCCTCCTCGTCATCGCCGGCGGGGCCGCACTCGCTTTGACCGCGTGTACGACGCCAGGCTCGGCATTCCCCGACGCAGCCGCCCAGCAGAGCTACATGCAGGATCTCGCCGAGGCCAGGTTCGAACTCCTCGCCGCCCAGATCGGCCAGGCGCCGGACGTCATCGGGTCTGCTTACGTACACGCCGTCTCCGGCGACCTCGAGTCGCACGAGAACGACTCGGTGGTCCTGTTCGGTGACCCGACCGCCTCGTTCAGCCAGGACAAGGGTTCGGCCGACGGCAACACGGTCGACATCTACCACCCGGCGGGCGTGGACTACGACCTGCTCCTCCTGGGGGGTGAGCTCAAAGAACTCGCTCCGACGGAGTGGGTGGCCGTCCAGACGCAGTACGCGGCGGACGAGGACACGGAGGGTTCGCTCGGGCCCGCGTGCGTCTACCCCGGGATCTCGATCGCGTGCGACATCTACACGGCGGTCGAAGCGACCCGCAGCGCCAAGGAGGGGGTGCCCAGCAGCGTCGTCGTCTCGATGCGAAACGACGGGTCCTCGCAGATCTCGACGAGCGCGACCCTCGAGAGCGTGCTGGCGGTCGGGACGCTCTTCGACCTGCCGGACGATGTCGTCTCCTCGTTCAGCGAGGACGAGCTGGCGACGCAGTTGCCGGTCACGATCTTCCAGAACGCGGAGGGCGGGCTCGTGAAGATGGAGCTGAGCGGAACGGTCGACGGTGACACCCCGCTGCAGCTGCAAGCCGGCTTCGAGGTGTCGGGGACGTCGACCCTCGAGGACGTGCCCACGTCACCATCAGGATTCGACACGACGGTGATCCCGGCGGCCGATCAGGCCGCGTTCTGGGATCGGATCGAGGAGTTGCGGAAATGACCGACGACCAGAAGCCCGAGAACCTCGGAAGACCCCCGGTCGGCGGACCGCTGCGACCGGACCAGCAGCCACCCGGGTTCCCCGACCCGAACGCACCGCGTCTCGAGTTCGGACCGGGAAGCCCGCAGCTGCAGACGCCGCCGACGAACGGCACCGCGCAGCACGGCCAGCACGGTCCGTCCCAGGCCGGACCCACGCAGAACGGTCAGGGCGGTCCGTCTCAGGGCGGCCCCGCCCAGAACGGCACGCCCGGGAACAGTTCGTCGTCCGGATCGCCGTCGTACCCGAACGGGCGGCCGAACGGCGCCCCGGGGCAGCAGCCCACCGGTTCTCCGCAGACGAACCAGGGTCAGCAGGCCGCACCCGACGCGGGCGGGCGGCCGTGGCCTCAGCAGGGGCCGCCGTCGGGCGCTCCCGCTGGTCGGCCGCCGGCTCAGGGACAGCAGCAGGGTCCGGACGGATACCGTCCTCCGGCGCCCTACGGTCAGTCCGGCCAGGGCCAGCAGCCGTCGCAGCCCAACCAGCCGCACGGGGGACCGCAGGCACGTCCGACGGGTGCGCCGAACGGCCAGCAGGGCAACCAGCCGTTCGGTCAGGGGCGTCCTCCGGGACCCCAGCCCTTCGGGCCGGGACAGGCCCAGCACCCGGGCGCTCTGTTCCCGGCAGGGCAGCCGCAGGGTCCGCAGCAGCAGGGGCCGTCTCAGCGACCCGGGCAGCAGCAGCTCGGTCCGTCCACGGGCCCGTTCCGTCCCGGGCCAGAGTACGGCGGCCCGGCCCAGCAGTCCGCCTCGACGCCGAAGGCGCCACGCAAGCCGCTCGGCCGCAAACTCTGGACCGGTGTCGTCATCGGTGCCGTGGCGGCGTCACTCATCGCGGTGCCGCTCACCCTGCTGTCGGTCGGCCGCCTGTTCACCCCGATGCTCGACCGCGGGGCGGTGCAGACCGGCGTGGCCGAGGTGCTCAAGCAGGACTTCGGGTTGGCCGACGTCGAGAAGGTGGAGTGCCCGAGCGACCAGCCGGCCACGACCGGGACACAGTTCGAATGCACCTTCTCCTACAACGCGAAGAGCTACCCGGTGGCCGTCGAGGTCATCAACGATCAGGGGCAGTACCGCGTCGGGGTCGACGCGCCGAAGTAGGGGATCGGGGCGTCGGTGGCCCGGCTCCAGGGCCAGGCCGGGCGTGTCCAGGGTGGTACGCTGGGCCCATGCTGTCCGGGCTGCTCCTCCTTCCATGCCGCGACGAGGCCTAGACCCAGGCTCCCTCGTCGCGGAGGTCGCTGACGCCTGTCCACTCATCGTTTGAAGGAATTCCACGACATGTCGCAGCTGAACGCCGATCCGTCCATCCCGAGCATCCCCGAGCACCCGCGGACGCTGGCCGAGAAGGTCTGGGACGACCATCTCGTCGTCAAGGGCGAGGACGGCACGCCCGACCTCATCTACATCGACCTGCACCTCGTCCACGAGGTGACGAGCCCGCAGGCGTTCGACGGGCTGCGCCTGGCCGACCGCCCGCTCCGCCGCGTGGACCTCACGATCGCGACCGAAGACCACAACACGCCCACGCTCGCGATCGACAAGCCGATCGCCGACCTCACGAGCCGGACGCAGATCGAGACGCTGCGGCGGAACGCAGCGGAGTTCGGCGTCCGCATCCACTCGCTCGGCGACCTCGATCAGGGCATCGTGCACGTCGTCGGCCCGCAGCTCGGCCTCACCATGCCGGGGATCACGGTCGTCTGCGGTGATTCGCACACCTCCACGCACGGCGCGTTCGGCGCGATGGCCTTCGGCATCGGCACGAGCGAGGTCGAGCACGTCATGGCGACCCAGACCCTTCCGCTGAAGCCGTTCAAGACCATGGCGATCACCGTCGAGGGCACCTTGCGTCCCGGCGTCACCGCGAAGGACATCATCCTCGCCGTGATCGCGAAGATCGGCACCGGCGGCGGGCAGGGGTACGTGCTCGAGTACCGCGGTTCCGCGATCCGTGCGCTCTCGATGGAGGGGCGCATGACGATCTGCAACATGTCGATCGAAGCGGGAGCACGTGCCGGCATGGTCGCCCCCGACCAGACCACCTACGACTACCTGCAGGGTCGCCCGCACGCGCCGACCGGAGCCGACTGGGACGAGGCCGTCGCCTACTGGGACACCCTCGCGACCGATGAGGGCGCCGCCTTCGACGCCGAGGTCTTCCTCGACGCGGACACCCTCGAGCCGTTCGTCACCTGGGGCACCAACCCCGGACAGGGCGTCTCGCTGAGCGAGAACGTGCCGGACCCCGCCGCCATCGCCGACCCGAACGAACGGTCGGCCGCCGAGCGCGCCCTGGAGTACATGGCCCTCGAGGCCGGTACGCCGATGAAGGACATCCCGGTCGACGCCGTCTTCATGGGTTCCTGCACGAACAGCCGCATCGAGGACCTCCGGGCGTTCGCGTCCATCATCGAAGGCCGCACGAAGGCCGAGGGTGTGCGGGTCATGGTCGTCCCCGGGTCGGCTCGCGTGCGGATCGAGGCGGAGGCCGAGGGCCTCGACAAGATCATCACCGATTTCGGCGCGGAGTGGCGCTTCGCCGGGTGCTCCATGTGCCTCGGCATGAACCCCGACCAGCTCGCCCCGGGCGAACGCTGTGCGTCCACCTCCAACCGCAACTTCGAGGGTCGTCAGGGCAAGGGCGGTCGGACGCACCTCGTCTCGCCGCTCGTCGCCGCCGCCACCGCCATCCGCGGAACGCTCTCCAGCCCCGCCGATCTGGAGGTCGGCCCCGGCAGACACGCGGCGACCGAGCAGGAAGGCGTGCACGCCTGATGGACAAGTTCACGACCGTCACCGGCGTCGCAGCACCGTTGCGCCGCTCCAACGTCGACACCGACCAGATCATCCCCGCCGTCTACCTGAAGCGCGTCACGAAGACGGGCTTCGAGGACGCGCTGTTCGCCGGGTGGCGTCAGGACCCGGACTTCGTGCTCAACCAGCCGGCCTACCAGGGCGCGAGCATCCTCGTCGCCGGGCACGACTTCGGGACGGGCTCCTCGCGCGAGCACGCCGTGTGGGCGCTCCGCGACTTCGGCTTCACCGTCGTCGTGTCGTCCCGCTTCGGCGACATCTTCCGCGGCAACTCGGGGAAGCAGGGGTTGCTTGCGGCCCAGGTCACCGAGGAGGAGCTGGAACACCTCTGGGCGGCGATCGAGGCGACACCGGGCTCCGACACCGTCGTCAACCTCATCGACCGCACGATCACGGTCGGCGATCTCACGGTTTCGTTCGAGGTCGACGATTACACTCGGTGGCGGCTCATCGAAGGACTCGATGACATCGGGTTGACGCTCCGTAGCGAGGAGCAGATCACCGCATTCGAAGCCCGGCGGCCCAACTGGCTGCCCCGCACCATTCCCGTCAAGTAGCAAGGCAGTAGGTACCGGTTTGAATTCACTCGTCCAGGCGTCACAGGCGGCAGGCTCGTCGGTCGGACTCGATGTCGACCGCATCACGATCAACGGCGGCATCCCGCTCACCGGCCGGATCGAGGTCAAGGGTGCCAAGAACCTCGTGACCAAGGCCATGGTGGCGTCGCTGCTCGGGGAGAACGTCAGCGTCCTGCGCAACGTGCCGAACATCAGCGACGTCCGCGTCGTCCGGTCGCTGCTCGAGATCCACGGCGTCGACGTCACCGAGGGGGAGAACCCCAACGAGCTCCGCCTCGACCCGACGAACGTCGAGTCCGCGCACATGGAGGAGATCGACGCACACGCCGGCTTCTCACGGATCCCGATCCTGTTCTGCGGCCCGCTGCTGCACCGCCTCGGCGCGGCCTTCATCCCGGACCTCGGTGGCTGCCGCATCGGCGACCGTCCGATCGACTTCCACCTCGACGCGCTCCGGAAGTTCGGCGCGGTCGTCGAGAAGCTCCCGCAGGGCATCCGGCTCTCGGCACCCAACGGTCTCCACGGCACGACGGTGCACCTGCCCTACCCGAGCGTCGGCGCGACGGAGCAGGTGCTCCTCACCGCGGTCCGCGCGAAGGGCACGACGGAGCTCAAGGGCGCCGCGATCGAACCCGAGATCATGGATCTCATCGCGGTCCTCCAGAAGATGGGCGCGATCATCTCCTACGAGCCCAACCGCGTCATCCTCATCGAGGGCGTGGACAAGCTCGAGGGCTACGACCACACGGCGATCGGCGACCGCAACGAAGCCGCGAGCTGGGCATCGGCGGCCCTGGCCACCGACGGTGACGTGTTCGTCGGCGGGGCGAAGCAGCAGGACATGATGACGTTCCTCAACATCTTCCGGAAGGCGGGCGGCGGGTTCGACATCACCGACGACGGCATCCGCTTCTACCGCAAGGAGGAGTTGAAGCCCGTCGTCATCGAGACCGACGTGCACCCCGGCTTCATGACGGACTGGCAGCAGCCACTGATCGTGGCACTGACGCAGGCCAAGGGTGAGTCCATCGTCCACGAGACCGTGTACGAGAACCGCTTCGGCTTCACGGACGCGCTCAACACGATGGGCGCGAACATCGTCGTGCACCCGAACGGACTGTCCGGCACGCCCCGACGGGTGCCTCGTCGCAACCTCGAGCAGGCCGCCGTCATCAACGGACCGACGCCGCTGCACGGCGCCGACATCGAGGTCCCCGACCTCCGCGGTGGCTTCAGCCACCTCATCGCGGCGCTGACGGCGGAGGGCAAGTCCACGGTCAGCAACGTCGGCATCATCAGCCGCGGGTACGAGAACTTCATCGTCAAGCTCCAGCAGCTCGGTGCTGACTTCGTCCTCGAAACGAAGTAGTCCGCTGTGGGGGTGGAGCGGTCGAGACCGTCGATCTACTGGCTGTTGTCGTCGATAGCTATCCCGCCGTTCAGTGTCCTCGTCAAGCTGCGGATCCGGCACGGGGAACGACTGCCGCAGGAGGGTGCTTTCATCCTGGCGCCCAACCACGACAGCGAGTTCGACCCGTTGATCATGGGTGCCGCCGTCTGGCGGCTCGGCAGGCAGCCCCGCTTCATGGCCAAGGGCAGCTTGTTCCGCGTCCCGGTCGTCGGCTGGCTCCTCAGCCGGTCGGGGCAGATCCCGGTGGAACGCGAGGGTTCGGCCAGGGGCATGGATCCGGTGAGCGCCGCAGCGCACCTCGCCCGTCGCGGTCAAGGCGTCATCGTGTACCCGGAGGGGTCGCTCACCCGCGACCCGGGGCTGTGGCCCATGCGCGGACGCACGGGCGCTGCGCGGATCGCCCTCACCCACGGGCTGCCGATCATCCCCGCGGCGCACTGGGGTACGCAGGAGGTCATGCCGCGGTACGGCAAGCTGCGGGTGTTCCCGCTGAGGAAGCGCGTCGACGTCGCCATCGGTGAGCCGGTGGACCTCTCGGCGTTCGCGGGCCGGCCGCTAGACTCGAAGACGCTGAACGAGGCGACCGAGGTCGTCATGCAGGCCATCACCGCCCTCTGCGAGGAACTCCGCGGTGCCCAGGCTCCCACGGAGCGCTGGGACCCCTCCAAACACCAGCAGAAGGAGACGGGCCGCTTTGAGTCCTAGGAACGTTCCGGCGACGCCGGCCGCCACGAAGGTCGCGGTCCTCGGAGCGGGCAGCTGGGGCACGACCTTCGGCAAGATCCTCGCGGACGGCGGTTCCGACGTGGTCATGTGGGCCAGACGACCCGAACTCGCCCGCGAGATCACGGAGGCGAAGCGCAACAGCGACTACCTGCCCGGCATCAACCTGCCGATGCGGATGACGGCCACGGCGAGCATGGTCGACGCCGTGCGCGGGGCTGCGGTTGTGTTCCTGTCGGTTCCGAGTCAGTCCCTGCGGGACAACCTCATCGCGCTCCGCCCGCACCTCGAGGAGGGCACGATCGTGGTGTCGCTCATGAAGGGTGTGGAGCGACGCAGCGGCTCGCGCATGAGCGAGGTCATCCGGGAGACGCTCGACATCGACCCCTCGCGCATCGCCGTCGCCTCCGGCCCGAACCTCGCCCTCGAGATCGCCCGTGAGCAGCCGACCGCGGCGGTCATCTCCTCGGAGAGTCTCGAGACCGCGCAGACGGTCGCGCTGTTGGCGCGCAACCGCTACTTCCGCAGCTTCGTCAACACCGACGTGATCGGGACCGAGTTCGGCGGGGTCCTGAAGAACCTCATCGCCGTGGCGATCGGCATCGTCGACGGCGTCGGCTACGGCGAGAACACGAAGGCGTCCATCATCACGCGAGGGCTGGTCGAGATGACCGACTTCGCGGTCGCCCACGGCGCCCAGCCCGAGACCCTGTCGGGCCTGGCCGGGCTCGGCGACCTCATCGCCACCTGCCAGTCCCCGTTGTCCCGCAACAACACGGCGGGCCGACTGCTCGGGCAGGGATATCAGTTCGACGACGTCGTCAAGCAGATGCAGCAGACGGCCGAGGGCCTCGCCTCCGTCGCCCCGGTCCTCGAGCTGGCCCGCGCGAAGGGTGTGGCGATGCCCATCGTCGAACAGGTCAAGCAGGTGCTCGACGGCACGCTCGACCCGAAGGACATCGCTCCACACTTGACGACCGACGACGACGAACCCCAGGGGGAGAGAAGCAACGATGACGCACAAGACCGGAGTGGTGGTGCTCTTTGGAGGCCGTTCAAGCGAGCACTCGATCAGCTGCGCAACGGCGGGCGGCGTCCTCGCGGCGATCGACCGTGAACGATACGACGTCTACCCGGTCGGCATAGCCCACGACGGGTCCTACGTCCTCGAGGTCGACGACCCGAGCCGGTACGCGCTCGATCCGGAGCACCTTCCGGAGGTCGACGCCTCGCGTCCCGCCGTGCGGTGGCCTGATCGGATCGGCTCCCGCGAGCTGACCGTCGTCGGCCCCGACGGTGTCGAGTCGACGCTCGGACCGATCGACATCGTCTTCCCGATCCTCCATGGCCGGTTCGGCGAGGACGGGACCGTGCAGGGGATGCTGGAGCTCGTCGACCTGCCGTACGTCGGGTCGGGGGTGTTGGCGTCGTCGCTCGGGATGGACAAGCACTTCACGAAGACCGTGCTCGAAGCCGCGGGCATCGCCGTCGCCCCCTGGGTCCGGTTCTCCGCCTACGAGTGGGCGTCCGCACCGGAGCAGGTCCTGTCCTCACTCGGTTCCCTGGGGCTTCCGGCCTTCGTGAAGCCGGCTCGCGCCGGATCAAGTGTCGGTGTCTCGAAGGTGTCCTCGCCCGAGGCGTTCGCCGCTGCGATCGAGGTCGCCCTCGCCGAGGACTCGACGGTGCTCGTCGAGACCGGCCTCGTCGGGCGAGAGGTCGAGTGTGCCGTCCTGGAGTCGCTGCCCGGCATTGCTCCGCGGGTGTCCGTGGCCGGCGAGGTCGTCATCACCGGACGTGACTTCTACGACTTCGCGGCCAAGTACCTGGACGCCCCCGGCATCGAGCTGGTCTGCCCCGCCGACATCCCCGACGCGCAGCTCGCCGAGATGCAGGACCTCGCGCGGCGGTCGTTCGACGCCCTCGGGTGCGCGGGGCTCGCGCGGGTCGACTTCTTCCTGACCGCAGACGGCTTCGTCGTCAACGAGGTGAACACCATGCCCGGCTTCACACCGATCTCGATGTTCCCGAGCTGCTGGCTCGCCTCGGGGCTCAGCTATCCGGAACTCATCACCGAGTTGATCGAGGTCGCGCGCGCCAGGTCGTGACCGTGCGGGTGCCCTCGGGCGTCGGCCTTCGGTGTCAGCCGTCAGTGGGGATCGGCAGCTCGGCGTCGCCGAGGGCCGTGCACTTGCCCGTGATGGGCAGGACCGAGACGGCCGGCGCGAGGTCGGCGAGCACGGTGCTGCTGGCGACGGCGTCTCCGTCGAGCACGATCTCGACCGCGGGGGTGCGGCCGAAGGTCGTGAAGCGGTAGCGCGGCGCGTCGCTGTCGTCGATGATCCAGTCGACCCCGTTCACCGACTGGCATTGCTGCGTGGTGGGGCCGGGGATGGCGACGCCGCAGTGCAGGAGGACGGCCGACGGGTCGCCCCAGGCGCCGGTGGCCTGTGCGTCGGTCGTGCGCTCCGGGAGCTCGGCCACCACGTCGGGGAGGCGCACCGTCACCTCGGCGCACTGTGGGTTGTTCGCGTCGTCGGCTGGTTCGAGCGCGACGGCGGGGGCACAGCCGGCGAGGGCGAGGGCGGCGACCGCGGCGAGGGCGGCGGCCAGGAGGGCGCGGGTCGGGGACATCGCACACCAGGCTACCGTTGATCCCATGAACGAGTCTGGGAGTGCCTCCGGCGCTGGTGCGATGCACGGGACGTCCGTCGGTGACCTGGCTGAGGGCGAGCTGCTCGAACGGATCTTCCCCCGCCTGCCGCACGCGGAGGCCGAACTCCTCGGGCCAGGCGATGACGCAGCGGTCGTGCAGGCGCCGGATGGCCGGTTCGTCGTGACGACGGACACGATGATCCACGGCCCGGACTTCCGGCTGGCGTGGTCGAGCGGCCATGACCTGGGCTGGAAGGCCGCGGCCAGCAACCTCGCCGACGTCGCCGCCATGGGTGCCAGGCCCACGGCCCTCGTGGTGGCGTTGGCGATGCCGAAGCACCTGCCGGTCGCCGTCCTCGACGGGTTCGCCGAGGGCCTCCGCGACGCCTGCTCCGCCCTCGCGCCGGGATGTGGCGTCGTCGGTGGTGATCTGGCCGTCTCGGACGTGTTCATGATTGCGGTGACGGCGTTCGGGGACCTGGAGGGCAGAGCTCCCGTCCGACGCGATGGCGCGCAGGTCGGTGACACCGTCGCGGTCGCCGGGGAGCTGGGCGCGGCGGCGGCCGGCCTCCGGCTGCTGTTCGATCGGGCGGTCGACGAGGCGGGAGTCCCGTCGGCGGAGGCTGCAGCCGTGCTGCGCGTGGAGCATCGGGCCCTGGTCGAGGCGCAGCTGGCCCCGCGTCCACCGATCGGTGCCGGCGTCGTCGCGGCCGTCGAGGGAGCCACGGCGATGCTCGACCTCTCCGACGGCCTCGCTTTGGACGCCGGCCGTCTCGCTCGGGCGAGTGGTGTCGCAATCGACCTGCGGAGCGACGCGCTGGGCGCCGACGCCGCGCTCGCCCTGTCCGGCGGAGAGGACCACGCGCTGCTGGCGACCTTCCCAGCGTCGGGCAGTGTCCCTGCCGGGTTCCGCGTCATCGGCACGGTGCGACCGGGGGCCGGTGTCCTGGTGGACGGCAGGCTCTACGACGGCGACGCGGGATGGGACCCGTATCGCGACTGGGACGACGCCGCCGGCTGAGGTGCGGCGTCGACGGCCTCGGTGGGACGGATCAGGCCGGAACGATCCACCAGATGAGGGTCTCGCCGTAGGTGCTCTTCCGCAACATCTCGAGCTCGGCGGGGAGCGTGGGTTCCGGCGACCGGGAGCTGCGTTCCACGAGGATCAGAGCGTCCTCTGCCACGAGGCCGACGAGTGCCGCCAGGTTGGCGGTGAGCTCGGCCTCGGGCAGGTCGTAGGGCGGATCGATGAACACGAGGTCGGACGGGACCGTCGCCCCCGCCAGGTAGGCGCCGACCGACTTCGCCTGCACCGTGATCCGTGGAGCCGCGCCACGAGGGGCCGCCGACGTCACGATCCTGGCGTTGTCGCGGCACAGCTTCGCGGCCTCCGAAGACCGGTCGACCAAGGTGACCACGGTCGCGCCCCGACTCGCGCACTCGAGTCCGAGGGACCCGGATCCGGCGTAGAGGTCGAGCACCTCGGCCCCGGCGATGACGTCGCGGGCCTCCAGCGCCGAGAAGAGCGCTTCGCGCACGCGATCGCTCGTGGGTCGTGTCCCGCTGCCCGGAACCCGGATCGTGCGTGATCCCGCGAAACCCGAGATGATCCTGATGCCGGCCATGGATCCATCCTCGCAGGCTGCACGGGACGAGGCGAACCGTCGGTGTCCGAGGTGCCGAATAGAATCGAGGGCATGACGGGGATCGAGCTGGGCACGAAGCTCGGCGGCGTCCTCGGTGGGCGCACCGCGACGGCACTGCAGAAGGCGTTCGGCATCGAGACCGTCGGCGACCTGCTCGAGCACTACCCCCGGCGCTATGCGAGACGCGGCGAGCTGACGGCAATCGGGCAGCTGCCGTTGGGTGAGGACGTCACGATCGTCGCCGACGTGGTCGAGGTGCGCGACCGGGAGATGAAGCAGCGCAAGGGCTCCATCCTCGAGGTGGTCATCTCCGACGGCCAGGGCCGACTCAACCTCACCTTCTTCAACCAGAAGTGGCGGGCGAACGAGCTCCGACCGGGTCTCCGTGGCATCTTCGCCGGCAAGGTCGGCGACTACCGCGGCAGTTATCAACTCGCGCACCCCCAGTACCAGCTCTTCCCCGACGACGCTGAAGCGCCGGCGCTCGCCGACGCGCAGGCCAAGGCGTGGTCCGAGGCTCCCATCCCGATCTACCCGGCCACGAGCACGATCACGAGCTGGAACCTCCGACAGTCCGTCGAGCTCGTCCTCGACGCGTTGCCGCCTCAGGAAGACCCCGTGCCGCGGTCCGTCCGCTCGGCGAGGAGCGAGCTGTCCTTCGACGCCGCCATCCGTGCGGTGCACCGTCCTGCCGTGGACCGCGACTGGCAGCGGGGGCGCCGCAGCCTCCGCTACCAGGAGGCGTATCTGCTGCAGACGGCCCTCCTCCAGCAACGTGCGGCGACCAGAGCCCTCGCGGCCGAGCCGCGCACGCCCCGTGCCGGCGGATATCTCGCGCGGCTCGATGCGGCGCTGCCGTTCGAGCTGACCGGCGACCAGCAGACGGTCGGAGCGGAGATCGCCGCCGACCTCGCGCAGCGCCATCCCATGAACCGCCTCGTCCAGGGCGAGGTGGGCTCGGGCAAGACCCTGGTCGCGCTGCGGGCCATGGCGGCGGTGGCCGACAGCGGCGGACAATCCGTGCTTCTCGCGCCCACCGAGGTGCTGGCGGCTCAGCACCTACGGTCGATCGTCCGATCCCTCGGCCCCGACCTCGCTGCGGAACTCATGCCGACCCTGCTCACCGGGCAGCTGCCGACGGCCGAACGCAAACGAGCGCTGCTCCGCATCGTCGCCGGCCAGGCGCGCATTGTGATCGGGACGCACGCGCTGCTGGGTGATGCCGTCAGCTTCGCCGACCTGGGCTTGGTGGTCGTCGACGAGCAGCACCGATTCGGCGTGGAGCAACGCGATCAGCTCCGCCAGAAGGGGCGCACCCCGCCGCACGTGCTCGTCCTGACGGCGACACCGATCCCGCGCACGGTCGCCATGACCGTCTTCGGCGATCTCGACGTGAGCATGATCAAGGAGTTGCCGCAGGGGCGCCAGGGCATCGAGAGCTTCGTGGTGGCCCTGGCGGACCACCCGCGCTGGATCTCGCGCGTGTGGGAGCGGCTGGCCGAGGAGCTCGCCCAGGGCCGGCAGGGGTTCGTGGTCTGTCCGGCGATCGACGCCAAGGAGGTCGAACCGGGGGAGGCCCTCGAGGAGGACGTCGATCCGGCACGCCCGGTCGCCTCCGTCCTGACGACGGTGGAGGAGCTGCGCGTCCATCCGCTCCTCGCCGCCCGGCGGATCGAGGTCCTGCACGGACGCATGAGCGCCGAGGAGAAGGACCGGACGATGCGTGCCTTCGCGGCCGGAGACATCGACGTCCTGGTGGCGACCACCGTCATCGAGGTGGGCGTCGACGTCCCGAACGCCTCGACCATGGTCGTCCTCGACGCAGACCGCTTCGGCGTCTCCCAGTTGCACCAGCTCCGCGGCCGCGTGGGGCGAGGCGGAGTGCCCGGACTCTGTCTGCTCGTCACCGCGGCCGAGATGGAGAGCACCGCCCGCGAACGCGTCGATGCCGTGGCCGCGACGCTCGACGGGTTCGACCTCGCGCAGGTCGACCTCGAGCTCCGGCGGGAGGGCGACGTCCTCGGCAGCACGCAGTCCGGTGGTCGGTCATCCCTCAAGCTGCTGCGGGTGGTGCACGACAGCGAGGTCATCATCGAGGCTCGGGCGGACGCCGCCGAGCTCCTCGCCACGGATCCGGACCTTGTCGACCACCCTGCCCTGGCGGAGGCCCTGCAGCGCCGCCTCGACGAATCCGACCGCGCCGCCCTCGCCAAGAACTGAGCACGGCTAGGCTGGCTCCATGAAGCGGATCGCCGTCGTCCCCGGATCGTTCGACCCCGTCACCCTGGGGCACCTGGATGTCATCGAGCGGGCGGCGCGGATCTTCGACGAACTCCACGTCCTCGTCGTGCACAACCCGGACAAGTCGGCGCTGCTGCCGATGCCGCAGCGGGTGTCGCTCCTGGAACGCTCCATCACGGGTGGCGGCCTGCCGGACAACATCGTGGTGGCGCAGTGGAACGTCGGGCTGCTCGTCGACTACTGCACCGATGTGGGCGCGAGTGTGCTCGTCAAGGGCATCCGTTCGCAGGTCGACGTCGCCTACGAGACGCCCATGGCCATCATGAACCGCAGCCTCGCCGGCGTGGAGACGGTCTTCCTCCTCCCGGACCCGGCGCACGCCCACGTCTCGAGTTCGTTGGTCCGGCAGGTCGCCGCACTCGGCGGTGACGTCAGCCCGTACGTCCCGCCGGTCGTCGCCTCCTTCCTGCAGGAGGGCTAGGGCGTCCCATCCGTCCTGTTCGGCGTAGAATCGTCGATCGTGGCTAGAAAGAGAACCAACAACTCCCCGTTCAGCGTCAACGTACGCGATCTGGTGAACCGTCCTGGGGAGATGCGCGAGCACGACCTCGAGGTGGTGCTCGCCGAGCGCTGGGGCGAGGGTCTCGTCGCCGTCCAGGAGGGCACGACGCTCTCCGAGCAGGTCCGTCTCGAGTCTGTGCACGAGGGCATCCTCGTCTCCGTGGACGTCGATGCGACGGCGACCGGCGAGTGCGGTCGGTGCCTCCGCGACATCGAACTGCCCGTCGAAGTCGAGATTCAGGAACTTTTCGCGTATCCTGATTCGGAAGCGTCTGACTTCGAGGTTCACGACGACCACGTGGATCTTGAACCTCTGGTCAGAGATGCGGTAGTTCTCGCATTACCGTTTCAGCCGGTGTGCCAGCCGGATTGCCCCGGACTCGATCCCGAGACCGGTGAGCGGCTGGCCGAACGTCCGGAACGACACCCCCAAGACGTCGCAGATCCTCGCTGGTCTGCGCTCGCGGGCTTGTCCTCAGACTCCGAACTTGACACAGACGCCAGCAGCGCCCCGGGCGCGGCTGCAGACACAGAAGAGAGATAGATCATGGCTGGAAACCCCCCGAAGCGGAAGGTCTCGCGCTCGAACACCCGCTCGCGTCGCTCGCAGTGGAAGGCCGCCGTGCCGACGCTCGTGAAGACGGTGGAGAACGGCCGCGTCACGTACAGCCTGCCGCACCGCGCCAAGGTCGTCGAGGACTCGCAGGGCGCCGCCCTCTACCTCGAGTACAAGGGCCGCAAGGTCGCAGACGTCTGATCGCTCTGTTGAACGTCCGCGTTCGAACAGCGTGAACACGAATCATTCCGACCACACCGGGGTCGGCTCCATCTCGGAGCCCGACCCCGGTGTCGTCGCTTGTGCCCGGCAGCTGGGTGTCGACGTCTCCTACGAGCTCCTCGACCTCGCGCTGACGCACCGCTCGTACGCGTACGAGCACGGCGGGCTCCCGCACAACGAACGCCTCGAGTTCCTCGGCGACTCCATCCTCGGGCAGGCCGTCACGGTGATGCTCTACCGCGATTTCCCGCACCTCGACGAGGGGCAGCTCGCGAAGCGACGGGCGAGCCTCGTGTCGACGATCGCCCTCGCCGAGGTCGCCCGCTCGGTCGGGCTGGGCGAACGCATCAAGCTCGGCAAGGGCGAGGACCAGACCGGCGGCCGCGACAAGGCGTCCATCCTGGCCGACACGATGGAGGCCGTCATCGGCGCGACCTACCTGTCCGCCGGTCCCGACGCGGCCACGGCGCTCGTCCTGCGCCTGGTGACACCGTTGCTCGAGAACCCGGAGCGCTTCGGGGCCGCCATGGACCCGAAGACGAGCCTGCAGGAGGCCGCCGCCGCGATCGGTGCACCGGCACCCGTGTACGAGATCGCCAGCTCCGGTCCCGACCACAACCGTCGGTTCGTCGCGACGGTCACGGTGGGCACCGCCGTCACGGCGACGGGCTCCGGCACGAGCAAGAAGCACGCCGAGATGGCGGCCGCCCTGGAAGCCTGGTCGAGGATCAGTGCCGGAACTCCCTGAGGTCGAGGTCGTCCGCGCCGGCCTCGAGCCCGCCGTCAGCGGAGCGACCATCGCCGGCGTCGAGGTCTTCGACGAACGCTCCCTGCGCCGTCACGCGAGTGGTGTCGCCGACTTCACGGCGCGGCTGACGGGTCGGACGATCCGATCAGCCGTCCGGCGCGGGAAGTTCCTCTGGTTCCCCCTCGACGACGACGAGGCGATCGTCGGCCACCTGGGCATGAGCGGGCAGATGCTGCTCCGGTCGCCCGGCGACGACGCCGACCGACTGCTGCGCATCCGCTTGCAGTTGGAGCATCCCGAGCACGGCGAGCTCTGGCTGCACTTCGTGGACCAGCGGATCTTCGGGTCCATGGCGGTGACCGCGCTCGTCCCCACGCCAGACGGAGCTGCCGGAGGGTTCGGGGACGACGTCGCGATGGTGCCCGATCAGGTCTCGCACATCGCCCGAGACCCGATGGACCCCGCCTTCGACGACGCCGTCTTCCTCCGGCGGCTGCGCGAGAAACGGACCGGGGTGAAGCGGGCGCTGCTCGACCAGACCCTCGTCAGCGGGATCGGCAACATCTACGCGGACGAGTCGCTCTGGGCAGCGCGCATCCATCCCGAGCAGGAGACCGCCCGGTTGAGCCGTCCGCGCGCAGCGCGCCTGCTCGACGAGGTGCGGCAGGTCCTCGCGAAGGCGCTGGCGGAGGGCGGCACGAGCTTCGACGCCCAGTACGTGAACGTCAACGGGCAGGCCGGCTACTTCGCACACAGCCTGAACGCCTACGGCCGGCAGGGGAAGCCGTGCGCGCGCTGCGGGACGTTCATCGTGCGCGAGCAGTTCATGAACCGTGGCTCGCATCGCTGTCCCGTGTGCCAGCGCCGCACCTGACGATCAGGAGTCGAGTCGTCGCTGCCATTCGGCCGAGTAGCCGATGATGCGGAACGCGAGTCGGTCGTTGATGGCGAGCATGTGGTCGTTCTCGTCCGCGTTCCAGGTGTAGACCCGCGACCGCTCCGGCGCCTGCTCGGTCAGCGCCAGCAGGTTGGCAGCCTTCATCCACAGCCCGAGTCGGTGTCCGCGGTGGGTCGAGCGGACGAGGGTGTCCCACTGCTCCGCGTGCTCCTTGCCCTCCGTCAGGACGAGCTCGCTGTACCCGGCCACCGATCCGCTCGCGCGGTGCACCGCTGCGACCACGAGGGCATGATCCCCGGCATCGGCCAACTGTCGTTCGCGGGCTCGGATCCGTTCGGGTGTCCAGACCTCCGGATCGATCTCGAGGTCCGCGGCGGGGATGTCGGTGGCCATGTGCTCTCGGGCCGTCGCCAGGGACGCGAGGAACTCGTCCGGGGTCCTGTCGATCCAGTGCACGAGTGCGTACTCGGGCTCGGCCCGCGAGCGAGCCTCGTCGAGGATCGACGGGAGCTCATCGGCGATGTCCGACAGCTCGCATCGGTTCGTGCGTTCCACCTGCCCGAGCGTGTACCCGCGTGCCAGCGCGAAGCGGGTCGCCTCGGCGCGTGCGGGGACGACCCGATCGCCGACGCTCGCGCCGAGGAGCGGCTCGTCGAGGGGGATGTCCGCGAGGGCGTGCTGGGTGAACGTCGTCACGGTCGGACGCCCGGCAGCGGCCGCGCGCGCCTCGAGTTCGCCGAGGAGTGCCGTTCCGACACCGCGCCCTCGGGCAGGCGGCAACACACCGACACTGAGCGACGCGGTCGTTGCAGCCGGTTCGAGCCCGTAGCCCAGCCAGCCTCGACCGACGACCTCTCCGTCCAGTCGTGCAGCGAGGAGGACTCGGCGGTTGAACCGTTGGTCGAGGTACTCCGGCAGCACCATGGTCGGGGTCAGGGAGAAGTCATCGTTCTTCCAGACCTCGGCTTCGAGGGTGTTGGCGACCGCTTGGACGGCGTCGAACACCGCGCCGTCCGACCCCACCGACGCACCGGCCGTCGTGAGGTCCACTTCGTCGATCTCGACCAGCATGCCTGCTCCCCGTCCTCGGCCGACCGTCATGGGCGGTGGCGTCCATGCTACGACCGGCGCCACCGGGTGGCACAGCGTGGTGTCCCTGCCCTGGCCAGGGATTCGCTAGCGTAGTGGACAGCATCCGCGACGCGGGAGAGGAGGTGCGCGTGTACCTGAAGAGCCTGACGCTCAAAGGGTTCAAGTCCTTCGCGCACCCCACCACCTTCGCGTTCGAGCAAGGCGTCACCTGCGTCGTCGGCCCGAACGGTTCCGGCAAGTCGAACGTCGTCGACGCACTCGCCTGGGTCATGGGGGAGCAGGGGGTGAAGACCCTCCGCGGCGGCAAGATGGAGGACGTCATCTTCGCCGGCACGTCGACGAGGGGACCGCTCGGACGGGCCGAGGTCACGCTCACCATCGACAACAGCGACGGTGCCCTGCCCATCGAGTACACCGAGGTGACGATCAGCCGGACCCTGTTCCGGAACGGCGGCAGCGAGTACGCCATCAACGGCGACACCTGCCGGTTGCTGGACGTCCAAGAGCTGCTCAGCGACTCCGGCCTGGGTCGCGAGATGCACGTCATCGTCGGCCAGGGACAGCTCGACGCCGTCCTCCGTGCGACGCCCGAGGAGCGGCGCGGCTTCATCGAGGAGGCCGCTGGGATCCTCAAGCATCGTCGCCGCAAGGAGAAGACCCTCCGGAAGCTCGAGGCGATGCAGACCAACCTCACCCGGTTGAGCGACCTCGCCGGGGAGATCCGGCGGCAGCTGAAGCCGCTCGGACGCCAAGCGGAGATCGCACGGGAGGCACAGACGATCGCAGCGGTCGTGCGTGACGCCCGCGCCAGGATCCTCGCGGACGACGTCGTCGGGCTCCGGCGCTCGCTCGACGAGCACAATCGGTCGGAGAGCGAACGGCACAGCGAGCGCCTCGTGCTCCAGGAGCAGTTGGAGCAGGCGGAGTCGCGGATCCGCCGGATCGAGCAGACGCAACTGGGCGATGCGGTCGACGACGCGCGACGGATCACCTTCGAGCTCGAGAGCGTGCAGGAGCGGCTCCGGAACCTCTACACGCTCGCCAATCAGCGGCTCGCGCTGCTCGGACCCGCGACCGACGAGGTCACTGCCGAACCACGGATCACGAGACAGATGGTCGCCGACGCCACCGCGGAGATCGACGGGCTTCGCGCGGCGGTCGTCGAAGCGGAACTCGCCCTGCGACAGGCGCAGGCGACCACCGCCGAGCAGCGCGCCGCGCTCGACGCGGTGGACGTCGAGATCGCCGCGCAGAGCGCCCTCGTGTCGCGGCACGACCTGGAACTGTCGAAACTCGCTGGTGCGGTGGACGCCGCCTCGTCCAAGTTGGCGGCGGTCCGCGGCGAGGCGCTGCGGCAGCAGAACGCCATCGACGCGGCTGTCCTCCGTCTGGACGCCGCCCGGCTGGAGGTCGAAGCGCTCGGGGACGACCCGACCCTCGCCGACGCCGCCGACTCCGGCCTCGACGACGCCTACGAGGCGGCCCAGCGCGGTGCGACCGCCGCGGAGGGTGAGATCGAGGGCTTGCGCGAGCAGCTGCACACGCTCGAACGCGAACGCGATTCGCTCGGTGCCAAGACGAGCGCGCTCTCGCGTGCCCTCGACCTCAAGACCGGGTCGGCGGAACTCGCCGGCAGCGGCCTCCACGGGATCGACGGGATCGTCGCGGACCGCGTGCAGGTCCGGCCCGGCAACGAGGCGGCCGTTGCGGCAGCGCTCGGGACGCTCGCCGAGGCGGCGGTCGCGGTCGACCGACAGGCCGCGCGCCGAGCGCTCGACCACGCCGCGGACCGCGGGCTGGGTCGGGTCGAGATCGTCATCGCGGAAGGCATCCGCGAGGTGCCGGACGCTCCGGCCGGTTTCACCTCGGCGGCCGAACTGGTGGACGCACCTCCCGGTGTCCTCGGCATCCTCGCGACGGTCCTCGTCGTCGACTCCCTCGACGAGGCGATCGACGCGTACGACCGGCTCGGCTCAGCCCTGGCGGCGTTCACGATCGTGACCAGGGACGGCGCCGTCGTCACGGAGAGCATCGTCCGCGGGGGGAGCGGCGGCGCGCAGAGTCGCATCGAGCTCCTGGCCGAACGTGATGCGGCCGCCGATCGACACGGCGAGGTCGAGTCGCTCATCGAACGGGCCCGCTTCGCCCTGGGCGAGCAGCGGACGATCCTGCAGGAGGCGAAGCAGACGGCGCAGGCCGCCCTCAACGCCTTGCGCGAGTTCGACGCCAACCGCGCCTCGCAGGCCGAACGGGTCAACCGGGTGACCGTCCGATACGAATCCGCCCAGGCGGAACACGACCGTCTCCTCGCGGCTGCGGCGAACGCCGACGCCGCCGTCGCCGATGCCGTCGTGGCGGCCGACCGCGCGAGGCAGGAACACGACACCGCCCGGGCGCGTCCACGCCCGCTGCTCGACGTGACGGTCCGCGACGCGTTGTCCGCCGAACTCGACGCGGCGCGCGAGTCCGAGGTGCAGCATCGACTGCTCCTGGAGACCGCTCGGCAACGCGTCAGGGCGGAGGAGCTCGCGGTCGCGAACCTCGAGCGGCAGCGGCAGGCCGACGAGGCCGCCGCGGAGGAGGCGGCACGGCGGGCCGTCATCCGGGCGCGGCAGGCCGCGGCGGCCACCTCCGTCACCGACGCGCTGCCGCCCGTCCTCGACTCGGTCGACCGCTCGGTCACCGAGGCGCGGGTCGCCCTCGCGGAAGCCGAGGCGACGAGATCCAGCCGGAACGCCGAACTCGTGCGCCTGCGAGGAGAGGAGCACACGCTCCGGCAACGGTTGCAGGTCGTCACCGAGAGCGTCCACGGGCTCGAGCTCCAGATCTACGAGAAGAAGCTGCACCTGTCCGGTCTCCTCGAGCGCGCCGGCTCGGAGCTGGGACTCGTCGAGGACATCCTGGTCGCCGAGTACGGGCCCGACGTCCCGGTGCCGGTCGACCCTCCGACACCGCGAGCAACCGCCCGGACGGCTCCGGAACCCGAGGATGCCGGTCCCGCCGAACCCTCCGTTGAGGCGACGGACACTCCTGCGGACCCGGTTGCCGAGGTGGGGCCGGCCGCCGAGACGTCGGACCCCGACGCGTCCGAGGTGCCGACGACCCCGTACGTCCGCGCCGAGCAGCAGAAACGACTCGCCGCGGCCGAGCGCACCTATGCGCAGCTCGGCCGGGTCAACCCGCTCGCCCTGGAGGAGTTCGCCGCGCTCGAACAACGGCACCGCTTCCTCACCGAACAGCTCGCCGACCTCACCAGCACCCGCGCCGACCTGCTGTCGATCATCGAGGACATCGACGGGAAGATGGAGGTAATCTTCGCCTCGGCGTTCGCCGACACCGAAGCCGCGTTCACCGAGGTGTTCCCGATCCTGTTCCCCGGCGGCACCGGCAGCATCTCGCTCACGGACCCCGAGCACATGCTCACCACGGGCATCGAGGTGTCGGTGAAGCCCGCCGGCAAGAAGATCGAGCGCCTGTCACTCCTGTCCGGTGGTGAGCGCTCGCTCGCCGCGGTGGCTCTGCTCATCGCCATCTTCAAAGCCCGGCCGAGCCCGTTCTACATCATGGACGAGGTAGAGGCGGCCCTCGACGACGCGAACCTCGGGCGGCTCCTCACCATCTTCGAGGACCTCCGACAGACGAGTCAGCTCATCGTGATCACCCACCAGAAGCGCACGATGGAGATCGCGGACGCCCTCTACGGCGTCTCGATGCGTCAAGACGGCGTTTCGGCCGTGGTCGGTCAACGCGTCGCCGAGGAACGGGCCGGCTGATCGTTCCCCGTCCCGCGACGGGACCGCCTCGCCGACGGCTACGCTGAGACCATGGCTGCACGCACACCCTGGTCGCTCTCCGGTGCCCTCAAAGGCATGTTCCAACGTCCGACGATCGACGAGACGACGTGGGAAGACCTCGAGGACGCGCTCATCGGCGCCGACTTCGGCCCAGACGTCACGGAGTCGATCGTCACCGGTCTGCACGCATCCGTCGACCGCTACCGCACGACCGACCCGCGCGACCTGCAGCGGATGCTCCGCGAGGAGGTCGAGGAGCGGCTGTCGAAGTTCGACACGACCCTGAAGCTCAGTGAGCGTCCGGCGGTGGTCCTCGTCGTCGGCGTCAACGGGGTCGGCAAGACCACGACCATCGGCAAGTTCGCGAAATTCCTCCGCAACTACGATCGCAGCGTCGTGGTCGGTGCGGCCGACACCTTCCGTGCCGCGGCGGTCGAACAGCTCGCGACCTGGGCGGAGCGCGCCGGGGCACAGATCGTGCGCCCCCAGCAGCAGGGTCAGGATCCGGCTTCGGTCGCGTTCCAGACGATCGAGTACGCCAAGCGGACGGGGACCGAGATCGTCATCATCGACACCGCGGGCCGGCTGCAGACCAAGGGCGGGCTGATGGACGAGCTGTCGAAGATCCGGCGCGTCGTCGAGAAGCAGGCGCCCATCTCGGAGGTGCTCCTCGTCCTCGACGCGACGACCGGGCAGAACGGCCTGTCGCAGGCGCAGGCGTTCATCGAGCACGCCGGCGTGACGGGGCTCGTCCTGACGAAGCTCGACGGCTCCGCGAAGGGCGGGTTCGTCCTCGCCGTCCAGGAGAAGACCGGCATCCCGATCAAACTCGTCGGACAGGGTGAGGGGATCGGGGACCTCACCGGCTTCACGCCCCACGTCTTCGCACAGAACCTGGTGGGCAACTGATGGCGATCGAGCACGACTACTTCGGCATCATCGCGACCGAGCCGGGCGGCGGCGTGTACTGGTCGGACAACATCGACGTGGGCGAGCAGTCCGTGTCCATCTCGCTCAGCGCGCCCGACGAGGACGAGATCCCGGCCGATGCGCTCGATCTCGCAGCCGCGATGATCCTGGCCCTCGAAGGCTTCGACCTCCGCTCCCGTGAGGCGATGCTGAGCGAGGTCGACGACCGCACCTCCGAGGTGACGGAGTACATCATCCAGGCCGTCGAGGAGCTGGGTGAGTCGTTGCCGGACGTCCTCGTCGACGAGTCCGGCGACCGCGACGTCGACGTCATCCGATCGATGACCCTGCTGAGCGTCGGGTTCGCTCCGCATCAGCACAACGGCGACGAGGCGTTCGCGATCTTCGAGTACTCGCTCGACGCCGACCAGCTCGACGGCGTGCTCATGGTGGCGTACAGCTCCGACGGCGAGGTCACCGGGGTCACGAGCGAGGACTGAGCCCCGGAGCCTCAGCCCCAGGACGCAGCCCAGGCGTTCAGACCGCCTGGGCGAACCCGAGCGAGGAGTCCGCGAGATGGCGCAGGCCCTCGGGGACCGGCAGACCCTTCGCCGTCATGGACTGCGCCCAGAGGCGACCGGCCCGATAGGAGGAGCGGACGAGCGGACCGGCCAGCACGCCGAGGAACCCGATCTCCTCGGCCTCCTCCTTGATCTCGAGGAACTCCTGCGGTTTCACCCATCGGTCGACGGGGAGATGCCGAGGCGTCGGGCGCAGGTACTGCGTGACGGTGATGATGTCCGTGCCCGCCTCGTGCAGGTCCTCGAGCGCCTGGCTGATCTCGCTCCGGTCCTCGCCCATGCCCAGGATGAGGTTGGACTTCGTGATGAGCCCCGCGGCCCTGGCCTGGGTGAGGACGTCGAGCGACCGCTCGTACCGGAACGCGGGCCGGATCCGCTTGAAGATGCGGGGCACCGTCTCCACGTTGTGCGCGAACACCTCGGGACGTGAGGCGAACACCTCGCCGAGGAGGTCGGGGTTGCCGGAGAAGTCGGTCGCGAGGATCTCCACACCCGTGCCGGGGTTGGTCTCGTGGATGCGGCGGACGGTCTCGGCGTGCAACCACGCGCCCTCGTCGGGGAGGTCGTCGCGAGCCACACCCGTCACGGTCGCGTAGCGGAGCCGCATGCGCTGCACGGAGTCGGCGACCCGGCGCGGCTCGTCGCGGTCGTAGTCGGCGGGTTTGCCGGTGTCGATCTGGCAGAAGTCGCACCGCCTGGTGCACTGCGAGCCGCCGATGAGGAAGGTCGCCTCGCGGTCCTCCCAGCACTCGAAGATGTTCGGGCACCCGGCCTCCTGGCACACCGTGTGCAGCCCCTCCTCCTGCACGAGGGTCTGGAGCTGCCGGTACTCGGGGCCCATCGTCGCGCGGGTCTTGATCCAGTCGGGCTTCCGCTCGATGGGCGTCTGCGCGTTGCGGACCTCGAGCCGCAGCAGTTTGCGACCGCCGGTGTCCGCCGCGGCATCGGGTGCCGGTGCACCACAGGCGCTCACGCGACCGCTCCGACCGCAGGGGCGGAGGTGAACCGCCAACCGTGTTGGAGGTCTGCGAACCGTTCCGCCACGCGATGAGCCACGTCACCCGGCGTGACCGTGCGGCCGAGCTCCTTGCTGATCGTGGTGACACCGGCGTCGGCGATGCCGCAGGCGACGATGTGCTCGAACGGCTCGAGCGAGTTGCTGCAGTTCAGGGCGAAGCCGTGGATCGCGACCCCGGCTTGGACGCGCACGCCGACGGCGCCGATCTTCGCCGCGGGGCCGCCGCCCGCGGGATCCACCCAGACACCGGATCGTCCCTCGATCCGCCGCCCGGTGACCCCGAGCTCGGCGATGGTCCGCAGCATGACCTCCTCGAGCAGACGCACGTGGGCGACGACGTCGACGGGCTCCGGCAGGCGGACGATGGGGTAGCCGGTGAGCTGTCCGGGGCCGTGCCAGGTGATCCGCCCACCGCGGTCCACCGGGACGACCGGAGTTCCGTCGTCCGGGCGTTCGTCGGCGCGCGTCAGCTTGCCTGCCGTGTACACCGGCTCGTGTTCGCAGAGGATCAACTGTTCGGGTCCGGTGCCGGCGACCACGGCCGCATGTACCCGGCGCTGCAGCGCCCAGCCGTCGAGGTAGGGGACGAACGCCGGGGCGAGCCCGGCGAGGAGGAGCTCTGTCATGGCGGCCACGATAGCATTCTTGGACGCCGTACAAATACTCGCCGAAGGTGGTTCCTGCCGTTCGACGGGACCAGGACGCCGACTGCCCTAAACTGGAGGGATCATGGCAACGTTCGGTACCCTCTCTGACCGCCTCGCGGACACGTTCAAGAACCTCCGCACCAAGGGCAAGCTCTCCGCTGCCGATGTCGACGGCACCGTCCGCGAGATCCGCCGCGCACTCCTCGACGCGGACGTCGCACTCGACGTCGTCAAGGACTTCACCGGTCGCGTCCGCGAACGCGCACTCGGCGACGAGGTGAGCAAGGCGCTGAACCCGGCGCAGCAGGTCGTGCAGATCGTCAACGACGAGCTCATCACGATCCTCGGCGGCCAGCAGCGCCGGCTCGAGTTCGCGAAGAAGCCACCGACCGTCATCATGCTCGCCGGCCTCCAGGGTGCCGGAAAGACGACGCTCGCGGGCAAGCTCGCCAAGTGGCTCAAGAAGGACGGCCACACTCCGTTGCTCATCGCCTCGGACCTCCAGCGGCCGAACGCCGTCACGCAGCTCCAGGTCGTCGGTGAACAGGCGGGCGTCCCCGTCTACGCCCCCGAGCCGGGCAACGGCGTCGGCGACCCCGTGAAGGTCGCGCGCGACGGCGTCAAGTTCGCCGAGCAGAAGCTCTACGACACGGTCATCGTCGACACCGCCGGTCGACTCGGTGTCGACGCCGAGCTCATGAAGCAGGCCTCGAACATCCGCAAGGCGGTGGACCCCGACGAGGTGCTCTTCGTCATCGACGCGATGATCGGACAGGACGCGGTCGCGACGGCCAAGGCCTTCCTCGACGGTGTCGACTTCACCGGTGTTGTGCTGTCGAAGCTCGACGGCGACGCCCGCGGTGGAGCCGCCCTCTCGATCGCCTCGGTCACGGGCCGTCCCATCATGTTCGCGTCGACCGGCGAGGGCCTCGACGACTTCGAGCCCTTCCACCCCGACCGCATGGCCAGCCGGATCCTCGACCTCGGTGACATCCTCACCCTCATCGAGCAGGCACAGCAGAACTTCGACGAGGACGAGGCGCGCAAGGTCGCCGAGAAGTTCGCGACCGACTCGTTCACGCTCGACGACTTCCTCAAGCAGATGCAGCAGCTGCGGGGGATGGGCTCCATCAAGAAGATGATGGGCATGCTCCCTGGCATGGGCCAGATGAAGGAGCAGCTCCAGAACTTCGACGAGCGGGAGATCGTGCGCACCGAGGCGATCATCCAGTCGATGACGACCGCCGAGCGCACCAACCCGAAGATCCTGAACGGCTCGCGCCGGCTGCGGATCGCCAAGGGTTCCGGCATGACGGTGACCGAGGTCAACGCCCTGGTGAACCGGTTCGAGCAGGCCGCCAAGATGATGAAGACGGTCGCCAAGGGCGGCGTTCCGAACATCCCCGGCATGGGCCCGGTCCCCGGCGCACGGACGAACCGTCCGAAGCCCCAGGCGAAGAAGAAGGGTTCCCGGTCAGGGAACCCGGCCAAGCGGGCAGCGGAGAACGCCGGTGTCGTCGAGGCGCAGGCCCCGGCGACCGGTGCGGGCTTCGGACTCGGTGGCGGCGCGTCGGCGGGCACGAAGGCCCCAACCGAGGCTGAACTCGCCGAACTCCAGAAGTTCCTGGGTCGCTGACACCGGCGGTGGCTGGATGCGTGCGCTGAGGGTGCCGGCGACGGCGATCGGCGTCGTCCTCGTGGCCGCGCTGCTCGCCGCTTGCTCCACCGGTGGCGTCGGAGAGCGCGTCGTCGGAACGTGGGGCGACGGTACCGGCGCAGCGGAGCCCCACCTGGTCTTCTCCGACGACGGTCGGGTCACCGGTTCCGACGGGTGCAACAGCCTCTCCGGCTCCTGGCGGGCCGAGGACGACTCGGTCGCGGTCTCCGATGTCGCGGGCACACTCATGGCGTGCCCTGATGTCGACACGTGGCTCCGGGGCGTCGCCGAGGTCGCCCTCTCGGACGACGGCGAGCGCTTGATCGTGACCGACGACGCCGGCACGCGGATCGGAACGCTCGACCGCGACGAGTGACGCCGCCTCGTCAGGTGGTCGGCTGGACCCCGTGTCGCAGCTCCTTCGCGAGCGCGCTCACGACGGCCTGCAGGCTGCCGCCGTTCGCGTGGGCGACGGCGAGCTGACGCTGGTAGCTCGCGCCGTGGTCGATGATCGAGGCGATGCTCGCCAGCTCCTCCGAGCAGCCGAGCCGGCGCGCGATCGGCGCGAGGGTGTCGAGCAGGTCGTGCAGGTCGTCCGTCACCAACCGTTCGTGACCGGAGGAGTCGAGGATGATCTCGGCGTCGAGCCCGTACCGCGCCGCGCGCCACTTGTTCTCCCGGACGTACCAGGGCTGCAGGGTCTGCAGCCGCTCGCCGTCGTCCAGGCGATCGGAGAGGTGCTCGGTGAGACAGTGGATGAGGGAGGCGAGCGCGGCGAACTCGCCCACGGTCGACGCGCCGTCGCAGGCGCGCATCTCCACGGTGCCCCACTGGGGCGAGGGGCGCACGTCCCAGCGGACCTCGGTGTGGTCCTCGATGATGCCCGTCACCGTCAGGTCGTCGACGTACGCCTCGAACTGCTCCCAGTCGGAGAGTTGATAGGGGAGGCCTGCCGTCGGGAGCTGCTGGAACATGAGTGCGCGGTTCGACGCGTACCCCGTGTCGACACCACCCCAGTAGGGGCTCGACGCGGACAGCGCCTGGAGGTGCGGGAGGTACGTCAGCAGTCCGTTCATGATCGGGAGGACCTTGTCGACCGTCTCGACGCCGACATGGGCGTGGACGCCCCAGATCATCATGTTCCGGCCCCACCACTGCGTGCGGTCGATGAGCTTGTGGTACCGCGGTTTGTCGGTCACCTGCTGGTCGTACCACTGCCCGAACGGGTGGGAACCGCTGCAGATGAGCTCCACGCCCATGGGATCGGTGATGGCGCGCACCTCGGCCAGCTGTCCCTCGAGGTCCGCGATCGCCTCCGGCACCGTGTGGTGCACCCCGGAGACGAGTTCGAGGGTGTTGAGCAGCAGTTCGTTCGTGATCTGGGTGTGGTCGGAACCGTCCTCGCCGCGCAGTTCCGAGAGTACGGTGTCGGCGGATGCGACGAGATCGCCGGTGTCGCGGTCGACGAGGGCGACCTCCCACTCGAGGCCGACGGTCGAACGCTCGGAGTTGGCGAACTCGATGGGCATTGGCGTCGACCTCCCGCAGGGCACGGCCGGGTGCCGCGCGCCAGCCCATCCTTCCACGCGGCACAGCGGTCCTTCCGCCCCCGTGTCGCAGGATTACCCAGATCGCCCGATGTCTGGCAGAATAGAGAGTTGAGTCTGCGCGGAGTTCGACCCTCTATCCGACGCCCGCAGCAACCACAGTTTTCGCGTCGAGCGTGTGGCCCCACCTTTCGGCAGCGAGCACATCAAACATCACATCATTCAGGAGAATCGTGGCTGTCAAAATCCGTCTCAAGCGTCTCGGCAAGATCCGCGCGCCGTTCTACCGCATCGTCGTCGCCGACTCGCGCACGAAGCGCGACGGCCGTGTCATCGAGGAGATCGGCAAGTACCACCCCACCGAGGAGCCTTCGTTCATCGAGGTCGACTCCGAGCGCGCACAGTACTGGCTGAGCGTCGGCGCGCAGCCGACCGAGCAGGTCGCAGCGCTCCTCAAGCTCACGGGCGACTGGGGCAAGTTCAAGGGCGACAAGGACGCGGTCAGCACCGTCCGCGTCAAGGAGCCGAAGGCCGCCTTCGTCGCCGACGAGAAGAAGAAGCCCGTCCTCAAGCCGAAGGCCGAGGCTCCGGCCAAGGCTGCTCCGGCCGAGGCCGAGGCTCCCGCCGCTGACGCCGCCGAAGCAGAGCAGGCGTAGTCTTGCTCGCTCCCGCGCTCGAACACCTCGTCAAGGGGATCGTGGATCACCCGGATGACGTTCGCGTCACGGCACAGAACTCCGCCCGTGGCGAGGTCCTCGAGGTTCGTGTGAACCCCGAGGACCTCGGCCGGGTCATCGGTCGTGCCGGCCGGACGGCCAAGTCCCTCCGCACCCTCGTGGCTGCGTTGGCGGACGGCCGGCGGGTCCGCGTCGACGTGGTCGACACGGACGCCACCGGCGCAAGCGCCTAGGTGGCCGAGGAGACGGAGCCGAAGACCCAATTGCGGGTCGGCCGGCTCACGAAGGCACATGGGCTGAAGGGCGCTCTCAAGGTCGAGCTCTACACGGACGAGCCGGAACACCGGTTCACCCCGGGTGCGAGCTTCACGCTGCAGGTCCCTGCAGGCTCGAAATGGCGGGGCAAGTCGCTCGAGCTCATCGAGCTCCGCTGGTACAACAGCCAGCCGGTGGCGTTCTTCGTCGGGATCACCGATCGAAGCGAGGCCGAGACGTTGGTCAAGGCCATCCTGTGGGTCGAGCAGGACCCCACGGAGCTGCCGGCCGAGGAAGACGCGTGGTACGACCACCAGCTCGTCGGTCTGGCAGTGCATCGTGACGGTGCGTCGGTCGGAACCGTAGCGCGGGTCGAGCACTTCCCGTCGCAGGACCTCTTGATCGTCAAGACGCGAGACGGCGAGGTCATGGTCCCGTTCGTCAAGGCCATCGTTCCGGCTGTGGACGTCGCTGCCGGGATCGTGACGGTCACGCCGCCGACCGGGCTCTTCGAAGAGCTCCCCGAGGCGGACGACGCTCCGGACGCATCGGTTGCCGATGCCCCGGACGCCCCGGAGGCAGAAGCATCCGAGGAGTCGGAGACGGCTCCGGAGGAGACCGGGACGCCGAAGCCCGAGTAACACCGTTCCGAGCCGTACACCGGCTCGAACCGCACGGCGGAGTCGTCAGCTGGAAACAGCAGGCGCCTCCGCCGTCGTCGTCCCCGGGGGCCTCAGACAGCGATCGGCTCGCCCTGGTGCTCGCCCGCCGCGACCCGCTCCAACACCGCTGTGATCCGGTCGGTGCACCCGCCGCACCCGGTGCCGGCGCGGGTCGCCTTCCCGATGCAGGAGACCGTGATGTTGCCGGCCTCCGCAGCCTCCCGGATCCTGCCGACCGTCACGCCGTTGCAGCTGCAGACGGTCGTGGTCGGCGCGAAGGCGTCGGCTGACGTCGCGCCGACGGCGTCCGGCCCGTCCAGACGGAGCAGCACGGAACGGTCCGCGGGCAGCTCGCCACCGCTCTCGTAGAGCAGGGTCAGCTCGGCGGCGGCCCGAGGCATCCCGACCGCCACGAACGCGCTCAAGACGCCGGCGCGGGTGACCATCTTCACGTACCGGCCGTGGTCGGGGTCCGCCCAGACCGAGATGCTGCGCCTCGCCGAGACGTGTAGCCCGCACGGGTCCGCAGCCTCAGGGGAGACGTCCCAGGGGTCGACCTGGACGTCCCCGACCGCGACCACGTCGACTCCTGTGGCCTTGAGTGCGACCGGACTCGATCGCTCGACGGGTGGGGGCGTGAGCAGACCTCGCCGGTCGTCGGCCGCCGCACCCGCTCGGAGGAGGTGGGCGGCGAGCCACTCCGCCTGCCGCCACCCCGGACCGATGAGCCCGGAGGGGCCACCGGGCACGACCCGTTCAGTGCGGCGCTCCGGCGTCGGGGTGAGGACATGCGCGCAGTCTCCGATCGCCGAGATCCGCTCGTCGGACCAGCTAGTGAGCGCTTCATCGACGAGGACGCCAGCGCCCACTCGGAGCCCGGCGAGGACCGCGAGGTCGGACCTGGCGCTCACGCCGCACGACAACAGGAGCAGGTCTCCCGCGATCCGTTTGCCGTCCGCGGTGATGAGCGCGTCGAACCGGCGACCGCCGGTGGGGTCGTCCCGGTAGCCCACCGCCTCCGCTCGACTGTTCGCCACGACCTCGACACCCGCCGCGCGCAGCGCTGTGGACAGGACGGAGCCCGCACCGCGATCGAGGTTGCGTGGCATGGGCGTCGGGCCGTGGTGCACGACGACCACGTCGGCCCCGGCCCTCGCCGCCGCAAGAGCCGTCTCGAGGCCCAGCACACCCGCGCCGAGGACGACGATCCGTCCGCCAGTCCGAACGACCGCAGCGACGGTGTCGGCGTCGTCGAGGTCGCGCATGGCGCACACCCCGGCCGGGAGGGCGTGATCCGACCCCATGAGACGCGCACCGTACTTCTCCAGTGCCGGGAGGTCGCGTCTCCACCGATCGACGCCGTCGAGGGTCGGGACGTTCGCCCGTGCTCCGGTCGCGAGGACGAGATGGTCGTAGGGGAGTGCGTCTCCACGGTCGAGTTCCACTGTCCGGCCCGCGCGATCGATCCGGGTCGCGGTTGCTCCCAGAAGCACCCTGATGCCGTCGTCGGCCAAGTCCCGGGCGCTGACGAGGGTCATGTCGGCGAGCTGTGCGGAACCGGTGGCGTGTTCGGCGACGAGGACACGGTTGTAGGCGTCGACGGGCTCCTGGCCGATCACGGTCAGCGCGACGTCGCCTGCGCGGACACCGGGGGCGAGCTCCTCGGCGAACCGCGCGCCCACCGGCCCGAAGCCGATGAGGACGATCCGGAGTGGGCCGCGACGCTGGGCGTTCATGATCGTGCACCGACCCCGGCGGCAGCGGGCACGGGGGATCCGCCGTGGACGGCCGGACGCACGCGGACCGCCGCGCGTTTGAAGTCGGGCATGCCGGAGACCGGGTCCACGGCGTCCTGCGTCAGGAGGTTCGCCGAGGCCGCACCGGCAAAGTGGAACGGAAGGAACACGGTGTCGTGACGGATGTCGAGGTCGATGCTCGCCCGCGCAGTGAGGGTTCCACGACGGTTCGACAACTCGACCATTCCGCCCTCGACGATGCCGAGACGTGCAGCGGTCGCCGGGTGGAGCTGGACGAACACGGCGGGGCGGGCGTCGTCGAGCTCCGGGACGCGGCGTGTCTGGGTCCCGGACTGGTAGTGCTCGAGCAGCCGACCGGTCGTGAGGGTGAGCTCGTGTTCCGCGTCGACGGACTCCGATCCGACGGCGGGACGGACGGGGACGAGACGCGCCAGACCGTCGTCGTGGGCGAACCGTTCGCTGAACAGCCGTGGGGTGCCGGAACCGCCCGCCGGGAACGGCCAATGGGCGGCGATGCCGGTGTCGAGCAGGGCATGGCTGAGACCCGAGTAGTCGGCGACACCACCGGCCGACGCTGCCGCCAGCTCGTCGAAGACCAGGGCCGGGTCCACGTCGAACCGACCGGGGGCGTCGAGTCGACGCGCCAGCTCGCGCATGATCCAGAGTTCGCTCCGGACACCCGCCGGAGGATCGACGGCCAGCCGCCGGCGGATGACCCGGCCCTCCAAGGACGTCATGGTGCCCTCCTCTTCAGCCCATTGGGTGGTGGGGAGGACGACATCGGCGAGCGCGGCGGTCTCGGAGAGGAAGAAGTCGCACACCACCAGGAGTTCGAGACGCTCCAGGCGATCGCGGACCGTCTGCACGTTGGGTGCCGAGACGACGACGTTCGAGCCGTGGACGAGGAGCGCGTGCACGCCGTCGGCATCTCCGAGCGTGTTCAGCAGGGCGACGGCCGGGAGACCGGGGCCGGGGATCGACTCGACGGGGACGCCCCAGACACCCGCGACGTGACGGCGCGCTTCGGGATCGGTGATCTTCCGATACCCCGGCAGCTGATCGCACTTCTGCCCGTGCTCCCGACCGCCCTGGCCGTTGCCCTGACCGGTGAGGGTGCCGTAGCCGGACCCCGGCCGGCCAGGCAGGCCGAGGACGAGCGCGAGGTTGATGGCCGCGGTGGCCGTGTCGGTGCCGTCGACATGCTGCTCGACGCCCCGACCCGTGAGGATGTAGGTGCCCCCGCCGGCCGTGGTGAGTCGATGCGCGACCTCGCGGAGCACCGTGGTGGGCACGCCCGTGACCGACTGGACCCGTTCCGGCCACCAGGCGCTGACGCTGCGCCGAAGCGCACCCAGCCCCGTCGTGCGGCGCTCGAGGTAGTCGAGGTCGGCGAGCCCCTCGGCGAGGACGAGGTGCGTCAGCCCCAGCAGGAAGACGAGGTCGGTGCCCGGGGCGGGTTGCACGTGCATGCCACGCTGCTGCTCGGTCAGTCGGGCGGTCGCCGAACGACGCGGGTCGACGACGATGAGACCGCCGGCGGCTTGCGCACCCGTGAGATGACCGATGAACGGCGGCATGGTCTCCGCGACGTTCGACCCGAGGAGGAGGACGGTCGATGCGCCGTCGAGGTCCTCGAGCGGGAACGGCAGCCCCCGGTCGATCCCGAACGCCCGGTTGCCCGCGGCCGCCGCGGACGACATGCAGAACCGCCCGTTGTAGTCGATCCGACTCGTGCCGATCGCGATCCTCGCGAACTTGCCCAGCTGGTAGGCCTTCTCGTTCGTGAGTCCGCCGCCTCCGAACACCCCGACGGCGTCCGCTCCGCGTGCCTCGCGGATCCGCAGGATGGTCGAGGCGACGAGATCCAACGCGGTGTCCCAGCTCGTCTCGACCAGCGCCCCGGCGGCGTTCCGCACGAGCGGGGCCGTGAGGCGGTCGCCCCGCCCGAGGAGCTCGCCGGACGTCCACCCCTTCTTGCAGAGGCCTCCCCGGTTCGTCGGGAAGTCCCGTCCCGAGACCTCGAGTGGGAGCCGCGGAGCCACGCCGTCCACCGTGGGTGCCCGGGTGAGGGACATCGCGCACTGGAGGGCGCAGTAGGGGCAGTGGGTGTCGGTCGCCGGGGCGGTGGAACGCGGCATGCGGTGTCCTTCGGTCAGACGTGGACGGGACGGTCGCTCACAGCCGTTGACCGGCCAGCGAGGCGTTCCTCCGGAAGTAGACGAGGAAGGTGATCGCGAAGAGGACGACGTACGCCCCGACGAACCCGATGAACGCGGACGAGTAGCTGCCGGTGGCGCCGTGGGAGAGGCCGAGGATCTGCGGGATCACGAAACCGCCGTACGCGCCGATCGCGGAGATGAGTCCCAGGGCGGCCGCCGCCTTCCGCTGCGTCGTCACGTCACCACCCCGGTGGTGGGCGTCGTGCAGACCGGAACGGGCGGCGAACACGCTGGGGATCATCCGGTACGTCGAGCCGTTGCCGACGCCGGCGGCCACGAACAGGAGCAGGAAACACCCGAGGAACAGCCAGAAGTTCGCCATCGGGAGGGTCCACAGCACCGCGAGCGCTCCGAGCGCCATGACCGCGAACGCACTCATCGTCACGACCGCGCCGCCGAAGCGGTCCGCGAGCCGTCCGCCGAAGGGCCGCGCCAGGGAGCCGATCAAGGCTCCGAGGAACGCGAGGGAGATCGAGGCGGAACCCACCGCGAAGGTCGAGAATGCGGGGAACTGGTCCGCGATGAGCTTCGGGAAGACGCTCGCGAAGCCGATGAAGGATCCGAAGGTGCCGATGTAGAGCACGGCGAGGAGCCAGAGGTGCGGTTCGCGGAGTGCGGCCGCGGACCCGCGGAGATCGGCCTTCGCGGACGACAGGTTGTCCATGGAACGGTACGCGCCGACCATCGCCACCAGGATGAGCGGCACCCAGATCCATCCGGCGAGGCTCAGGTTGAGGGTGGCCGCTGCACCGATCGTGACCGCGATGGGCACGACGAACTGTGCGACGGCGGCGCCGAGGTTGCCGCCGGCCGCGTTCAAGCCGAGCGCCCATCCCTTCTCCCGCTGCGGGTAGAAGTAGGTGATGTTCGACATGGAGCTGGCGAAGTTGCCGCCGCCGAAGCCGGCGAGTCCGGCGACGACGAGCATGACGCCGAAGGGGGTGTCCGGATTGCCCACGCAGAGCGCGAGCGCGATCGACGGGATGAGGAGCAGCCCGGCGGAGATGATCGTCCAATTGCGTCCGCCGAACTTCGGGACCATGAACGAGTACGGGAACCGCAGGGTGGCGCCGACGAGACTCGGCATGGAGATCAGCCAGAACGTCTCGGCGGTGGAGAAGGAGAACCCCGCGCTCGGCAGCATCACGACGACGATGCTCCACAGCTGCCAGACGACGAAGCCGAGGAACTCGGCGAAGATCGACCACCGGAGGTTCCTCCCGGCGATGCTCCGACCTTCACGCTCCCAGAAGGCCGTGTCCTCAGGGTTCCAGCCGTCGATCCAGCGCCCCGGGCGGTGGATCAGGGCGACCGGGGCTCCGGCCGTCGGGGCGGTGGTCGGCGTCGTGTCTGCTGCGTCGAGGTTCGTGGTCATGACTGCTCCGAGCGTTCGGTGAAGCGGGAGAGGTGCTGTCTCCGACGCTATCGACGCCGTGTTTCGGCGTCCGACCGCCCACGTAACACCTGCGTCACCTCCTGCTCACACCGCTCGTCGACGACCGTGAGGACGCGGACCGTCGGGACGCGGTCGGGCTCGGTCGGACGCGCGCGTCGGCTCGAACGGGTCAGACGTCGAGTCGGTAGCCGCGCTTGACGATGGTGTTGATGAGGCCGGGGACCCCGAGTGCCTGGCGCAGTCTGCTCATCTGCACTTCGAGGGCGTGGTGGTCGGCCGCCGCCGGCAGGGCGTCGGCGAGGGCAGACCGTGAGAGGACCGCGCCGTTGGCGCGCACGAGCGCTCGCAGCAGCGCGAGCGAGTTCGGGGGGAGCCGCACGCGGGACCCGGGGAGTTCGACGATGGCACCACGGATGGCGATGGGACCGTGCAGCGTCTCGGCGCGCAGGATCGCGTGCTGTTTCAGGTGTTCGCAGAGGAGTCGGATGAGCGCCCCCATGCGGAACCGCTCGGGGACGATGGGCTCGATGTCCTGCGCCAGCAGGGGTGCGGCCGTGACGGGGCCGACCGCCGCGCAGAGGACATCGTGCCTGAAGGCGTCGACGACGGCGTCCTCGAGTCCGAGGGCCTCGGCGGCGGTGAAGAGGGCGACGACCGATGGTGCACTCGTGAATGTGACCGCGTCGAGCGATCCGCTCACGATGGCGTCCACGAGCCGGCGCACGCGTTCGTCGGTGGCGTCCGGGTCCGTCCACCGGTACGGGGCGACCGTGTGCACCTCCGGATGCACGGCGCGGAGGCGCTCGAGCTGTCGCTCGTCGGTGTACCCGTGTAGTTGGACGGCGACCCGGAGGCCGGCCGGGTACTCGGCGAGGACCTTGTCGACGAGGGAGGCGGTGGTCTCGCGGTCGCTCATGCCGACGTCGTTCAGGCCTGCAGCCCGGACCGCCCCTCGCGCCTTCGGGCCGCGGACGAGGATGTCCGTGTCGGCGAGCGCATCGACGAGCTCGTCGCCGAGTCCGGCGGCGTCGGCCACCTCGAACCACCGGCGGACGCCGTACGAGGTCGTGGCGAGGAGGACGTCCGGACGTGCCGCGATGATGTCGCGCGTGTCGTCGATCAGAGGTTCGTCGTGTTGGGCGTGGGCGATCCGGAGCGTCGGGGCGTGCACGACCGTGGCGCCGCGCCGCTCGAAGGCGTCGATGAGGTCCTGCGACCGGCGGTCGCTCGTCACACCGATCCGGAACCCCTCGAGCTGGTCCGCGCGGAACCCCGGTACCGGCGAGGACACGTCGGGGCCGGCGTCCGGCGATCCCACCGTGGCGTCGGTCATACCGTCGCCGCCAGGCGTTCTGCCCGCTCCAGGAGCTCGGCGGCCTCGGCGTCGCCGTCGAACGCGAAGGAGACGACGTGGCCGATCACGATGACCGCCGGGGATCGCACCCCGGCAGCCGCCGCGACGTGGAGGATCGAACCGAGGTCCGCGATCGTCGTCCGCTGGGTCTCGCTGTACCCGCGCTCGATGATCGCGACCGGGGTGTCGGCGGCGAGCCCCGCGGTGAGCAGTCCCTGGGAGACGGAGGGCAGGGTGCCGACACCCATGAGGACGACGATCGTCCCGCCCAGCCCGGCGAGGTGACGGTGTTCGTCATCGGAGAGCGGCACGTGACCGCTCACCACCGTGAAGAGCCGGCTCAGGTTCCGATGGGTGAGCGGGATCCCGGCGGCGGCGGGCACGGCGACGGCGCTCGAGACGCCCGGGATGACGCGGACGGGGACGCCGGCACGGTGGCAGGCGAGCACCTCTTCACTGCCGCGGCCGAAGACGTACGGGTCGCCGCCCTTGAACCGGACGACGGTCGCACCGTCCAGGGCGTGCTGGACCATGACGGTCTCGATGCCCTCCTGCCCGATCGGGTGGTGGCCCGGGCGTTTGCCGACATCGACGAGGAGGGCGTTCGGTGCGAGGGAAGGGAGGGCGTCGTGCGGGGCGAGTCGGTCGTAGAGCACGACGTCGGCGTCGCGCAGGGCTTCCACCGCGGCGACGGTCAGCAACGCGGGATCGCCCGGTCCGCCACCGACGAGGGTGACCCTGCCTACACGCGACATCTACGCCCCTTCTCTCACTGGAATGGTAGGCCCTGCGACGTAGACGGCCTCGCCGCGTTCGATCTCCGCAGCCGTGGCCGGTCGGTACTGGCCGCGTTCGGCCACGCGCGCCAACCCGGGCTCCGCCTCGCCCGGTTCGTTGACGAAGGAACGGAACCGTCGGAGGCGCTCCGGGTCGGCGAGGGTGGCGGCCCATTCGTCCTCGTAGCCCTCGACATGGGCGGCCATCGCCTGTTCGAGATCGGCGGCGAGCCCGAGCGAGTCCTCGACGACGACCTCGCGGACGTGGTCGAGTCCGCCCTCGAGGTCCTCCATCCACCGTGCCGTGCGCTGGAGACGGTCGGCCGTGCGGATGTAGTACATGAGGTACCGGTCGATGTACCGGACGAGCGTCTCGTCGTCGAGGTCACCCGCGAGGAGCTGCGCGTGCGTCGGCTGGAACCCGCCGTTCCCGCCCACATACAGGTTCCACCCCTGTTCGGTCGCGATGATCCCGACGTCCTTCCCACGAGCCTCAGCGCACTCACGGGCACAGCCGGAGACGCCGAACTTGAACTTGTGCGGCGCCCGGAGCCCCCGGTAGCGGAGTTCGAGGAAGACCGCCATGGAGACGGAGTCCTGCACCCCGAACCGGCACCAGCTCGACCCGACGCAACTCTTCACGTTGCGGAGGGACTTGCCGTAGGCCTGGCCGGATTCGAACCCGGCGTCGACCAGGATGCGCCAGATCTCCGGCAACTGCTCGAGTCGGGCCCCGAAGAGGTCGATGCGCTGCCCGCCCGTGATCTTCGTGTAGAGCCCGTAGTCGGTGGCGACCTGCGCGATCACCGCGAGCTTCTTGGGCGTGATCTCACCGCCGGGGATCCGCGGGACCACCGAGTAGGTGCCGTCCTTCTGCATGTTCGCGAGCGCACGGTCGTTCGTGTCCTGGAGTGTGCCGCGCCCGCCGTCGAGGATGTAGCCGCCCTGCTGACTGGCGAGGATGGAGCCGACCACGGGCTTGCAGACGTCGCAGCCGCGACCGACGCCGAACCGGGCGAGGATGTCGTCGAAGGAGGTGAGGCCGAGCACCCGGATGGACTCGAACAGTTCCTGCCGAGACAGGGCGAAGTGCTCGCAGAGGGCGCGCGACACGGCGACACCGGACTTCGTCAGCTCCGTCTCGAGGATCTTCTTGACGAGTGGGACGCACGAGCCGCACTGGGTGCCGGCCCGTGAACAGGTCTTGAGCGGGCCGAGCTCCGTGCAGGCCTCGCCGTGCACGCCGGCGATCGCCTCGCGGACCGAGCCCGCGGTGACGGCGTTGCACGCACAGACGAGCGCCGCGTCCGGCAGCTCGTCCCCGGCCGGTGCCTCGATGCCGGAGGCGGACAGGTAGGCCGCGGGTTCGCTCGACAGCTCACTCCCGAGGAGCGGGCGCAACGCGGCGTAGGGCGACGCGTCGCCGACGAAGATGCCACCGAGGAGCGTCTTCGCGTCGTCGGTCATGACGAGCTTCTGGTACAGCCCCCGTGCCGGGTCGGCGTAGACGATCTCGAGGCTGTGCTCCGTCCGCGCGAGGGCGTCGCCGAAGCTCGCGACGTCGACGCCGGAGAGCTTCAGTTTCGTTGCGTCGTCGACCGTCGTGAACTCCGCCTCGCCGCCGAGCAGCCGGTCGGCGACGACTTCCGCCATCGCGTTCGCCGGCGCCACGAGCCCGGTACAGCGTCCCTCGAAGCAGGCGACCTCCCCGATCGCCCAGACCCCGGCCGCTGACGTCCTGCAGTCGGTCCCGATGACCACGCCGCCGCGCTCGCCGAGTGCGATCCCCGCGTCACGCGCGAGTTCGTCCCTCGCCCGGATGCCGATCGCGAAGACCACGATGTCCACCTCGACCTGTTGGCCGCTCGAGAACTTCACCCCCGAGACGGCGCCCTCCTCGTCGAGGAGGATGGAGCGAGGACGGGTCCCCAGATGCAAGGCGATGCCCTGCGCACCGATGATCCGGCCGAGTGCCCGCCCGGCACCCTCGTCGAGTTGTGCCGACATGAGCCACGAACCGGAGTGCACGACGCTCGCGTCGGCGCCGAGGCGAGCCGCGCCGCCCGCGGCCTCGAGCCCGAGGAGTCCACCGCCGGCGACGATCACGCGAGCGGGACGTCCCCGCAGGCTTCCGATGCGCTCGATCTCGGAGACGAGGAGGTCCACGTCGTCGAGCGTGCGGTAGACGAGTGCGTGCTCCGCGCCGTCGATCTCCGGCACCGGCGCCGAGGACCCGGTCGCGAGGATCAGCTCGTCCCATTCCACGAGCCGACCGAGCGAGGTGTGCACCGTCCGTGCGTCACGATCGATGCGCTCCGCACGCTCGCCCAGGAGCAGGGACACGTGGCGTTCGTCCCAGACGGCGGACGGGGTGAGCGTGAGGTCGATCGAGGCATCGTCGAGTCGCTTGCTCAGCGCGACGCGGTCGTAGGGGCGGTGCAGCTCCTCGCAGATGACGGTGATGTGCGTCCGTTCCCCGCCGTCACGGCTGTGCAGGGCGTCGACCAACCGGTGCGCGGCCGGTCCGCCGCCGACGACGACGATGCGGCGTGGTCCGCCCTGTGGAGTGCGATCGGTCATCGTGGGCCCCCTCGGCTCGTGTTCCAGCGAGCGTACTGAGGCGGCGTTTCCGGACCGTTGCCCGGATGTGTCCCCGACGGGTCGAGGACCGCACAGACGGTGAGACGCGATGTGAGGTCGGTTTCACCTCACCGAAACCTCGTGGGTGATCAGCCGAAACACCCCGCCCGTAGCGTCGGTGCTCCGACGCACGACCAGCAGGAGGCCGACGATGAGCGTGACGACACCGGAGCAGACCGCGCGGACGGCGCTCGCCGACTGGCGGCGGGTCTGCGCCATCGACGATCTCGAGCTGTCGTGGGGCGAGGTGGCGCTGCTCCGCGCCCGCCAGATCGCCGTCTTCCGCATCGGCGCCGAGGAGGTGTACGCGGTCGACCACCGAGACCCCCAGACGGCGGCACCGGTGATGGCCCGCGGCATCGTCGGCTCCCGCGGAGAGCGTCCGACCATCGCCTCGCCGCTGCACAAGCAGGTCTACGACCTCGGAACCGGCGAGTGCTTCACCGACCCGAACCTGTTCCTCAGGACCTTCAGCACCCGCATCGTCGGGGGCTTCGTCGAGATCGAGCTGGGGGAGGAGCGATGACCCTGCTCGCTCCAGGTGTCCGTCGAGCTCGGCCCGCCACCCTGACGACGCCGGCCCTCGTCGCCGTCTCGCACGGCACGAGCTGTCCCATCGGTCAAGCGTCGGTCGCCGCGCTCGTCGCCGCCGTCGAGCGCGAAAGGGCCGACCTCCATGTCGCCGGTGGCTTCGTGGACGTGCAGCAGCCCGACGTCCCCGCCACGCTCGGCTCCGTGGAGTCGGGCCGTCCGGCCGTCGTCGTACCGCTGCTCCTGTCCGCGGGCTTCCACGTCCACGTCGACCTCGTGGAGGACCTCGAGGCGACGGAGCGATCGACCGCCCTAGGACGCGCCATGGGGCCTGACGATCGCCTCGTCGCGGTGCTGGCCCGCCGGCTCGAGGCGCTGCGCGTGACACCCGACGACCGCATCGTCCTCGCCGCCGCCGGCTCGACGGATGCGCGTGCCGTCGCGGACTGCTTCGAGATGGGACGGCGTCTGGAGGCACGGTTGCGTGTCCCGGTGGTGACCGCGTTCGTCTCCGCCGCCCGCCCGGCGGTACCCGACGCGGTCGCGGACGCCCGAGCGAGCCGGCCGCGTGGTCGAGTCGTCATCGCGACCTATCTCCTGGCACCCGGGTACTTCGCGCGGCTGCTCGAGGAGGCCGGGGCCGACGCGGTGACGCCTCCACTCCTCCACCCGGGCGAGGCGCCGGACGCAGGCATCGTCGACCTCGTGGTCGACCGCTACGAGGAGGCGTCGGCCGGGCTGTCCGACTGATCGACGCGACCGGGAGGCCGACCCTCGCGCGAATAGACTGCTCCTCATGCGCATCGACATCGTCACGATCTTCCCGACCTTCTTCGATGCCCTGGACCTCTCGCTGCTCGGCAAGGCCAAGCAGAGCGGCCTGATCGAGCTGGACGTCCACGATCTCCGCGACTCGACGCACGACCGTCACCGCACGGTCGACGACACTCCGTACGGCGGAGGGGCCGGGATGGTCATGAAGCCGGAGCCCTGGGGCGAGGCGCTCGACGGCATCCTGGGTGACGACACCGAGGACGAGCCGCTCGTCATCTTCCCCTCGCCGGCGGGTGAGGTCTTCACCCAGGCGATGGCCCGCGAACTCGCCTTCGAGCCGCATCTCGTGTTCGGCTGCGGTCGGTACGAGGGCATCGACCACCGCGTCTTCGAGCACACGGCCAGCCGGGCTCGTGTCCGCCTCGTGAGCCTCGGCGACTACGTCCTCAACGGCGGCGAGGTCGCGGTCATGGCGATGATCGAGGCGATCGGTCGGCTGGTCCCCGGCGTGGTCGGCAATCCCGAGAGCCTCGTCGAGGAGTCGCACGAGGACGGTCTGCTCGAATACCCGAGCTACACGAAGCCGTCCGAATGGCGGGGGCTGCCGGTACCGCCGGTGCTCCTGAGTGGCAACCACGGGGCCATCGCGTCGTGGCGGCGCCAGCAGCAGCTCGAGCGGACCCGAGAGGTCCGGCCCGACCTGCTGCCGGACGACGTCACCGGCGGCTGAGCGGTTCGCGCTCGAGCGTCCTGGTCTCAGGGTCGCCGGCGCACCGCGGCCGCGATGCCTGCGACGACGAGGACCGCTCCGGTCGCGATGATCGCACCAGTGATCCAGCCGAGCGGGTCGATGCGCACCTCGGTGAGGTTGGTGACCAGCATGGCCCCGGCGAAGACGAGCAGGAGCACGCCCCAGAGGATGGTGCCGAACCGCGGCGCCCGACCGCCTCGACCCGTCTGATCGGAACCGCTCTCCGCCTCGTGGCTCGTCCGCTCGGACGTGGTCGTCTGGTCGGTCGCCGGTGGAGTCGACTTCGTCGTCGGCTCGGTCCGGTCGTCCTGCTCGCTCATCGTCCCGCCTCCGCTTCCTCGGTCACGACCGCGCTGCCGGCGATCGTCCACACCCGGACCCGCGTCGTGTCCGCCGACGTCGTCCGTCCGTAGCGGGCCTCGTCCTGGAAGAGGGCTCCGCCGCGTCGGTCCGTTCCGTCCCGATCACCGCGACCCGTGTCCAGGGTGCCCGCGATGGCCGAGAACTCGACGATCACCGGCACGTCCTCGGGGATGAGCACGTCGACCTCGCCGGCGACGATCCACACGTCGATCGTCCCACCGCGCAACGCGTCGTCGTCGGCGAGTTCACCGAGGTCGAGCGTGGGTTGGCCGGCGATCATGACGTATCCGCGCCGGTCGTCCGCATCGGTCGATGTCACGGTCCAGGTCGCGCGTCCGACGGGCAGGAAGGAGGAGCCGAGCGGGAACACCCCGGTGGCGAGCAGTGAGATCACGGCGGCCCAGGTGAAGAGTCCGAGCCAACCGCTCTCCCGTCCGCTGATCCCCGCGATGATCGTCGCGACGGCGAGCGCACCGAGCGCTGCGGCGAGGCCGATGACGACGACGACCGGGATCGAGAATCCGGCGCTCGCTGCGACGACGGCCGCGCCGGCACCGGCGAGCAGCGCCAGTCCGAGGGTGATCGCCACGAAGGCCGCCCCCGGGTGCTGCGCGCGCCGCTCTCGAGCCTTCGTCTCGCGCTCGGCCTGCTGTTCGGCGCGCTGGCGGCTCATCTCGTCCCGGAACTCCTGGCTGGTCCAGCCTCGCTGCTGGCTCGGAGCCCCGTCCCAGACGGTGGTGGGCGTGGCGCCAGCGAGCGGCATGGTCGCGCCAGGGTCGCCTTGCGGACCGGAGACCTTCGCGAGCGACACCGGGGCCGTGGCACCGGGGGACTCCGGCGCCTGACCGGGAGGGCTGGACGGGGAGAACGTTGCCGAAGGTGCCGACGGCTTCGGGATCGAGGCGTCGCTGGTCCACGGGTCGCGCTGCGGCGGTGTCTCGGGGGGAGTCGTCCGCTCGGGGTCGCGTCGCGCGAACATCACGATCAACCACACCGATGCGACGATCAGGGCGATGACCCAGCCGGCGGTCATGGTCGACTCCAACCAGCCCGGAAGGTTCCAGGCGTGCGGCACGCCGTCCCACCAGAGTCCGCGCATGAACGGCACGGCGGTGAGCACCGCGAGGACGCCGATGGCGATGATCGCCGGGTCGAACACCCCACGGATCGCGCGTTCGAGATGGATCCGACCCTGCTGGTCGGGGATGAGCGCCCAGCCCGCGGCGTAGACGAAGAGGACCGGTCCGCCCAGGATCGCGATGACGATGAGGGCACCTCGCACGATCATCGGATCGAGGCCGAGCCGGGTCGCGACACCGCCGGCGACACCGCCGAGCCAGGAGTCGGCCGAGCGACGGAGACCGGTGGACCGCCACCAGTCGAAGAAGCGGGTCGTCGGATCCTGCGGGGCGGGTGCACCCGGTTCTGCTCCGGCGGGTGGCGTGCTGTGGTTCGTCATGGTCCGATTCTGGCGAAGCGTCCGGGTCCGGCCCATCCGGCATGACCCTGAGCGCACCCTGAACCTGCCGTCCCAGGGTGCCGACCTCACCCTGAACTGCTTGGATGGCTCCATGGGAACCGAGGTGATGATCCGTCCGAGGCGCCGCCTGCTCGGCGGCGTCTGCGCCGGCTTCGCCGAGCACACCGGTCTCCCCGTCGCTGCGGTGCGGACGGCGACGGTCATCCTTGCCTGCTGCGGCGGAGCGGGCCTGCTCCTCTACGTGTGGCTGTGGGTGATGACGCCGACGCAGGGTGTCGACGGACCGATCGATCCCCGGGAGCACCTGCTGCGGCCTGCCTCGACTGATGGCGCAGCGGACTCCGACGTCCCTCGTCGGGCGCCGATCACGGAGGTGCTCCTCGGGATCGCCCTGCTCGCGGCCGGGACCGCGCTGATCGCGACGCGGACCGGACTGGACATCCCGCTCGAGGCCGTCATCCCGGTCATCGTGGTCCTCGCGGGTGCCGCGCTGGCATGGAGGCAGTTCGGCGAGCGTGGTCGTGGCGAGGGCTCCCGGGCGCTCCTGATCCGCGTGCTCGGAGCGCTCGTCCTCGTCGTCCTCGGTATCCTCCTGTTCTTCGTGACCGGCGATCGCCCGAACATGTGGACGGTCATCGTCGCCGCGCTCGCCGTACTCCTCGGGGTCGCGGTGGTGATCGCCCCCTGGGCGCTCCAGCTCAATCGCGACCTCGCGGACGAGCGTGCCGCGCGGATGCGTGAGGCCGACCGTGCGGAGATCGCGGCGCACCTGCACGACTCGGTGCTCCAGACGCTCGCGCTCATCCAGCAGCAGGCCGGGCCCGGCAGTGAAGCGTCCCGTCTGGCCAGGGCGCAGGAGCGTGAGCTGCGGAACTGGCTCTTCTCCGGCGGGGTTGCACCGACGGGCGATCTGGCGACCGAGCTGCGGACCATCGCCGCCGCGGTGGAAGCCGACCACGCGGTGCGCGTCGACGTCGTGGCGGTCGGGCAGGCGGTCGCCGACGCTCCGGAGCCGCTCCTCGCCGCCGCGCGGGAGGCCGTGCTCAACGCGGCACGTCATGCCGGCGGCGACGTCTCCGTCTATCTCGAGACGGCACCGCAGCGGATCGAGGTGTCGATCTCCGACCGCGGCCCCGGCTTCGACCTGGAGCAGGTCCCGCGGGACCGCCTCGGGGTCCGGGAGTCGATCATCGGCCGCATGCAACGGATCGGTGGCGAGGCGACGATCCGTTCGCGGCCTGGCGGACGAGGCACCGAGGTCCGCCTCGTGCTGCCCGTTCACGACGGTGCTTCGGCGGCGCCGCCGGCCGCCCCTGCCCCCGCCGTCCCGACCCCGCTGAGGAGCCGACCATGAGTGCCCGACAGTTGACCGTCGTGATCGTCGACGACCACTCGATCTTCCGTTCCGGACTCCGCAGCGAGCTCGGGCCGGGGATCGACGTCCTCGGTGAGGCGGGAGACGTGGAGGAGGCGATCCGGGTCATCGCCGAGACCCGCCCGCAGGTCGTGCTGCTCGACGTCCACCTGCCGGGTGGCTCCGGCGGTGGTGGCGCCGACGTCATCGCCGGTTCGGCTGCGATCGTGCCCGCCACGCGGTTCCTCGCACTCAGCGTGTCGGACGCCGCCGAAGACGTGGTCCGGGTCATCAGGGCGGGAGCGCGGGGCTACATCACGAAGAGCTCCTCGGGGGCGGAGGTCGCGGAGGCGGCGAGACGCGTCGACGACGGCGACGCCGTCTTCTCACCGCGTCTGGCCGGTTTCGTGCTCGACGCCTTCGGTGCCGTGGCGGGGGAGACGGCCCAGTCCGTCGACGAACTCGACCGCCTCTCCGCCCGCGAGCAGGAGGTCATGCGGCTCATCGCGCGCGGATACGCCTACAAGGAGGTCGCGACCGAGCTGTTCATCTCCGTCAAGACCGTCGAGACCCACGTCTCGAGCGTCCTCCGCAAGCTCCAGCTGTCCTCGCGCCACGAGCTCGCCGCCTGGGCGCTGCAACGCAAACTGCTCTGACGGGTCCGACCGAGGCCTGGAGTGTCGCGGCTCGGCCGTGAGCGAACGCCCAGCGCACGCCAGGGGACCCGACGGTACCCTGGGGACATGATCATCCGGCGGGCGTTCTTCTACTGGCGATTCATCGCGATCTTCGTCCTGCCCGCCTGGCCGTTCGTCGGCTGGGGCCTGTTCGGCGAGAGCGGCTGGAGCCTCTTCGGGCTGTTCATCGCGATGCCGATCCTCGCCATCGCGCTCGCCGCGATCGCCTTCCTCATCTCGGCGCGTGCGAGTGTCCGCACGACACGCCTCGTCTCCTGGACCGACGTCGGCCTGCTCGCCCTCTGGCACCTCACGATCATCTGCTTCGGGTCGTTCAGCTCGGGCGTTGCCCTCTGGGCCGTGCTCGGCGTCGTCGCCGGGCTCGCCGCGTTCTGGGGCGTCATCGCCCAGCTCATCTCCGAGACGACGCGTCGTGCACGCGAGACCATGGCGGAGTTCGAGCGCATGGCCGCCGCCGCTCCGGGAACCGTACCCGGATCCTCAATCCCGCCCGCGCAACGGTTCGAACCCGGGCCGATCGATGGCGGCGAGTTCATCGTCATCGAGGAGAAGAAGCCCGACGAACGCCGCTGAGGAAGGCGTGGCGCGCGCCGCCGCGCCGCCCCCGACCGGCCCGGTTACCCATCCGGAACGCTTTCATGACACAATTGCTGTTTGTGCCTCCGCAGTTCTGCCACAGGGGAACGCCGGCAACGGGCACACTCTTCCTTCCGAACGTATTCAGCGGTCGACCTGTGGCGGTCGCAGAGATGGAATCATCATGCACATTCTCGACTCAGTCGATGCAGCATCCCTCAAGTCGGACATCCCCGACTTCCGCGCCGGCGACAACGTCAAGGTGCACGTGAACATCATCGAGGGCAACAAGTCCCGTATCCAGGTCTTCCAGGGTGTCGTCATCGGCCGCTCCAACGAGGGCGTCCGCGAGACCTTCACCGTTCGCAAGGTGAGCTACCAGGTCGGCGTCGAGCGCACCTTCCCGGTCCACTCCCCGAACATCGACCACATCGAGGTCGTCACCCGCGGTGACGTCCGTCGCGCCAAGCTGTACTACCTGCGCGAACTGCGTGGCAAGAAGGCGAAGATCAAGGAGAAGCGCGACAACTAGTCGTCCTCCCGGTCGCCTGCGCGATCATTCCTGAGCTCCCCACCGGATAAGCTGGTGGGGAGCTCAGGCGGTTAAATGACAGACAATTCCCTGGCGGCAGACGCGTCGCCCGACCACAAGCAGCGCCCACGCGGGAAACGCGGAGCGCTGCTCTTCCTTCGCGACCTCCTCATCATCTTCGTGGTCGCGTTGTTGGTCTCCTTCCTCATCAAGACCTTCCTCGTCCGGTCGTTCTACATCCCGTCCGGGTCGATGGAGAACACCCTGCAGATCCAGGACCGCATCCTGGTGAACGAGCTCGTCCCCGACGTGGTCGCCCTGAACCGCGGCGACGTCGTCGTCTTCCAGGACCCGGGCGGCTGGCTGCCGCAGACGGTCGAGCCCCCGCAGCCGCCGGCCACCGCGGCCGTCGAATGGGTCCTGTCGATCTTCGGCCTCGTCGCCCCCGACAGCGACGACCACCTCATCAAGCGCGTCATCGGGCTTCCGGGCGACCACGTCACCTGCTGCAATCCGCTCGGCCAGATGACGGTCAACGGCGTGCCGCTCAACGAGCCGTACGTGAAGCTCCCGGCGGGTACCGAGAAGGTGTCCGGCGACGCGTTCGACATCGTGGTGCCCGAGGGTTCGCTCTGGGTCATGGGCGACAACCGCTACAACTCGAAGGACTCCCGGTACAACGCCGACACGCCCGGTGGCGGGTTCGTCCCGATCGACAACGTCGTCGGGCGGGCGTTCGTCATCACCTGGCCGTCCAGCAACTGGGCCTGGCTCGACAACTACCCCTCGGTGTTCCAGGGCATCCCCGCTCCAGAGAAGGAGTGATGGCGGTCAGCGAACCGACCCTCGAGGTCGAGCACGGACTGTTCGCCGCCGGGGTCCCGTCGGTCATCGGCATGGACGAGGTCGGCAGGGGTGCCATAGCGGGACCGGTGGCGGTCGGCGCGGCGGTCGTCGCCCCGGCGTGTGGTCCGTTCCCCGTCGGGCTCCGCGACTCCAAGCTGTTGAGTGAGCAAGCCCGGACCCGCATGGAGCCGCTCACGCGCGAGTGGGTGCTCTACGGCGCGGTCGGGCTGGCGAGTCCGGCGGAGGTCGACGAACTCGGCATCACGGCCTGCCTCGGCCTGGCGGGGCGCCGCGCGTTGCTCGAGCTCCACGCCGTCGGAGCCGACGTCACGGGGTCGACCGTGCTCCTCGACGGCAACAGTGACTGGCTGAGCCGTTCGCTCCATCGCCCGCTCACGATCACCACTCGCGTGAAGGCGGACCGCGACTGCGCGTCCGTCGCGGCGGCGTCGGTGCTCGCGAAGGTGCATCGGGATCGGCTCATGATCGAGCTGCACGAGACGCTGCCGGAATACGGTTGGCAGGGGAACAAGGGGTACGGCTCGGTCCACCACCTGGCGGCGCTGACGGAGCACGGCCTGACGCTCCACCACCGGAGCAGCTGGCTGCCGGCCTACACGTAGGATAGAGAGACCATGGACGAAGACGAGTTCGAAGACTACGACCGCGAGGTCGAACTGGCCCTCTACCGCGAATACCGCGACGTCGTGGGGCAGTTCAAGTACGTGATCGAGACCGAGCGCCGGTTCTACCTCGCCAACGAGGTCGAGCTCGTTCGACGCGACACGGCGAACGACTTCTACTTCGAGCTCTCGATGACCGACGTCTGGGTCTGGGACGTGTACCGCTCCGACCGCTTCGTCAAGAGCGTCCGCGTCCTCACCTTCAAGGACGTCAACGTGGAGCAGCTCTCCTCGCGCGACTTCGAGCTCCCGAAGGAACTCACGCTCGACGAGTAGCCGGCACTCGCTCGCCGCCGACTCCGCTCCACAGGACGGTCCGTCGCCCCGGTCCTCGCTCCCACGTCACTCCGCGCATCCGAGCCTCCTCCGCCCCGCTTGGCTGGGTGCCAGGAGGTGCACATGGCACGGAAGGACGAGCTCGGCCGACGCGGCGAGCAGGTGGCGACGGAACATCTCGAGGCGTGCGGGTTCCGCATCCTCGATCGCAACTGGCGATGCCCGCAGGGCGAGCTCGACGTGGTCGCCGACGACGACGGCACCCTCGTCTTCGTCGAGGTGAAGACTCGCTCCGGTGTCGGGTTCGGAGACCCGACGGAGGCGGTCACCGCTCGCAAGCTCGCGAGGATCGGCCGCCTGGCAGGGGCCTGGTGCGCCGAGCACCATCCACGCTCGAGGCGGATGCGCGTCGACGTCGTCGGGATCGTGCTGCCGCCGGAGGGCGGCGTGCGTCTCGAGCACCTCCGAGGGGTGTCCTGATGGCCGTGGCACGTACCTGGTCCGTCGCCCTCGCCGGTCTCACGGGGTCGATCGTGGAGGTCGAGGCGTCGGCGTCCGCGACGGTCCCCGGCATGGCGATCGTCGGACTCCCCGACAAGTCCCTCGGCGAAGCCGCGCATCGGATCAAGAGCGCGACGGCGAACTCGGGTTGCCCGCTGCCGGGCGGCAAGCTCACGATCAACCTGTCGCCGGCGTCGTTGCCGAAGCAGGGGAGCGCGTTCGACCTCTCCATCGCCATCGCCTGTCTCGCCGTCGGCGGCCTCGTCCGCCGGGAGTCCGCCGAGCGGGTGGTGCATCTCGGTGAGCTCGGACTCGACGGTCGGCTGCGGCCGCTCACGGGTGTGCTCCCCGCGGTGCTCGCCGTGGCTCGCGCGGGCTACGACGCGGTCATGGTGCCGACCGCCAACGTCGCGGAGGCACAGCTCGTCCCCGGGGTCACCGTCATCGGCGCGACGTCGCTCCGCGACGCTGCGATCTGGCATGGCGCCGAACTGACGCCCATCGATCTGGAGCCGGTCCGGCAGCGCATCGAGAAACTGCCGGAGCCGGACCCGCTCGACCTGGCCGACGTCGTCGGTCAGCCGGACGCGGTCGACGCGATGGTCGCCGCGGCCGCCGGTGGTCACCACGTCATGATGGTCGGACCACCGGGCGCGGGGAAGACCATGCTCGCGGCCCGGCTGCCGGAGATCCTGCCGGATCTCGGCCCGGACGCCGCCGTCGAGGTCAGCTGTCTCCGGTCCCTGATCGGCCTCCCGCCGGACGGGGCCCTCGTGCGGAGACCGCCCTGGGAGAGCCCGCACCACTCGTCCTCGGCTGCGGCGATCATCGGCGGAGGCTCTCGGCAGATCCGGCCGGGGGCTGCGGCGCGGGCGGCGCACGGGGTGCTCTTCCTCGACGAGGCGCCGGAGTTCCGGGCGGACGTCCTCGACTCGTTGCGGCAACCGCTCGAGTCGGGTGCCGTCACCGTCCACCGCGCGCACGGCAGCGCCACGTTCCCCGCCGCCTTCCAGCTCGTCCTCGCTGCGAACCCGTGCCCCTGCGGGCAGTACGGCACGGCGGACGGTGTCTGCACGTGTCCGCCGCAGGCCAGGCGGCGGTATCTCGGACGCGTGTCGGGTCCGCTCCTCGACCGCATCGACATCCGGGTCCGCGTCCAACGGATCACCTCGGCGCTGTCCGGACTCTCGCAGGAGGGCGGACTCTCGACCGCCGAGGCCCGCGCCCGGGTCGAAGCCGTCCGGAGCGCGAGCGCCGAACGATTGGCCGGCACCGGCTGGACGACGAACGCACAGGCGAGCGGCACTTGGCTCCGCAGTCCGCGGATGCGTCTCGCCAGATCGGTCACGGCCGCGCTCGACCGTTCGCTGGAGCGCGGTGGGATCACGATGCGCGGGTACGACCGGATCCTCCGACTGGCGTGGACGCTCGCCGACCTTGATGGCGCCGACAGCCCGACGGCGGAGCATCTCGGGCGGGCCCTCTTCCTCCGGAAAGGCATCTCATGAGCTCCTGGTTCGGATTGGACAGCACGCTGATCGAAGGACTGGTCCGGCGACTCAGGGACGGCCCGGATGCCGACCCGGCAGGCATGGCCTCCGACGCCGACAGCCTGCGCGAGGCGTTCGCCAGGGCCGCGTGGACGATGATCGCGGAACCCGGCGACGGTGTCTCCGGGTTCGTGGTCGCCGCACTCGGTCCGGCGGAGGCGCTCTCGGCGGTCATCGAGCGGGCAGGGCCGACGGAGCTGCAGCGCCGGATCCTGGCGAGCGGTTGGCCGGGAGCGGGTAACCCGGCGTCATCGGACGCCGATGAGCCGGTAGCACCTCCTGCCTCCCGGGTGCTCGGTAACGCGCTCGAGCGTTGGCGCCCCAGACTCGTGTCCGCGGACCTCGTCGCCGCCTGCGAGACGGCGATCAGCGTCGGTGCCCGGCTGGTCCTGCCCGGGGGTCTCGGCTGGCATCCGGGTCTCGGGGATCTCGACGTGCATGCCCCTCACGCGCTGTGGCTGCGAGGCGATCCCGGAGCACCCGTCTCCGCCCGCTCGATCGCGATGGTCGGTGCGCGAGCCGCGTCCGGTTATGGCGAGCACGTGACCGCGGAGGCTGCGGCAGGCCTCGTCGACCGGGCCTTCACGATCGTCTCCGGTGCCGCGTACGGTATCGACGGCGCCGCCCACCGGGCCGCACTCGGAAGCGGCGGGACGACCGTGGCCTACCTCGCCGGAGGCGTGGATCGTCCGTATCCGGCGGGTCACGACGCCCTGATCCGTCGGATCCGCGAATCGGGCGGTGCCGTGGTCAGCGAGTCTCCGTGCGGCTCGGTGCCCTCGAAGTGGCGGTTCCTGCAGCGGAACCGACTCATCGCCGCCGCCTCGTCGGCGACGGTCGTCCTCGAGGCGGGGAGTCGCTCGGGGTCGATCAACACGGCAGGCCACGCGGCGTCGCTCGGACGGCCGCTCGGGGCTGTCCCGGGCCCCGTCACGAGTCCCTCCTCGGCGGGCTGTCACCGGCTGATCCGCGAGTACGCGGCCACGTGCGTGACCAACGCCGAACAGATGGCCGAACTCGCCGGATGGAGTGCCTCGGACGACACGGGCGAGGCGTACGCCTCCGTCGAGGAACGCCGTGTCCGTGACGCCATGAGCGTCCGCTCGGCGCGCAGCGTCGACGCGATCGCGAAGGAGAGCGGTCTGAGCGTGCGCGAGGTGACCGGCGTGCTCGGCGCGCTGGACCTCGCCGGGGTGGTCTCGGAGCGGGAACACGGATGGGTGCTCGACGCCGGACGAGCTTGACCTGCACGACCGGCGGGGGAGGGACGCGGCGCCGCACCCGTGCGGCAAGCTGTGCAGGTGGACATCGAGACGAGCGCAGCCGCCTTCTCGGAGCACCTCGCCTCCGAACGTCGGCTCTCGCCGCAGACCGTTCGCGCCTACGCATCCGATCTGCGACAGCTCGCCGCATTCGCCGCGGAGCGCGACATCGACGACGTGAGCGGTGTGACCCTCGACCTCCTGCGGGACTGGCTCTGGATGGCGTCCGAATCGGGCTCGTCCAAGGCGACGCTCGCCAGACGGACCGCCACGGCCAAGGCCTGGAGCGCCTGGCTCCTCCGAACGGGCAGGATCGACGCGGACGTCGCGGCACGCCTCCGGAGCCCGAAGACCGGTCGGACCCTTCCCCGGGTCGTCGGCCGCGGGCCCTTCGACGAGCTGCTCGCCGGGCTCGAGGACCGTGCAGCGTCGGGGGAACCGAACGCGCTCCGTGACCTCGCCGTCGTCGAACTGCTGTACGCGTCGGCGCTCCGCGTCTCCGAGCTCTGCGGTCTCGACCGGGACGACCTCGATCTCGACCGACTCACCGTCCGCGTGACCGGGAAGGGTGACAAGGAACGCGTGGTGCCGTTCGGTGTCCCCGCGCAGTCGGCGATCGTCGACTACCTCACGAGCGCTCGACCGCAGCTCGCGGCTCGGTCCCGCTCGAGCGACGGTCGCCCGGCGCCCGGCGCGGCCCTGTTCCTCGGCGCCCGCGGTGGGAGGCTCGGCTCGCGCTCCGTGTACACGCTCGTCGCCCGGCTCCTCGACGCTGTGCCAGGCGGCGGTCCGGCGGGACCCCACGCCCTGCGTCACACCGCAGCGACGCACCTCCTCGACGGCGGGGCAGACCTCCGAGCGGTCCAGGAACTCCTGGGGCACGCCAGCCTCGCGACGACGCAGATCTACACGCACGTCTCCGTCGAGCGCATCAAGGAGAGCTACCGCAGCGCTCACCCACGGGCCTGAGCCGCCGCTGCCGGGGCCAGCGGGAGCAGGACGGCCGGTGGCACCTCGCCGAGCAGCAGCATCGGGTTGACGTAGACGCCGTTGACCCTGACCCCGAAGTGCACGCAGCCGTCCGCGCAATGCCCGCCCGTGCCGACCGACCCGATCGGCGCTCCGCGGGCCACTGAGCTGCCGACCTCCACCGAACCCACCACCGGCTCGATGCTGGAGACGTGTCCGTCGTCGTGCCGGATCACGACCAACGGGCGGTCGACCACGGTCCCGCTGAAGGTCACGACGCCGGCGGCCGCGGCCAGGACCTGCGCTCCTGGACTCGCTGCGATGTCGATCCCTCGATGGCCAGCCGAGTACGGATCCGGAGGAGCCACGAAGGGGGCGACGACCGGGTGCGGGGGAGCGACGGGCCAGGACCAGGCCGGCGTCGCGGCGGAGCCGCTCGACGGCGTGCCGAGCAGCAGGCAGACGGAGAGCAGGCGGAGCGCGATGGAGATGGTCATCGTCCGAGGCTCCCGGAAGTAGGACACCCTGGTTCTTCAGGAGATCGGGGGAGCGCAGAGTGCGAGACGTCGAGGCGCTTGTGGAGCGCGGTCGTCGCAGTGACCTGCTGCTATGCTGAACGGAGCACCTCGCTCGTCGGGGTGACTACGCGTGCCATTTCGGCCTCCACTTCCAATCGGTCCTCGCTCTCCGGAGCGTGGCGGACGTGCGCCGGGCACCAGGGACGAGGCCATCCGGTCCGTCAGACAACCGAGGCACTCCCACCCGTCCGCGTCAGCGGTGCGGTGGCGAGCGCAGAACAGGAGAACGGCTCATGGCCGTCGTAACCATCCGCCAGCTGCTCGACAGCGGCGTGCACTTCGGGCACCAGACCCGCCGTTGGAACCCGAAGATGAAGCGCTTCATCTTCACCGAGCGTTCCGGCATCTACATCATCGACCTGCAGCAGTCGCTCGGCTACATCGACCAGGCCTTCGACTTCGTCAAGGAGACGGTCGCCCACGGTGGCACCATCCTCTTCGTCGGAACGAAGAAGCAGGCGCAGGAAGTCATCGCCGAGCAGGCGACGCGCGTCGGCCAGCCCTACGTCAACCAGCGTTGGCTCGGTGGCCTCCTCACCAACTTCCAGACGGTGTCGAAGCGACTCGCCCGCATGAAGGAGCTCGAGGAGCTCGACTTCGAAGACGCCTCCAAGAGCGGCTTCACCAAGAAGGAACTCCTCATCAAGAAGCGCGAGCTGGACAAGCTCCACAAGTCGCTCGGTGGTATCCGCAACCTCTCGAAGACGCCGTCCGCCCTCTGGGTCGTCGACACGAAGAAGGAGCACCTCGCGATCGACGAGGCGCGCAAGCTCGGCATCCCCGTCATCGGCATCCTCGACACCAACTGCGACCCCGACGAGGTCACGTACCCGATCCCGGGTAACGACGACGCGATCCGTTCCGTCGGCCTGCTGACGCGCATCATCGCCGACGCCGCCGCCGAGGGGCTCATCCAGCGCCACCAGAAGCCGACCGAGGGCGACGCCCCGGCCGAGCCGCTCGCCGAGTGGGAGCAGGAGCTGCTCCAGGGCGGCGAGCAGGGTTCCGCCGAGACCGCGAAGGTCGCCGATGAGGCGATCGCCGCGACCGACGCCGTCGAGTCCGCCCCCGCCGTCGAAGACGTCGAGGTCGCCGCAACCGAGTCCGCCGACGACGCCGCGGGTGCAGCTGCAGCCGAGCCCGTCGCCGACGAGAAGTAATCAAGGAGATCCCCAGCAATGGCAAACTTTTCTCTTGCTGACCTGAAGGTGCTGCGCGAGCAGCTCGGCACCGGCATGGTCGACACCAAGAACGCTCTCGTCGAAGCCGATGGCGACGTCGAGAAGGCGACCGAGATCCTCCGCCTCAAGGGTGCGAAGGGCAACGCGAAGCGTGCCGACCGCTCCACGAGCGAGGGCCTCGTCGCCGCGAAGGAGAACGGCGACACCGCCACCCTCATCGAGCTCGCCTGCGAGACCGACTTCGTCGCGAAGGGTGAGAAGTTCCTCGCCCTCGCCGACCTCGTCCTCGACGCGGTCGTCGCCGCCGGCGCGACCACCGTCGAAGAGGGGAACGCGGCTCCGGCCGACGGCAAGACCGTCGCCGAGGTCATCGCGGACTCCGCAGCGATCATCGGTGAGAAGTTCGAACTCCGCCGCCTCGCGGTGGTCCAGGGCGAGCACTTCGCCGTGTACCTCCACAAGACCAACAAGGACCTGCCCGCGCAGGTCGGCGTGGTCGTCGGCTACACGGGTGACGACGCGGAGACGGCTCGCAGCATCGCGCAGCACATCTCCTTCGCCAACCCGTCCTACCTCAGCCGCGACGACGTCCCGGCCGACGAGGTCGAGAAGGAGCGCGAGATCGTCACCGAGATCTCGAAGAACGAGGGCAAGCCCGAGGCGGCTCTGCCGAAGATCGTCGAAGGCCGAGTGACCTCGTACTTCAAGCAGGTGGCGCTCCTCGAGCAGGACTACGCCAAGGACAACAAGCTGTCCGTGCAGAAGGTGCTCGCTGACGCGGGCCTCACCGTGACCGGGTTCGCCCGCTTCAAGGTCGGCGCGTAGCAGTTGTGACGGGGTCCGGATCGCCAGTGGCGATCCGGACCCCTTTGCGTGCACGGGCATATCCGTGCACGCCGGATCGGTGATGATCCAGCCGAGGAGTCGCCGGTTGTCGCGGACAGCGGGTGGCTCCGGGCACTAAGTTGTGTGAGGGACGAGGGAGGACAGGCGGATGCCGGAGAAGAAGCGCAGGGTACTGCTCAAGCTGTCAGGTGAGGCGTTCGGAGGCGGCCAGCTGGGCGTCAACCCCGACGTCGTCGGGTCGATCGCCCGGGAGATCGCCGAAGCGACCGCCGAGGTCGAGGTCGCCGTGGTCGTCGGAGGAGGTAACTTCTTCCGTGGTGCGGAACTCAGCCAGCGCGGGATGGACCGCGGGCGAGCCGACTACATGGGCATGCTCGGAACGGTGATGAACGCCCTCGCACTCCAGGACTTCCTGGAGCAGGCCGGTGCCGCGACCCGCGTGCAGTCCGCCATCGCCATGACGCAGGTCGCCGAGCCGTACATCCCGCTCCGTGCCGAGCGACACCTCGAGAAGGGTCGCGTCGTGATCTTCGGCGCCGGCGCCGGGCTGCCCTACTTCTCGACCGACACCGTCTCCGCGCAGCGCGCGCTGGAGATCGGCGCCGTCGAGGTGCTCGTCGCGAAGAACGGTGTCGACGGGGTCTACACCGCCGACCCGCGCGTCGATCCGACCGCGACGAAGATCGACACGATCTCCTACCAGGAGGCGCTCCAGCAGGGCCTCAAGGTCGTCGACTCGACGGCGTTCAGCCTCTGCATGGACAACGGCATGCCGATGCGGGTCTTCGGCATGGAACCCGCCGGGAACGTGACGGCGGCCATCCGTGGCGCCGCGATCGGCACCCTCGTCACCTCCGCATAGGCGGCAGGGCGGCCAGGCTCTGCGCCGTCGCCCGACTAGACTGAACCCAGTAATGCAATCAAAGGAGTGCTCGTGATCGCGGATGTCCTCTCGGATGTTGGTACCCGGATGTCGAAGGCCGTCGAGGCCGCGAAGGATGACTTCGCCACGGTGCGTACGGGTCGCGCCAACCCCCAGCTGTTCCAGAAGGTGCTGGTGAGCTACTACGGCACGCCGACCCCGCTCGCCCAGCTCGCCTCCCTGCAGAACCAGGAGGCGCGCACCATCGTCGTGACGCCCTACGACAAGACCGCGCTGCGCGACATCGAGCAGGCGATCCGGGACATCCCGAACCTCGGTGCCAACCCGACGAACGACGGCACGGTCATCCGGGTCACGATGCCGGAGCTGACCGCCGAACGTCGCAAAGAGTACGTGAAGATCGTCCGCGGCAAGGGTGAAGACGCCAAGGTCTCCATCCGGAACATCCGTCGCAAGGGCAAGGACGACCTCGAAGCCCTCAAGAGCGAGGTCGGCGATGACGACGTCGCACGCGGGGAGAAGGAGCTCGAGGCCGTCACCAAGTCGCACATCGACGCCGTCGACGCCGCGCTGAAGGCCAAGGAGACCGAGCTGCTCTCGATCTGAGCCGCTGTCCGTCTGCTGATTCCGTTCGCCGCCCGGTCAATCGATCGACGGCCGGCCCGCTGGAGGTACCTGTGGAAGACGATGTCGCTTCCGGGCGGTCGACTGAACCGGCGACGCCGGAACCCGGCAAAGCCGGCAAGCTCGGATCGCAGGAGCTGCGGTCGCAGCTGAAGGACCGTCGGGCGAAGTTCGAGCGCCAGGTCGAGGTCACCAGGGCCGACATCGAGCGCCAGGTCCAGGCCACGAAGGCGCAGTTCGACGCGACGAACGAGCGCATCGAGGCTCGCGTCGGACGCAACCTGGTCAACGCCATCCTCATCGGGGTGGCAGCCGGCGGCATCATGCTCGTGAGCCTCATCATCTTCAAGGTGATCTTCGTGGTGCTCGCGTCGGCCGTCGTGGCCTTCGCAACGCTGGAACTCCGCAAGGCCCTGGAGCACACCGGCCGTCGGGTTCCGGCGATCCCGACGGTGATCTCGGCGGTCGCCATGCAACCGGCCGCCTTCTTCCTGCACGACGTGTGGCGGTGGTCGGTCGTCCTCCTCGGCATCCTGCTGGTCATCGTCTGGCGGGTGGCCGAGCAGCTCATCGCCACCAGGCGCACGGATCTCCCGACACTCGTCCGGGATCTGGCGTCGGGGACCTTCATCCAGGTCTACGTGCCGTTCCTCGCGTCCTTCGCCGTCTACCTCGTCGCCCAACCGGACGGCGAGTGGTGGACGCTCGCCTTCCTGATCCTTGTCATCTGCGTCGACGTCGGCGCCTATGCGAGCGGTCTGTCGTTCGGCAAACACAAGATGGCGCCCGTGATCAGTCCGAACAAGACGTGGGAGGGCTTCGCCGGGGCCGGTGTCGCGGCGGTCGTGGCAGGTGTCCTCCTCGCCATCCTGATGCTCGGCGTCCCGTGGTGGGTGGGCGTCCTCCTCGGTCTTCTGCTCCTCGGGAGCGCGACGGTCGGCGACCTCGCGGAGTCGCTCATCAAACGCGACATCGGCGTCAAAGACATGAGTTCGTGGCTTCCCGGGCACGGTGGATTCCTGGACCGACTCGACTCCATCCTGCCCTCGGCCGTCGTCGCCTACGTGGTCTACCTGCTCTTCGGCGGGCTCGCGAGCTGAGCCGTCGGCCACCTCGGTTTCGCCCGATCAGTCCGTCATGGGGGAGAATGGTCCGGTGAGCACGATCTTCCCCACCTCCAAGCGTTCGAAGCGTGGCTACGATCCGGCCGAGGTCGACGAGTTCCTCGACCGCGCTCGCGCGGCCTACGCACAGGACGCCGAGGCCGACGCCGACACGCTGCTCTCCGCGGAGGACATCCGCCAGGTGGCCTTCCGACTGGTGCGCGGTGGGTACAGCACCGAGCACGTCGACGCCGCGCTGGAGCGTCTCGAGGACGCCTTCTCCCTCCGAGAGCGCGAGCGGTCCGTGGAGGAGCGGGGTGCCAAGGAGTGGCTCCGTGACGCGCGTGGCACCGCGCAGGTCATCCTCAACCGGCTGACCCGCCCCGAGGGTCAACGGTTCAACCGGGTGAGTTTCCTCGCGCGAGGGTACAGCCGGAAGGACGTCGACGCCTTGGCCGACCGCCTCGTCGCCTACTTCCACGACGGGACGCCGCTCAGTGTCGACCGAGTCCGGACCGCCGTGTTCCGCAACGAATGGGCCGGCTATCGCGAGTCGCAGGTCGACGCCCTCCTCGACAGCGTCGTCGACGTCATGCTGGCGGTTCGCTGAGGGTCCTCCTCTCCGGTGGCCTGTTCCATCGTTCTCGGCTACCATCGATGCATCGTGCCTCAACACTCAACTGACGTGACTCCGTGGAAACCATCAGCCCAGCCGAACTCCGGCAAGGCTGTTCAGTCCTACCGTCGTCCGCGTTCGCGTGGCAAGAAGGTCCTCGGGATCTTCGCGGCCACTGCGGCGTTCGGCTTCGTGGCGGTGACGATGGTCGACCCGACCTCGAGCGTGGTGGCATCCTCCTACGCTGAGAAGCAGGCGCAGTTCGGCGGGAACGCCGCGCAGTCGGTGGTCGCCAGCTCGAACTTCCAGTACACCTTCGCTCGCGACAGCTACGAGGTCGTCGCCCCGCCGCCCCCGCCGCCACCCGTGGCCGCTCCGGCCGCGACGGACAAGGGTTCCTCGTCGGGCAGTGCGCCTGCGGCAGGAACGCCCGACCCCGGTACGGCTCAGGCCATCGCGTATGACATGGTCATGGCGAACGGTTGGGGAGAGGGAGAGTACAGCTGCCTCGTCTCCCTCTGGAACCGTGAGTCCGGCTGGAACGTGTACGCGTATAACGCGAGCTCCGGCGCGACCGGCATCCCGCAGGCGCTGCCGGGCTCGAAGATGGCTTCCGCGGGTGCGGACTGGGCGACCAACCCGGCCACGCAGATCACCTGGGGGCTCGGGTACATCACGAGCCGCTACAGCACGCCCTGCGGTGCGTGGGCTCATTCGGAGTCGAACGGCTGGTACTGATCCGACCCGCGCGCCCGCTCGACGGGTGTCGGAGAGGCTGTGCCTAGACTTGACCCATGCCTCGACATCACCGCCACCGGCCACGGCCCGGCGACGACGAGGGCAACGGGCTCGACCGGCTGCTGGCGGGGTGGAAGCGCACCGAAGACCACCGGGACGGTTCCTGGCATGTCCAGCCGGTGTCCGGTTCCAGCGCCCAGAAGACCTACATCTGCCCGGGCTGCGGGCAGACGATCCCGCCCGGTACCGCGCACGTGGTGACCTGGCGTGCGGACGGGGTGCTGGGGGATCAGGCGGACATCGCCGCCCGTCGCCATTGGCATGACCGTTGTTGGCGGATCCGTTGAGCCCGGTCCGGTCGACCGGAGACGCGAACGTTCCGCTCCGAGGAGGAGACACCCCATGACCGACACCATCGAGATCCGCGGCGGGACCGAGCTGCCCGCCGTCCGCGAGGACATCGAGTTGCGCACCAGCGACGGCCTGACCCTCGTCGGCGAACTCGCCGTGCCGGCGGACGGCCCGATCGTCGCGACCCTGGTGACCCTGCACCCGCTGCCGACCGCGGGCGGATTCATGGACTCCCATGTGCTCCGGAAGGCCGCTGCGCGCCTGCCGGCCCTGGCGGGGGTCGCCGTCCTCCGCTTCAACACGCGGGGTACCTCGTCGCCGCGCGGGACGAGCGACGGCGCCTTCGACGGCGGCGTCGCCGAACGGGCGGACGTCGAGGCGGCCTTGGCCTTCGTCGCGGAGCGCGGACTCCCGCACCCCTGGTTGCTCGGGTGGTCGTTCGGAACCGAGCTGGCGTTGAAGTACGGACGCGAGGCGGCCGTCGACGGCGTGATCCTGCTCTCGCCGCCGCTCCACCGCACCTCCGACGACGAGTTGCGGGCGTGGGCCGACGACGAACGCCCGATGATCGTGCTCGTCCCGGAGTTCGACGACTTCCTCCGGCCTCCGGAGGCGACGGAGCGCTTCGGCGTCCTCCCTCGGGCGACACTCGTTCCGGTCGACGGTGCGAAGCACCTCTGGGTGGGGGAGAGCCAGACCCGACGCGTCCTCACTGAAATCGTGGCGGCGGTGCACCCCGAGGCGTTACCGCTGCCGACGCAGTGGCCGACTCCCGACCGTTCAGCGGCCGTCTAGCCGCCTCCCAGTCACGTCCGATAGCCTGAACCACCTGCGTCTCGTGCCGGCCCGACCCGCCGGAGCCCGTCGGGCGCATGATCACCCGCGTCTTCCCCGGCGCCAGAGGAGAGTATTCCGTGCGTTTCGTTCTCGCCATCGCCGCGTTCGTCGTGGCTGCCGTCATGATCGTGACCGGCATCGCGCAACGGACCGTGTTCCTCCAACCGGGCACGTTCAGCCTGTCGGCGACGGTGGACGACGGCGACCGCTTCATCGTCGTCCCCGGGAGTGTGCTGCAGTCGCAGCCGGGTGCGCAGTCCATCGTCGCGAGTGCCGGCGGTGACACCCAGGTGTTCATGAGCTACGGACGCGCGGACGACATCACCGCCTGGCTGGGGGACGAACCGTACAGCCGGGTCGGCGTGAATAGTGCCGGGACCGCGCTGACGACGACGAGCGTCGTCCCGGACGCCGACGACTCCGCGGACGACGGCGATGCGTCACCGAGCGACCAGCCCTCGACCGCTCCCTCACCGGAGCCGACCGCAGCCACCCCCACCGACGACAAGGGTCCAGACCCGCGCGGGTCGGACCTCTGGCTCGGTGAGTACGACGAGGCGGGCGCCGTCATCGCGACGGTGAACCTTCCGAAGGACATCGACGTCCTCATCGCGACCGACGGCAGCGCGGCCGCCCCGGACTCCCTCCGCCTCTCCTGGCCGCTCGACAACGCCACGCCGTGGGCTGGGCCGCTGATCGCGGGTGGCATCGTCGTCCTGCTGGCCGGCATCGTGTTGTACCTCTCGGGCATCCAGCGGATGCGTCGCTCCCGCGGCCCGCGCCGCAAGGGTCCCGGCCAAGGACAGAAGGGCCTCACCAAGATGTCGAGACAGCCGAAGCCGCGTCGTCCCCGAGAGCTCGGTGCAGGCAAGACCAAGCGCGGTCCGCTCCGCCGTTCCCTGGTGGTCGGTGTGCCCCTCGTCCTCGTCGGGACGCTCGGGCTGAGCGGATGTTCGCAGGACTACTGGCCCACGATCGGTGCGCCGTCCCCGACGCCGACGGTGACCGCGACCGACCTCCCGGCCGACAGCCAGGACCAGGACTTCGCTGCCCCCGTCGTCACCGTTCCGCAGGTGGAGCGCATCGTGTCGCGCATCTCGACCGCTGCCTCCGAGGCCGACGCCGCGCTCGACGGCACCGCCGCAGCGGTCCGGTTCGCCGGTCCGGCGCTCGCGGAACGCACCGCCAACTACGCCCTCCGTGCGAAGGTCGCCGACGCCGCCGGTGCGACGCCCATCCCGGCGTCGCCCGTCACCCTCACCCTGCCGCAGGCGACCGACGCCTGGCCCCGCACCGTGATGACCGCGATCCAGGACAAGTCGGACGAGACGGTGTCGCCGACGGTCCTCGTCATGACGCAGGAGGACCCGCGGTCGAACTACCAGGTCGTCTACGCGGAGAAGCTCCTCGAAGGCGCACGGCTCGAGAACGTGGCTCCGGCGACGATCGGCGCTGCGAGTGTCCCGCCGGATTCGAAGCTGCTCGTCATGCCACCCGAGCAGATCGCGGCGGCGTACGCCGACATCATCACCAACGGTGACGCGAGTTCGTTCGCCGGCCTCTTCGACGCCGACGGCGACGTCTTCCGCACGCAGGTCGCCGCCGACCGCGCGACGAAGGCCGCCGGCCTGCCGACGACCGCGAGCATCGCCTTCTCGGCCGCCGCCGGGACCGGTCCGAACGTCGCACTGGCGACCAACGACTCGGGTGCGATCGTGGCGGTCAACGTCCAGGAGGGTGAGACGGTCAGCGTCGTCACCGCCGGTGCTACCGTGAAACCTCAGGGTGCTGTCGCCGCGCTCTCGGGGATCACCGAGAGCGCGAAGGGCACGCAGGCCACCTATGGCGACCAGCTCCTGTTCTACGTGCCAGCCGTCAATTCCGGAGAGAAGATCACTTTGCTCGGTTTCACCCAGACCCTCACCGCCGCATCGGAGCTCCCGTGAGCGCCGCGGAGCCGAGCGCGGCGCACCTGCGCGGCGCCGTCGACCTCTCCGGCCTCGCGCGTCGCCACCAGGCACCGCCTGCGGGAGCACCGGCTCAGCCGGGCCAGCCGGGCGCCCCCGCCGAGGCACCAGGCGCGACCACCGGACAGACCGTCGACGTCCCGTCCCTCGTCTTCGACGCGACGGACGACGGATTCGGCCAGGTGGTCGAACTCTCCTCCGTCGTCCCGGTCGTGATCGACCTGTGGGCCGAATGGTGCGGGCCCTGCAAGCAGCTCTCGCCGGTGCTCGAACGCCTCGCCACGGAGTACGCCGGTCGGTTCGTGCTCGCCAAGGTCGACGTCGATGCGAACCCGCAGCTCTCGCAGGCGTTCCAGGCCCAGTCGATCCCGATGGTCGTCGCGGTCGTCGGTGGTCGTCCCGTGCCGATGTTCAACGGTGCGATCCCCGAGTCCCAGGTGCGGGAGGTCATCGAGCAGCTGCTCCAACTGGCCGCGCAGAACGGTGTCTCAGGCCGCGCCATCGTCGCCGACGGAGCGGCCGCAGCCGAGGCGGAGCCGGTGGAACCGCCCCTGCCGCCGTTGCACGCCGAGGCGTACGAGGCCATCGAGCGCGCCGACTACCCGACGGCCATCGCCGCGTACGAGAAGGCCATCGCCCAGAACCCGAAAGACGACATGGCCGTTGCCGGCCTCGCTCAGGTGAGACTCCTGCACCGTCTCGGCGGAAAGACGCTCGAGCAGATCCGCAGTCGGGCTGCGGCGGCTCCCGAAGACCTCGACGCCCAGTTGGCGGTCGCCGACCTCGACCTGTCCGGCGGACACGTCGACGACGCCTTCGACCGACTGCTCACGATGTTCCCCGAGCTCGACCAGACCGACATGGACACGGTCCGGACTCGCCTGCTCGAGCTCTTCCAGGTCGCCGGCGTCACGGATCCCCGCGTCATGCGCGCACGGGCACGCTTGACCAGCCTGCTCTACTGATCCGTCCCGATCCAGCGAACGACGAAGGCCCGCCTCCCTCAGGAGGCGGGCCTTCGTGCCGCGGTCGGGATGCGACCGCCCCGGCTCAGCCGACGTGCTTCAGCCAGATCATGCCGAGCGGGGGGAGGGTGAGTTCCGCTGAGGCCGGACGTCCGGCCCACGGTGCCGCCGTCGCTTCGATCGATCCGTAGTTCCCGACACCCGAGCCGCCGTACTCGACGGCGTCGGTGTTGAGGAGCTCCTCCCACCGGCCGGCGCGCGGGAGGCCGACGCGATAGGGCCCGACGGTCGCTCCGGAGAAGTTGACGAGCGCGGCGATGACGTTGCCCTCATCGTCGGAGCGGAGGAATGACAGCACGCTGTTCTGCGCGTCGCCGGCGTCGAGCCACTCGAAGCCCGCTGGGTCGTGGTCGAGCGCCCAGAGCGCGGGATGCTCGGTGTACACCGCGTTGAGCCGCGCGACGAGCCCGAGCAGGGCGCGGTGGCTCGGCTGGTCGAGGATCCACCAGTCCAGACCGCGCTCCTCCGACCATTCGGACGGCTGGCCGAACTCCTGGCCCATGAAGAGGAGCTGCTTGCCGGGGTGGGCCCACATGAACGCGAGGTACGCGCGCATGTTGGCGAGCTGCTGCCAGTGGTCACCCGGCATCTTCGCCAGCAGCGAGCCCTTCCCGTGGACGACCTCGTCGTGGCTGATCGGCAGGAGGAAGTTCTCGCTGAAGGCGTAGACCATCGAGAACGTGATCTCACCGTGGTGGTGCGAGCGGTAGAGCGGGTCGTACTGCATGTACTCGAGCGAGTCGTGCATCCAACCCATGTTCCACTTCAGGCCGAAGCCGAGGCCGCCCTCACTCGTGGGCGCAGTGACGCCGGGCCAACTGGTCGACTCCTCGGCGATCATCACGATGCCGGGGTTCCGGCGGTACGCGGTCGCATTCGCTTCCTGGAGCAGGCTGATGGCCTCGAGGTTCTCGCGTCCTCCGTGGACGTTCGGGAGCCACTCGCCCTCCTTCCTCGAGTAGTCGAGGTAGAGCATCGAGGCGACGGCGTCGACGCGGAGACCGTCGACGTGGAACTCCTCGAGCCAGTACAGGGCGTTGGCGACGAGGAAGTTCTTGACCTGCGGCTGGCCGAAATCGAACACGAGCGTGCCCCAGTCCGGCTGCTCGCCGCGTCGCGGGTCGGGGTGCTCGTACAACGGCTGGCCGTCGAAGTTGGCGAGGGCCCACTCGTCCTTCGGGAAGTGGCCGGGCACCCAGTCCATGAGGACGCCGATCCCGGCGCCGTGGAGTCGGTCGATCAGGTACTTCAGGTCATCGCTCGAACCGAAGCGGCTCGTCGGTGCGTAGTAGCCGGTCACCTGGTAGCCCCACGAGCCACCGAAGGGGTGCTCGGCGAGCGGCATGAACTCCACGTGCGTGTACCCGAGCTCGCCGATGTACTCGATGAGCTGGTCGGCGAGGTCGCGGTAGCCGAGGCCGGGGCGCCACGACCCCACGTGGAGCTCGTAGACGCTCATCGGGCCGTTGTGCGGGTCGCTCGCGGCCCGACGCTCCATCCAGTCGGCGTCGTTCCAGTGGTGGTCGCTGACACCCGTCACGGATGCGGGGGACCGTTCGGTGAACCGGGCCATGGGGTCGGATCGTCGGACCCAGCGGCCGTCCTGGGCCAGGATCTCGAACCGGTACAGCTCTCCGGGACCGACGCCGGGGATGAACAGCTCCCAGACCCCGGTGGCTCCCATGTTCCGCATCGCGTGTGCGGTGCCGTCCCACGAGTTGAGGTCGCCGATGACGCGGACGGCCCGCGCGTGTGGTGCCCACACGGCGAACGCGGTGCCGGCGACACCCTGCTGCTCGGTCACGTGTGCACCGAGGGCGTCCCAGAGCCGCTCGTGGCGTCCCTCACCGATGAGGTGGAGGTCGAGCTCGCCGATGGACGGGGCGAAGCGGTAGGGGTCGTCGGCGTTCCAGGTCGAGCCGTCCCCATAGCGCGCGTCGAGCGTGTAGTCGAGGATGCCGTCGACGTGGAAGCCCTGCCAGATGCCGGAGCGGACGTGGGCGAGCTCCACGCGTGCTCCGTTCGCGAGGACCGCCGTGACCTGTTCGGCCAGGGGACGACGCGCGCGCACCACGACGAGGGGGTCGCTTACCCCGCCCAAATCGACGAGGTGCTGCCCGAGGATCTGGTGCGGATCGTGGTAGCGGCCCTCCGAGACCGCGTCGAGGACCCAGTCGTCGACGGACGGCAGCGGGAGCTCGCGCGGTGCGGGAGCCGCCTCGGCGGCCGGGGGAGCGGCAGCCCGGCGACCCGAGCGCTTCGGAGCTGCGGCACCGTCGGCGGATGGGGGGATGGTCGTCATGGTCGGATCCTCACGCTCAGGATGTGCACGGGTTCGGTGAAGGCGTCGAGGCGCACGAAGTTGCTGTCGGACCAGATCCACTCGGCCCCGGTCACGAGGTCGGTGACGTCGAAGGTGCCTCCTGGCACGCCACCGAAGACCGTCTGGTCGAGGTGCACCATCGTCTGTCGCACGGAGTGCGGGTCGAGGTTGGCGACGACGACGATCGTGTCCGGCTCGCCCGTCCCGGTGAACCGCTCGTCGAGATGCTTGCTGAAGACGAGGATCTGGTCGTCGTCGCTCCAGTGGAAGCTGATGTTGCGCAGCTGCCGGAGCGCGGGGTGCGTCCGTCGGATCTGGTTGAGGAGGGTGAGATAGGGCGACAGCGACGTCCCGGCCTCTTCGGCCGCCGCCCAGTCCCGCGGACGGTACTCGAACTTCTCGCTGTCGATGTTCTCCTCTGCACCCGGGCGGGCGACGTTCTCGATGAGCTCGTATCCGGCGTACACGCCCCAGGTGGGTGCTGCCGTCGCCGCGATGGCCGCACGCACCTTGTACGCGGCGCGTCCACCGAACTGGAGGTATTCCGTCAGGATGTCGGGGGTGTTCACGAACAGGTTCGGGCGGAGGAAGTCGGCGGTCTCGGTGGCCGCCGCGCCGAGGAACTCCTCGAGTTCCTCCTTCGTGTTCCGCCAGGTGAAGTACGTGTAGCTCTGCTGGAAGCCCACCTTCGCGAGTCCCTGCAGGAGCGCCGGTCGGGTGAACGCCTCCGCGAGGAAGACCACGTCGGGATCGGTGCGGTTGACCGTCGCGAGGAGCCACTCCCAGAAGTCGAGCGGCTTGGTGTGGGGGTTGTCGACGCGGAAGATGCGGACGCCGAGCGAGATCCAGTGGCGGACGATGCGCAGCACCTCGGTCCGGATGCCCTCGGGATCGTTGTCGAAGTTCACCGGGTAGATGTCCTGGTACTTCTTGGGTGGGTTCTCCGCGTACGCGATGGTGCCGTCGGGCAGCGTCGTGAACCACTCGGGGTGTTCGATCACCCAGGGGTGGTCGGGCGAGGCCTGCAGGGCGAGGTCCAGCGCGATCTCCAGGCCGAACTTCTTCGCCTGACGGACGAAGGAGACGAAGTCCTTCTCGGTCCCGAGGTCGGGGTGGATCGCGTCGTGGCCGCCGGCGGCACCACCGATGGCCCAGGGCGATCCCGGGTCCTGTTCGCCGGGGGTCAGGGTGTTGTTGGGTCCCTTGCGGAACGTCTCGCCGATCGGGTGGATCGGCGGCAGGTACAGGACGTCGAAGCCCATCGCGGCCACGGCGGGGAGGCGCGCTGCGGCCGTCCGGAACGTGCCGGAGGCCCAGGATCCGTCTGGGCGCTGCTCGGCGCCCTCCGACCGGGGGAAGAACTCGTACCACGAGCCGACGCCGGCTCGTGTGCGTTCGACCCTGATGCGTCGCTGCTCACTGGTGCTGGCGAGCCCGGCGAACGGACGTCGTGCGGCGATGGCGAGCAGTTCCGCATCGTCGAGGACGGCGAACCTCGCGTCGGGATCGGCATCGGCGTCGCGGAGCAGCTTGGCGGCCGTCGTAAGGAACCGGCGGTCCTTCGCTGGTCGGAGCTTGTCGGTCGTGGCCCGCTCGAGCAGTTCCGCTCCGATGAGGTACATGAGGTCGACGTCGACGCCGGCCTCGATCTTCACCCGGGCGTTGTGCTCCCAGGTGGCGAACTCGTCGGCGAAGGCGCGGACCTGGTAGCTCCACGTCCCCTCGGTGGCGAGCTGGACCTGGACCTCGAAGCGGTCAGTGCCGGCGGCGCCCGGCGCCATCCGATGGGCCGCCGTCTTCCCGCGGGGGTCGGTGAGCAGGAGTTCGACCCCGATGAGGTCATGGCCTTCTCGGAACGCGGTCGCCCCGAAGGGGACCACCTCTCCTGCGAACGCCTTGGCCGGCCAACGTCCGCCTTCGACGGAGGGGGTCGGATCGAGGATCGGGATGCGCCCGATGTTCGGGGTGAGTGTGAGCGACACCGTTCCGGCGTCGTCGACGGTGGAGGACTGCGGTACTGACTTCGGCATAGTGCGTTCCATCTCCTTCGGTGCCACTCGTCCGACCGTACCGCGAAACGTGGGCGGATGAAGGGCCGCGCGGGGTGTCGCGCGTCATGCTAAGGCGTCCGGTGTGGCGCCGTCGCGGCGGCCGGGCCGGCGGCCGGTCGGACGGCCGGTGGGGGTGCCATAGAGTGAGCGCGTGAAGGCTATCCGCAGGTTTACCGTCCGTGCACTCATCCCGGAGTCCCTGACCTCGCTGACCGCCCTCGCGGCCAATCTCCGCTGGTCCTGGCACGAGCCGACGCAGCGCCTCTTCGACGAGATCGCCCCGGACGTCTGGCGGGAGTCCGGGCACGACCCGATCACGGGCCTCGGCCTCGTCACCCCCGAACGGTTGGCCGAGCTCGCCGCGGATGCCGACTTCGTCGGTCGCGCCGAAGCGCTCCACGCCGACCTCCGCCGGTATCTGGAGGAGCCGCGCTGGTACCAGGGCATCCCCGACCCGAAGCCACAGACGATCGCCTACTTCTCCCCGGAGTTCGGTGTCGCCGCCGCGCTCCCGCAGTACTCGGGCGGGCTCGGGATCCTCGCCGGAGACCACCTGAAGAGCGCGTCGGACCTCGGGGTGCCCCTCGTCGGTGTCGGTCTCCTGTACCGCTCGGGGTACTTCGCCCAGTCGATCACGAACGACGGATGGCAGCAGGAGTCCTATCCGGTGCAGGACCCCGACGGGCTCCCACTGACAGTCCTCCGGGAACCGGACGGGACGCCGGTCACCGTCACGCTCGCTCTGCCCGAGGACCGCAGCCTGTCCGCGCGCGTCTGGATCGCCGAGGTCGGCCGCGTCCCACTCCTGTTGCTCGACACCGACATCCCCGAGAACGTCGCGGAGTTGCGTGCGGTCACCGACCGGCTCTACGGCGGCGGCGGCGAGCATCGACTCCACCAGGAGCTCCTGCTCGGCATCGGCGGCGTCCGGGCGATCAAACAGTGGAGCGAGTTGACGGACCACCCGCTCCCGCAGGTGTACCACTCGAACGAAGGCCATGCCGGGTTCCTCGGTCTGGAACGGATCAGCGACCTGGTCGGGAACGGCCTCTCCTTCGACGAGGCGCTGCAGCTCGTTCGCGGCGGCACGGTGTTCACCACCCACACGCCGGTGCCCGCCGGCATCGACCGCTTCGAGAACGACGCGATCGAGCGGTACTTCTCGGGCGACCTGCTCCCCGGCGTGGCCGCACCGGACGTCCTCGCGCTCGGCGACGAGACCGCGAACGGCGGTTCGCCGGAGGTGTTCAACCTGGCGATCATGGGACTCCGTCTGGCGCAGCGCGCGAACGGCGTGAGCCGACTCCACGGGGAGGTCAGCCGTGCGATGTTCCGAGGCCTCTGGCCGGGATTCGACGTCTCTGACGTGCCCATCACCTCGATCACGAACGGCGTGCACGCCCCGAGCTGGACGGACCCGGCTCTCATCGGGTTCGCCGACGAACGGTGGGGAGGGATCGAGCCGGGCCGCGCCGACTGGGCCGGTCCGTCGGTCTCCGATGACGAGCTCTGGGCGCTCAAGCGGGGGATGCGCGAGCGGCTGGTCGCCGACGTGCGCCGTCGGATCGCCGACGGATACCGTGCGCAGAATCCGCTCGCCGTCGTGCCGTCCTGGATCGACGAACTCCTCGACCCGGAGGTCCTGACCATCGGGTTCGCCCGGCGGGTGCCGGGGTACAAGCGCCTCACCCTCATGATGCGCGACCCCGACCGACTGCGCTCGCTGCTCCTGCACCCGGATCGACCGATCCAGATCGTCGTCGCCGGGAAGGCACATCCGGCGGACGACGAGGGGAAGCGCCTCATCCAACGACTCGTGCAGTTCGCCCAGGACCCGCTCCTGCGCGCACGCATCGTCTTCCTGCCGGATTACGGCATCGGGATGGCCAAGACCCTCTACCCGGGGTGCGACGTGTGGTTGAACAACCCACTCCGGCCACTCGAGGCCTGCGGGACGTCGGGCATGAAGGCCGCGCTCAACGGAGCGCTCAACCTGTCGATCCTCGACGGCTGGTGGAACGAGTACGCGGACGGGGAGAACGGGTGGGCGATCCCGTCCGCCGACGGCACGCCGGACGACGACGAGCGCGACGCCCTCGAGGCGGCGTCGCTCTACGACGTCATCGAACACCAGCTCGCGCCCCGGTACTACGACCGCGAGCACGGTGCACCGCCGTGGCGCTGGTTGCAGATGGTGCGGCACACGATCTCCACGCTGTCGGAGCCGCTGAGCGCCGACCGGATGGTGCGCGAGTACACCGAGCGGATGTACCTTCCGGCGGCGGCGATGGAACGTGCGCTGTCCGCGTCCGATCAGCTCGGCGCCCGCGATCTGGCGGCCTACAAACGACGCGTGCGGGACGCCTGGCCGCAGTTGGCCGTCGCCCACGTCGAGAGCGGCGGTGTCGACGAGGTGCCGCAGGTCGGCGACGTGCTGCGATTGCGAGCGTACGTCCAGCTCGGCTCGCTGTCACCGGACGATGTGACCGTCGAGGTGGTCTCCGGGGTCCCTGGAGCCACGGGCGAGTTGCTCGACGTCCGTTCGCAGCCGCTCGATCAGCAGCAGACTCCGTCCACGAGCCGACCGGAGCACACCCTCGAATACGCGGGCACCCTGCCACTCGATCGCGCGGGTGGCTTCGGGTACACGGTCCGCATCGTTCCGAAGCACGAGTTGCTGCTCACGCCGGCGGAGCTCGGACTGGTCGCCCTGGCGGACCAGTAGGGGCGGGGTCAGCGCGCGATCCGGGCCAGGAGGGCGGAGACCGCCGTGCGCAGCCCCTCCGGGGCGAGTTCGAGGTCGAAGCCCCGCCGTCCACCTGACACGAACACCGTCTCGTGGTCCGTCGCGCTCGCGTCGAGGACGGTCGGTAGCGATGCCCGCTGCCCGATCGGGCTGATGCCACCGACCACGTAGCCGGTCTTGCGTTCCGCGACAGCCGGATCGGCCAGACGTGCGCGTTTCCCGCCGACCGCCGTGGCGAGTGCCTTCAGGTCGAGCTGCCCGGAGACCGGGACGACGGCCACGACGAGCGACCCGTCGACCTCGGTCATCAGGGTCTTGAAGACGCGGGACGGGTCCACGCCGAGGGCTGCGGCGGCTTCGAGCCCGAACGCGGTCGTCGACGGGTCGTGCTGGTACGGCCGCGGGGTGAAGGCGATCCCGAGCTCGATCAACGCCAGCGTCGCCGGCGTGCTCGCGCCCTCGGCCTTCCGTCGCGCCACCGTCAGACGGCCTGGAACAGCTGCATGGACGTGGCGGCGACCGAGACCGTGCGTCCGGGGGAGAACTCGTCCTCGCCGGCCACCGGGACGTCGTCCGCGGAGTTCCAGATGCGTCGGTAGGCGGTCACCCCGTCGTGTTCCGGCAACGTGACGTCGACCGGTTGCTCGACCCCGTGCACGATGAGCAGGACGCGGTCGAGCGCCTCGGACTCCGGCGTGCTCGTCGAGAAGAACTGCAGGGTGCGGTTCCGGGGGCTCGTCCAGTCGTCCGTACTCATCGTCCCGCCGGTGGCGTCGAACCAGTCCATGGCGCTCGCGCCTGGCACCGTCGTGCCGGCGGTCGCGAAGTGCTCGGGGCGGAGCGCGGGATGCTCGCGCCGCAGCTCGAGGAGCCTGCGGCTGTGCGCGAGGAGCTGATCCTGCCAGGGTTCCCGCGTCCACCCGACCCAGGTCAGTTCCGAATCGTGACAGTAGGCGTTGTTGTTGCCGCGCTGGCTGCGTCCGAACTCGTCACCCGCGGTGATCATCGGGATGCCGGCCGACAGCAGGAGCGTCCCGAGCAGGTTGCGCATCGCCTTCCGGCGGCCCGCGAGGATCGCCTCGTCGTCTGTCGGACCTTCGGCGCCGTGGTTGAACGACCGGTTGTTGTCCGTCCCGTCCCGGTTCGACTCGCCGTTGCCGACGTTGTGCTTCACGTCGTACGACACGAGGTCGGCGAGCGTGAAGCCGTCGTGGGCCGTGATGAAGTTGACCGACGCGAGCGGCCCGCGCTCGGCCGAGAAGGTGTTGCTCGATCCGGCCAATCGTGTCGCGAAGCCGCCGATACCCACGGGGGCGTCGGCGCGTCTGGCGTAGTCGATGTCGGAGAGCCAGAAGTTGCGCACGCGGTCGCGGTACCGGTCGTTCCACTCATGCCAACCGCTCGGGAAGTTGCCGGTCTGCCAACCGCCCATCCCGACGTCCCAGGGTTCGGCGATCATCTTCGCGTCGACGAGTGCCGGATCGCTGATGATCGCCCCGAGCAGCGGGTGGTCCGGGGTGAACTCGACCGCCTCGTTCCGACCGAGCGTCGCGGCGAGGTCGAAGCGGAACCCGTCGATCTGCACCTCGTCCGCCCAGTAGCGCAGGGAGTCGAGCACCAGGCGTTGGGGGACCGGGTGGCCGAAGTCGACGGTGTTGCCGCACCCGGTCACGTCGATGTACGCGCCGGTGGCATCCTGGCGGTAGTAGCTCGCGTTGTCGATCCCGCGGAGGCTCGTGCGTGGGCCGCCCGGCCCCTCCTCGGCGGTGTGGTTGTAGACGACGTCGAGGATGACCTCGAGCCCCGCCTCGTGGAGCAGTTTGACCATGCCCTTGAACTCACGGAGCACCGCGTCGGCGCCACCCGCCTGGGCGGCCTTCGTGGCGTACGCGGCGTGTGGGCTGAAGAAGTTGAGGGTGTTGTAGCCCCAGTAGTTGACGAGGCCCTGCTTGATGAGGCGCTGCTCCGAGGTGTACGCGTGCACCGGCAGGAGTTCCACGCTCGTCACGCCCAGCTCGTGCAGGTGCGCGATCATCGCGGGATGGGCGAGACCAGCGTAGGTTCCGCGCAGCTCCTCGGGGACGTCGGGGTGCAACTTACTGAGCCCCTTGACGTGCGCCTCGTACACCACGGTGCGGTCGAGCGGGATACGCGGTTTCTGCACACCACCCCAGTCGAACGCGTCGTCGACGACGACGGAGCGCCACTGCTCGGCGGACACCCGCGCGAGACCGCGGGCATACGGATCGAGGAGCAGCAGGTGCGGGTCGAAGGCGTTGTTCGGCGTCGACGGCCCAGATGCACGGACGGCGTAGCGTCGACCGTGCACGAGCTCCTCGGACCGGGCGCTCCACACCGCACCCTCGTCGCGGGTCATCTCGACAGACTGGGTGATCCAGTTCAGATCCTTGTCGTCGAAGATCACGAGTTCGAGTGCATCTGCATGCTCCGACCACACACGGAGCTCACCACCGGACGGGCCGAGGCGGACGCCGAGATCGTGGAGGGGGTCACCAGCGTTCATGGGTTCTACAGTAGTGAGTGCAGCAGTCGCCGAGATCCGCGGACGCGGCGACGAGAGGAGGGGCGGCATGGTGGTGTACCTGGACCACGCCGCCACGACCCCCGTGCGTCCCGAGGTCATCGACGCCTACGCGGCCGCCATGGCCACCGTCGGGAACCCAGCGTCGATCCACGGACCCGGGCAACAGGCTCGCCGGCTCCTCGAGGAGGCTCGGGAGCGGATCGCGCAGACCCTCGGCTGCGATCCGATCGAACTCGTCTTCACCTCGGGCGGTACCGAGTCCATCAACCTCGCGTTGAAGGGGCTCTACTGGCACCGCCAACGGGACCGTCGCCGCACCGCGGTCCTCGCACCCGCCGGCGAGCACCACGCCACCCTGGACACCGTCGAATGGCTCGAACGCCACGAGGCCGCGACGCCGTTGTGGGCCCCGCTCGACCACCTCGGAGCCGTCTCGCTCGAACGCACCGAGGAGCTCTACGCGGAACACGGCGACGACATCGCCGTCGCCACGGCCCTCTGGGCGAACAACGAGGTCGGCACCATCCAGCCCGCCGCACGACTCGCGGCGCTCGCCGCAGCAGCGGGCGTGCCGTTCCACCTGGACGCCGTGTCGGCATACGGACATCTGCCGATCGACTTGGCCGGCCTGCGTGCCGCGTCCGGTTCGACCGGGGCCGGCGGTCTCGTGGCCATCAGCGTGTCCGCGCACAAGATCGGCGGACCGGTGGGCGTCGGCGCTTTGGTGGTCAGCCGGGCGGCGGTCGTGGAGCCCTTGCAGCACGGTGGCGGCCAGCAGCGTGGCCTCCGCTCCGGTACCCAGGACGTCGCAGCCGCGATCGGGTTCGCCGTCGCCGCCGAGGCGACGGAGCGGGAACGGGTTGCCGAGCAGCAGCGGTTGCAGGCGCTCCGGGACCGGCTCATCGCGGGCGTACGTTCCGCGGTGCCCGAGGCTGAGCTCACCGGCGACCCCGTGGAACGACTGGCCTCGAACGTGCACCTCGTCCTCCCGGGGACCCAGGGCGACTCCATGTTGTTCCTCCTCGACCTCGCCGGGGTCGCGGTGTCCACGGGCTCTGCGTGTCAGGCCGGTGTACCCGAACCGTCCCACGTCCTGCTCGCCATGGGGCGCTCGGAGTCGGACGCCCGCGCGGCTCTGCGGATCACGCTCGGCAGGACGACGACCGAGGACGACGTCGACCGCTTCCTGCAGGCGCTTCCCTCGGCCTATGCACAGGCGAGCCGGGCCGGCTCCGCGGATCGCGACACGGCGCTCGGTGCTCGGCCCTGAGTCGCCACGCGCCCGGTCACTTGCGGGTGGCTGTCCGGCGACTGGCGCGTAGACTTGCCCGGTGAAGGTTCTGGCAGCGATGAGTGGTGGGGTCGATTCCGCCGTGGCAGCGGCACGCGCCGTCGATGCGGGCCATGAGGTGGTCGGGGTCCACTTGGCCCTCAGCCGGATGCCGGGCACGCTCCGGACCGGCAGCCGGGGGTGCTGCACCATCGAGGATTCGATGGACGCCCAGCGGGCGGCGAACCTCATCGGCATCCCGTACTACGTCTGGGACTTCTCCGAGCGCTTCAAGCTCGACGTCGTCGACGACTTCATCGCGGAGTATCGTGCGGGCCGCACGCCGAACCCCTGCATGCGCTGCAACGAGAAGATCAAGTTCGCCGCACTGCTGGAGAAGGCGCTCGACCTCGGGTTCGATGCGGTCGTGACCGGCCACTACGCCACGATCGTCACGAGCCCCGAGGGCGATCGCGAGCTGCACCGCGCGAGCGCCTGGGCGAAGGACCAGTCGTACGTCCTGGGCGTGCTCACCGCCGAGCAGCTCGCGCACTCGATGTTCCCGCTCGGTGCGACGCCGTCGAAGGCCGAGGTACGTGCCGAGGCCGCGGAGCGCGGCTTCACCGTCGCGAACAAGCCCGACAGCCACGACATCTGCTTCATCCCCGACGGCGACACGAAGGGCTGGCTGGGGGAGCGGGTCGGCACCGAGACCGGCCAGGTCCTCGACCGCGACGGCGCGGTCGTCGGTTCGCACGAGGGCGCGCACGCTTTCACCGTCGGACAGCGCAAGGGGCTGCACCTCGGCGTACCGGCCCCGGACGGACGTCCGCGCTTCGTCCTCGAGGTGCGTCCCAAGGACAACACCGTCGTGGTGGGCCCGAAGGAGGCTCTCGCCATCGGCGAGATCGCCGGCTCCCGGTACACCTGGGCGGGCCGTGCTCCGGCCGTCGGCGTGGACCCGATCCCGTGCGACGTCCAGATCCGTGCCCACGCCGACCCGGTCCCGGCCGCGCTGGCCCTGGTCGACGGCGAACTCGTCGTCCACCCGGAGACGCCGCTCGACGGGGTCGCGCCCGGACAGACCGCGGTGCTCTACAGCGGAACGCGCGTCTTGGGACAGTTCACGATCGACCGCACCGTCAGCGCTGTACCCGCCGGCGTCGGCGCCTGACACCCCGGAACGACCGAACGCCCGGCGAGCGATGCTCGCCGGGCGTTCCGCGTCCGATGCTCAGGCTCCGGCGGTCGTCCCCGACTTCGACGCCTTGGCCTTCTTCGGCTTCTTGACGAACAGCGTCTCGGCCTCTTCGAGGGTGAGCCCGTTCGTCTCCGGGATCTTCGCGAGTACGAACACGAACGAGAGCAGGGCGAAGAACGCGTACATGCCGTACGTCACCGGGAGCGAGAACGCGGCGAGACCCGGGAAGCTCACGGTGATGAGGAAGTTGGCGATCCACTGGGCCATCGCCGCCACACCGAGGGCCTTGGCACGCAGCCGGTTCGGGAAGATCTCGCCGAGGAGGACCCAGACGAGTGGACCCCAGGAGGCGCCGAACGCGACGACGAACACGTTGGCAGCGATCAGTGCGATCGTGCCCCAGGGCTGCGGCAGCGACACCTCGCCCGCGCTGTCGGTGACCGACTGGGTGAAGGCGATCGCCATGGCCCCGAGCGAGACCGTCATCCCGATGGATCCGGCGAGGAGGATCGGCCGGCGACCGATGCGGTCGACGAGCAGGATCGCCACGATCGTGACCGCGACGTTCGTCACCGAGGTGATGACCGAGATGAGCAGCGAGTCGGACTCCTGGAATCCGACCGCCTTCCAGAGGGTCGTCGAGTAGTAGAAGATGACGTTGATGCCGACGAACTGCTGGAAGATCGAGAGGATGACACCGATCCACACGATCGGGAGCAGACCGAACTTGCCGCCCCAGAGCGAGGCCTTCTTCTGCTGCTCGTCGTCCTTCACCGCCTGCTCGGCGAGCTTGACGGCCCGGTCGACCTCCTCCTGCGGCCACACCGTCGCGAAGATGCGGCGGGCTTCATCGGCCTTGCCCTTGCGGACGAGGAAGCGTGGCGACTCGGGGAGCCGCATGGCCAGGAGGCCGTAGACGACGGCGGGGATGGCGCAGGCGATGAACATCCAGCGCCAGGCTTCGACGCCGAACCACAGCGGGTTGGACGCGCCGCCGGCGACGCCCGCGAGAACGGAGTCGGACAGGAGGGCGGCGAAGATGCCGAGGGTGATGGCGAGCTGCTGCAGGGAGGCGAGGCGTCCGCGGATGGCGCTCGGCGCGATCTCGGCGATGTAGGCCGGAGCCACGACGGACGCGATGCCGATGCCGAGACCGCCGACGATCCGCCACAGGATCAGGTCCCAGGGGGAGAACGCGAAGCCGGCGCCGAAGGAGGAGACGAAGAAGAGGCCGGCACCGAGGAGCATCGTGAAGATGCGTCCGCGGCTGTCGGCGATCCGGCCGGCCAGGTAGGCCCCGAGTGCGCAGCCCAGGAGTGCGGAGGCGACGGCGAATCCGATGAGCCCCTCGCTCAGTTGGAAGTGGTCCTGCATGGCGTCGACCGCGCCGTTGACCACGGAGGAGTCGAAGCCGAAGAGGAAGCCACCGACCGCGGCGGAGACGGAGATGCCGATGACGCGCGCGGTCAGCTGCTTACTGGTAGGAGCCGCCCCCGTTCCTGGCCTGCTGGACTGGGACATGGTTCCTCCGATTCCGCGCGCATGGTTCCTGCGGCACTGCGACACCCTACTCCTCGATCAGCGGCTCACCGACCCGCTTGCCCCGATCGGGGAGGACGTGCGGTGTGTCAAGCGCTCTCGAGTGTCGGAGGGCGCTCATAGACTGACGAGGTGGCGAACAGCAACGAACAGACCCTGCAGCAGGCATCGGCCGAGGCGGAGGAGCTCACCTCGCGGATCCTCGAGCTGCGCGACGCGTACTACGAGCGGGACGAGTCGCTCGCCTCCGATCAGGAGTACGACGCCATGATCAAGCGGCTCGACGAGCTCGAGCGGCTCTTCCCCGAGCTGCAGAGCCAGGACAGCCCGACCCAGACGGTCGGCGGCCGGGCGGAGACGACCCTCTTCGCACCGGTCACCCACCTCGAACGCATGCTGAGCCTCGACAACGTCTTCTCGATCGAGGAGTTCCTCGCTTGGGCGGCGAAGGTCGAGCGCGACGCGGACGGCGCCGTCCAGTACCTGTGCGAGCTGAAGATCGACGGCCTCGCCATCAACCTGCGGTACGAGCGAGGGCGCCTCGTGAGTGCGGCGACCCGCGGCGACGGGGTGGTCGGTGAGGACGTCACGGAGAACGTCCGCTACATCCGCTCCATCCCGAGCGTGCTGACCACCGCCGACACAGACGTCGAGGTCCCCGAGGTCGTGGAGGTGCGCGGCGAGATCTTCTTCCCCGTCGAGGCGTTCCGCGAGCTCAACGCCAACCAGGCGGCCGCCGGTGAACGGGTGTTCGCGAACCCCCGAAACGCGGCGAGCGGGTCGCTCCGTCAGAAGGCGGAGAGCAAGAACCCGGCGCAGCTCGCCCTCATGCACGACCGGCTCGGCCGGCTGCAGATGCTCGTCCACGGCATCGGCGCGTGGGAGCGCCCGCCGGTCGCGCGTCAGTCGCAGGTCTACGAGCTCCTCCACCGGTGGGGTCTGCCGACCTCGTCGCACTACCGGGTCCACGACGAAGCGACGGGGGCGGCCGAGTTCATCGAGTACTTCGGAGCGCACCGCGACAGCGTCGAGCACGAGATCGACGGGGTCGTCGTGAAGGTCGACGATCTGGCGCTCCACGGGGAACTCGGCGCGACGAGCAGGGCTCCGCGCTGGGCCATCGCCTACAAGTACCCGCCGGAGCAGGTGAACACCAAGCTCCTCGACATCGTGGTGAGCGTCGGGCGCACCGGCCGGGCCACACCCTTCGCCGTCATGGAGAAGGTCCTGGTCGCCGGCAGCGAGGTGCGCCAGGCCACGCTGCACAACCAGGACGTCGTGAAGGCGAAGGGGGTGCTCATCGGCGACACCGTCGTCCTCCGCAAGGCAGGCGACGTCATCCCCGAGGTCCTCGGTCCCGTGGTCGAACTGCGCGACGGTTCCGAGCGCGAGTTCGTGATGCCGGACGACTGCCCGGAATGCGGTACCACGCTCGCCCCTGCGAAGGAGGGCGACATCGACCTGCGCTGCCCGAACGCGCGGAGCTGCCCGGCGCAGGTCCGTGGCCGGGTGGAGCACATCGGTTCACGCGGAGCGCTCGACGTCGAAGCACTCGGTGAGGTGGCCGCAGCGGCGCTGACGCAGCCCCTGGAACCCGCAGAGCCGCCGCTGACCACCGAGGCTGGGCTCTTCTCGCTGACGATGGCCGACCTCTTCCCGGTGACGGTGGTCGTCCGCGACAACGAGACCGGCCTGCCGAAGCTCAACGAGGACGGCTCCGAGAAGCGCGTGACGCCGTTCCGCCGCCGTCGGGCGAAGAAGGACGGCGTGCACGACCCTGAGGCGTCGGAGTTCGACGGCGACGAGTCCTCGGTGCCCTCGAAGAACGCGGTCGAGTTGCTCGCCAATCTCGACGCCGCCAAGACGCGCCCGCTCGCCCGCTTGCTCGTCGCGCTGAACATCCGGCACGTCGGGCCCGTGGCGGCCAGGTCGCTCGCGGAGTACTTCGGCTCGCTCGACGCCATCCGGGCTGCGAGCCGCGAGGAACTGGCCGAGGTCGACGGTGTCGGCGGGATCATCGCCGACGCCCTCATGGCCTGGTTCGAGATCGACTGGCACCGCGAGATCGTCGACGAGTGGACGGCCGCCGGCGTGCAGTGGGCGACGCCCGGCCACCCCGGCCCGGGTGCCGCCGTCGCGGCGGGAGGCGTCCTCTCTGGCGTGACCGTCGTCGCGACCGGTTCTCTTGACGGGTTCACCCGCGAGGGCGCGTTGGAGGCCATCGTGCAGGCCGGGGGGAAGGCCGCATCGAGCGTCTCGAAGAAGACCGACTTCGTCGCCGCGGGTCCCGGAGCAGGGTCGAAGCTCGCCAAGGCCGAGGCGCTCGGCCTGCGGATCATCGACGCGGAGCAGTTCGCGATCCTGGTCTCGGAGGGGCCGGCAGCCCTCGGCGAGCCCGAGGCACCCGACGACGAGGCACCCGGCGACGAGGCTCCGTCCGACGAGGCTCCGGCGGCCGACTGAGGTCAGTGCCCGGCGGCATCCAGGAGGTCGTCCCTGACCTGGCGGCGGAGGACCTTGCCGATGAGCGACTTCGGGAGTTCGTCGACGACGACCACCCGCTTCGGCACCTTGTAGGGCGTGAGGATCTCGCGAGCCCACGCGCGGAGCGCCTCGGTGTCGACCGTGGCGCCCGGAGCGGCGACGACGGCCGCGACGACCTGCTCGCCGGAGTGCGGGTCGGGGATCCCGACGACGGCGGCGTCAGCGACGGAAGCGTGCCCGCGGAGGACCTGCTCGACCTCGCTGGGGGAGACGTTGAACCCGCCCGTGATGATGAGCTCCTTGATGCGGTCGACGACCATCATGAACCCCTCGTCGTCGATCGACACGATGTCGCCGGTGCGGAACCAACCTCCAGGGAGGAGCACGGCGGCGGTCTCCTCGGGCTTGTTGTAGTAGCCCCGGAACACCTGGGGTCCGCGGACGAGGAGCTCGCCGGGTTCACCGGCCGGCCGATCCGTCTCCGGATCGTCGGGGTCGACGACCCTGACCTCGGTGCTCGGCAGCGGGAGACCGATGGTGCCTGGCTTCCTCGCGGCCGACACCGGGTTGGCGGAGATCACCGGCGAGCACTCGGAGAGCCCGTAGCCCTCGACGAGGAACCCGCCGGACGCCGCTTCGAACGGCACGACGAGCTCGTGCGGCAGCGGCATGGCCCCGGAGATCGCGATCTCGGTGCCCTGCAGCGAGACGCCCTGCTCCGTCGCGGCCGCCAGGAGTCGGTCGGCGATGGGCGGCACTGCGGGCAGGAAGGTCGGAGGGTGCTTCTTCATGACCTTGAGGACGAGCGCCGGGTCGAACTTCGGGAACAGGACGAGTCGCGAGCCCATGCTCATGGCGAACGTGAGGCACAGTGTCAGTCCGTAGGCGTGGAACATCGGGAGGACCGCGTACACGACGGCCTCCCCGCGCTTCACCGTCGGCACCCAGGCGCGGGACTGTGCGGCGTTGGCGAGCAGGTTCCCGTGGGTCAGGGCCGCACCCTTCGGCGAGCCCGTCGTGCCGCTGGTGTACTGGATGAGCGCGAGCGCGTCGGTCGTCGGCTTCGGGTGCGTCGCCGGGAGTGACCCGGCGGTGAGGAGCCGCTCCCACACCACCGTGCCGGAGACCGGCGCGGTCAGCTGCGCGCGGGAGGCACGAGCCTTCGCGATCGGGAGCCGCAGAGCCAGGCGCATGTGGATCGGCATCGCACGGGTGACGTCGATCGTCACGAGCCCGTCCACCGCCAGATCTGCCGGGAAGTCCTGCAGGTGACCGGCGACCTTGTCCCAGACGATCGCGAACCGGGCGCGGTGGTCCTCGAACTGGTGACGGAGCTCCTGCGGCGTGTAGAGGGGGTTGTGCTCGATGACGACGGCACCGAGTCGGAGGACGGCGTAGAACGCGATGATGTGCTGCGGACAGTTCGGGAGCATGAGGGCGACCGGGTCGCCGGCCCGGACGCCGAGGTCTCGCAGGCCGGCCGCAGCCCGTGCGATCAGGGCGTCGAGTTCGGTGTAGGTGGTCGTCGAGCCGAAGAACTCGAGCGCGACCGCGTCCGGGTAGCTCGCCGCGGAGGCCTCCACGAGATCGCCGAGGCTGCCGGTCTGCTCGGGGATGTCGTCCGGGACGTCGGCGGCGTAGCTCGCCAGCCACGGACGCTCGTGCGGGGGACGGGGACGGCTGCTCGAGTCGTTCTGGCTCACCGTCCCACTGTAGGGGCGGAGGCCGACCGACGACCACGTCCCTGGCGAATAGACTGGAGCGACCGCCACCGCTACACGTACGGGAGACGCATGTCGGAAATCACCACCGAGCAGGTCGCACATCTCGCGACCCTCGCTCGCATCGCCCTGAGCCAGGACGAGATCGCCCACCTCACCACGGAGCTCGACTCCATCGTGGACAACATCGCGAAGGTGCAGCAGGTGGCCACACCTGACGTCCCGGCGACGAGCCACCCCATCCCGCTCGAGAACGTGTACCGCGACGACGTCGTCGGCAACACGCTCACCCGGGAGCAGGCACTCCAGAACGCACCGGAGTCGGCCGACGGCCGGTTCAAGGTCTCGGCCATCCTGGGGGAGGAGCAGTGAGCGGCCTCATCGGTCTGACGGCAGCCGAACTGTCGTCCAAGCTCCGCGCCGGTGAGGTGTCGAGCGTCGAGGTCACCCAGGCGCACCTCGACCGCATCGCCCAGGTCGACGGCGACGTCCACGCCTTCCTGCACGTCTCGGACCACGCGCTCGACGTCGCCTCCGACATCGACGCGCGTCGTGCAGCCGGTGAGGAACTCGGAGAACTGGCCGGCGTCCCCCTCGCGATTAAGGACGTGCTCGTCACCACCGACATGCCGTCGACGTCGGGCAGCCGCATCCTCGAGGGATACCTGTCGCCCTTCGACGCCACCGTCGTCGCCCGATCGCGGGCCGCGGGCCTGGTGCCGCTCGGCAAGACGAACATGGACGAGTTCGCCATGGGGTCGAGCACGGAGCACTCCGCGTACGGCCCGACCCACAACCCGTGGGACCTCGACCGCATCCCCGGTGGTTCCGGAGGTGGCTCGGCCGCAGCGGTCGCCGCGTTCGAGGCACCCATCGCGCTCGGGAGCGACACCGGCGGCTCGATCCGTCAGCCGGCGCACGTCACCGGGACGGTCGGCGTGAAGCCCACCTACGGAGCGGTGAGCCGCTACGGTGCCATCGCCCTGGCATCCTCGCTCGACCAGGTCGGACCGGTGAGCCGGACGGTCCTCGACTCGGGGTTGCTGCACGACGTCATCGCCGGGCACGACGCGCTCGACTCGACCTCCCTCCGCGACGCCTGGCCCTCGATGGCCGCAGCGGCTCGGGAGGGTGCCCGCGGCGACGTGCTGCGCGGTCTCCGCGTCGGCGTCGTCAAGGAACTCAACGGCGACGGCTTCCAGGCCGGCGTGAAGAGCCGCTTCCAGGAGGCCCTCGCGGTACTCGAGGCGAACGGCGCCGAGATCGTGGAGGTGTCGGCACCGAACTTCGAGTACGCGGTCGCCGCCTACTACCTGATCCTCCCCGCCGAGGCGTCCAGCAACCTCGCGAAGTTCGACTCAGTGCGGTTCGGTATGCGCGTCACCCCCGAGGGCGGCGGCACGGTCGAGCAGGTGATGTCCGCCACCCGCGAGGCCGGGTTCGGCCCCGAGGTGAAGCGCCGCATCATCCTCGGCACCTACGCCCTGAGCGCCGGGTACTACGACGCCTACTACGGGAGCGCCCAGAAGGTGCGGACACTCATCCAGCGCGACTTCGCCGCGGCGTTCGACCAGGTCGACGTCCTCGTGAGCCCGAGCGCGCCCACGACGGCGTTCAAGCTCGGCGAGCGCATCGACGATCCGCTGGCGATGTACCTCAACGACGTCACCACCATCCCGGCGAACCTCGCCGGGGTCCCGGGCATCAGCGTCCCGATCGGGCTCGCCCCGGAGGACGGCCTGCCCGTCGGCATCCAGTTCATGGCGCCAGCACGAGAGGACGCCAGGCTCTACCGGGTCGGCGCCGCTCTCGAGGCGCTCCTCGAATCGACGTGGGGGCACACCCTCATCTCGCAGGCACCCGCTCTCGGAGGTCGGTAACCATGGCCAAGGACAAGCTCCTCTCCTACGAGGAAGCCCTCGAACTGTACGAGCCCGTGCTCGGGTTCGAGGTGCACGTCGAGCTCAACACCAAGACGAAGATGTTCTCCTCGGCGCCCAACGGATTCGGCGACGCACCGAACACGAACATCTCGCCGGTGTGCCTCGGTCTGCCCGGCTCGCTTCCAGTGGTCAACGAGCAGGCGGTGCGGTACTCGATCAGCCTCGGGCTCGCCCTCGGCTGCTCGATCGCCCCGTCGAGCCGCTTCGCGCGGAAGAACTACTTCTACCCCGACCTCGCGAAGAACTACCAGATCTCGCAGTTCGACGAGCCCATCGCCTTCGAGGGTTCCGTCGACGTCGAGCTCGCCGACGGCACCATCGTCACCGTGCCGATCGAACGCGCGCACATGGAGGAGGACGCCGGCAAGCTCACGCACATCGGCGGTTCGACCGGGCGCATCCAGGGTGCCGAGTACTCGCTCGTCGACTACAACCGCGCCGGCGTGCCGCTCGTGGAGATCGTCACCAAGCCGATCTACGGCACCGAGCACCGGGCGCCGGAGATCGCGAAGGCCTACGTCTCCGCGATCCGCGACATCGTCGTGGCGCTCGGCATCTCCGACGCGAAGATGGAGCGCGGGAACCTCCGCTGCGACGCCAACATCTCGCTGCGCCCGCGTGGCCAGGAGAAGCTCGGCACGCGTACGGAGACGAAGAACGTCAACTCCCTCCGGTCGGTGGAACGTGCCGTGCGCTACGAGATCCAGCGTCAGGCCGCGATCCTCAAGGACGGCGGGTCCATCGTCCAGGAGACGCGTCACTGGCACGAGGACACCGGCGCCACCTCCGCGGGGCGTCCGAAGAGCGACGCCGACGACTACCGCTACTTCCCGGAGCCCGACCTGCTCCCGGTCGTGCCGTCGCCCGAGCTCATCGAGGAACTGCGCGCAGCGCTCCCTGAGCAGCCTGCCGTCCGTCGGCGCCGCCTGAAGGGCGAGTGGGGCTTCACCGACCTGGAGTTCCAGGACGTCGTGAACGGTGGCCTCCTGAACGAGATCACCGCGACCGTCGCGGCGGGCGCCACGCCGACCGCTGCGCGCAAGTGGTGGACGGGCGAGATCTCCCGGCTCGCGAACCAGCGCGACGTCGAGGCGACGAGCCTGGTCTCACCTGAGCACGTCGCCGCCCTCGCTGCGCTCGTCGAGGACGGGACGCTCAACGACAAGCTCGCCCGACAGGTGCTCGAGGGTGTCATCGACGGCGAGGGGACCCCGCAGGAGGTCATCGACGCGCGAGGCCTCGCGCTCGTGTCCGACGACGGCCCCCTGATCGCCGCCATCGATGAGGCGCTGGCCGCCCAGCCGGACGTCCTCGCGAAGATCCGCGACGGCAAGGTCCAAGCCGCCGGTGCGGTCATCGGTGCCGTGATGAAGGCGATGCGCGGACAGGCGGACGCCGCACGGGTCCGCGAGCTCGTCCTGGAGCGCGCCGGGCAGTAGCTCCCGCGCCAGCGACATCGGGTCCGGACGGCAGTCGCGCACTGCCGTCCGGGCCCGTTTCTCCGCCGCTGGGAAGCCCTGGCGCGCGTCTCGGGTGCGGCATACACTTCGGCCATGCTGGTCGAAGGCACCATGCGTTGGCAGGTCACCGAGGACGCCCCGATGGCCCTCATGCTCGCGCTCGCCTTCCGTTCCATGGCCGGTCTCGGGAGCCGATGCGTCGGCCAGCTCCCAGCAGTGGCCCCCGCACCTGATCCGGTCTACGTCACCGACCTCGACCGCGAGGCCCTGGCGCTCCAGTTCGACGGTTGGTGGACGGGGATCGCGCGGCGTGACACGCGGCTGTTCATGCCGGAGGTCCGTCCTCCCCATTTCGAGGTCTTCGATCGCGCCCTCGAACTGCAGGAACTCGCCTATCGTGCCTATGATGACGCCCACCGGTGGGCCACGGACAGGATCCGCGAGTACGAGATCGCTCTGGCCGCACGCTCACCGAGCAGACTCGCCGACGTCTACGAGCTCATCCGCGAGCGCCAGTTCGAGTTGCGTCGGCAATCCAGCTCGTTCCGACTGGACCTCGAGGTGCTTCCGATCTGCCGACCGGGTGCCTGGGTCGTCGCACCCGACACGATCGTGGTCAGCGAGTCGCTCCGGGACGACCGGGAGGCGTTTCGCGAGTGGCTACGCCCGCTGGTCCACGGCTTGGTCTGATCCGCTCGAGACGCGAGCGACCGGCCTGCGGGTCGGGTTCAGGAGCGCGACCGCGATGATCGAACCGGCGGCTCCGGCAGCGGCCATCAGGGCGGTGAGCGGGTGGGAGATCTCCGCGAAGGGCATGATGAACGCGCTCACGAGTGCGATCCACACGGCGGCCTGCGCCGGCTTCCGCTCCGGGTCGAGGCGGAGTCTCCTGGGGTGCTCGACGCGACCGAGGAGCGCTCCGACGCCCGCGAGGAGGACCGCGACGACGAGGAGCACGACCGGTCGGGTCCACCACCACGCGGCGGTCAACGGCTCCGCGAAGGGGATGCCGAGGGCGAGCTGCAGACCCGCGACGGCGATGATGAGGGGCAGGTGCCAGAGGTACACCGTCATGAGTCGTGACCCGATGAGGAAGACGACCGCCCGGGCCACGCGTGTCCGCATGATGGCGGTGAGCAGAGGGTGCACCAGGGCGAGCAGGGCGAGCTGCCCGACGCCGAGGACGACGAGGGGGAGCGTGGGCGGATTGAGGTTGCCGAGCATGCTGGTCGAGTACGGCAGCCAGGTCGTGATCGGCACGAGCGCACCGTAGGCGGCAAGCACCACGGCAACGAGGACGAGACGCGGAACGGCGCGGAGCCGGCCATCGGCCAGGAAGAACCCGAACTGCTGCAACAGCGGCCAGACGAACACGAGATTGACGAGACCGATGCCCAGGAGGCCGGTCGAGTAACGGACGACGTCGACGAGGATCACGCCGGCCAGCAGTGCCGCACAGGTCAGGAAGGGGTGGCGGTCGTGGCGGGTGGCGAGGAACGGGGCGACCGCCTGGCACAGCAGGTAGGCGGCCAGGAACCAGAGCGGGGACCCGACGCCTGCGGCGACGGCCTCGATGATGGCGGGGTCGACACCGAGCGCCCCGGCGAGCCACAGCCCCGCGGCGAGGAAGAGCAGGACCGGGATCGTCGGCAGGGCGAGTCGGAACACCCGGGACCGGAGGAAGTCGCTGGTCCCGCCACCACGTCGGACGGTGCTGCGCCAGCCGGTGATCGTCGCGAAGCCGCCCACGATGAAGAACAGCGGCATGATCTGGCCGAACCAGGTGCCCGTGTCGAACCAGGGCTGCTGCTCCAATGCTCGGGAGATGCCGATGGTGCCGTCCGGTGCCACCGCCACCGCGACCATGAGGAGGTGGACGATCACGACCGTCACGACGCACGCGACGCGCACGAGGTCGAGGGCGAGGTCCCGCCCGGACAGATCTGGGACCGCCGGGGCCTGCCCGGTCGTCGTTGGCGTGCTCATCGCCGGACAGCCTAGCGCCGCCGGGGCGTCGCGTATCGGCCCCTGTGGACCGCGTGTCGGTGGCGGCTGCGACAATGGGGGCATGAGTCGGCAGGATGGAGCGTCGCGCCGCGTGTCGGCGGACGATGCCGACGACAGCGGTACGCCGATCCTGCACGTGGACATGGACGCCTTCTTCGTCTCGGTCGAACTGTTGGAGCGGCCCGAGCTGCGTGGCCTGCCCATCATCGTCGGCAACAAGGAGGGCCGCTCGGTCGTCACCTCCGCGAGCTACGAGGCCCGCAAGTACGGCGTGCGCGCAGCGATGCCGGTGTCCCAGGCCATGCGGCTGTGCCCGAGCGCGGTCGTCCTCCCGCCGCATCACGGCCGATACCGCGAGTACTCGGATCGCGTCATGGAGGTCTTCGAGTCGGTGACGCCGCTCGTCGAGCCGCTGAGCATCGACGAGGCGTTCCTCGACGTCTCCGGGGCGGTCCGGTTGCTCGGGAGTCCGCGGACGATCGCGGCGCTCGTGAAGCAACGGGTCCTCGACGCCACCGGGCTCCCGTGCTCGGTCGGCCTCGCAGCGACGAAGTACGTGGCGAAGCTCGCGTCCGGGCTGTCGAAGCCCGACGGCCTCCTCGTCGTGCCGGCTGCCGAGACGCTCTCCTTCCTGCACCCGTTGCCGGTGGGAGCGCTGTGGGGCGTCGGGGGACGAACCGAGGAACAGCTCACGAACCGCGGTATCAGGACCATCGGTCAGCTCGCCTCCACTCCGTTGTCCATGCTGCAGCGCGCCGTCGGCGAGGCGTCCGGACGCCGGCTCCTCGAGCTCGCGAACGGCATCGACCCGCGCGGGATCGAGTTGGCGCGGCGGGAGAAGAGCGTCAGCCACGAAGTGACGTTCCCGACGGACGTCGCGGATCCCACCGTGTTGAAACGCGAGCTGTTGAACCTGGCCGGACTCGTCGCGATCCGCCTCCGGAAGGGCGGGTACGCCGGCCGGACCATCAGCATCCGTGTCCGCTACGCCGACTTCAGCCTCGTGACCCGGTCACGGACCATCGGCGAGGCGACGAACGTCGGGCGCCGCGTCTACGACGAGGCGGCGTCGCTCTTCGACGACCTCGATCGGGGTGGGCGTCTGGTCCGCCTCGTCGGCGTGAAGGTCGATCAACTGGTGCCCGCCGAGGAGGCCGGTTCGGCGCTGTGGGATCCCGACGAGGAGTGGCGCGGTGCCGAACAGACCATCGATCGGGTGGCCAGCCGCTTCGGCGACCTCGCGATCGCTCCAGCCTCGCTCCTCGGGAAACCGCGGCGACGAGGCCTCGGGAGTCGAGGCGACTCGCAGGGTGCTGGGAGCACGGATCAACCCCTTGGACCGGCGGATGCGCAGCGGTAGCGTGGCAGCATGACGAATCTCGTGGAGAAGCTGGCAGAACAGACCAAGGGGCTCGGCGTGACCGCGGCCTACGGAGAGCAGCAGGACATCGACGGCACCAAGCTCGTGCCGGTGGCGCTGACGTACTACGGCTTCGGTGGCGGGTCCGAGGGAGACGGCGACGACGCGCCCAGTGGCGGTGGAGGCGGCGGCGTCTCCATCCCCGTCGGCGCCTACATCAAGACGGACGAGGGCCTCCGGTTCGACCCGAACCTCATCTCGCTGATCGCCGTCGCCATCCCGTTCATCTGGGTGAGCGGCAAGGCCCTGTCCGGGCTCATCAAGGCGCTCAAGAAGTAGCCTTCCCCCGTCGAACCCCTGTCGAGTGATCCTGCGCGGCAGGGGTTAGACTCGTGCCACCACGGGAGTCCGGTGAACCGGGCTGAGAGGAAGGTATTCGCCTTCGACCGTCGAACCTGATCTGGATCATGCCAGCGCAGGGAGACCATTTCTCGCTATCCCGTGCTCTTTTCCGTCTACAGGAAGGGCACGTATCGTGTCAGCATCGACCAAAATCTCCTCGTCTGAACGCGCCGCCGCGCGGAACCTCCGCTGGAGGGTCGTCGACATCGTCGTGGTCGCCGTCCTCGGCGTCGCCACCGGCCTCATCTTCTGGGCGTGGAACACGCTCGGATCGCTCTGGTACGCCGGAGCGAGTGCCGTGACGCCCGGCTTCGGCGGCATCGCCGTCGGCATCTGGCTGCTCGGCGGCGTCCTCGGCGGGCTCATCATCAGGAAGCCCGGCGCGGCCGTCCTCGTCGAGACCATCGGGGCCGTCGTCTCCGCGCTCATCGGCAACGCGTGGGGCATCACCACCGTGTACTCGGGCCTCGCCCAGGGGCTCGGAGCCGAGCTCATGTTCGCCGCGCTGGCCTACAAGCGTTTCGGCCTCGTCCCGGCCATCCTCGCCGGTGCGGGCGCCGGTGCCGGCGCATGGCTGCTCGAGCTGTTCATGTCGGCGAACCTGGAGAAGGGTGCCGAGTTCAACGCGATCTACCTCGGCTCACTGCTCGTCTCCGGCGCGATCCTCGCTGGCGTCGTCGGTTGGGTCCTCGTCAAGGCGCTCGCCTCTACGGGCGCGCTCAGCCGGTTCGCCTCAGGGCGGGACGCGCGGCGCGAGGTCTGAGCGTGGTCGGTGCGACCGGTCCGGCGCGCGTCGTCGCCCAGGACTGGGGGTGGCGTCACGCCGGTCGGAAGGCATGGGCGGTCAGCGACCTCGACCTCGTCATCGAACCGGGGGAGCGGGTCCTCCTCCTGGGCGCGTCCGGCGCCGGCAAGTCGACCCTGATCCATGCGCTCGCCGGTGTCCTCGGGGGAGCGGACGAGGGTGAGGCTCGCGGGTCGCTGCTTGTGGACGGGGTCCCGCCGGAACAGGCCAGGGGTCGGATAGGCCTCGTGCTGCAGGATCCCGATTCGCAGGTCATCCTGTCCAAGCTCGGCGACGACGTCGCGTTCGGCTGCGAGAACCTCGGGGTCGAGCGCGAGGAGATCTGGCGACGGGTCGTCTCGTCGCTGCAGGCCGTCGGCCTCGACCTCCCGTTGGACCACCCGACCTCGGCGCTGTCGGGCGGACAGAAGCAGCGGCTCGCCCTCGCCGGGGTGCTTGCCATGCAGCCCTCGCTCCTCCTGCTCGACGAGCCGACCGCCAACCTCGACCCGATCGGCGTCACTGAGGTCAGGGACGCCGTCGCGCGGGTGGTCGACGACGGTTCGTCGACCCTGGTCGTCATCGAACACCGGGTCGACGTCTGGCGCGATCTGATGACGCGGGTCGTCGTGCTCGATGCGGATGGAGGGGTCCTCGCGGACGGTGCTCCCTCCGTGGTCCTCGACGATGTCGGGCGCAGGCTCGCCGACGCCGGCGTCTGGGTACCGGGCATCCCGCTGGGGCTGCCGCCCCGCCGGATAGTGCAGCCGAACGCAGCCGTCTTGACGACGTCCGATCTGACGATCGGACGGGTCCGCTCCCAGCCGGTGCAGGCGCACCTGGACCTCGCCGTGCCGGAGGGCGCCGCCACGGTGATCGTCGGCCCCAACGGGGCCGGGAAGTCGACGTTGGCCCTCACCTTGGCCGGTCTGCTGCCCGAGCTCGCCGGAACCGTGGACGCTGGCCGCCGGCTCGCCGGGGGGATCGGTCCACGGCCCATCCGCTGGAAGTCGACCGAGCTGCTCACCCGCATCGGGACGGTCTTCCAAGACCCGGAGCATCAGTTCGTCGCCGCGACCGTGCGCAAGGAGCTCGGCGTCGCCCTGCAGGCGCTGCGATGGACACGCGCCGCGATCGACGAGCGGGTCTCCGCCGTCCTCGAAGCGCTCGGCTTGGCCGGACTCGCCGAAGCGAACCCGTTCAGTCTCTCTGGCGGACAGAAGCGGCGATTGTCGGTCGCCACCGTGCTCGTGGCACGACCTGCTGTGCTCGTCCTCGACGAGCCGACGTTCGGCCAGGACCGGCTGACGTGGTTGTCGCTCATGCGGCTGCTGCAGCTGGAGCTCGAACGGGGCGCGACGATCGTGTCGGTCACCCATGATCCAGGGGTCATCGAGCATCTGGGCGACCATCGGATCCTGCTCGAGCCGCGATCGGCTGCGGGGCGCGCCGCATGACGCGCGTCACAGCACCGGACCGTCGCTCGACCCTGCCTCGTCAAGCGCCGCTCGACCGGGTGAACCCGGTGACGAAGGTGCTCGCGGTGCTCATCCTGTCGATCCCGCTGCTGCTCACGCTCGACTGGGTCAGCGCCACCGCGGCGGTCCTCCTCGAGATGGCCTTGCTCCCGCTGTCCGGTCTCCGGCTGTCGACGTTCCTGAAGCGGTCGATCCCGGTGCTCGTCTTCGCGCCCATCGGCGGGATCAGCATGCTGCTGTACGCCAAGCCGGGCGGGACGGAGTACCTGTCGCTCGGCTTCGTTCGGGTGACCGACAACTCGATCGACTTGGCCGTCGCCGTGACCATCCGGGTGCTGGCACTCGGCCTGCCGACGATCCTGCTCTTCGCGCGGGTGGATCCGACCGACCTGGGCGACGGGCTGTCCCAGATCGCGAAGCTCCCGTCGCGGTTCGTCCTCGGGATCCTTGCGGGGGCGCGGATGCTCGGACTCTTCATCGACGATTGGCGCAGTCTGGCACTCGCCCGCCGTGCCCGAGGGCTCGGCGACCGTGGGGCTGTCCGGCGCTTCGCATCGATGGCGTTCGTGCTGCTCGTGTTCGCCATCCGCCGGGGGAGCAAGCTCGCGACGGCGATGGAGGCACGGGGCTTCGGCGCCCCGGTCGAACGCACGTGGGCGAGGCCGTCGCGGCTCGGCGTGATCGATCTCGTGGCGGTCCTGGTGGCGGTCGCGATCATGGCCGTCGCCCTGTCCATGGCCGTCCTCGCCGGCACGTTCCGGTTCGTGGGTCAATGAGTGCTCCAGCGCCCGTCCTCCTGATCGACGGGCGGTCGGGTACCGGGAAGACGACGCTCGCCTCCTCGGTGGCTGCATCGTTGACGGCGAGCACCGTCGTCCACATGGACGACCTGTATCCGGGATGGGACGGCCTCGACGATGGCTCGCGCCTCCTCGTGGAGTGGATCCTGACCCCGTTCGCCGATCGGCGGCCGGGGGAGTGGTGGCGGTGGGACTGGGAACGGTCGGAGCGTGCGGAGCGGCATACCGTCGTGGCCGACCGGCCGCTCATCGTGGAGGGCTGCGGGTCCTCGTCGAGCGCGTCGCGGGTCCTCGCCGACACGGTGCTGTGGCTCGACGCGCCGGTGGACCAGCGCACCGACCGGCTCGTCGGCCGCGACGACGGCGTCGACTGGCTCGCAGCGTGGACGCTCCAGGAGGATACGTTCATTGAACGGGAGTGTCCCGATCGCGACGCCGATCTGGTGGTCGAGGCGACGGGGTCGGCGGCGGCGGTCGGTGCCCGCGTGTTGAGCGTGCTCGAGCGTGACGACCGTTGGCGGCCCTGGCTCCGCGCCTGATGCGGACGCGGCCGGTGACGGTCTCGCTTCTGACTCCGCACACGGGCATACAACGCTTGACGCGGGGCCGAGGGTCCATCTCCGGTCCCTGAGCTTGTCGAAGGGGTGCCCCCGGCAGGATTCGAACCTGCGACCAAGAGATGAGAAGGGTCCGCGAGATGTTCTGGGTGCCCCCGGCAGGATTCGAACCTGCGACCAAGAGATTAGAAGGCTCCTGCTCTATCCCCTGAGCTACGGAGGCGGGCATCCAACGATACCGCACGGCGCGCTCAACCTCGTTTTGTCAGCCGTTCGCGAATACTATATATTAGTATTTATGACTACAGATCGAATTCCCTGGTTCGACACCGCTCGCGGGTTCGCCGTCGTCCTCGTCGCGCTCGGGCACGCGACGATGATCCTCGTCGAGGAAGGGGTGTCCTCCCCGGTCTGGTATGTCCTGTCGCAGCTGGCGCTCGCCATTCGCATGCCGCTGTTCTTCACACTCTCCGGGATGCTCGCCATCCGGATCGTCAACCGGCCGTGGAAGGACCTCTGGGACCGCAGGCTCGCCCTGCTGCTCTGGATGATCCTGGTGTGGACGGTGATCCGGTTCGCCTGGTTCTCGCTCCTCCCGATCGATTCGTTCCCGCACTACGCCGACCCGGGCGTCGTGCTCATCAGCCCGCTCTGGCCGACCGGCATCTTCTGGTTCCTGCAGGCGCTCGCCCTCTACCTCGTCGCCGGCAAGGTGATGAACGGCAGAGTGCCCGTCTGGCTGCAGTTGTCGGGAGCCGCCGTCCTGTCGGCCGTCGCCCTGGGTGCCCTCGGGAGTGAGAGCGGGAGCTATCAGCGCGCTGCAGGCTATCTCTTCTTCTTCCTGCTTGGTCTGCACGGGCGTCAACGGATCGTCGCTCTGGCCGAGCGCCGTCGCCCGCTCGTCGCTGCCGGTCTCCTCGCGGCAGTGGTCCTCGCTTCAGGGCTGATCTTCGCGGTCGACCTCGACCAGGTGCCCGGGGTGCTGACGGCTCTCGGTGTCCCGGCCGTCCTCGCCGCCGTGCTGGCGCTCCGTGCCATCGACGGGACGTCCGTCGCCCGGATCCTGCAGTCGGTGGGGCGTCACAGTCTCCCGGTCTTCGTGATCCACGTGCTGGTCATCGGAGGGATCACCAGGGCGCTGCTCCTGCTCCCCGAGGTGCCCGCACCCGTCCAGGCGGTCCTGCCGCCGGTGGTCGCGACACTCGCGGTGGTGTCGAGCCTGGTCGTCTGGAGGCTGACGCGCCGGGTTCCGGGTCTGTACACGGCGCCGCGGATCCTCACGACCCGGAGCCGTCTCCGCACCTCCGCCGTGTGAGCGGCGTTCCGCTCAGGGCAGGACGGAGTGACGCCGGCGGGACGTCAGCCGACGACGATGCCGAGGACGCCGGCCACGAGCGACAGGGCGGCGAGGACGAGGGCGATGCTGATGAGGATGACGTGCACGCGGAGGAAGGTGGTGGCGCGGCCCTGTGCGTCCCGTGCGCGCGGGTCGGCGACGATCCGTTTGAGGAAGCGCGGCCAGACGACGACGTTGTAGACACCGTTGATGAGCAGGAGGACGGAGACGGCGATGATCACCGCTCGAGTCTACGGAAGCGGCCGCGTCGGTGGTGCTGAGTAGACTCGACCCATGAGCACAGCTGGGGACCGACTGGTCTGGATCGACTGCGAGATGACCGGACTCGAGCTGGAGGTCGACGAACTCGTCGAGATCGCCGTCGTGATCACCGACTTCGAGTTGAACATCCTCGATCCGGGCTACTCGGTCGTCATCAAGCCCGACCAGTCGGCTCTCGACAACATGGGCGAGTTCGTCACGAACATGCACCAGACCTCGGGGCTCCTCGAAGAGATCCCGAACGGCGTGAGTGTCGCCGACGCGGAGTTCCAGGTGATCGAGTACATCCAGCGGTTCGTGCCCGACGAGTCGAAGGCGCCCTTGGCCGGCAACACCATCGGGACGGACCGCGCGTTCCTCGCCCGCTACATGCCGCGTCTCGACGCGCACCTGCACTACCGCAACGTCGACGTCTCCTCCATCAAGGAGCTCGCCCGCCGTTGGTACCCGCGGGTGTACTTCAACGCTCCGTCCAAGCACGGTGGTCACCGTGCCCTGGCAGACATCCTGGAGTCGGTCCGCGAGCTCGCGTACTACCGCGGTGCGCTGTTCGTCGACCTGCCCGGCCCGAGCTCGGACGATGCGAAGCAGGTTTCGGAGGCGGTCGTGTCACGATACTCCCCGAACATGTAATAGACTCGTCCAGTCGCTTGTGACGCGGTCTCCGCGGAGCAGGTCGCATGGTGGGTATAGCTCAGTTGGCAGAGCGCCTGGTTGTGGTCCAGGAGGTCGCGGGTTCAAGCCCCGTTACTCACCCCATGTCGTACAGAAGCCGGAGGACTCCTCCGGCTTCTGTCGTATCCGGGGAGCACAGGCATGCTGGAGTTGGACACCGAGGCGTTCGAGGCGCTGGTCGTCGAGGAACTCGACCGGTTGCCCGATGAGATGGTGGACGGGCTCGACAACGTCGTCTTCGTGGTCGAGGATCGCCCCGAGAACGGCACGCTCGACACGCTGGGCCTCTACGACGGTGTGGCCCTGACAGAACGAGACCGCTACGGCTTCGGTGAGATGCCGGATCGGATCATCGTCTACCGCGAGCCCCATCTGGCGGCGTGCGAGTCGCTCGACGAACTCGCCGACGAGATCCACACCACCCTCGTCCACGAGATCGCCCACTTCTACGGCATCGACGATGAACGCCTGCACGAGCTCGGGTGGGCCTGACCGTCGTCCTGTCTGCTGGCGAGTGTTTCCAGCGTGTTGCGGCTGCCTCGGAGTTCCGTGCCGGTCCGTGTAGAGCGGGTAGCCTGGTCGCATGCGCGAGATCCAGGCCCGCATCATTGCGGAACTCCATGTCAGCCCCACGATCGACCCGGCGGCGGAGATCCGTTCGCGGATCGACTTCCTGAAGTCCTACCTGCAGGCCACGCACACGAAGGGGTTCGTCCTCGGGATCAGCGGCGGGCAGGACTCCTCGCTCGCCGGGAGGTTGTGCCAGCTCGCGGCCGAGGAGGTCCGGGCAGAGGGTGGCGAAGCGCGGTTCGTCGCCGTACGGCTGCCCTACGCCGTGCAGCACGACGAGGAGGACGCCCAGCTGGCGCTGTCGTTCATCCGCCCGGACGAGTCGATCGTGTTCAACATCCAACGGGCGGTCGATGGATTCGAAGCTGAGTTCGCGGACGCGACCGGTCAGCCGCTCAGTGATTTCGTGAAGGGGAATGCGAAGGCGCGCGCTCGGATGGTCGCGCAGTACGCGATCGCCGGACAGCAGGGCCTCCTGGTCGTCGGTACGGATCACGCGGCGGAGGCGGTCACGGGCTTCTTCACCAAGTTCGGTGACGGCGGTGCCGACGTCCTACCGCTGAGCGGGTTGTCGAAGCGCCAGGGGCGGGCGCTCCTGGAGTCGCTGGACGCCCCGGAGCGGCTCTACCTGAAGGCTCCGACGGCCGATCTGCTCGACGGCACGCCCGGACAGACCGACGAGGACAACCTGGGCCTCAGCTACCAGCAGATCGACGACTTCCTCGAGGGACACGACATCGATGCTGCGGCCGCGGAAGCGATCGAGGCTCGCTACGCGACCACCGAGCACAAGCGCCAGCTCCCGGTGAGCAAGTTCGACAGCTGGTGGCACTGAGCCGGTTCTCCTGAGATGAAGACGGCGGCCCGATCGGATGATCGGGCCGCCGTTCTCGCGTGTCGTCGAGTCGTCAGCTGACGCTGGACGGCTTGCGCTCGGCCTCGAGGACCTTGACGTCGTCGATGATGCGCTGGGTGGTGCTGGTGTTGATGGTGCCGCCGGTGGAGCGGGTGATGTCCCCGGGCCGGGATCCTGTGGTGGCCGCCGGCTTCACCTCGGCGTACTGCTCGTGGTGCTGCTTGGCGACCCAGGACTCCTGCTCGGCGATGAGGGCCTGCTCCGACCCTGCCGACTCGGCGCGCCAACGACGGAGGTCCGCCTCGAAGTCCTTCCGCGCCCGCGCAGGCTTCTTCGACCACTCGACGAGACGGTCGCGGAACTCCTCGACCACGGGGTCGAGCTCGTACCCGTAGGTCGCGGAGTTGCGTTTCATCTCGTGCAGCTGATGGTTCGCCCAGTCGGCGGCGACCGCCGCGCCCTTGACCGGGCTGAGCCGGACGAGGGTGTCGGTCTGCGCGACCGCGCGATCGCTGAGCACTTGCTCCTGCGGGGTGAGCGAGTTCCAGACGCTCGCCTCGGTGGCTGCGTCGACGAGCGCCATGATCGCCGCCTGCTTCTGCTCGCGATCGCGCTGATCGACGATGCCACGGAGCGCACGACGACTGGCGCCGGCGGCGACGAGGGAGGACACCACGACGGCCACGATGAAGAGGGCCGCAGCGAACAGCATGGGGCGGACCTCCGAAGAGGTCACCCACTCGACGAGATCATTCCACCATTGCATGCGCCGAACGTTACCCCTCGTTCGGGCGTGAACGCGGACGACGCCCCGCAGGCGACGGGATCCGCCCTGGCGCCCGGGATCAGCTGCGGAACGCGTCGATCGCGACCGCCAGATCGGTGAAACTACCGAGCGGGGCGTAGGCGAGTGCGGCAGGGCGGAACCGACTGGCGCGGTACTCGGCCCCGCCCTCGGCACCGACGGCCTCGATGTTGCCGAGGACGCGGCCGTCGGCGCTCGTCACGCGCCAGTACCCGGGACGGATGCTCAGCGCGTTGGGCATGGGGACTCCTCGTGTATCGATCGGCGCGGCCTCCCGGCGAGTGCCGGCTGGTATGGCTCAGCGTATGACCGACCACCGACATCGGGCTCGGCGGAATCGTGCGAGCGTCCTCCACAGGTGCGCCGGGGGTTGTGGACGTCGACGAGCTGCGGTTGGCCGACCGGTGGGCGCTCGTGATCGGAGAGGCTGACGGTGCGTCCGGGGCGGTGAACGGCACGGACCCGCCCCGGACGCACGGCCGGTCCGCCGCATGGATCGAGACACCGAGCTGAGAGGAACAGATGAATGACCAGATCACCGTCTGCGGACACGTCGCGACGGAACCGAAGCACCACCGAACCGCCTCCGGGCTGGATATCACGAGCTTCCGTCTCGCGTGCCAGCAGCGTCGCTACGACCAGAAGCAGGGCACGTGGGTCGCGCAGGAGACGAACTGGTACACGGTGAGCGCCTTCCGAGGCCTGGCGACCGCGGCCACCGAGTCGCTGGTGAAGGGCCAGCGCGTCATCGTGCTGGGGAGGCTGCGGATCCGCGACTGGGAGCAGGGTGAACGACGCGGGACCTCGGTCGACATCGAAGCCGATCACCTCGGCTCCGACATCTCCTGGCAGCCGAGGGCCGCATCGGAGTCGTCCGGCGCGCGCGAGACGAGCACGGCGGGCTCTCCGGCAGGACCGGCGTCGGCCGGCGCGGCGGCGGAGTGGGCGCCGGCACCGCCCCAGGACACGCCGTTCTGACGCGCCGCGTAGACTGCTCGACGTGCAGAAGAGCCCTCGCGATCGCCCCGCCTCCGTCGTCAGCCCGGTCCGTCGTCGCTCGTCGTCGGTCGGACTCGGCGTGGTCGTGGTGCTCGGTGCCCTCGGTCTCGGCCTGACCGGCTGCGCGCAGCCTGCGCCAGTCCCGACGCCCACGGCGACCCAGGCGCCGACGCCCACCGAGACGCCGGCAGCGGCACCCGTGCTGCAGCCGGGGGGTACCGCCGCCGACAACCTGCCCTTCTTCGACACGGTGAACGCGGAAACCCTGGCGGCGAATCCGGCTGCCGGAGGCCAGGCCATCATCGACGGGCTCGTGGCGGCAGGGTTCCCGAAGGCGGAGATGGAGGTCTCCTCCGACACCACGAGCATCGGTGAGCCGGCGGACTCGATCCAGTTCTCCATCCGGTGGCAGGGACAGTGCATCCTTGGGCAGAACGGGCCGGCGACGGGGTATCACTCCTCCGTGGTCCCGCTGCTCGACACCGGCCGGTGCCTCATCGGCGCCACGCGTCCGATTGACTGGTAGAGCCGCCGTCCGCTTCCGAGCTGATGTAAGCGGTGGGCATTCCATAACCTGACATTTCAGATATCGCCACCTCCCGGGCGGCTCGATCCGGAATCGAGGGCTTGCATGACCGCCAACCCATCACCTGGTGGGGAACCTGCCGCCGAGGCCGTCTTCCTGGCCGACGAATGTCTGGACGTGGCGGCGACGGCGCTAGCGCACGCGCTCCAGGCTCGGCATCTGGCGCTGATCGCCCTCGGCGGCATGATCGGCGCCGGGCTCCTCGTTGCGTCGAGCACGGCGATCCTCACAGCAGGGCCCGGCGTGATCCTCGCGTACGCCCTGGCCGGCGTGGTCGTGGTGCTCGTCATGCGCATGCTGGGGGAGATGGCCTCCGCGTCGCCCGAGACCGGGTCGTTCTCCGCCTACGCCTCGCGATTCATCGGTCCATGGGCCGGTCTCGCGATCGGATGGCTCTACTGGTGGTTCTGGGTTGTGGTCGTCGGCATCGAGGCGACGGCCGCGGTGCAGATCGTCAGCTAGTGGGTGCCCGGTCTCCCGCAGTGGATCCCGGCGCTCATGATCACCGTCGCGTTCCTCGCCGCCAACCTCGTCTAGGTGAAGTCGTTCGGAGAGTTCGAGTTCTGGTTCTCGTCGATCAAGATCACGGCCGTGATCCTGTTCATCGCGCTCGGCTTGCTCATCATCGTCGGCGTCATCCCGGCCGAGACGGCGACCGTCGCCAACCTCACTCCGACCGACGGGGGCTTCCTGCCGTTGGGTGTCGGCGGCGTCCTGGCGGCGCTGCTACCGATCATCTTCTCGATGTTCGGTGCCGAGGTCGCCACGATCGCGGCGGGAGAATCGGTGGACCCGAAGGGTGCCGTCCGGCGAGCGGCGAACTCGGTCGTCTGGCGGATCCTGCTGTTCTACATTGGCTCGATCCTGGTCGTCCTCATCGTGGTGCCGTGGACGGAGATCGCGCCGGGAATCAGTCCCTTCGTCACCATGCTGCACGCAGTCGGGATCCCCGGTGCCGGGGTGGCGATGGACATCATCGTCTTCACGGCTCTGCTGTCGACGCTCAACGCCTCGCTGTACACGGCGTCGCGCATGCTGTTCTCACTCGGCGGCCGCGGGGAGGCCCCGCGAGCGGTCCGCGCGAGGACGCGACGCGGCACACCGGCGGTAGCGATCCTGTGCTCGGCCGTCATCGGGCTCGTGCGCGTCCCGTTGAACTACCTCACACCGGACGAGGTCTTCACGTTCCTCGTCGACTCCACCGGCGCGATCGCGATCTTCGTGTGGATCGTGATCGCCGTGGACCAACTGCGCAGCCGACGGTTCGATCAGATCTCGGCGTCGGAGAGCAGCGACCGCGTCGGCGGGATCCGCATGGGGACACCCGTGGCTCACGGTCGTGGTAATCGTCGCGCTTGTCGCGCTGCTGGTGTCGATGTTCTTAGGCGGACCCGCCCGGCTCCTCGAGGTGACGACGAGTTGCGCGATCGCGGCGGCGGCCGTCGCCGCGGGCGTCGTCGTGCAGCACAAACGGAGGGTCCGCCCGGCGGCTGAACGTCGGCATAGCGGAATACAATCCGATGCATCTAGACCGAGCTGTAGCGACTGCGAAGGTGCCCAGAGAGACACTGGCGACCGTCCTCCGACCACATCGAGTCATGGCCGAGCCTGGTGATTGGCTAGGCAAGCCTGACCGGCGGTCGGCAACGGAGGGGAGGGGATTCCTGCGTCAGCTACCGATTTAGACAGTCGTAGTTTTGCCCTGCGCATCAGCGGGCACTGCAATTCGGGACTAGTTGGCGGACTTCGCGAGATGACCACGCCAGGCTCGTCGTCGCCTCCGGATCTCCTCTTGCGCAGTCAGCCCTCTCGCGGAGCACTGGAGCGCTGCACCTATGGCGCTGAAGTCAGTGACCAAAATACTCTCGGTGGTTGCCGTCGAGTAGGGACATTGATCGACCGAGGCCGATATCATCAAGGCCATGCGCTCTTCCTCCGGATCCGATTCAAACTTGACTGTCCCTTGGAAGATCGTGGCGATGATTGCCACCCTTCTAATGTTGGTAGCGCTTGCCACGGTCATCGTGGTGGTCGCAACAAAGGATGCGGATATCCTCTCCGTCGTCGCGCTCTCTCTAGCTATCCTGGCGTTCATCGCTCAGCTTTTAGTATTCGTTATCCAGGAGACATCCGGCGCCACGCAGCGTGTCCGTGCGCAAGAACTTCATGGCGCAACTATGGCGGCATTAGCCAGTATTGAGGAAAAGTCCGAGGGTACGAAGCAAATGGTCAATACCCTTCAGGATCGGGTGCTCCAATCGCTCCTACAGAAGGGAATTGCTCCCGGCGAGGTGAACGAATCTAGCGCGCTGGGTTTGGCAACCCTGAGTTCACCCGAGTTGAATGTCGCCTTTACACCCGTCAGCAGTGGTGACGCGGCCCGATCTGCAACGCCGAAGAAGAAGTGGGACCCGTTGCAGGTACCCAATGGGCAGCGGCGGGAGATGGCAGTTTCGGCACTCGAGGCACTGGATGAAGACGAAGTAGACGAGCTGATCGGGCTTGCTGAAGATCACTTGGAATTCCAGGAATCAAGCCTCGGTCCGGGTATTAAGTTCGTGTCAAGGCCCACCCGACTCATGGAAAAGGGTTTAATCAAGCGTATTCGCAGAGATTGGTCGAAAGTACCGCTTTTTGTTCTCACTGAGCTGGGGCGTGATGTGGCGGCATTGCTGGTGCTGCCTGACATAGACGCCGCCGAGGATGCGGTTCTGCGTGGTCGATCTGTCGTCCAGAGACTTCGATCCAGGAATGCTGAACGAGCCGATCTGGACCACTTCCCGGACTTGCCAGTTCAGCCGGACTGAGCCTCTGCATTAACGTCGCGACCCGTGTGATGCACACCTGGATCACTCATGCAGAGTGCTAACTTGAGCACTCGGATGCGAATCAAGTGCACTCGACTATGGGCTCTCGAGCTTGCCTGAGGCGCGCGTCATGGCTGCGCACATGGATTCGGCGGATACTCCAGCTAGTAGGCAGCGTTGCTTGGCGCCTCTGCGCCACCATGCCTTGGTCTCCACCTGCGGATATACGAAAGCCCTGGTAATTCCTAGCCCACAGCTCGCGTCGGGTGGGGCTTAGGTTCGCGGGCCGAATCCACGCCGTGGCACCCCATTGGCGCGACGCCGTCGAGCTCTCAAACACCGACGGTTGTCGCACGTAAATCTGCGTGAAATCGGCGAAACACCTTGTCAGGAGAGACGCCGAGCTTCGCAGTGAATCGACTCAGACGCCCGCAAGCCCCCGGGCGGACAGCTGGTCGGCCGAGTCTGAGACGGGCCGGACTCGACTATCTCGCGGACCTGGTCGTCGCGGTATTGAAGTTGTCGACTCGTTTAGTGTCTTCATGGAAATAGTTCGCGACCTAGGTTGTCAGTCACCGAGTCCGCGGGGTGCATTCAGACCGCGATGCAGGAGGCCGGGCATGCTGCGGCGTAGAGGTTTCGGGCGGCGCACTTTCCGCCGCAGCCGCAACAGGAGAGTGTCGACGATGCTCGTGGAGGGCGAGACAAGGGGCGTACCCATCACTACGAAAGCACGGCCCGTCACTCACTTGCTCGTCAGTGAGCGGGTCGTGCCACTGTGCTCGACGAAGGCAATGGTGCCGTTATTCACCGTCGACAGAGAGAGGGAGCGGCGGGACGCCGACGACTGTCGACATGAGCGAGCGTTCCGCGACGACAGCCGGGTCCACGCTCCTGAGCCATCGGAGCGCGAAGCCAGCCTCGACGTCCGACGCGCCGAAACTTGCGCCGCGGGGGACGGTGCGGGCTCGCATGGCCGGGGCGAACCCATCCTGGTCGAGGGCGGCGATCTCGTCTGCGGCAAGGCGCTTCGCCTAAAACACGCGGAAGCCTCGGACCTCGCCGTCGGCGGTTCAAGTGCCTGCAGGGGTGTCGAGAAGATTCTCCATATAACCCTGAGCCACGAACTGCGGTCAGGCGTGCGTTGGCAATTACACGGGCGGCCGCAGCGCCGTTCGGAGTAACGTGGAGTCCTTCGCGAGGACGGCGGCTGCGCATGCCACGGACGTCCTTGCGGGCATGTCCTTCATCGAAGCACCGCCCGCCGCCCGCGCAGATCGCGGCTGTCGGCGAATTGAGAACCTGTGCGCCGAGGTCCTCGCCGCTTGAAGTCGCGCTTGAGGTCGCGGTGCACGCCGGCCGCGAGGTCGACGTCTTCGCCGTCAATCTTGGCGGTGATGTGGCCTTGGAAATCAGCGTCGTACTTGAACTCGGATGCTGCAGGGAGTTTCTTCAAGGTCGACAGAAGTGGGCACCTTTCTGCCGGTGCCCGTACCGGATAGCGAGGCCGCGCCGACGGCATAGCGGGGGCGCCTGGGCGTCGTCGTGCAGCGCAAACGGAGGGTGCGCCCGTAGACTGGACGGCGACATGGCTGAATACATTTACTCGATGGTCCGCGCCCGCAAGGCGGTCGGCGACAAGCTCATCCTCGACGACGTGACGATGGCGTTCCTGCCCGGAGCGAAGATCGGCGTCGTCGGCCCGAACGGTGCCGGTAAGTCCACGATCCTGAAGATCATGGCGGGAATCGACACCCCCTCGAACGGCGAGGCGAAGCTCACGCCGGGCTTCAGCGTCGGCATCCTCATGCAGGAGCCGGAGCTCGACGAGGACAAGACGGTGCTCGAGAACGTCCAGGAGGGCGTCGGCGAGATCAAGGGCAAGATCGACCGCTTCAACGAGATCTCCCTGGCGATGGCGGAGCCCGACGCCGACTTCGACGCCCTGCTCGCCGAGATGGGCGTGCTGCAGGAGGCGATTGACGCCGCAGACGCTTGGGATCTCGACTCCCAGTTGGAGCAGGCGATGGACGCCCTGCGCTGCCCACCCTCCGACGCCACCGTCGCCCACCTCTCCGGTGGTGAGAAGCGTCGCGTCGCGCTCTGCAAGCTCCTCCTGCAGAAGCCCGACCTCCTGCTGCTCGACGAACCGACCAACCACCTCGACGCGGAGAGCGTGCTCTGGCTCGAGCAGCACCTGGCCCAGTACGCAGGCGCCGTGCTCGCCGTCACCCACGACCGGTACTTCCTCGACCACGTCGCGGAATGGATCTGCGAGATCGACCGCGGCCGTCTCTACCCCTACGAGGGCAACTACTCGACCTACCTCGAGAAGAAGGGCGAGCGCCTCAACGTCCAGGGGAAGAAGGACGCCAAGCTCGCCAAGCGCCTCGCGAGCGAACTCGAGTGGGTCCGCAGCAACGCCAAGGGCCGCCAGGTGAAGTCCAAGGCTCGTCTGGCCCGGTATGAAGAGATGGCGTCTGAGGCGGAGCGCACCAGGAAGCTCGACTTCGAAGAGATCCAGATCCCCGCCGGCCCGCGCCTCGGCTCGACGGTCCTCGAAGCCAAGAAGCTGCAGAAGGGCTTCGACGGACGCGTCCTCATCGACGACCTGTCGTTCAGCCTGCCGCGCAACGGTATCGTCGGCATCATCGGCCCCAACGGTGTCGGTAAGACCACGCTGTTCAAGACCATCGTCGGTATCGAGCCGCTCGACGCCGGCGAGCTCAAGGTCGGCGAGACCGTGAAGCTCTCCTACGTCGACCAGTCCCGCGGGGGTATCGATCCCAACAAGACGCTCTGGGAGGTCGTGTCCGAAGGACTCGACTACATCCAGGTCGGCAACCAGGAGATCCCGTCGCGCGCCTACGTGTCGACCTTCGGCTTCAAGGGCCCAGACCAGCAGAAGAAGGCCGGCGTCCTGTCCGGTGGTGAGCGCAACCGCCTCAACCTCGCGCTGACGCTCAAGCAGGGTGGAAACCTCCTGCTGCTCGACGAACCGACCAACGACCTCGACGTCGAAACGCTGTCGAGCCTCGAGAACGCGCTCCTCGAGTTCCCGGGTTGTGCCGTGGTCATCACGCACGACCGGTGGTTCCTCGACCGCATCGCGACCCACATCCTCTCCTACGAGGGCACCGAGGAGAACCCGTCGAACTGGCACTGGTTCGAGGGCAACTTCGAGTCCTACGAAGAGGACAAGATCAAGCGCCTGGGCCCGGACGCCGCGAAGCCTCACCGCTCCGCGTACCGGAAGCTCACCCGCGACTGAGTGTGACGAGGACGGCCCATCGGCTCCGGCTGATGGGCCGTCACTCGTCCGTCTCCCACCAGCCTGAGCAGGGAAGGTTCACCGATGACCAGACTCCACGTGCCGATCCCGTTGCGATGGGGCGACCTCGACGCCTTCAACCACGTGAACAACGCGTCCATGCTGAAGCTCCTCGAAGAGGCGCGCGTGAGGGTGTTCTGGATCCCGACGCTCTCATCGGAGGAGGCGCCGCCGACGGCGGTGATCGACGCCAGCCTCGACGCGGAGACGATCACGCTCGTCGCCCATCAGGAGATCGAATACCTGGCCCCGATCCCGTATCAGCGCGATCCGCTCGACGTCCAGCTCTGGATGGGCAAGATCGGGGGAGCCAGCCTGCAGGTCGCCTACGAGGTCTACTCTCCGCGCGGTACCGAGCCGCAGACGCTCTACGCGCGCGCCGCGACGACGGTCGTCATGGTCGATGCGAAGACCATGAAGCCTCGACGGATCTCAGATGCGGAGCGCGCCGTGTGGGAACCGTTCATCGAGGACCCGATCGAGTTCTCGCGTCGCTGAGCGCGGCATCTCGTCATGACACCGGATCAGCGGGGTGTCGGGAAGCGGACCATGCCTTCCTGAGCCACGCTCGCCACGAGCGACCCGGCCCGGTCGTAGATGCGGCCGAGTGACAGCCCGCGGCCACCGGTCGCGCTGGGGGAGTCCTGCAGGTAGACGAGCCACTCGTCCACCCGGGCCGGCCGGTGCCACCACATGGCGTGGTCGAGGCTGGCGATCTTGATGCCGGGGGTGGCCCATGGGACACCATGGCGTCGCATCACCGGTTCGAGGATCGTGTAGTCGCTCGCGTAGGCCAGTGCCGCGCGGTGGAGCGCCGGGTCGTCGGGCAGCTCGCCGATGGTCTTGAACCAGACCGCCTGCTGGGCCGTGCGTTCGCCGTCCACCCGGAGGTACACGGGGGAGCCGACGTGTCTGAGGTCGAACGGTCGCCCGGTGGCCCAGGCCTCGGCCGCCGGGTGGTCGATCCCGTGGAGGATCTCGGCGGCGGACGGCAGCGTCTCCGGATCGGGAAGGCCCTCCGGGAGGTTGATCTGGTGTTCTGGGCCGTCGTCCTGCGTCTGGAAGGAGGCGATCATCGAGAGGATCGGTACGCCGTTCTGGTAGGCCTGGGTGCGCCGCGTCGCGAACGACCGGCCGTCGTGGATGCGGTCGACGGCGAAGGTGATCGGCTGGTCGACGTCGCCAGGACGCAGGAAGTACCCGTGCATCGAGTGGATGATGCGCTCCGCGTCGACGGTCCGCGTCGCGGCCACGACGGACTGCGCGAGGACCTGGCCCCCGAACACCCGCCCCTGCGGCATCCACTGCGATGGTCCGGTGAAGATGTCCTCATCGGTGCGGACGCCGGGCGCGCTCAGGTCGAGCGCGGTGAGTAGGGATTCGATCGGTTCCTTCACGGGGACACGCCTTTCCGTCGGGGACCGGCGCACCACAGCGACGCCCGATCCGACCCGCCGAGTCTATCCACGGCGGGCTCCCGATGTCCCGGAGCCGACGCGGCGGTGGCGTACATTGAGAGGAGATGTCCACCACCCTGCACCTCCTCGACGCCGACTCGCTCGCCGACCTCCGCACCTTCCTCGCGCGAGCCAGCCGGATCGACGATTCCGGAGTCCGGCTCCTCGCCGCCGGCCACGTCCTGGCGGTCTCCGCCCCGGTGCTGCACCCGCAGGGTCTGCTCGATCGCAGCCCGACGATCATCGGCATGCGCACCTTCGCCCTCGCCCACGCCGCCTCGGCCGACGTCCTGGCGACCCCGCGCGAACTCATCGACCGGATCGTGCGCACACTCGGCGGCTCGACGACCGGACGACCCGACGGATCAGCGTCGGCGTCGCTCGAGCTCCCGCCGTCGACCAGGACGGCCCCGTGGGTCGGCCAGGCGCCGCCGCGCGGCGGCTGGGAACGCGTCGGCGACGTGGACACGATCGAGCTCGAACTCGTCGCCAGGACGGGCGCCACGGAGATCGCCGAGGCGCTTCCGACGGCTGTCGGGGACCAGATCGTCCAGAAGGTGCGGTCGCAGGTGTGGTCGAGGCCACTCGGCGACGGCTTCGGTCTTCCGACCGGGGCGGCGTTCGCGGCGGTGGGGCTCGGGTTCATCGCGGAACCGGAGCGAGCGACGGTGTTCCGTTCCGGTGGGTGGGTGCGACTGAGCACCCGGCGTGGTCACGTGCTGGCCAACGCCGTTTCCTGACGCTCAGACGCCGGCCATCGCGCGGCCGGCCACACGCCCGGTGAATAGGCAGCCGCCGAGGAAGGTCCCCTCGAGCGCGCGGTAGCCGTGGACGCCTCCTCCGCCGAACCCGGCAGCCTCTCCCGCCGCGAAGAGGCCGGGCACCGGGTTCCCGTCGGCGCCGAGGACGCGGCTCGAGAGGTCGGTCTCCAGCCCGCCGAGGCTCTTGCGGGTCAGCACGTGCAGCTTGACCGCGATGAGCGGGCCGGCTTTCGGGTCGAGCAATCGGTGCGGTGCCGCGACGCGGATGAGCTTGTCGCCTCGGTAGGCGCGCGCGCCGCGGAGGGCGGTGATCTGCAGATCCTTCGTGAACGGGTTGTCCATTTCACGGTCGCGCGCCTCGACCTCCGCGATGATGTTGCGGCCGTCGATCGCCGTCTCGGGGGTGGACGCCTGCATCCCCGCCACGAGTTCCGTGATCGTGTCGGCGACGATGAAGTCCACACCGTGTTCCTTGAACGCTTCGACCGGGCCGGGGGCACCTGGGCCGATGCGCTTCGCGAGCAGGCCGAGGTCCTTGCCGGTCAGGTCGGGGTTCTGCTCGCTCCCCGACAGCGCGAACTCCTTCTCGATGATCCGCTGGGTGAGGACGAACCAGCTGTGATCGTGGCCGGTGGCGCGCAGGTGCTCCAGGGTGCCGAGCGTGTCGAACCCGGGGAAGAGCGGTACCGGGAGACGGTGACCGGTCGCGTCGAACCAGAGCGACGACGGCCCGGGCAGGATCCGGATGCCGTGCTGCGGCCAGATCGGGTCCCAATTGGTGATGCCCTCGACGTAGTGCCACATCCGGTCGCGGTTGATGAGGCGGCCGCCCGCGCGTTCGCTGATGCCCAGCATGCGACCGTCGACGTGTGCGGGGACCCCGGACAGCATCGTCGTCGGCGGCTGGCCGAGACGGGCGGGCCAGTGCTCGCGGACGAGGTCGTGGTTGCCGCCGATACCACCGCTCGCCACGAGTACCGCCGGTGCGCGGCAGGTGAACTCGCCGACCACGTCGCGTGAGCTGCTCTCGCCCCGCATCGGGGCCGACGGGGCGAGGACGGACCCTCGGACGCCGACGACCGCGCCGTCCTCGGTGAGGAGCTCGTCGACGCGGTGCCGGAAGTGCGGAGACACCGAGCCGTCGGCGACACCCTGGTTCACGCGGCGGACGAAGGGCTCCACGACGCCGGGGCCGGTGCCCCAGGTGATGTGGAACCGTGGGACGGAGTTGCCGTGTCCGATGGCGCCGTAGCCGCCGCGTTCCGCCCAGCCCACGACGGGGAAGAACCGCATGCCCTGCTCGTGCAGCCAGGCGCGCTTCTCGCCCGCGGCGAAGTCGAGGTAGGCCTCCGCCCAACGCTTCGGCCAGTGGTCCTCCGGCCGATCGAACGCGGCAGCACCGAACCAGTCCTGTGTCGCCAACTCGAGCGAGTCCCGCACCCCGAGGTGGCGCTGCTCGGGGGAGTCGATGAGGAAGAGGCCGCCGAAGGACCAGTGCGCCTGTCCACCGAGGTTCGACTCCGGCTCCTGTTCCACCAGGATGACCCGCTTCCCCGCGGCGACGAGTTCGGCGGTGGCGACGAGGCCGGCCAGCCCGCTCCCGATGACGATCGCATCGGCCTCGGTTCGATCGGCGGACGGGGAGGGCGGGGCGGTTGCGGACATCTGGTGACTCCTTCGGCACGGACGTGCGTCCGATCCTACGGCCGCCGTGTCGGAACGCGTGGTGTCGGCGTCGGAATCAGAGGAGGCTGCGGCGCGGTGCCCCCGGATCGTCGTCGAAGGTGTTCACCATCGCGTGGGCTGCACGCTCGAGGTAGTCCCAGAGGGTCGCCTCGTGGACCGGAGCCAGGTCGAGGCTGTCGACGGCGCTGCGCATGTGGAGTAACCAGCGGTCCCGGGCGTCGGGGTTCACGTGGAAGGGCTGGTGCCTGAGCCGCAGCCGTGGGTGCCCGCGTTCCGCACTGTACGTCCCCGGGCCGCCCCAGTACTGCTCGAGGAACAGCATGAGTCGGTCGGCCGCCGGGCCGAGGTCCTCTTCCGGGTACATCGGTTTGAGGACCGGGTCGCCGGCGACACCGCGGTAGAACTCGTCGACGAGTCGCTGGAACGTCGGGCGACCGCCGACCTGCTCGTAGAAGGACATCCCGGGCGGTTGCTGGTCGGTCATCGTTCCGCTCTCGGAGGTCGCTTGGTCTTGGGCGCCCTGGGTGGGACGACCGTGGTCGGGTGGGTCCGCGGTGGCCGCGAGCCGGTGACGCTCGCGGCGCCTTCGAAACCGGAGAGGACGATGCTGTTCAGGGCCGGCAGCTTGACGCCCATCTCGTCGACGGCGCGCTTCAGTCGCATCCGGAGTTCGCGGGCGACGTCGTCCTTGGAGCTCGTGCGCGTCTTGACGACGAGACGGATGACGAGGGCGTCGGCCGAGACTGACTCGAGGCCCCACAGCTCAGGCTTCTCGAGGATGCGGGAACGCCACTTCGGGTCGTGGGCGAGGTCGTTCGCGGTGGTGAGCATGCGCTCCTGAACGGCTTCGACGTCGGCGTCGTAGGGGATCGCCAGGTCGATGATGACCCGTGACCAGCCCTGCGACATGTTACCGACGCGGAGGATCTCGCCGTTGCGGACGAACCAGAGTGTTCCGTTGACGTCGCGCACCTGGGTGATCCGGATACCCACCGTCTCGACGACGCCGGTCGCCGGTCCGAGGTCGACGACGTCACCGACCCCGAGCTGGTCCTCGACCACCATGAACAGCCCGTTGAGGATGTCCTTGACGATGTTCTGTGCCCCGAAACCGAGACCGGCGCCCACCGCGGCGGTGAGGAGCGCGAAGGATCCGATGATGCTCGAATCGATCACGTTCACCACGAGGATGGCGGCGACGATGACGATCGTCACGTTCACGATGTTGCTGAGGACGGTGCCCAGCGTCCGGGTGCGCTGCACGAGTCTGACCGCCGCGAGCGGCGAGGCGAGCAGGGACTGCGTGTCGGTGACGTCGGCGCTCTTCTTGACCCCGCTGACGATGCGTCCGACGACCCGCCGGATCACGAAGCGCAACACCCAGGCGGCGGCGAAGGCCAACCCGATCACGACCACCACGCCGATGATCTTCCAACCCGCCGTCCAGAGGAAGGCGGTCACGTCCGGCCAGAGTTCATCCCAGTTCATATCCGGATCAGTGTACTCAGCGTGCTGGAGTGAATCGTGTGAGCGGGCCGGACGGGAGCCGCACGTCGAGCGGACGGACGGTCATGGACGGACGAGCCCGTGCTTGTAGGCGAAGATGACGGCCTGCACGCGGTCGCGCAATTGCAGCTTCATGAGGACGCGCCCGACGTGGGTCTTGACGGTCGACTCGGAGAGGATGAAATGCGCCGCGATCTCCGCATTGCTGAGTCCTTCCGCCATGGCGACGAGGATGTCGTGCTCGCGCGGGGTCAGGTCGGCGAGTCCGGCTGCCGACCCCTCGGCCGTGTCGGCCGCAGTGCCGGGGAGCGCTGTCGCGAAGAGGTCGAGCATGCGTTTGGTGACCCGGGTGGACACGGCGGCGTCGCCGGCGTGCACGGCGCGGATCCCAGACGTCAGCTCGTGGGGGAGGGCGTCCTTCAGCAGGAAGCCGCTGGCGCCGGCCCGCAGCGCCCCGAAGGCGTACTCGTCGAGGTCGAAGGTCGTGAGGATGATGATGCGGCTGTCGGGGTGCGCCGCGACGATCCGCCGGGTCGCCTCGATCCCGTCGAGGCCCGGCATGCGGACGTCCATCAGGATCACGTCGGGTCGCAGTCTGGCGGCGAGGTCGATCGCCTCGGCACCGTTGGACGCCTCGCCGATGACGCTCAGGTCGTCCTCGGCGCCGAGGACCAGGCCGAAGCCGAGACGGATGAGCTGCTGGTCGTCGACGAGCAGGATGCGGATGGGGTCGGTCATGGGGTGGTTCCTCGTGGATCGGGGGTCGGACGGGATCGTGCTGCACCGGGATCTCTCGGGAGGACGGCGTGCACGCGCCACAGGCGATCGCCGACCACACCGGCTGTGACGCAGCCTCCCTGGAACGCGACACGCTCCCGCAGCCCGAGCAGGCCCTGCCCGGCGCCGAGTGAGGGCGCGTCGGGGATGGAGCCGTCGTTCTCGACGATGAGCTCGATGCGGTCGTCGTACGAGGTGATGACGACGTCGACCCGCTTCGGCCGCTCCGAATACCGCAGGGCGTTGGTGAGCGCCTCCTGTGTGATGCGGTGCACGGCGAGCAGGATCGAGGGGTCGTCGGTCGGCGGACCGGAGTCGGTCAGGGTGACCGGGAGTCCGAGCCCACGGAAGGTCTGCACGAGTGCGGGGATCGAAGCTGCGTCAGGCTGTGGTGCGAGGGGTGCGCTCCCGGTCTCGCGGAGCACGCCGAGCATGCGTCGCATGTCGACCAGTGAGGTGCGCGCGGCGTCGGTGACCGCGGTCATGGCGGCTCGCGACGCCGTCGGGTCCTTGGTCGCGAGGGCGCCCTCCGAGAGGGCGACGATCACCGTGAGACTGTGGGAGACGATGTCGTGCATCTCCCGCGCGATGCGGGTGCGTTCGGCGACGGCGGCGAGCTGGGCCTGCTGGTCGCGCTCGCGTGCGAGCTGGGCTGCGCGGTCCACGAGGGCCTGGACGTAGCGCTTCCGGTTGCCGACGTTGATGCCGACGAGGAGGCCGAACAGGGCGAAGAGCACGACGGAGATGATCGTCTGCTCCGGCTCGCCTGGCGATTGCGGCGCAGCCCATGGGAGGAACGGAGCCAGGATCGCCACGACCGCCGCTGCCGCGAACGCCCGCCAGCCGTGGGCGACCCCGCGGTAGACGGCCACGGAGTACAGCAGGACCGGCACGGCGAAGGCGTCGACGGCCACCGTCTGCGCGACCGACACGAGTCCGACCGCGATCACGATCAGCGCCATCGTGAGCGGCCGACGGCGCCGCAGGAGGACGGCGAGGGTCGTGACGGCGACGATGGCCACCGCGAGGGCGATCCGTGACGGCTGGGTCGCCAGGTCCACGTCGAACCACTCCGCCGTGCTGACGGAGAGCGCGACGAGGAGGTACCCGGCGGCGATCAGCGAGTCGGCTGTCCAGGGGTGCCTCGACCACCAACGCCGGACGACCCCCGGTGGACGGGGAAGCATCAGCGAGGCCTCTGTCGTAGAGCGGTCGTGGACGGACGGCTGCACCGGATCGGTCATCGCGACGATGACCCGGTGGGCCGGACATCGTTCACGGGGCCGCTCATCCTCCAAGGATACGGAGAACCCCTCCACGGCGGGTCGTGCCGTGGAGGGGTTCTCGGGTGAAGCGTCTGGTACCGCGGTGCTATCCGGTGGCGGACGTCACGCGGCGTCCCGTGCCTGCGCCGCGAGCGCCCGTTCGACACCCGCGAGCGCTTCGACGAGCATGCGACGCAGTGCCGGAACCTCCGGGTTGGCGTCCAACCAGGCACGGGTGCGGTCCCGCAGCTCGGTGGAGGCGAGCGCCGAAGGGTAGAGGCCCTCGACGATGTACTCGGCGATCTTGTAGCTCCGCGACTCCCAGACCGTCGTCAACGCGGCGAAGTAGGGCTCCACGAGTGGCTCGAGAACGGCGGGGTCGATGACGTGGCCGAACCCCAGCCCGACGTTCCGGACGATGGCGTTCGGCTGGTCGTCCTGCTCGACCACGGAGTCGAACGCGGCGCGCTTCCCCTCGTTCGTGGGGATGGTCGCGCGCGCCCGGGCGGCCGCCTGTGCGCCGTTGGCCGTGTTGTCCGCCGCCAACGCCGCGTCGATGTCGGAGCCGTCCGCGAGGCCCAGGAGCACCAGGCCCTCGAGCAGCTCCCAACGGAGATCGGTGTCGATCTCGAGCCCCTTGAGCGAGGCCGTGCCGTCGCGGAGTGCCTTCAGGTGCGCGCCGTGCTCGGGCGTCGACGCGAGGGCCGCGAAGAACTTCACGAACTGGAACTGCGCGTCCGATCCGGCCTCGGCGTCCTGGGCGAGGGCCCAGAGGGCGTCGCCGACGCGCTCGACGGTCTCGAGGCGGCGTTCGGGAGCCACGTAGTTCCGCGCGGCGAGACCGAGCTGTCCGAGCGTCGTGCGAAGCGTGGTCGACTCGGTCTCGGTCGCGATGTTGCCGAGCACGAGGTCGACGTAGTCGGACGCGGTGGACTCGGCGTCGCGCGTCGCATCCCACGCCGCGCCCCACACGAGCGAGCGGGCCAGCGGGTCCTCGATCGAGGCGAGGTGGTCGATCGCCGTCGCCAGGGACCGCTCGTCGAGACGGATCTTCGCGTAGGCGAGGTCGTCGTCGTTCAGCAGGACGAGGTCGGGCTGCGTCTTGCCGAGGAGCTCGGGCACCTCGGTGAGGGAGCCGTCGACGTCGAGTTCGACGCGCTCGGTGCGGACGAGCTTGCCGTCCTGGAGTCGGTAGAGGCCGATCGCGAGGCGGTGGGGCCGCAGGGTGGCGTACTCCTCGGGAACCGTCTGACGGACCGCGAACGCCGTGAACGCGCCGTCGGCGTCGACCGTGAACTCGGGGCTGAGCGTCCCGACGCCGGAGGTCTCGAGCCAGAGCTTCGACCACTCGCGGAGGTCGCGACCGCTCGTCGCCTCCAGTTCGACCAGGAGGTCGTCGAGCACCGTGTTCCCGAACTCGTGCTTCCGGAAGTAGTTGCCGACACCGGCGAAGAACGCCTCGATCCCGACCCAGGCCGCGAGCTGCTTCAGGACCGAGCCGCCCTTCGCGTAGGTGATGCCGTCGAAGTTGACCTGCACGTCCTCGAGATCGTTGATCGTCGCGACGATGGGGTGCGTGGAGGGGAGCTGGTCCTGGCGGTACGCCCAGGTCTTCTCCATCGCGTTGAACGTCGTCCAGGCCTCGGTCCACTCGGTGGCCTCGGCGGTGGCGATCGTCGACGCCCACTCGGCGAACGACTCGTTCAGCCACAGGTCGTTCCACCACTTCATCGTGACGAGGTCGCCGAACCACATGTGGGCGAGCTCGTGCAGGATCGTGACGACACGACGCTCCTTGATGGCGTCGGTCACCTTCGAGCGGAACACGTAGGTCTCCGTGAACGTCACCGCACCGGCGTTCTCCATCGCGCCGGCGTTGAACTCGGGGACGAAGAGCTGGTCGTACTTCTCGAACGGGTACGGGTAAGCGAACTTCTTTTCGTAGTAGGCGAAGCCCTGCCGCGTCTTCTCGAAGATGTAGTCGGCGTCGAGGTACTCGGCGAGGCTCTTCCGCGCGAACACGCCGAGCGGGATGGTGCGGCCGTCACTCGAGGTGAGCTCGCTGCGGACCACGTCGTAGGGGCCGGCGACGATCGCGGTGATGTACGAGGAGATGCGCTGCGTCGGCGCGAAGGTCCAGGTCGCCGCGCCGTCGTGTGCTGGGACCGGCTCGGGCGTCGGGGAGTTGCTGACGACCTGCCAGGCCGCGGGGGCGGTGACGGTGAAGGCGAACGTCGCCTTCAGGTCAGGCTGCTCGAAGACGGCGAACACCCGGCGCGAGTCGGGGACCTCGAACTGGCTGTACAGGTAGACCTCGCCGTCGACCGGGTCGACGAAGCGGTGGAGGCCCTCGCCCGTGTTGGTGTACTCGGCGTCCGCGTCGACGACGAGCACGTTCTCGGCGGCGAGGCCGTCGAGCTGGATGCGGATGCCGTCGGACACCGTCGCCGGGTCGAGCTCGACACCGTTCAGGATGACGGAGTGGACCGTGCGGGTGATGGCGTCGATGAACGTCGAGGAACCGGGTTCGCCCGCGAAGTGGACCGTCGTGGTGCTGCGGAACACCTCAGGACCGGTCGTGAGGTCGAGCACGACCTCGTAGCTCGACGTGTCGACGAGCGCCCTGCGCTCCTGGGCTTCGACTCGGGTGAGGTTCTCTCCTGGCACAGCTGCTCCCTGATGTGTTGATGGACACGTGACGTGTGGACTGCACGTGGTCGCTTGTGACGACCCCGGCACGAGCAACCAGCCTAGACCCGGTGTGTGTCCGGTCCCGGAGTGATCGGGGCGAGTGGAGCGTAGGGTTGCGGCATGACGACTTCCGCTGCAGAGACCACCCGCGTCGACTTCTGGTTCGACCCCTCCTGCCCGTGGGCCTGGATGACCTCGCGTTGGGTCGACGAGGTCACCGCGGCCCGCAACCTCGACGTCACTTGGCACATCATGAGCCTGGCCGTCCTCAACGAGGACCAGGACGTGAGCGACGACTACCGCGCGTTCTTCCCGCGTGCGCTCCGGTACACCCGGCTCGTCGCCGCAGCGGCGCAGGAACACGGCCAGGAGGTCGTCAAGCCGCTCTACGACGCCCTGGGCACCCGGATCCACCCGGGAGGACGCGCCGAGGACGTCGACGCCGTCATCGCCGAAGCCCTCGCGGAGACCGGACTCCCCGCGGCGCTCGCCGAAGCGTCGAAGACCGACGCGTACGACGGCCCCATGCGCGAGAGCCACTTCGACGGCATCGGGCGGGTCGGCCAGGACGTCGGCACGCCCGTCATCGCGATCGACGACGTCGCCTTCTTCGGTCCGGTCATCTCGCCCGCACCGAAGGGTGACCAGGCCCTCGCCCTGTGGGACGGCGTCGTCGCCGCGGCCGCCTACCCTGGCTTCTTCGAGCTCAAGCGCAGCCGCACCGCTGACCCGATCTTCGACTGACCCGAGCTGCGCGTCCGGAACCCTAGACTTTCCCCATGCGCATCCACATCGCCACCGATCACGCCGGTCTCGAGCTCAGCCGCACCCTCCAGGACCACCTGCGCGCCGCGGGTCACGACGTCGTCGACCACGGTCCCACCGTGTACAACGCCCTGGACGACTACCCCTCCTTCTGCATCAACGCAGCGAAGGCCGTCGTGCGCGACCAGCAGGCTGGTGTGGACGCGCTCGGCGTGGTGTTCGGCGGTTCGGGCAACGGCGAGCAGATCGCTGCGAACAAGGTCCTCGGTGTCCGCGCCGCGCTCGTCTGGAACCTGAGCACGGCTCAGCTCGCCCGGCAGCACAACGACGCCAACGTCATCTCGATCGGTGCTCGCCAGCACTCGGTCGACGAGGCGGTGTCGTTCATCGACGCGTTCATCGCCGAACCGTTCAGCCTCGAGGAACGCCACGCCCGTCGTATCGCCCAACTCGCGGAGTACGAGGCGACCGGCACCATCGCCGGCAAGCACGTCGACGACTGACGCGTCCGCCATCGCCATTGCGGCGCCGCTCGACCGCGCCGCCACCCGAGTGAGGAGTCACCATGCCCGAGGGGCACTCCGTCCATCGCATCGCCCGCCAGTTCCGGCAGAACTTCGTGGGCCACCGCGTCGCCGTGTCCTCACCGCAGGGACGGTTCGCTGAAGGTGCCTCGGTGCTCGACGGACGGACGGTCACCGACGCCAAAGCCGTGGGCAAGCAGATGTTCCTCGAATTCGACGACGGGCTGTGGCTGCGGGTCCACCTCGGGCTCTACGGCGCGTGGGACTTCGCCGGCGACATCCACTCCGATCCCACCATCGCCGCTGCGAACGGGCGCATGGGCCAGACGAACCAGCGCGGGACCGTCGACGACGACGACCCGATCCTCGACCTCGACGGGGAGAACTCACTGCACAGCATCGGAGCGCCTCGTCGAGCCCGCGTCCGGATGTCCGAGCAGTCGAGTCCTCTCGCCGAGCTGGACGAGCGGTTCCCGCCCGAGCCCGTCGGACAGGTACGCGTGCGGCTGCTGACCGACACCACCGTCGCCGATCTCCGCGGACCGACCGCGTGCGAGGTGATCGACTCGGCCGGGGTCCAGGCGGTCATCGACCGGCTCGGACCGGACCCGCTGCTCGACCCGAGCGCCGAGGCCGGTGAACGGTTCGTCTCCCGAGCGCACCGCAAGGGTTCGCCGATCGGGCTCCTGCTGATGGACCAGCAGATCGTCAGCGGCATCGGCAACGTCTACCGGGCTGAACTGCTGTTCCGGGCGCGGCTGGATCCGCACCGCACGGGGAAGACCGTTCCGGAGGAGACGCTCCGCGAGCTCTGGGCCGATTGGACGCGACTGCTCGCGATCGGGGTGGAGACCGGGCAGATGATGACGATGGACGACCTCTCGCCGGCCGACTACCGACTCGCGATGGCCAACCGTGCCGATCGGCACTGGGTGTACAAGCGCGAGGGGCTGCCCTGCCGAGTCTGCGGGACGAACATCCTGCTCGAGGAGATGGGCGCCCGGAAGCTGTACTGGTGCCCGAACTGCCAACGCTGATCCGAACCCGCCCGACGAACCGACGAGGACCGATGTGATGACCGAGCACCGCCCTGGATCCGTCGGCGACGTCGTCACGATGATCGCCGACGTCCACCTGTCGGGTCCGCGCCGCGGAGGCGCGTCCGACACCGAACGGGTCGACGTCCTCCTGGAGGACGGTGCCATCGTCGCGATCCGTCCTGCGGACCCCGAGGTCCTGCGCAACGGCGACCCCGGCGTCCTGGACGGCGGCGGCGGCTTCCTGCTGCCGGGCCTCTGGGATCATCACGTGCACTTCACGCAGTGGGCGCGCACGGCGAGGCGCGTGGACCTGTCGTCGGCCGCGTCCGCCACCGAGGCCGCAGCGCTGGTCGCCGAACGCATCGCGCAGGAGCCCGACGGCGACGGCTGGATCGAGGGCGCCCGGTTCCGGGACGCCCTCTGGCCCGACCTGCCGACGTTCGCGGTGCTGGACGAGATCGCTCCCGACCGCGCGGTCGTGCTCGTGAGCGCCGACCTGCACTGTTGCTGGTTGAACAGCGCCGCGCTGCGGGCCACGGGCTTCGGGGACCACCCCACGGGGTTGCTCCGGGAGGAGGAGTCGTTCGCCGTCCTCAAACAACTCGACCAGGTGGCGGCCGAGCTCTCCGACCGATGGGTCGACGCTGCAGCCGATCAGGCGGCGTCACGGGGCGTCGTCGGGGTCGTCGACCTCGAGATGCGGTGGAACGCCGCGGACTGGGTCCGGCGAGTCGGCAACGGCACGCGTGCGCTCCGAATCTCCTTCGGCATCTACGCCGAACACCTCGAGCGGGCGATCGACGCGGGCCTCGTCACCGGCGGGGTGTTGGCGGGAACGGACGGGCTGGTGCAGGTCGGCCCCTTCAAGGTCATCACCGACGGCTCGCTCAACACCCGCACGGCCTGTTGCGACACGCCCTACCCGGGTTCCGCTCCAGGGTCGGATGCGCACGGCATGCTCAACGTCCCACCGGAGCGGCTGACCGCCCTGCTCGCCCTGGCGACTGCCAACGGGCTCCACTGCGCGGTGCACGCCATCGGCGACCGGGCCAACGCCCTCGCGCTCGACGCCATCGAGACCACGGGTGCGCGGGGGACGATCGAGCATGCCCAACTGCTGCGGGCGTCGGACCTGGAACGGTTCGCCCGGACCGGCACGGCCGCGAGTGTCCAGCCGGAACACGCGATGGACGATCGGGACATCGCGGAGGTGCACTGGGCCGGCCGCACCGACCGCGCCTTCGTGCTCCGGAGCCTCCTCGACGCCGGGGCGACGCTGCGACTCGGTTCCGACGCACCGGTCGCACCCCTCGACCCGTGGGTGTCCATCGCCGCCGCCGTGACGCGGAGTCGCGACGGCCGCGAGCCCTGGCACGGCGAGCAGGCCATCACGGTGGAGGAGGCGTTGGCCGCCTCGACCAGGGGCGACGACGATGTCGTGGCGGAGGGGAGCCCCGCCGACCTCGTCGTCGTGTCCGCCGATCCGTTCACCTGCCCTCCGGAGGTCCTCCGCACCATGCCGGTGCGTGCCACGCTGCTCGCGGGACGAGTGACCGCCGTCCTGGCGCCACCGCCGTCGGGGGGATAGCCCGATCCGGAGCGACGGGCTGCGGGACCTTCGAGGGTTCTGACAGCACGAAGGGGCAGTCACGGATGACTGCCCCTTCGGGTGGTGCGTGCCGGCGCTCCCGGCGCTCGCCTAGCGGCTGAGGTGCGCGAAGAGGAACCAGCGGTCCTTGTCGAGGCCGCGAGCGATCTCGATGGCGATGTCCTGACTCGTCTGGTCGAGCTCGTCGAGCTCGTTGACGGCGGTGTTGACCGAGGCCGAAGCGGCGTCGATCAGCGCGATGACCTCGGCGATCGTGCGGTCGGACTGCTGGAAGCCCTCGCTGAGTTCCGGCGTGGTGGTCTTGGCAGCGACCGTGCTGAGACGGGCGTCGACGGGGAGGCCGAGGGCGACGATGCGCTCCGCGGCGAGGTCGGCCCACTCCTGCGCGTGGTCGACGATGTCGTCGAGCAGCTCGTGGACGCCGATGAAGTTCGCGCCACGCACGTGCCAGTGGGCCTGCTTGCCGTTGACGACGATGGCGGTGAGGTCGAGGACGACGGGGCTCAGGAACTGCGCGGTGCCTGCTGCGACGTCCGGGTTGGCGACGGCCTGCGGAATGGAGGTGGTGATGTCGGTCATGGTGTTCCCCTTCGTTGACGAGTGAGGCCCTGGTCGGGCGTATTCGCCGGTCTGCTTGGATATAACGGTACTCAGGCCCAGACATTCCGCAAGGAAGTCGAGGCTCGGCTTACGAAGGCTGCACTCACGAAGGAAACCTGGCCATACCGATGATCCGGGCCGGAACGACGCGGTTCTCCGGCGCTCGACGACGCCTGGGGTACCGTGGGGCCCATGACTCTTCACGGTTCTGTCAGGAAGCTCCCAGGTGGACGCGCGCCCGCACTCGACCCGACCGCCTACACGGCGCCGGGCTCGGTGTTGGTCGGGGCCGTCACCCTCGCCGCCGATTCGAGCGTCTGGTACAACGCGGTGCTCCGCGCGGACTCGGACTCGATCACCCTCGGAGCGGGGTCCAACATCCAGGACGGCGTGGCCGTCCACACGGACAGCGGCCACCCGACGGTCATCGGGCGGAACGTCTCGGTCGGACACAACGCGGTGGTCCACGGCTGCACGGTCGAGGACGACTGTCTGATCGGCATGGGATCGGTCGTGCTGAGCGGCGCGGTGATCGGGGCCGGGTCGCTGGTGGCCGGGGGAGCGGTGGTCCTCGAGGGCATGATCGTGCCGCCCGGCTCGCTCGTCGCCGGGGTCCCTGCCAAGGTGCGGCGTGAGCTGTCCGCCGATGAGCAGGAGGCGATCCGGCAGAACGCCGCCCACTATGTGGCCCTGAGAGCGGTCCACGCAGCGGCGGTGGATGACGACTAGCGGCGGCGTGCGTCGCGCTTCTTGAGACGACGCTGTGCGGCGAGCGAGCCGGACAGGCAGACGACGCAGCCGATCATGCAGATGAGCCCGACGCCGAGGCGGCCGGTGGCGAGGGCGTACACGCCGATGAAGAAGACGACCGCGCCGGCCACGGTCCAGACGTGGGGCCAGAGGGCGTCGAGTCGCATGCGCTCAGCCTAGGGCGTCGGTCGCGCGCGATCATCCGACCACTGCGGCCCTTCGACAGGCTCAGGGACCGGTCCTCTGCAGGCACGCCGGTTCCGAGGAAAGCCGGAGGGGCGCTGGTCCGAGGAACTCCGCCTGGTTCTGATGAATACAGAGGGGATGACGGGAATCGAACCCGCGTAATCAGTTTGGAAGACTGAGGCTCTACCATTGAGCTACATCCCCGAGGCGCCGCGATGCGACGAACTCACCTGGCAATGCTACTGCATGCCGGAGGTACGTCTGTGCAGCATGGGTCTTGCGCGGCCTGCAGCCCGGGAAACCGCACAGGTCGCGCCCAGATTCTGGGCTAGACTGACCGAGGCCATTTCGCCCACCGCTCGTCGGTCGGTCCGGCTGGCCGGATTGTCGCCGATCCGGGGCGTAGCTCAGCTTGGTAGAGCGCCCGGTTTGGGACCGGGAGGTCGCAGGTTCGAATCCTGTCGCCCCGACTCCGTTTTGCGTCCTCAACTGAGGCAGAATCCCCGACACAGGAGAAGTAATCACGTGAAGACCACGGTCGAGAAGCTGAGCCCCACTCGCGTCAAGCTCGCCATCGCGGTGACGCCTGAGGAGCTCAAGCCGAGCATCACCCACGCGTACGGACACATCGCGGAGGACATCAACGTCCCCGGGTTCCGCAAGGGCAAGGTGCCACCGGCGATCATCGACCAGCGCGTCGGCAAGGGCGCCGTGATCGAGCACGCCGTCAACGAGGGCCTCGACGGCTTCTTCCGCAAGGCGCTCGAGGAGAACGAACTCCGTCCGCTCGGCCGCCCGCAGGCCGACATCGTCGAGTGGCCGAACGAGAAGGACTTCTCCGGCGACCTGCTGGTCAACATCGAGGTCGACGTCCGCCCCGAGATCACGCTCCCGGCCTACGAGGGCCTCAAGCTCACCGTCGACGCCCAGGAGGCCGGCGAGGCCGACGTCCAGGACGAGCTCGACCGCATCCGCGCCCGGTTCGGCACGCTCGTGACCGTCGACCGCCCGGCCAAGAAGGGCGACTTCGCGCAGCTCGACCTGGTCGCCACGATCAACGACGCCGAGGTCGACCGCGCGAGCGGTGTCTCCTACGAGATCGGTTCGGGCGAGCTGCTCACCGGCATCGACGAGGCGCTCGACTCCCTCACCGCCGGCGAGACCACCACGTTCACCTCCCCGCTGCTCGGTGGCGAGCACGAGGGCGAGGACGCCGAGGTAACGGTCACCCTGACCGCCGTCAAGGAGCGCGAGCTTCCCGAGGCCGACGACGACTTCGCGCAGATCGCGAGCGAGTTCGACACCATCGACGAGTTCAAGGCGCAGCTGCGCGAGGTCGTCGAGCGCCAGCAGGTCATCACGCAGGGCCGCGACGCACGCACCGCGCTCGTCGACGCCATGCTCGAGGCCGCACAGATCCCCGTGCCCGAGAGCGTCATCGAGGATGAGGTGCACCGTCACCTCGAGGGCGAGAACCGCCTCGAGGACGACGAGCACCGCGCAGAGGTCACCGAGTCCAGCGAGAAGGCGCTCCGCACGCAGCTGCTGCTCGACGCCCTCGCTGAGTCGCTCAACGTGCAGGTCAACCAGAACGAGCTCACCGAGTACCTGATCCAGAGCGCGTCGCAGTACGGCATGGAGCCCGGCGAGTTCATCGAGGCGCTCGGCCAGCAGGGTCAGATCCCCGCCATGGTCGGCGAGGTCGCCCGCAACAAGGCCATCGCGATCGCGCTCGGCAAGGCCGAGGTCGTCGACTCGAACGGCAAGCCCGTCGACCTGAGCGACTTCGTCGCCGTCGTCGAGGACGAAGACGCCGCGGCTGAGCCCGCTGCCGACGAGACCACCGAGGCCGCGTCCGAGGACACCGCCGAAGAGGCTCCGGTCGAGGCTGAGCCGAAGAAGGCAGCTGCCAAGAAGGCTCCGGCCAAGAAGGCGCCCGCCAAGAAGGCTCCGGCCAAGAAGGCGGCGACCGACGAGGCTGCAGCCGAGTAGCACTCACCAGCAGTGACAGTAGGGGCGGAAGCGATTCCGCCCCTACTGTCGTCTCCGGACACGAACGGAAGGGAACGCGGGATGGACGAGACGCAGGGCTGGGACGCGCGGGTCGCGGCGGTCTGGGATGAGGCAGTCCTCAGCGACGAGGAGCGCATCGTGGCGATCGACGCCCTCGCCACGGAACGGCCTCACGGAGATGCCCGAGCGCTCTTCGAATCGGCGGGCGCTCGCGATTCCGCTGGGCACGAGGTCGAGGCCGAGGCGTTCTACCGTGCCGCCCTCGACGCCGGACTCGACGACGAGCATCGTCCTCAGGCGGTCATCCAGTTGGCGAGCACCTTGCGGAACCTCGGCCGGGTCGCGGAGAGCGTCGAGCTGCTGGAAGAGCAGCTCGCTGCTCAGCCGACAGGTCCCTACGCGGACGCCACGGCCGCCTTCCTGGCGCTGGCGCTCGCCAGCTCCGGTGACCCCCACCGCGCGACCGCGGTCGCCCTGCGAGCCCTCGTGCCCCATCTGCCCCGCTACCACCGCTCGGTCCATGCCTACGCCGACGAACTCGAGCAGCTACCACCCCGCTGAGCCCTGAGGTCCGGACGCTCCGTCCGCCTCCGGCGAACCCCGCCACCCGGGAGTCTGCCGAGGGCGAACAGGGCGTTGGTCATGCGTCGCCTCCGATAGATTCGAACCACTGCACAACCGAAACGGAGCGATAATGGCCGAACCACAGTTCTCGCCCAGTGTCTTTGACCGCCTGCTGAAGGACCGGATCATCTGGCTGGGCGCCGAGGTCCGCGACGAGAACGCGAACGAGATCGCGGCCAAGCTGCTGCTGCTCGCCGCGGACGACCCGAAGCGCGACATCTACCTCTACATCAACTCGCCCGGTGGTTCCATCACGGCCGGCATGGCCATCTACGACACCATGCAGTTCGTGCCGAACGACATCGTCACGGTCGGCATCGGCATGGCCGCCTCCATGGGCCAGCTCCTCCTCACGGCGGGCACGAAGGGCAAGCGGTACATCACCCCGAACGCCCGGGTGCTCCTCCACCAGCCTCACGGCGGGTTCGGCGGAACCTCGAGCGACATCCAGACCCAGGCGCAGCTCATCCTCGACATGAAGCGTCGTCTCGCCGAGATCACGGCGGCACAGACCGGCAAGAGCGTCGAGCAGATCAACGCCGACGGCGACCGCGACCGTTGGTTCAACGCCGAGGAAGCGCTCGAGTACGGCTTCGTCGACCACCTCCGTGAGTCCGCGCTCGACGTGGCCGGCGGCGGCGGAACCGTCGACAGCGACAAGTGACCCGGCTTCGACAGACAGGAATGCAACACATGGAGACTCCAACGTTCAGTGCGGCGGGCCGCTCGCTGCAGATGCCGGGTGCGCGCTACATCCTCCCGAGCTTCGAAGAGCGCACGGCCTACGGGTACAAGCGCCAGGACCCGTACGCGAAGCTCTTCGAGGACCGCATCATCTTCCTCGGCGTGCAGGTCGACGACGCGTCCGCCGACGACATCATGGCTCAGCTGCTCGTGCTCGAGAGCATGGACCCGGACCGCGACATCGTCATGTACATCAACTCGCCCGGTGGTTCGTTCACCGCGATGACGGCGATCTACGACACGATGCAGTACATCCGTCCGCACGTCATGACGGTCGTCCTCGGTCAGGCGGCCTCCGCCGCCGCCGTGCTCACCGCCGCCGGCACGCCAGGCAAGCGCCTGGCGCTCCCCAACGCCAGGATCCTGATCCACCAGCCCGCCGTCGGCGAGGCTGGCCACGGACAGGCGTCGGACATCGAGATCCAGGCCGCCGAGATCCTCCGCATGCGCGGCTGGCTCGAGTCGACGCTGTCGCACCACTCCAACCGTTCGGTGGAGCAGGTCAACAAGGACATCGACCGCGACAAGATCCTCTCGGCCGCCGAGGCGCTCGAGTACGGTCTCATCGACCAGGTGCTCACTTCGCGCAAGAACCCGGTCGCGGCCATCACGGCCTGACCCGGTTCCCGTGCTCACGACTCGGCGCGTCATCCCAGCGGGGTGGCGCGCCGAGTTGTCGCAGGGACAGGTTAGGCTCGGAGCACCGAATCTCCAGGGAGAGGGAAAGACATGGCACGGATAGGCGAAAGCGCCGATCTGCTCAAGTGCTCGTTCTGCGGCAAGAGCCAGAAGCAGGTCCAGCAGCTGATCGCTGGTCCCGGCGTGTACATCTGCGACGAGTGTGTCGAGCTGTGCAACGAGATCATCGCCGAGCGACTCGCCGAGGCGAGCGAAGAGACCGTGAGCGAGTTCGACCTCCCGAAGCCGAAGGAGATCTTCGCCTTCCTCGAGGAGTACGTCATCGGCCAGGAGAGCGCGAAGAAGGCGCTGTCCGTCGCGGTGTACAACCACTACAAGCGTGTCCGCTCGCGTGCGACCCTGGCTCCGGCCGAGACGGTGCACGACGACATCGAGATCGCGAAGAGCAACATCCTGCTCATCGGCCCGACCGGTTGCGGCAAGACCTACCTCGCGCAGACGCTCGCCAAACGGCTCAACGTGCCGTTCGCCGTCGCCGACGCCACCGCGCTGACCGAAGCCGGTTACGTGGGGGAGGACGTCGAGAACATCCTCCTGAAGCTCATCCAGGCCGCCGACTACGACGTCAAGCGCGCCGAGACCGGCATCATCTACATCGACGAGGTCGACAAGATCGCGCGGAAGGCCGAGAACCCGTCCATCACGCGCGACGTGTCGGGTGAGGGCGTCCAGCAGGCGCTGCTCAAGATCCTCGAGGGCACCGTCGCCTCGGTGCCGCCGCAGGGCGGGCGGAAGCACCCGCATCAGGAGTTCATCCAGATCGACACGACGAACGTGCTGTTCATCGTCGCCGGTGCGTTCGCGGGGCTCGAGGAGATCATCTCCTCCCGCGCCGGGAAGAAGGGCATCGGCTTCGGAGCCCCGCTGCACAGCAAGGGCGACGACGTGAACCTCTTCGGTGAGGTGCTCCCCGAGGACCTCCACAAGTTCGGTCTGATCCCCGAGTTCATCGGTCGTCTGCCGGTGGTCACCACCGTCACGCCACTCGACCAGCACGCGCTCATGGAGATCCTCACCGTCCCGAAGAACGCACTCGTGCGTCAGTACCAGCGCATGTTCGAGATCGACGGGGTCGAGCTGGAGTTCGATCAGGCGGCGCTCGAAGCGATCGCCGATCTCGCCGTCCTCCGGAAGACCGGCGCACGAGGTCTGCGGGCGATCATGGAAGAGGTCCTCGGGCCGATCATGTTCGAAGTGCCCTCCACCGACGAGGTCGCCCGGGTCGTCATCACCAGGGAGTCCGTCGTCGAGAACGCGGCCCCCACCATCGTTCCCCGCGCGGCGCGCCGTCAGGAGAAGTCGGCCTAGCCGACACGCTGCGGAGCGAAACCGCCGCGACGAACCGGATTCCGGCTTCGTCGCGGCGGCTTCGTCGTTCAGCCTTCGAGGCCGCGGCGCCGCAGGAGCGGTTCGATCGCCGCGTCGCGGCCGCGGAAGTCGCGATAGGCCTCCAGAGGGTCCTTCGATCCGCCGACGCCGAGCAGCCTCGTCCGGAACCGGTCGCCGTTCGCCCGGGTCAGGCCCCCGTTCTCGGTGAACCAGTCGACGGTGTCGGCGTCGAGCACCTCGCTCCAGATGTAGGAGTAGTACCCGGCGTCGTAGCCGCCCGAGAAGGTGTGGGCGAAGTACGTGCTCGCATAGCGCGGCGGGACGGCTGGGTTGTCGAGCCCCGCGGAACGCAGGGCGGCCGCTTCGAAGGCTTCGACGTCGTCCACACGGTCGTCCGCGCCGATACTGTGCCACGCCTGGTCGAGCATCGCCGCCGCCAGGTACTCGCTGGTCGAGAAGCCCTCGTTGAAGCCCGCGGACGCCTGTAGCTTGGAGACGAGTTCCTCCGGCATCGGCTCGCCGGTCTCGTAGTGCCGTGCGTACCCGGCGAGGACCTCCGGCCAGAGCATCCACATCTCGTTGACCTGGCTCGGGAACTCGACGAAGTCCCGGAAGACGTTCGTCCCGGAGAATCGCGGGTACTCGACCTCCGCGAACAGTCCGTGCAGCGCGTGACCGAACTCGTGGAAGAAGGTCGTGACCTCGTCGACGCTCAGCAGCGTCGCTTCACCGGCGGCCGGCTTCGGGACGTTGAGGTTGTTGACCACGACGGTGGGCTGGTCGAGCAGGCGGTTCTGCGAGATGAGCGCGTTCATCCAGGCGCCGCCACGCTTGCTGTCACGGGTGTAGAGGTCGAGGAGGTAGAGGCCGAGGCCCGAACCGTCCTCGTTCCAGACCTCGAAGACCCGCACGTCCGGGTGGTAGCCCGTGAGCTCCGGCCGTTCCGCGAAGGTGATGCCGTAGAGCTTGGTGGCAGCGGCGAACACCCCGTCGAAGAGGACCCGCTCGGCCTCGAAGTAGGGGCGCATCCGGGCGGTGTCGACGTCGAACCGGTCGGCTCGCACCTGTTCCGTCGCGTAGGGCCAATCCCAGGCTTCGATGGTCTCCAGGCCGGACACCCGCTCGAGCTCGCGTTGTTCCCGGTCGGCGTTGCGAGCGGCGGGGATCGCCAGGCGCGACAACAGCTCGGCGACTGCCTCGGGTGTCCCGGCGGTCTGGTCCGCTGTGACGGCCGCCGCATGGGACGGGAAGCCGAGCAGGGCCGCACGCTCGGCACGGAGGTGGGTGATCTCGAGCACCAGCGCACGGTTGTCGTTGGGTCCGCCGCGTGTGCCGCGGGCTCGGGACGCGGTCATGATCCGTTCGCGGACCCGGCGATCGGTGAGCGCCGAGAGTGCCGGATGTCCCGTCGGGAGGACGAGCGTGATGAGCCAGCCCTCGAGTCCACGCTCGGCAGCGGCCTGCGCTGCGGCGGACCGCTCGCCCGCGCTGAGTCCGTCGAGGTCGGCGTCGTTCGTCACGTGGACGGCGAGCTCATTGGTGTCGGCGAGGAGCTGCTTCTCGAACCGGGTGGTGAGACGCGAGAGGCGGAGGTTCAGCTCCGACAGTTCCTGTTTCTGCTCATCGTCCAGGCCTGCCCCGGCCAGCGTGTGCTCGGTGTGGACCCGCCGCACGAGGTAGGCGGCTTCAGCAGGGAGGTCCAGATGCTCCAGTTGCGCATGCACGGCGGAGATGCGGGCGTACAGGGCCGGGTCGAGCCGGATCGCGTCCTCGTGCGCTGCGAGCTGCGGGGCGAGTTCTTCCTCGAGCTCGTTCGTGAAGTCCGAGCTGTCCGCCGAACTCCGGTTGAAGAACACGGCGGCGACGCGTCCCAGGATCGATCCGCTGCGCTCGAGCGGCAGGAAGGTGTTCTCGAAGGTCGGCGGATCCGTCTGTGCGGTGATCGCCGCGATCTCGGCGAGCTGCTGCTCGAATCCGGCCGTGAAGGCGGGTCGGTAGTGCTCCTCGCGGATCTCCGCGAAGGGCGGAAGCTGGTAGGGGAGGGTACTCGGCTGGAGGAACGGATTCGTGTGTGATTCCATACCTCACCCTATCCAGCATGCCCGGGCGACGGCTCAGTCGTCGTCCGGGTCTGGGCGGGTCAGGCCGATGGAGCCGTCGGCGTGCTGACGGATGGTGGTGCCGTCGTCGAGCTCGACCACCGGTCGGCGTTCGAGCCAGGTGAGGGTCCATCGCCAGGCGGTGGTGTCCACCTGCTGGTCGCGGAGGATCTGCTCCTCGCTGGCGATGGCGACACGGACGGCCGGCGGCACCGCCTCGGGCGCGGCCGCTCCGACCGCCCATCGCGTTCCGAGCTGCATCACGGCTCCAGTTCGTAGGTGACCCAGCTCGTCCGGGTGGCGAGCTTGTCGTAGACGGCTTGCGCGCGTTCGTTGTCGGCGGCGGTGATCCAGCGGACGACGCTGTGGCCGTCGGCCTTCGCGATCTCGCGGACGTGCTCGATGAGCGCGGTCCCGACGCCGGCCGCGCGTGCCTCCTCGGCGACGAAGAGGTCGTCGAGGTACAGGCCGGTGCCGCCGGCGAGGGCTCGTGGGAACACCCGGTAGTGCGCGAGCCCGACGAGAGCCCCCTGCGTGTCCTCCGCGACGAGCGCCGTCAACCCGTGGTTCGGGTCGCTCAGCCAGCCCCACACGAGGACGGCCTTCTCATCGGTGAGCGGGTTGCCGTAGAACTCGCCGTACCCCGAGTACAGCGCGTGCCAGGCGAACAGGTCGCTCTCGACGACGGGGCGGATGACGACGCTCATGCTCCGGCCTCCATGCTCTCGGCGGCCGGCGTGAAGACGATGTCCGATACCGACAGGGTGTCCGCGGTGCGGAACTCGAGGACGGCGATGCGTCCGACGGCACGGAGGTCGTCCGCCACCTGGGCGAGCAGCTCGACCGAGGCCGCCGGTCCGGCGATGACGGCGGAGTCGACAGGCGTCTTCTGAGACGCCTTCGCGTCGGTCTTCGCGCGGCGGATGCCGGTGAGGGCCTCGCTCGCGAGCGCGAGCACCTGGGGTTCGCCCGTGGCGAGGCCGGCGAACTCGTCGTCCGACGGCCAGGCGGCGACGTGGACCGAACCGTCGTGCGACCACGACCAGGCTTCCTCCGCGGCGAACGGGATGAACGGGGCGAAGAGGCGGAGCAGCGTCGACAGCGCGATCCGCAACGCCGCCACCGCGGACGCCTGCTCGGGGCTCTCCTCGCCGTACGCGCGCTCCTTCACGAGCTCCAGGTAGTCGTCGCAGAAGGTCCAGAAGAACGCCTCCGTGAGCTCAAGGGCCCGTGCGTGGTCGTACCCGGCGAGCGCGGTGCTCGCGTCCGCGACGGCCTTGCGGAGGACGTTGAGCATGGCCAGGTCGACGGCTTCCGTCACCGGGGCGTCCTCACGTCCGGTGAAGCCGAGGATGAACTTCGAGGCGTTGAGCACCTTGATGGCGAGGCGTCGGCCGATCTTGATCTGCGTCGGGTTCTGCGGGTCGAAGGCCGCATCGGTGCCGAGACGGCTCGAGGCCGCCCAGTACCGGACGGCGTCCGAACCGTGCTGTTCGAGCATCGCCGCCGGGGTGACGACGTTGCCCTTCGACTTCGACATCTTCTTGCGGTCGGGGTCGACGATGAAGCCGGACACGGACGCGTGCTCCCACGGCTTCCGGTCGTATTCGAGGACGCTGCGGAGCATGGTGGAGAACAGCCACGTGCGGATGATGTCCTGGCCCTGCGGGCGCAGGGAGTACGGGAACACCAGATCCCAGAGTTCGGGGTCGCGCTCCCAGCCGCCGGCGAGCTGCGGGGTGAGGCTCGACGTCGCCCAGGTGTCCATGACGTCCACCTCGCCCATGAAGCCGCCGGGGACGCCGCGCTGGGACTCGTCGTAGCCGGGAGCCGCGTCGCTCGACGGGTCGACCGGCAGGGACGCGTGGTCCGGCGCGATCGGCTGGTCGTAGACCGGATTGCCGTCACCGTCGAGCGGGTACCAGAGCGGGATCGGGACGCCGAAGAACCGCTGGCGGGAGATCAGCCAGTCGCCCGACAGGCCGCCGACCCAGTTCTCGTAGCGCACCCGCATGAACTCGGGGTGCCACTCCAGCTCGGCGCCCAGTTCGAGCAGTCGGCCGCGGAGCTGTTCGTCTCGCGCGCCGTTGCGGATGTACCACTGGCGGGTCGAGACGATCTCGAGTGGCTTGTCGCCCTTCTCGAAGAACTTGACGGGGTGCGTGATCTGCTTCGGCTCGCCGATGAGGTCGCCGGACGCGGCGAGGAGGTCGACGACGGCCTGCTTGGCGCTGAACACCGTCTTGCCTGCGAGCTGCGTGTAAGCGTCGCGGCCTGCCTCGGTCGTGATCGCCTCGGGTGCCTCCGAGATGATCCGACCGTCGAAGCCGAGGATCGCGCGGTTCGGGAGGTCGAGTTCGCGCCACCAGACGATGTCGGTGATGTCGCCGAAGGTGCAGACCATCGCGATGCCGGCGCCCTTGTCGGGCTGGGCCAGGTGGTGCGCGAGCACGGGGACCTCGACACCGAAGACGGGGGTCGTCACGGTGGTGCCGAACAGCGGCTTGAACCGCTCGTCGTCGGGGTGGGCCACGAGGGCGACGCACGCGGGGAGGAGTTCGGGACGCGTGGTCTCGATCTCGATCGTGCCACCGTCGGGGCGGTGGAAGGACAGACGGCGGTAGGTGCCCGGCTGCTCCTTGTCCTCGAGCTCGGCCTGGGCCACGGCCGTGCGGAAGGTGATGTCCCAGAGCGTGGGCGCCATGGCCTGGTAGGCCTCGCCCCGCTCGAGGTTCCGGAGGAACGCGAGCTGGCTGGCGGTGATCGACTCGTCGCCGATCGTCCGGTAGCTCTGCGTCCAGTCCACGGAGAGTCCGAGCGCGCGCCAGACGGCCTCGAACTGCTGCTCGTCCTCGACGGTGAGGCGCTCGCAGAGCTCGATGAAGTTGCGGCGGGAGATCGGGATCTGATCGGCGGCCTTCGTGCTCTTGTTGTCGCCGCCCTCGAACGGCGGCGTGAAGTCCGCGTCGTACGGGAGCGTCGGGTCGCACCGGACGCCGTAATAGTTCTGGACACGACGCTCGGTCGGGAGACCGTTGTCGTCCCAGCCCATCGGGTAGAAGACGCGCTTCCCCGTCATCCGCTGGTAGCGGGCGACGACGTCGGTGTGGGTGTAGCTGAACACGTGCCCGATGTGCAGCGACCCGGAGGCGGTCGGCGGCGGGGTGTCGATGGAGTAGATGCACTCGCGGGTCGCGCCTTCGCGCTGGAACCGGTACGTCCCCGCGGACTCCCAGGAGGAGCCCCACTTCTGCTCGAGACCTTCGAGGGCCGGCTTGTCCGGGATGCTGGCAGCGGTCATGAGGGGATCTCCTGCTGATATGTGCGGCACCGTGTCTGCGTGCCTGAGTGTGTGGGAACGTCCCATGCTATCGCAGGCACCGCCCGGATCGACGGACGCCCGGGATCCGCGCCGCCGCTAGCATCGGACCGTGTCGACCAGCGCCGCGCCTCGCACCGTCCGCGCCGACCTCCAAGGCCTCCGCGCCGTGGCGGTGGCGCTCGTCGTCCTGTTCCATCTGTGGCCGGGGCTCGTGCCCGGCGGGTTCGTCGGTGTCGACGTCTTCTTCGCGATCTCCGGGTTCCTGATCACGGCACACCTGCTCTCCGAGGTCGAGCGGTCCGGCACGGTGCGTCTCGGACGGTTCTGGGCCAGGCGGGCGCGACGGCTGCTCCCGGCGGCGCTCACCGTCCTCACGGCGACCGTCGTCGCGAGCTGGTGCCTCGCCCCGCTCGGGGACCTGCCCAGGTTCCTGCGCGAGATCGCCTGGTCGGCCCTGTACATCGAGAACTGGGCGCTGGCGGGATCCGCGGTCGACTACCTGGCCGCCGACGACGCACCGTCGCCCGTGCAGCACTTCTGGTCGCTGTCGGTGGAGGAGCAGTTCTACCTCGTCTGGCCGATCCTCGTCCTGCTCGCCGGATGGATCGCGGCGCGGGTGGCGCGACACGCTGTCGCCGATGCCACGACGCGGCGTCGGGGTGTGGCGGTCGCTCTCGGCTCGGTCTGCGTCGCCTCCGGAGCCTGGTCGCTCCTCTTCACGCTGCAGGACCCGTCGCCCGCCTACTTCGCGACGACGACGAGGGCCTGGGAGTTCGCCGCCGGTGGGCTGACGGCGATCCTGGTGGCCGGGGGAGCCCGGCGGCAGTCGGTGCGACCGGGGGTTCGGACGACCGTCGCCTGGCTCGGGTTCGTCGCCATCGGCACGGCCGCGATGGCGTACTCGGGGGAGACACCGTTCCCTGCGCTGACGGCCGCGCTCCCGGTGGGAGGGACGATCGCCGTGATCTGGGCGTCAGCGCCAGCCGTCCGGTGGTCACCGACGTCGCTTCTCGGGTGGGCGCCGGTCCGGTGGCTGGGGGACCGCTCCTACGCGGTGTACCTCTGGCACTGGCCCGTCATCGTGTTCGGCGGGATCGTCCTCGCCCGGTCCGCCACGGTGCCCGAACAACTCCTCATGCTCCTCGTCACCGGCATCCTCGCCGAGCTGACCACGCGCTTCGTGGAGCGTCCGATCCGCTTCGGGCGAGCTGCCGACTGGCCCCCTCGGCGCGTGCTCGGCGCGACCGCCGTCGCGATGACGGTCGTCCTGATCGCCTCGGTCGGGATCCTGCCCGGCGCGCAGGCGCGCATCGCCGCCGAACAGGAGCGCATCGAGGCGCTCGTCACGACTCAGACGGAGTGTCTCGGAGCCGCGGTGCTCCTGGGCGCCCCGGCGTGTTCCCGTGGTGCCGTCGCGTCCGGCCCGGCCAGGCCCTCCGACGGCGAGACGTCGGCGGGCGCCGCTCCTGCGACCGAGGCGCCGACGGGCGTCATCCCTGATCTCTCCCTCGCCGACGTGCCGCCGGAGCGCTGCATCACCGACATCCGCGCGTCGGCGTTCGAGGTCTGTGCCTACGGCGCCTCTGCGGATCGGGCGACGAGGACGGTGGTGCTTCTCGGGGACTCCCACGCCGAGCAGTGGTTGCCGGCGTTCGCCACGGCGGCCGAGGAGCACGGGTGGCGCCTGCTGGTCGCGGCCAAGAGCTCGTGCCCGTTCAGCGACGCCGAGCGCACGGAACCGGGGACGAGTGCGGCCGTCCTCGCGGAGATGCGGGTCGGTTGCGTGAGCTGGAACCGCGAGGCGCTCGCCCTGCTGCAGGACCAACCCGGGATCGACACGCTCGTCGTCTCCTCCCGGGCGAGGAACCCGGTGGTCGCCGAGGGGGATCGAGACTGGCGCGAGGTCGCCGAGGACGCCTACGCGGAGCGTTGGGCACGCGTACCGAGCACGGTCGAGCAGATCCTCGTGCTGCATGACACCCCGACCATGGCCGAGGACGTCCTGGCGTGCGTCCGTGACGCGTCTGCGCCGGCGGACGGCTGCGCCCGGAGTCGGGGCGACGCCTTCGTCGAGGACCCGCAGTACGAGGCGGCGGTGGCGAGCCGCGATCCGCGGGTCACGCCCGTCGATCTCACCGACGCCCTGTGCGCGCCCGAGCGGTGTTCGCCGGTGGTCGGTGGCGTGCTGGCGTACCGGGATCCGCACCATCTGAGCTGGGTGTACGCCATGACCCTCGCCCCGGCGGTGCAAGCGATGCTGGATCGGTTCCCGCCGCCGACGTCAGACGGCGTCGGCCCCTGATCCGGTCGGCGGTCGTGTGAGGCGCGGCGCGTCGGCGGCGAGTCGAGCGGTGTACGGGTGGCGCGGAGCGGTGAAGACCTGCTCGGTGTCGCCGTACTCCACGACGCGCCCGTGCTGCATGACGGCCACCCGGTCGCTCATGTGCCGGATGACACCGAGGTCGTGCGAGATGAGGAGGTAGCTCAGCCCATGACGCTCCTGGAGCTCGTCGAGGAGGTCGAGGATCCTGGCCTGGACGGTCACGTCGAGCGCCGACACCGGTTCATCGAGGATGAGGGTCGAGGGTCTGCCGGCGAGCGCCCGCGCGATCGCCACACGCTGGCGTTGCCCTCCGGAGAGCGTCCGCGGGCGTGCCCGCTCCAGGGCCGGATCGAGCCCGACGTCGGTGAGGAGTTCGGCCACGGTGGGCTTCGCGGTGTCCGGGTCGGCGGTGCCGCGACCACGAGCGGCGTCGGCGAGGATGGCGCCGACACGCCATCGTGGATCGAAGGAGCTCAAGGGGTCCTGCGAGACCCAGCCGAGCCGGTGGCGTCGGGACCGCCGAACGCGTTCCGGCGCTTCCGACCACGGTCCGCCCTCGAACAGGACGGTCCCGGACTGCGGTGTGGTGAGACCGAGCGCGAGTCGAGCGAGCGTGGTCTTGCCCGAGCCCGACTCGCCCACCACGCCGAGGGTCGTCCCCGGTTCCAGGCGGAGCGAGACGTCGTCGACCGCGCGGATCGGAGACGCTCCTCCGGAACGGTCGAAGGCACGGGTCACCCCGCGGACCTCGATCGCGGGCACGGCCGAGGGCTCGATCCGGGTCCGAGGGGTCCGTCCGGCCATCGCGTCGGGGGTGGTGGCGCGGCCCTTGCTCAGTCGGGTGCCGCGAGGTCGATCGGTGGGCACGGCGTCGATCAAGGCCTGGGTGTACGGGTGCTTCGGGGTCGTGAGCACCTCAGCGGCCGGACCCTGCTCGACGACGGCGCCGCCGCGCATCACGACGATGTGGTCCGCGATCGACGACACGACGGCCAGGTCGTGGCTGATGAGGAGGAGCCCAGCGCCGCGCTGCTTGATGCGGTCGAGGAGTCCGATGATCCGCGCTTGGACGGTGACGTCGAGCGCGGTGGTCGGTTCGTCTGCGATGAGGAGGTCGGGGTCCAGGGCGATCGCCGAAGCGATGAGGGCGCGCTGCCGGAGCCCGCCCGACAGCTCACCGGAACGCTGACCGACGCGGGAGGACGGCTCGGGCATGCCGACGGCCTCCAACACCTCGAGGACGCGCTCGGCGCGTTCCCCCCGGGAGAGCCCGGTCCCGAGCCGGAGGGCGTCGTCGATCTCCCGGCCGATCGGACGGAGCGGGTCGAGTGAGACGAGCGCGTCCTGCAGGACCAGGCCGATGCGGCGGCCGCGCAGGCGTCTCCAAGCCGGCTCGCCGAGCCCCCTGAGGTCGGCGCCGTCGAAGTCGAGCCGGGCCGCGTCCACCCGTGCGGACGCACCGGCGAGCCCGAGGAGGGTGCGGGCGGTCACGCTCTTGCCCGAACCCGATTCGCCGACGATGGCCACGCAGCGGCCACGCTCGACGTCGAAGGAGACCCCCGAGACGACGGGCTCTGTCGTGCCGAACGCGACCGAGAGGGAGTCCACGCGCAGGAGTGGTGTCGTCGCGTTCATCGGCCGTCTCCCCGTGTCCTGCGCTGCAGTCCGCGCCCGAGGACCGTCGTCGACAGAGCGGTCGCGACGATCATGAGGCCGGGGAAGGCCGTGAGCCACCAGGCCGTCGACAGGTAGGTGCGGGCTCCGGCGAGCATGGCACCCCACTCCGGGGCGGGCGGTTGCGCGCCGAGACCGAGATAGCTGAGCGCGGACGCCCAGACGACCGCCTGGCCGATACCGAGGGTCGCCAGGACGAAGAGCGGGGCGATCGCGTTCGGGAGGATGTGTCTGATGAGGATCCGCGCGGGCCGGTGTCCGAGGACGCGGGCGGCTTCGACGTAGTCGGAGGAGCGGACCTGGATGAGCTGGCCTCGGATGAGGCGGGCGTATCCCGGGGCCGTGGAGAGCCCGACGGCGATCGTGGCCGTGACCGGGCCAGGACCCGCGATGACGATGACGAGGAGGGCCAGCAGGAGGCCGGGGAACGCGAAGAGCACCTCGAGCACCCGTCCGACGGTGAAATCGGCGATCCGTCCGCCGACCGCGGCGACGGTGGCCAGTCCGGCGCCGAGGACGAGCCCGATGCCGGTCGCGGCCACGCCGATGAGGAGCGAAGTGCCTGCACCGTGGACGACCCGGCTCCAGACGTCGCGGCCGGACTCGTCGGTCCCGAACCAGTGCACGAGAGAGGGCGCCGAGAACGCGCTCCGCGGGTCGACGGCCGTCGGCGACTGCGTCGCGAAGAGTTGCGGGGCGAGGGCGCAACCGAGGAGGAACAGCACCACCGCTGCCGCGACGATCTCCGGTGTGCCGAAGCCGGACGGACGGCGTCGTCCGCGCCGGATCCTCGCGTCCGGGCTTCCCGACGCCGGCGTGATCGCGAGCCCGCTCATGATCCGGCCTGCCGCATCCGGTCGCGGGGGTCGAGCAGCTCCGACGCGAGGTCGGCGAGGAACATGATGACGACGTAGGCGACCGCCGAGCTCAACACGACGCCGGTCACCACCGGGACGTCGCGGGCCGTCACCGCCTGGAGCAGCGTCCGTCCGAGACCGGGCCGGGCGAAGATGGTCTCGACGACGACCGCGCCGCTGATGAGGTACCCGAACGCCCACCCCGAGAGGTTGACGGCGGGCACGGCGGCGTGACGCAGGCCGTGCCGGAGGAGCAGACCGGTCGTCGTCTCGCCGCGCGCGGCCGCAGAGACGGCGAACGGCGCTGAACCCGCGTCCAGGAGTGGTTCGCGCATCACCTGGGCCAGGAATCCGGCGACGGGTATCGCCAGGGTCAGCACCGGGAGCACGAGTCCGACCGCATCACCCGTGCTCACCGGGGGAACCCACCCGAGCCAGGTGCTGAACAGCGTGATGAGGACGGTCGCGAGCCAGAACTGGGGGAGTGACGCCGCCACGAGTTCGACGGCCGATCCGAGCGCTGCGGAGACCCGTCCGCCACGGGTCGACCAGACCGCCAGCCCGAGAGCCAGGAGCCAGGCGACGGCGAGCGACGCCGAGGCGAGCACCAGGGTGCCGCCGAGCTGCTCGGCCAGCACCTGGGCGACCGGGGTCCGGAGGGACGCCGACTCGCCGAGATCCCCCTGGACCAGTCGGACCAGTTGCGCGAGGTACTGGACGAGGAGCGGTTGGTTCAAGCCGTACTGTTCGCGAACCCGTTCGAGCGCTTCCGCGGACGCTTGTGAGCCCGGGCCGCCGAGATAGGCCTGCGCCGGGTCGCCCGGGATCAGTCGGACCGCGAAGAAGGTGACCGTCGCGACCGCCCAGAGCACGAACACCGCGCCGGCCACACGCGCCCCGATCCGCGCGGCCAGGGGGCGGAGGTCGCGTCCCTCGCGGCCGATGCCCGTCACTCCACGAGCCAGGCGTCCCCGAAGACCGGCGTCGACACCGTCGGCAGGGCGCGGACGCCCTGCAGGGAGGTGCTCAGCAGGAAGTGGTTCTGCTGGTCGTAGAGCGGGAGGATGTAGTAGCCGTCGAGGATGATCTGCTGCGCCTGCTCGTAGAGGAAGGCGCGCTCCTCGGGGTCAAGCGTGTCGCTGGCCTGCTTGAGGATGTCGTCGAGCGCCGGGTCGACGAGCTGGGCGTGGTTCGCGAAGTAGCCGCTCGGCGCCGGCACGATGCCTGACGAGTCGTAGAGGACGCGGAGCACATCCGGGCCCACCTTCGTGTACGGCGCGCTGACGGCCTCGTACGCGTTGCTCCCGAGCGCCTCGTACCAGCTCGCGAGGTCGAGCAGTTCGAGCTGTACGTCGAACCCGACGTCGCCGGCGCCCGCCTGGATCTGCTCGAACAACGACTGCTCGGCCGGGATCGACTGGTTGGTGCTGACCGGGAACCGCACGGTGAGGCGGACCCCGTCCTTCGTCCGGACCCCGTCGGCGTCCTTCTCGGTCCAACCGGCCTCGTCGAGCAGCTTGTTCGCGGCGTCCACGTCGTATCCGAACAGGCTCTCGTCGCCGTAGGAGGTCGTCTCGGCACTCGAGAGCGGGGAGTAGGACCGCTTCGCCGTCCCGAAGAACAGGGACTCGATCCCGGCGTTCACATCCGTCGACCGCACGAAGGCCTCACGGACGCGCTGGTCGTCGAACGGCGCCTGACCGGAGTTCAACTCGATGCGGTTCGAAGCGCCCGGACGGGGTGCGTCCAGGTCGACGATCGTCTTCGAATCCTTCGCCTGCGCGATCGTGTCGGGCTGCGCATTGTCGATGATGTCGACGTCACCGCTCTGCAGCGCGGCGAACCGGGACGCGGAGTCGGGGATGAACCGCCAGGTGATGCCGTCGAGGTATGCGGGCCCGTCGTGAGCGGCGTCCCCGGGAGCGGAGTCGTAGTCCTCGTTGCGCACGAGCGACACATGGTCCTGCTTGACCCACTCGTCGACGACGAAGGGACCGGTGCCGACCGGCGCATCGCAGTTCGCGGCTTCACCACGGGCGATCCCTGTCGGCGACTCCATGGCCGTCCACGGCTGCGACAGGGACTCGAGCAGAGCACTGTCGGGAGCGGAGAGGGTGAAGCGGGCCGTCGTGGCGTCGACCGCCTCGACCGAGGCGACCTTGCCGACCGCGAGGTATCCCGTCGACGACTTCGTCGCCGGATCCTGCAGGTGTTCGATGTTCGTCTTGACCGCTGCGGCATCGAACGCCGTCCCGTCGGTGAACGTCACGTCCGGGCGGAGGGTGAACTCCCACGTCAGGCCGTCCTGCGAGGTGGTCCACGACTCGGCGAGCCACGGGATGATCGCACCCTTCGCGTCGCGCGAGACGAGCGGCTCGAGGACCTGCGCGCTGAGCAGGGCCTGCGGATAGTTGCCACCGACGTGCGGGTCGAGGCAGGTCGGCTCCGCATCCCCACTGGCGTAGACCAGCGTGCCGCCGGCTTTCGGAGTGCTGGACGCGGACGGTGCGCCGGGAGCGCACGCCGCGAGCAGGACCGCGAGGGGGACGAACGCCGCGACGACACGCGCCGTCCGGCGGCCCGACGGGGCCCGACGGGGAGTGACGGGGGAGAGGGATGCAGGCACGGGGACTCCAGGAAGCGTGACGACCGGGTGCTGTCGGCCCGGCGACCACGTCGGACGAATTATTGGACGCAGTCTCGGAACCAGCATACGGGCTCCGGTGAGCCCGCCCGCCCCTCGGACGACGGCTAGGCTCGCAGGCGGCGGAAGGAGCGCACATGACACGACCACCGGCACGGAACGCCGTCGGGCGCCCCCGTCGATCGTCGCGGCGCATCCTCGAGGAGGCCGCGGCGGAACTCTTCCTCGAGCAGGGCTACCCGGGCACGACCGTCGACCAGATCGCCAGCCGCGCCGGCGTCAGCCGCAACACCTTCTTCAACTACTTCGGCTCCAAGAGCGACGTCCTCTGGGTGGACGTCGACGCGGCGCTCGCAGGACTCGAGCGGGCGCTCGCCGCAGGGGGCCCCGCGTCCACGGCCGACGAGGCGATGCCCTCGCTGCAGGACGCGCTGCTCGGCATCGCCGAGGAGCGTTCGAACGGGGCCGTGCCGTGGGCCCTGACGCAGATCGACCTCATGGACACCGCTTGGGAGCTGCAAGCGTCCGGGCTCGAGCGGCTGCTCAGGCTGCAAGCCGTGCTGCGGGTGTACCTCGCTCGGTTGGCTCCCGGGGTCGACGAGCTGACGATCCGCGCCGCAGCGGCCGCGACCGCCGGGGCCGTCGTCGCGGGAGCCGGCGCCTGGGCCGGCGCGGGCGTGAACCGCGGCGAACTCGGTGCCTACCTCCGAAGCGCGATCGCACCGGTCATCGACGGGTTCGGCCGTACGCTGGCTCGGGCCGGTGGCCCCGTCCCCACCTAAGCGCTCACCTCCGCGAACCGGTTCTCCAGGCTGTACCATGGGAGCAACGACATCGATCCGGCCATCACCGGGGAGTCCTCGGAAGAACAGCGACCGCCAGTCGGCCGCCCAGTAGAGCCGAGCGGGGCAGGCCCGTCACAGCCGGTGCAGAGCGGCCGTCACGCGTGGACGGCAAGCGGGGTGGTACCGCGTCGGCGAGCCGGCGTCCTCGCAGGACCCACGAGACCTGCCAGGAGAACGATGAGCTACCCGAAGTCCCAGGAACCGAACGCTTCCGAGTCCGCCTCGAACGGTGCGGCCTTCGGCGTGACACCGTCGCCCAGCTTCCCCGCCATCGAAGAAGGCGTGCTCGCACGGTGGGCCGCCGACGGGACCTTCCAGGCGTCGATCGACCAGCGTGAAGGAGCACCCGAGTGGGTGTTCTACGACGGACCTCCCTTCGCCAACGGCCTCCCGCACTACGGCCACCTCCTCACCGGCTATGCCAAGGACCTCTTCCCGCGGTTCCAGACGATGCGCGGCAAGCAGGTGCACCGCCGCTTCGGCTGGGACACCCACGGGCTCCCGGCCGAGCTCGAGGCGGAGCGCCAGCTCGGCATCACCGACAAGCGCCAGATCGACGAGATGGGTCTCGCCGCCTTCAACCAGGTCGCCCGCGACTCCGTGCTCCGGTACACCGAGGAGTGGCAGGACTACGTGACGCGCCAGGCGCGCTGGGTCGACTTCGAGCACGACTACAAGACGCTCGACGTGACCTACATGGAATCGGTCATCTGGGCGTTCAAGCAGTTGCACGACAAGGGCCTCGCCTACGAGGGCTACCGCGTGCTGCCCTACTGCTGGCGCGACCAGACCCCGCTCTCCAACCACGAACTGCGCATGGACGACGACGTCTACCGGTCCCGCCAGGACCAGACCGTCACCGTCACCTTCCCGCTCGTCGGCCCCAAGGCCGAGAGCCTCGGACTCACCGCGGTGCGTGCACTCGCCTGGACGACGACCCCCTGGACCCTGCCCACGAACGCCGCGCTCGCCGTGGGTCCCGACATCGAGTACTCGGTCGTCCCGGCCGGCCCGAACGGCACCCCGGACGCGACCGTGCTCCGCGAGGAGGGCGCTGCCCACGCCGACACGGAGGTGCTCGCGGGGGAGTACCTGATCGCGTCAGCGCTGCTCGGCAACTACGCCAAGGACCTCGGGTACGACTCGGCGGCCGATGCACATGCCGCCGTCTCGCGCACGGTCGTCGGCCGCGACCTCGAGGACGTCTCCTACGACCGCCTGTGGGACTACTACGCCGATGCCGAGTGGGGCATGGAGCACGCCTGGCGCATCCTCGTCGCCGACTACGTGTCGACCGAGGACGGCACGGGCATCGTCCACCAGGCTCCCGCCTACGGTGAGGAGGACCAGAAGGTCTGCGAGGCCGCGGGTATCCCGGTGATCGTGTCCGTCGACGACGGTGGCAAGTTCCTCCCCGAGGTGTCCGACGTCGTGGGCCTGCAGGTCTTCGACGCGAACAAGCCGCTCACGCAGCTGCTGAAGGCGCAGGGACGCCTCCTCCGTCAGGCGAGCTACGAGCACTCGTACCCGCACTGCTGGCGCTGCAAGCAGCCCCTCATCTACAAGGCGGTCTCGAGCTGGTTCGTGCGCGTGCCGGAGTTCCGCGACCGCATGGAGGAGCTCAACCAGGAGATCACCTGGGTGCCGGAGAACGTGAAGGACGGGCAGTTCGGCAAGTGGCTCGCCGGGGCCCGCGACTGGTCCATCAGCCGCAACCGGTACTGGGGATCACCCATCCCCGTGTGGAAGAGCGACGACCCGGCGTACCCGCGCATCGACGTGTACGGCTCGCTCGACGAGCTCGAGGCCGACTTCGGTGTGCGTCCCACGGATCTGCACCGCCCGTACATCGACGAACTCACCCGGCCGAACCCCGACGATCCGACCGGTCGCTCGACCATGCGTCGCATCACGGACGTCCTCGACGTCTGGTTCGACTCCGGGTCGATGCCGTTCGCGCAGGTGCACTACCCGTTCGAGAACCGTGAGTGGTTCGATTCGCACAGCCCTGCCGATTTCATCGTCGAGTACATCGGGCAGACGCGTGGCTGGTTCTACCTCCTCCACGTCCTCTCCACCGCGCTCTTCGACCGGCCGGCGTTCACGAGCGTCGTGAGCCACGGCATCGTCCTCGGCAGCGACGGCCAGAAGATGTCGAAGTCGCTGCGCAACTACCCGGACGTCAACGAGGTGTTCGACCGCGACGGTTCCGATGCGATGCGTTGGTTCCTCATGTCGAGCTCGGTCCTCCGCGGCGGCAACCTGGTCGTGACCGAGGAGGGCATCCGCGAGGGTGTCCGTCAGGTGATGCTGCCGCTGTGGAACAGCTGGTACTTCTTCTCGCTGTACGCCAACACGGCGGTGCCCGGTGGATACGACGCCGTCTGGCGGACGGATTCGAGCGACGTGCTGGACCGCTACATCCTCGCCAAGACGCGCGAACTCGTCGTGACCGTCACCGACCACCTCGAGGCGTTCGACGCGACGCTCGCCGCCGCCTCGCTGCGGGACTTCGCCGACGTCCTCACCAACTGGTACGTGCGTCGTTCGCGCGACCGGTTCTGGGCGAGCGACGGCGGTGAGCTCGACCGCGACGCCTTCGACACCATGTACACGGTCCTCGAGACCTTCACCCGGGTCGCCGCGCCGCTGCTTCCCCTCATCTCCGAGCAGATCTGGACCGGGCTGACGGGGGAGCGCAGCGTCCACCTCACGGACTGGCCGGAACCACAGGCCTTCCCCGAGGACGCCGCCCTGGTCGCGGCGATGGACCGGGTCCGCGAGATCTCCGGCGTGACCCTCGCGCTGCGGAAGCAGGCCGGTCTCCGGGTCAGACTGCCCCTCGCGTCGCTCACCGTCGTGACGCCCGATCCGGCGTCGTTGGCGCCCTTCGAGGCGATCCTCCGCGAGGAGCTCAACCTCAAGGCCGTCGTGTTCGCCGAACTGACCGACACGAGCGGTGCCGAGTACGGGGTCACCTCCCGGCTCTCGGTCAACGCCCGCGCAGCCGGGCCTCGACTCGGGAAGACGGTGCAGCAGGCGATCAAGGGTGCCAGGAGCGGAGACTGGTCCGAGGTCGACGGGACGGTCACGGCCGGTGGCATCGAACTCGTCGAGGGCGAGTACGAGCTCGTCATGGAGGCCTCCTCGGATGCCGCCGGTGGTGTGGCGCTCGCGTTGCTGCCCTCGGGTGGGTTCGCCCTGCTCGAGACGACGCTGACGCCGGAACTCGAGGCCGAAGGTCTCGCCCGCGACGTCATCCGCGCCGTCCAGGACACCCGGAAGGCCGCGGATCTCCAGGTGAGCGACCGCATCGCCCTCGGACTCCGGTTCGACGAGGAAGCCGACGAGCGCGCGGTACGGAGCGTCCTCGACGTGGTCGACCTCGCCGGCGACACGCTCGCGTCCTCGCTGCGCTGGACGGGCTCTGACGCACCGTCGGAGCCGTCCGGGTTCTCGCAGACCTTCCCGGCGGCGAAGTTCGGCAACACCGGCGCCTTCACCGTCACCGTCGAGCGCGCAGAGGAGACCGCAGATGTCTGATGAGCTGAACGAGCCTGACGACCGTTCGGCGGCCGACGCGGCGGACGCCGTGTACCGCGAGCTGCTCGAGCGTCTTGGAGAGGCCCAGCCGCAGCCCCGAATCGGTGCCACCAAGCGTGCGCTCGAGCTGCTCGGCAACCCCGAGTCGTCGTTCGCGATCATCCAGATCGCGGGCACGAACGGGAAGACGAGCACGGCACGCATGATCGAGAGCATCCTCCGCGCCCACGGGCTCAGGACGGGTCTCTTCACGAGCCCACACCTCGTCCGGTTCACCGAGCGCATCGGGGTCGACGGCGAGCGGATCTCGGACGAGGCCGTCGCCAGGAACTGGGACGACATCAAGCCGTATCTGGCGATGGTCGACGCCGAGCTCACGGCGGCCGGTGAGCCCGCGCTGACCTTCTTCGAGGCGCTCACCGTCCTGGGATTCGCCTGCTTCGGCGACGCCCCCGTCGATGTCGCCGTCGTCGAGGTGGGGATGGGCGGTGCCTGGGACTCGACGAACGCCGCCGATGCCGAGGTCGCCGTCTTCACGCCCATCGACCTCGACCATGTGCAGCGTCTCGGGAAGACGATCGCCGAGATCGCACGCACCAAGGCCGGGATCATCAAGCCCGGCGCTCAGGTCGTGTCGGCCGCGCAGCACCCGGACGCGAGACGCGCGCTCACGGAGGCGGCCGCCGCCGCATCCGACCCCATCGTGTTCGAGGGCGACGAGTTCGCCCTGGAGCAGGACGCGGTCGCAGTCGGCGGACAGCTCATCACCGTCCGAGGCCGCGCGGGGACGTACCCGGAGCTCTACCTCCCGCTGTACGGCGACCACCAGGGACGGAACGCCACGCTCGCGATCGCCGCCGTCGAAGCGTTCCTCGGCGGTGCGACGCAGGCCATCGCCGAAGACGTCCTCGCCGAAGGGCTCACGGAGGTCGCTTCACCGGGGCGCCTGCAGCTCGTCGGCACGGATCCCACCGTGCTCGTCGACGCTGCGCACAACCCACACGGTGCTGCGTCGCTCGTCGCAGCGCTCGGGACGTACTTCGACGTCGACGAGATCGCCTTCGTCGTCGGGATCCTGCAGGACAAGGACGCCGCTGGCATTCTGACGACCCTGGCGCCTGCGGCGTCCGGGTTCTTCTTCACCCAGTCCGAGTCGGAGCGCGCGATCCCCGCCGAGGAGCTCTCGCGGCTCGCAGCCTCGCTCGAGCTGCCGGCCTCGACGTTCGCCGACACCCTCGACGAGGCCGCCGAGGACGCCCGTCGCTGGGCGGAGGAGGCGCCTCGTCGCCTCGTCGTGATCACCGGTTCCATCACCCTGGTCGGTGAGGCGATCGAGGTCGCCGACGATCGCGAATGGAAGGTGAAGGCATGAGCGGGATGTCGGCTCGGCGTGGTCCGCGGAGCATCAAGCAGACGCTCGGGTCGATCATCCTCGGATTCGAGATGGTCGTCATGTTCCTCGGTTCGCTCGTCATCTTCGGGTTGAAGGCCCTGCCGGCGCCGGTCGCGCTGATCGGTGGCGCCGTGCTCTGCCTGATCATCGTCGCGACGATCCCGCTCCTGCGATTCCGCTGGGGGTATTGGCTGGGCTGGGCGGTGCAAGCCGCTATCGTGGCTACCGGTCTGCTCGTGCCGATGATGTTCCTCGTCGGTGGCATGGCCGCAGCCGTCTGGACCTATGCGATGGTCCAAGGCGACAAGATCGAGCGTCAGCAGGCGTTCTACCGAGAAGCGAAGGATTGACCGTGGCTGTTGAAGAAACCCTGGTACTCGTGAAGCCCGACGGCGTCGCACGCAACCTGACCGGCGAGATCCTCCGCCGGATCGAGGCGAAGGGCTACTCCCTCGTGGACCTCCGCATGGTCGAACCCGACCGCGAGCTCCTCGCCGCGCACTACGCCGAGCACGAGGGCAAGCCGTTCTACGAGCCGCTCGTCGAGTTCATGCTGAGCGGCCCGGTCGTCGCGATCCGCGTTGCCGGCAACCGGGTCATCGAGGGGTTCCGTTCGCTCGCCGGCACGACCGACCCGACGACGGCGGCCCCCGGCACCATCCGTGGCGACTTCGGTCGTGACTGGGGACTCAAGGTGCAGCAGAACCTCGTGCACGGCTCGGACAGCGTCGAGTCCGCCTCGCGCGAGCTCGCGCTCTGGTTCGCCTGACGCCCGTCCGTCATCTGACGACGAAGCCCGCCCTCGGTCTCCGGGGGCGGGCTTCGTCGATCTGCGGGGCAGGTGTCAGAGGTAGGAGAGGACGTCGAGCCGCAGTTGCGCGATGATCGCGACGACGAGGTAGCAACCGAGGGTCACGACGACGATCCAGGAGGAGACGACGCCGGCGACGCGGCGGACGGCGGGCGAGGCCGGGATGATCCCGTTCTTGAGCGTGAACGCCGTCACGGCGATGAACGAGGGGATCGTCACCGACCAGGTGACCATGCACCACGGGCAGAGCGTGCCGAGGACGAAGATGCTCTGGGAGATCAGCCAGATGACGAACCCGAGGGCGCCGAGGAGTCCGATGTTGAAGGCGATCCAGAACCATCGCGCGAAGCGGGCGCCGGCCAGGATCGCGATCCCGACGGCGATCGGCGCGATCCAGGCGGAGAGGCCGATGAGCGGGTTCGGGAACCCGAGGATCGCGCCCTGCCAGGAGTTCAGGTTGACGCCGCACTGCACCAGGATGCTCAGGTTGCAGCCCAGTTGTGCGTCGGGATCCTGCAGGAGCTGGAACTTGTCGAGCGTGAGCGCGAACGCCGCGATCCACCCGATGGCGCCTGCGAGGATGAGGAAGATCGCGAGGCCCTTGGGGCGCGCGTCGATGACCGGAACTGACACGCTCCGATTGTCGCACGCGGAGCTGCGCGCCGGCTCGGACGGTCCAGGACATGCCCGGGCAGGTGGCGCTCAAGAGTGCCGGCCCCGTTCGTGCGATAATCGAGGGGTTGTGCCCGAGCCGCGCTCGACCGCACGACACAACAGGCTTGTTGGGCAATGAGAGCCCAGGACCCGCCGGCACGTGCCGGCACGATCGTGAGAGCTCCGAGAGCCAGCGATCACACAGGATTTGCGAACGGCTGCACCCGCAGACGCTCGCACGAGATGAAGAACCGGATGGTGGCGCGGCCACCGACCCGGCATAGGGGAGTACACCAGGAATGGTGAAAGAGCACACCGAGGACCCGGCCACGCCGGAGACCGAGCACGAACCGACCGACCAGCAGCTCACGACACCTGACGCCGCCGACGGGTCCACCGAGACCGAATCGTCCCAGCAGCCGACGGTGCAGGAGGAATCGGCCCCCGTCGCACCGGTGCGTCCGCCGACGACCATGCTGCTGTTCCAGGCACCGGACCTCCCGCCGATCGTGCACCGCGACGACGAGCCGCTCGAAGCCGAACTCAGCTCGTCCAGGCGACGCACCCGTCGTCGTGCCGGTGAGGACGGACCGGAGCAGGCCGAGCGCGGCGATTCGCGCTCCGAGAGCCGCAACGTCGTCAAGGTCCGCACGCCTCGCGAGCCGGAGCTCATCACCGAGCCGCAGAAGGTGCGCGGCTCCACCCGGCTCGAGGCCAAGAAGCAGCGTCGTCGCGACGGGCGCGACGCGGGCCGTCGCCGCCCGGTCGTCACCGAAGCCGAGTTCCTCGCGCGCCGCGAGTCCGTCGACCGCGTCATGGTCGTCCGTTCCAAGAACGGCAAGACGCAGATCGGTGTCCTCGAGGACGGCGTCCTCGTCGAGCACTACGTCGCCAGGAGCCAGGAGGCCTCGCTCATCGGCAACGTCTACCTCGGTCGCGTCCAGAACGTGCTCCCGAGCATGGAGGCGGCCTTCGTCGACATCGGCCGTGGCCGCAACGCCGTGCTGTACTCCGGTGAGGTCGACTGGGACTCCGTCGAGACGGGCAACCAGCCCCGCCGGATCGAGCTCGCGTTGAAGGGCGGCGACACCGTCCTCGTGCAGGTCACGAAGGACCCCGTGGGCCACAAGGGCGCCCGCCTGACCAGCCAGGTCTCGCTGCCCGGTCGCTACCTCGTCTACGTGCCGAACGGCTCGATGAACGGCATCTCACGCAAGTTGCCCGACACGGAGCGCGCACGCCTGAAGAAGATCCTCAAGGAGGTCCTGCCGGAGAACGTCGGCGTCATCGTGCGCACGGCCGCCGAGGGCGCCACCGAGGAGCAGCTCACCCTCGACGTCACGCGGTTGAAGTCGCAGTGGGCGGAGATCTCGCGTCAGATCGAGACCGTCCAGTCGCCGGCACTGCTGCACAGCGAGCCCGACCTCCTCATCAAGATCATCCGCGACGTCTTCAACGAGGACTTCCAGAAGCTCGTCATCCAGGGCTCGGACGCCCTCCAGGACATCCAGAGCTACCTCCGCGGCGTCGCGCCCGACCTGCTCGAGCGCGTCGAGGCCTACGACGGCACCGGTGACGCCTTCGTCGACTATCGCATCGCGGAGCAGATCGAGAAGGCGCTCGACCGCAAGGTCTGGCTCCCGTCCGGCGGTTCGCTCGTCATCGACCGTACCGAGGCGATGACGGTCGTCGACGTCAACACGGGCAAGTTCGTCGGTTCAGGCGGCAACCTGGAGGAGACGGTCACGAAGAACAACCTCGAGGCCGCCGAGGAGGTCGTGCGTCAGCTGCGACTCCGCGACATCGGCGGCATCATCGTCGTCGACTTCATCGACATGGTCCTCGAGACGAACCGCGACCTGGTCCTCCGACGTCTCGTCGAGTGCCTCAGCCGCGACCGGACCAAGCACCAGGTCGCCGAGGTGACCTCGCTCGGACTCGTCCAGATGACGCGCAAGAAGCTCGGTCTCGGGCTCCTCGAGACGTTCAGCGAACCGTGTGAGGTCTGCGCCGGGCGTGGCGTCGTCGTGCACCACGACCCCGTCGTCCGCCACCGCCAGACCCCGCAGCCGGAGCAGCAGCGTCGTCGCGGCAAGGGCGGAGCGCAGGGCGGCCAGCCGTCGGGTGGCCAGAACGCGCAGCAGAAGCCGGCCGGCCAGACGCACGGGATCACGGACGACGCGAAGAACGCGCTCGCGCTCATCGCCGCTCGCACGCTGCACCACGAGGAACTCGCCGCGGCCGAGGCGGTCGCCGACGCGGTCGTCGCAGAGGCGGCAAGCGCCGAGGACCGGACCACCGAGGAGTCGACGCCTCAGCAGGATGACCGGTCGGCCGCGTCCGCCGGGCAGCAGCACGAGGGTCGCCGCAGCCGCCGCGAGAAGCGGGAGCCGCGCCGTCGAGGCGGCGACGATGCCCGTCGTGGCGCCACCGAGGACCGTTCCGCCGACACCACGACGGACTCCGCGGCGCCCACGCTGGCGTTGCTCGACCTGCCGATCGCCCCGGTTGCCGACAAGCCGCGGCGTACTGCCGTGGTCGATCCGGAGCACCTGCTGGAGTCCGTCCTCGACGCGCTTCCCGAGCCGAAGCAGCCCGGTCAGGGTCGAGGCCGGAGCCGACGCGTGTCGACGGCTTCGCTCGCCGGTGGGCAGGCTGTCGGATCGGACGCGTCGCAGCGTCAGGCCGAGTAGTCCCGATCGATCAGGACGGCGCGTCTCCGGTGGAGGCGCGCCGTTCGCGTGCGGTGATGCGCAGGCCGCTGGCGATCAACCGGCGGACGAGTTCGCCACCGGTGACGGCCACCGCCCCGGCGGCGACGAGGGTCTCATGCCGTTCGGCGGGCACGTCGTAGTGGTCGAGATCGAACGAGCGCGGCGGCAGGCCGGTGCGCTCGGCGAACGCGTGCAGCTCCTCGAGGGAGCTGTCGCTCACGACGTGCGACCACAGGGTGCCGTGTGCCGGCCAGAGCGGTGGGTCGATGAGCACGGTCATGCCCCCATCCAACCACCGTCGCCGCCGGCGGATTCCCGTCGGGTCCGGACGCGCCGGGCACCCGGCCTTCGTTCAGGAGGCCTCGGGGTACACTGATCGAGTGCATCCGGTGTGGGAGCCGTGAGGAACAGCCTCGATCTCGATCGTCTGTCCCGCTGGTTTGACCTGGACTGCACGATGAAGTAAACTCGACCGTTGGTGTGCATTGAGTTTTCATTGCCACCCACGGTTTTCTGCCATCAAGGTGTCCCACGTGTTCGAGCCTTTCCGAGCAGTAACTTCCAGCAACAGTCAGTCGGAGCGTTTCGCTCCCCAAAGAACGGGTACGTAGTGGTTTACGCAGTTGTGCGCGCCGGAGGACGGCAGGAGAAGGTCGAGATCGGAACCATCGTCACGATGGACCGGGTCAAGGCCGACAAGGATGGCAACATCGAGCTTCCCGCGGTGCTCCACGTCGACGGTGAGAACATCATCTCCGACGCGAAGTCGCTCGCGAAGATCACGGTGACGGCCGAGGTGCTCGAGAACCTCCGCGGTCCGAAGATCATCATCCAGAAGTTCAAGAACAAGACCGGGTACAAGAAGCGTCAGGGGCACCGTCAGGAGCTCACGCGCGTCAAGATCACCGGCATCAAGTAAGGCATCGAGGAGAAGAAGAGATGGCACACAAGAAGGGTGCGAGTTCCACTCGCAACGGTCGTGACTCCAACGCACAGCGTCTCGGTGTGAAGCGCTTCGGCGGCCAGGTCGTCCTCGCGGGCGAGATCCTCGTCCGTCAGCGCGGCACGCACTTCCACCCCGGCGCCAACGTCGGCCGTGGCGGCGACGACACGCTGTTCGCTCTCGAAGCTGGCTCCGTCCAGTTCGGCAACAAGGGCGGCCGCAAGGTCGTCAACATCGTCGCTGCTGCAGAGTAGCAACACCGATCTTTCCAGCAGGGGGCGGGCTTCGGCCCGCCCCCTGCTGTCGTACAACCGAGTTACATGATCCAGAGAGGGGCTGAGCGTCCATGGTCACATTCGTCGACCGGGTCACACTGCACCTGCGAGCGGGCGGCGGCGGCAACGGCTGCGTCTCCGTGAAGCGCGAGAAGTTCAAGCCGCTGGCCGGCCCCGATGGCGGCAACGGCGGACACGGTGGCGACATCGTGCTCGTGTCCGACCCTCAGATCACGACCCTCCTCGGGTACCACCGGTCACCGCACCGCAGCTCCGACACCGGCGGCTTCGGTATGGGCGACCACCGGAACGGCTTCCAAGGCGAGACGCTCATCCTGCCGGTGCCGGTCGGAACCGTCGTGAAGGACGTCGACGGCGTCGAACTGGTCGACTTCGTCGAGCCCGGTATGGAGTTCGTCGTCGCCCCCGGTGGTCAGGGCGGCCTCGGGAACGCGGCCCTCTCCTCGACCAAGCGCAAGGCCCCGGGCTTCGCGCTCCTCGGCACGCCCGGCTGGGAGGGCGATGTCCTCCTCGAGCTGAAGACCGTGGCCGACGTCGCACTCGTCGGCTACCCGTCGGCCGGCAAGTCGAGCCTCATCGCCGCGATGTCCGCTGCCAAGCCGAAGATCGCCGACTACCCCTTCACCACACTGCACCCGAACCTCGGCGTCGTCGAGGCGGGCGAGGTCCGTTACACGATGGCGGACGTCCCCGGACTGATCGAGGGCGCGAGCGAGGGCAAGGGACTCGGCCTGGAGTTCCTCCGCCATGTCGAGCGGTGCTCCGCGTTGTTGCACGTCCTCGACTGCGCGACGCTCGAGCCGGGCCGCGACCCGATCAGCGACCTCGACATCATCCTCGCCGAGCTCGCCGCCTATCCCGTCCCGGAGGGGCAGACGCCGCTCGTCGAGCGTCCCCAGATCATCGCCCTGAACAAGATCGACGTGCCTGAGGCGCGGGAGCTGGCCGAATTCCTGCGCCCCGACCTCGAGGCACGCGGCTACAAGGTCTTCGAGATCTCGACGGTCTCGCGCGAAGGCCTCCGACAGCTCTCGTTCGCGTTGAGCGAGCTCGTCGAGGAGAGCCGCGCCCGCGCAGCCCTCGAAGCCGCCAAGCCTCGGATCGTGCTCCGCCCGAAGCCGGTCGACGACTCCAAGTTCACCGTCACGGTCGAGGGTGGCACCTACGGCAACCTCTACCGCATCCTCGGTGCGAAGCCGGAGCGCTGGGTGCAGCAGACGGACTTCAACAACGAGGAGGCCGTCGGGTTCCTCGCGGACCGCCTGGCGAAGCTCGGCGTCGAAGAGGCGCTGTTCAAGGCCGGTGCCGTCGCCGGTGCCACCGTCATGATCGGCGCGGGCGGAGGCGTCGTCTTCGACTGGGAGCCGACGCTGACGAGCACCGCGGAGCTCCTGACCCAGCCTCGTGGTACGGACCCCCGACTCGACGCGAGCCACCGCCCGACGCGCAACCAGCGTCGCGACGAGTACTTCGAGCGCATGGACGCCAAGGCGGAGGCGCGCGCGGAGCTGCTGCGCGAACGCGCGGCCGGTCTCTGGAACGACGACGAGGGCTTCGAAGTGGGCTCCGTGCCGGCTGACGCCCAGCAGGACGAGGGTGGCGCGTCGGAGGACGACGAACGGTGACCGTCAGCCAGCGCAGTGCGATCCCTGGTGCCCGCCGCATCGTCGTGAAGGTCGGTTCCTCCTCGATCAGCGGTGAGAACGCCGGGCAGATCACTGCGCTGGTCGAGGCTCTCGCCGGAGCGCACGACAGGGGGACCGAGGTCGTCCTCGTGTCCTCCGGCGCCATCGCGACCGGGATGCCGTACCTGCGCCTCGATGCACGACCAAGCGACCTGGCGACGCAACAGGCGGCTGCGGCCGTCGGGCAGAACGTCCTCATCTACCGGTACCAGGACAGCCTCGACCGCTTCGGCATCGTCGCCGGTCAGGTGCTCCTGACGGCGGGCGATCTCGAGAACCCGAGCCACCGGAGCAACGCCCAACGGGCGATGGAACGGCTGCTGGGGCTGCGCATCCTCCCGATCGTGAACGAGAACGACACCGTGGCGACACATGAGATCCGGTTCGGCGACAACGACCGGCTCGCTGCGCTCGTCTCGGTGCTGGTCGCGGCGGACGTCCTGATCCTGCTGAGCGACGTCGACGCGCTGTACACGCGTCCTCCCGAGGAGCCCGGTGCCGAGCGCATCGACGAGGTGCCGTTCGGCGACCCGCTCACCGGCGTGACGTTCGGCGACATCGGGTCAGCGGGAGTTGGAACGGGCGGTGCAGGCACGAAGGTGTCCGCGGCCCGGTTGGCTGCTGAGGCAGGGACCTCCGTCCTGGTGACCTCGACGGCGAACGTCGCCGCCGCGCTCCGGGGCGAGCAGCTCGGGACCTGGTTCCAGCCGGCTTGAGCCGGCTCCGCGGGGGTCGCTGAGTACAATCGACGCATGTCGTCGTCTCTCACCACCGCGCTCCCGCTCATGGATCGTCTCGCCGCTGCGAAGCGTGCGTCCCGGATGCTCGCTCAGACGACCACTGCGCAGAAGAACCGGGCGCTGGAAGCGATCGCCGCGGCGATCGTGGAGGGCGCCGACGCGGTGATCGCCGCCAACGAGCTCGACCTCGCCAGCGGGCGGGAGCAGGGGATGGCGGTCGGCCTGCAGGACCGTCTCCGCCTCGACCGCGGACGGATCGAGGGGCTGGCGGTCGCGGTGCGCGACGTCATCGCGATCGTCGACCCCGTCGGTCAGGTCGTCCGGGGCAGCAACACACCGGACGGCGTGAAGCTCGAGCAGGTCCGCGTCCCGTTCGGCGTGGTCGGCGCGATCTACGAGGCCAGACCGAACGTCACCGTGGACATCGCCGCCCTCGCGATCAAGAGCGGTAACGCGGTCGTCCTCCGCGGTGGTTCCGCGGCGGAGCACACCAACGCGGTCCTCGTCGCTCTGCTCCGATCAGCGCTGGAGTCCGTCGGCTTGCCCGGTGATGCGGTGCAGACGATCGACGAGTTCGGCCGGGACGGCGCGAAGCAGCTCATGAACGCCAGGGGCCTCATCGACGTCCTCATCCCGCGGGGGAGCGCCTCGCTCATCGAGACGGTGGTCCGGGAGTCCACGGTGCCGGTGATCGAGACCGGTGCCGGTGTGGTGCACGTGTTCCTGGACGCGAGCGCGGACCGCGACTGGGCGGTGGACATCGTCCGTAACGCGAAGGTCCAGCGCCCCTCGGTCTGCAACGCGCTCGAGACCGTGCTCGTCCACCGGGACGCCGCTCGCCGCCTGCTTCCCGCCGTGCTCGGCGACCTCCGGGAGCATGGCGTGCTCATCCACGCGGACGAGCAGGCCCGCGAGATCTTCCCCGATTCGGTGGCGGTCGTCGAGGAGGACTGGTCGACCGAACACATGTCGCTCGAGGTGTCGGTGCGCGTCGTCGACGACCTCGATGCCGCGCTCGAGCACATCGACCGCTACTCGACGGGGCATACGGACGCGATCGTCACGAACGACGTCGTCAACGCCGATCGCTTCCTCGCGGAGGTGGACTCGGCGGTGGTCATGGTCAACGCGTCGACGCGGTTCACCGACGGGGCGGAGTTCGGGTTCGGCGCCGAAGTGGGCATCTCCACCCAGAAACTGCACGCCCGGGGGCCGATGGGCCTCCCGGAACTCACGAGCACGAAGTGGCTCGTGCGTGGTACGGGCCACACCCGTCGGTAGTCGCTAGACTGAGATGGGCGTCACCAGGCGTCGCACAGAAGGAGAGATCATGTCGATTGCCGCGTCCGTATTGGCTGCCACCGTTCTGGCCGAGTCGGAGCACGCCGTCGAACTCGCCGCTCCGACCTGGGTCTTCGGCGCCGTCGCACTCGTGCTGTTCGCCATCCTGGGTGCTGTGACGTTCAGCTATCGCGACGTCGCCAACCGCCACGGTGGCAAGGACGAGCCGACGCTGGCGCACGGCGAGCACGGTCACTGAGCTGTCCGGCGTGAGCGCGCCCGTCGCCGAGACGACGACACGTCGTCCTCGGATCGGCGTGATGGGTGGAACGTTCGATCCCATCCACCACGGGCACCTCGTCGCCGCTTCCGAAGTCGCGCAGCACTTCGACCTCGATGAGGTCGTGTTCGTCCCGACCGGCATGCCGTATCGCAAGTCGGGCGTGAGCGACAGCGAGCACCGGTACCTCATGACGGTCATCGCCACCGCGGCGAACCCCCGCTTCACCGTCAGCCGGGTCGACATCGACCGCGCGGGCCCCACCTACACGATCGACACCCTTCGCGACCTGCGACGCAAACGGCCGGACGCCGAGCTGTTCTTCATCACCGGCGCGGACGCGATCGCCCAGATCCTCAGCTGGAAAGACGTCAGGGAGGTCTGGGATCTCGCGCATTTCGTTGCTGTGAGTCGTCCGGGACACGATTTGAACGTTTCCGGATTACCACAGCACGACGTAAGCTTGTTGGAAGTTCCGGCCCTTGCGATATCGTCGACGGATTGCCGGAGCCGGGTGAGCAAAGGCTTTCCAGTCTGGTATCTGGTTCCCGACGGTGTCGTGCAGTACATCACCAAGCACCACCTGTATCGGAGTGAAGCCACATGACCGCGTTGCCAGAAGACGCGCCCTTGACCAGGCGACAGGCTCGAGCGAGCCAGCAGTCGTTGACGCCCGCCGACGACGCAGCGCCCGAAACGGCTGCACCGCGGAGCCGTCGCGCATCGACGTCGGAGCCGGTCGCCGGGGGAGCGATCCCCGAGCCGGCAGTGTCGGAGACCGCCGGCGCCCCACGTGTCGAGCCGGCGTCACCCGCGTCAGCTTCGCCCGCCTCGAGCCCCAGCTCGACGCCGTCGTCCAGTGCGCCGAGCCCGGCTCCCACCGGTGGGCTCACTCGTCGTCAACTCCGCGAGTTGGAGCGGACCGGCTCGATCGAGCAGATCCCGGCGGCAACCGCGCCGGTCGCACCACCGGTGGAGCAGCCCGTGCCCTCGGTGGCTCTGCCGCCGCGCACGCCGGATCAGGTCGTCGCTCCTCCCCAGAAGCAGAACAAGGCCGCCCGGCAGCAGGCCGCGAAGCTCGCCCAGCAGACGGCCGCCGCCGAGGCTGAAGCCGCTGCGGAGACCGAACGCCGTGAGGCCGCTGCCCGGAAGCAGCAGGCCGAGGAACGCAAGGCCGCCGAGCGCAAGGCCGAGGAACGCAAGGCCGCCGAGCGCAAGGCAGCCGAGCGCGCCGCCGCGGAGGAGCGGGCCACCAAGGCTCGTGCGTCCGAGGCTCCGGCACCCCAGGTGACGCCGGCGAGCGACAAGCCTGTCGCGTCCGGCTCGCTGTTCGACGTCTCCGATCGTGACGACATCTCCGAGGACCCGGCGTCCACGCTCTCGAAGGGGTTCGGGCGCGACTCCATGCTCGTGGCGGCACTCGAGGCCGAGCGGGCTTCGCAGGTCGACAACGAGGTCGCTTTCGAAGACCTGCTCGGCAGCAGCATGACGACGACGGGCCAGATCACCACGAGTTCGCTCATCATCCCCGTGGCCCCCGCGCAGGCGGAGGCCGGTGCGACGTCGAACTCCACGGGCGAGATCCTCATCACCGGGACGATCGACCTCCCTCGGGGGCTCGGTTCCGCCGGCCAGGACCCGAACCACTTCGACGGCGCGGGCATCGACCGCCTCGTCGAGGGGGACGAACTCCCGGCCTCCGTCACCGCCGCTTCGCCCGTCGCGGCGAGCCGCGCGGTCAGTAGCCACGGATCGACGCGCGACGTCGTCCCGGCCACCACCAACCAGAGCAACAAGCTGCTGATGACCCTCGCGATCGCCGCCGCGGTGCTCGCGGCGGGTGTCATCGCAGTGCTCATCATCGGATTCTTCGGCGGGGCGTTCTAGCCCTTCCGCCATTCACCCGACCGCATCCCCCGCGGTCGTCAGAGGAGTACACCACATGACCCTGTCCGACACCACGCTGGACGCCGTCCAGCTCGCATCGACCGCAGCCGAGTCGAAGGGCGGCGAGGATCTCGTCGCGCTCGACGTCTCCGGACCGCTGCCGTTCGTCGACGCCTTCCTGCTTGTCACCGGGCGGAGCGAGCGCAACGTCGTCGCCATCGCCGGTGAAGTCGAGGACCGCCTGAACGCCAGCGGCGTGAAGACGCTGCGTCGCGAGGGCAAGTCCGAGGGTCGCTGGATCCTGCTCGACTTCGGCGAGGTCGTCGTCCACGTCTTCCATGAGGAGGAGCGGATGTACTACTCGCTGGAGCGTCTGTGGAAGGACTGCCCGGTGATTCCGCTGGTGTCCTCGGCTCCGCAGCCTGCGAGCTGATCACCTCGTCGGTGCCGGCATCGAAAGTGGTCACAACCGCTCTCAAGATGTAGTAACCTATTCAAGTTGCTTCCGCTGAAACAGCAGGGGCAAGCAACGTGAATATGGGTCTGTGGCGCAGCTGGTAGCGCACCTGCATGGCATGCAGGGGGTCAGGGGTTCGAGTCCCCTCAGATCCACTCGAACACCAAGAAGTCCCCGTCAGCCGAACAGCTGACGGGGACTTCTTCGTTGGGCGGAAGCCCGAGGTCAGTTCACCTCGTCCGGGTGGCTGCCGACGCGCTTTCCCGAGTCCAGGGCGTCGATCGCGGCGATCTCGTCGGCCGACAGCTCGAAGCCGAACACGTCGAAGTTCTGTGCGATGCGCTCGCGCGAGTTCGACTTCGGGAAGACGATCAGGCCGTTCTGGAGGTGCCAGCGGATGACGACCTGTGCGGGCGTCACACCGTGGGCCTCGGCAGCAGCCGCGACCGCCTGCTCACCGAAGAGGTCGTACTTGCCCTGACCGAGGGGGCCCCACGACTCGATGTGGATCCCGTGCTCGGCACCGAACGTCCGCAACTCGCGCTGCGCGAAGGCCGGGTGCAACTCGATCTGGTTGACCGCCGGGACGGTGTCGGAGTTCGCGAGGAGCTTCTCGAGGTGCTTCACCTGGTGGTTGGAGACGCCGATCGAGCGCGTCTTGCCGGCGGCCTTGATCTCCTCCAGTGCCAACCACGCCTCGAGGTAGTCGTCCTTGCCGGGGGTGGGCCAGTGGGTGAGGTACAGGTCGACGTGGTCGAGACCGAGCTTGTCGAGGCTCTCGTCGATCGCCGCGTGCGCGGACGCCTTCTGGTGTCGGTCGTTCCAGAGCTTCGTGGTGATGAAGAGTTCGTCGCGGGGGATGCCGGACTTCGCGATGGCGGCGCCGACGCCCTCCTCGTTCTTGTAGATCGCGGCGGTGTCGATGTGGCGGTAGCCGACCTCGAGTGCATCGGAGACGATGCGCTCCGCCTCCTGCGGGTCGACGAGGAAGACGCCGAAACCGAGCTGGGGGATGGTGTGGCCGTCATTGAGCGTGATGGTGGGAACAGTCATGGCTTCATGGTGGCACCGGAACCGTTCATCCGGAACGGGTCTTCGCCCTGCGCGTAACCGGTCGACACGCCTGGGAATACCCGCGGCGATCCTGTGCTTGTCCTTCCACAGGGCAGGCGTCTGCCCTGACGACGGCCGAGGCCTGAGAAGGATGACACCGCTATGACGACTGACACCGTGCCCAATCCGACAGGTTCGGTCCCGACCACCGGGAAGCCTTCAGCAGACCGCCTCCCGCCCGGGTCGAAACTCCTCATCGGACTGCTGCTCGTGTCGGCGTTCGTCGTCATCCTCAACGAGACGATCATGAGCGTCGCCCTGCCGCGGCTCATGGAGGACCTCGACATCACGGCGAGCTCGGCGCAGTGGCTGACGACCGGATTCATGCTCACGATGGCCGTGGTCATCCCCGCCACCGGGTTCCTGTTGGAGCGCTTCTCCCTTCGCGCCATGTTCATCACGGCGATGGTCCTCTTCAGCCTCGGCACGCTCATCGCTGCGCTGTCGCCGGGCTTCGGCACCCTGCTGCTCGGCCGTGTGGTGCAGGCCAGCGGAACCGCCATCATGATGCCCCTGCTGATGACGACGGTGCTGAACATCGTGCCGGTCTCGGCTCGCGGCCGGACGATGGGCGCGATCTCGATCGTCATCTCGGTCGCCCCGGCGGTCGGACCCACGGTGTCGGGCCTGATCCTCAGCGTGCTCGACTGGCGCTGGATGTTCTGGATCGTGCTCCCGATCGCGGTGGCCTCGCTGATCCTCGGTGCTCTGCTGGTGCGCAACGTGACCGAGCCGAGGAAGGTGCGGTTCGACGCGCTCTCGCTCGTGCTGTCCGCACTCGCCTTCGGCGGCCTGATCTTCGGGCTGAGCAGTATCGGGGAGTCGGCAGAGGGCCATGCGCTCATGCCGGTGTGGATCCCGCTGGCCGTCGGCGTCCTCGCGCTCCTGGCGTTCGTGTTGCGTCAGCGCGGGCTCGTCCGCGAGAACCGGCCGTTCATGGATCTGCGCACCTTCGCGAACCGCTCGTTCACCGTGTCGATCATCCTCGTCGTGATCGTCATGATGGCGCTGTTCGGATCGTTGATCATCCTGCCCATCTATCTGCAGAGCGTGCTGCAGGTCGACACGTTGACCACGGGACTCATGCTGCTCCCCGGTGGGCTGACCATGGCCGCGCTCGCACCGCTCGTGGGGTCGTTGTTCGACCGCTTCGGGCCTCGTCCGCTGGTGATCCCCGGCGCCTTCGCCGTGAGTGCCGCCCTCTGGCTCCTGACGATGCTCGGCGTCGACAGTGCGATCGTGATGATCATCGCGGTCCACATGCTGCTGAGCGCCGGTCTGGCGTTCATGTTCACCCCGCTCCTCACCTCGGCCCTCGGTTCCCTCCGAGCTGAGCTGTACCCGCACGGCAGCGCGATCGTCGGTACGGTCCAGCAGCTCGCCGGCGCAGCCGGGACCGCGGTGTTCATCACGATGATGTCCACGACGGCTGCCGCTCGGGCGGCGGCCGGGAGTTCCGCGGTCGACGCGACGGCCGCGGGTGTGCAGGCGGCGTTCGTGTGCGGAGCCGTCCTCTCGCTGCTCGCGGTGGGCGTGTCGTTCCTCATCCGGCGGACCGACCAGACCCCCTCGGGCGTGCACGTCGGTCACTGATGCGTCAACGGCGGCGGGCCGCGGATGCCGGACGACGCCGTCGGTTCAGCGCAACCAGCGCATCGTGTAGGCGTCGGCGAGCACCGGCATCATCGGGCCGTTGAGGGCGACCCGCAGGCCGAGGTCGCGGACGCCGACGAGGGGCGCGGGGATCGGGCGGCCCAGGCGCATGTTGAGCGCCGCCTGCCAGGATGCTCGTCTGACCGCGCGCCGCTGCTGTTCGGCGGCGGCCGCGAACTCGCGCCCGAGCGTCCCTCGCCCGGTGACCGCGCGCGCGACCAGTGGCGCGAACACGCGGGCGTCCGCCCAGCCGAGATTCATGCCCTGGCCGCCGATCGGGCTGATCTCGTGCGCGGCGTCGCCCACGTGCACGATCCGTCCGTCGAGTACACGGCTCCGACGACGACTCCGCACCCCGAACGCGCTGAGCATCGTGTTCGTCGCCGCAGCGGCCTCCTCGCCGGTGCGATCCGCGACGAGGGTCGTGAGATCGTCGGCAGTCGGCTGCCGGCCCGCCCCGTCGCGAGGGGACGTGTACCCGGTGTGGACGACGTACCGCCGCATGCCGCGGGGGAGTGGGAACGACTCGACGACGCCGTCACGATGCAGGTGGACCCGCGCGATGGGCCCGGCACCACTCCGGTCCGCGACGTCGCCCATGAGATAGCGGTCGCGGTACCGGTGGACCGGCCCGGGATCCTCGCCTCCGGGGAACCCGGCTCGCCCACCGGCTGCGACGATGACCATGGTTGCGCGAGCGCTCACGGGGCCGGAGGCGTCGGTGCCCTCGACGACGACCTCGTCCCCGACGGTGCGGACACTCGTGCACGCGGTTCCCGTCGACAAGGACCCCGGGGCGATGGACTCCAGGCGCGCACGGAGGATCCGCTCGGTCCGCCACTGCTCGAGTGCGGCGACATACGGGTGGGCGACCGGACGATCACGGAACACGACGGTGCCGAGTCGCCGACCGCCGCTCCACGCCTCACCCTGGTCGATTCGGACGGCGTCGACGCGGATGTCGTCGAGGACGCCGAGGTCGTCGAACAGCTCGAGGGAGGGCGGGTGGATCCCGATCGCCCGCGTTCCCGACGGAGGGTCCACCCGTCGCTCCCAGACCGTGACGTCGACGCCGTCCTGGGCGAGCAGGATCGCCGCCACCAGTCCGACCGGTCCACCGCCGATGACGAGCACCCCGGTCATCGGCGTTCGTCCGCCGTCGCGTCGAATCGCCTCGACAGCAGCAGCCGCATGGGGAATCGACGCTCGACGAGCCATCCGTCGGGGACGACCTCCTGGAGTTCCGGTTGCCGGTAGCTGCGGCGGATGGAGCGGAGCCCGTCGACGTGGAGGAAGGAACGCCGCCGTCCTGGAAGGGTGACGAGTCCGTACGCCGCGTACGCCAGCCGGTCCCGCTCCAGGTCGCTGTGCAGCACGAGGCCTCGGGCGATGGAGGCGCTGTCGGACAAGAGGCCTGCGAGCTGGGCCGCGTCGAGGTGGTGCAGGACATGGTTGGACAGCACGATGTCGACCTGATCGCCCCTGCCGACCAGGTCGCTGCTGTGGGCCGATCGGAAGTCGACCGGCCCGTCGGCGTACCTGCGGCGCGCGAAGGCGACCGAACGCTCATCGGGGTCGATCGCCGTGACCCGGACGGGCAGCCCGTCGGCTCGTGCCCAGGAGGCGATGGCCGAGGGGACGTCACCGCCGCCGAACCCGATGTCGAGGATCGTCGTCGTGCGCGACGGGTCCAGACGAGGCCGGATGTGCGAACGGTAGAGCCCGCGCCAGCCCGAGACGAGCCGGTTCACGGTCGCGAACCGGGCATAAGTCGCGTCGAGGAGCACGGGGTCGCACCCGGGGTCGTCCATGAGCTCGACGAGCTCTGTCGCACGCCGCGCGAGATCGATCCGCATCAGGCTCCGTCGGCGCGCAGCCGGAGCAACGCGCTCTCGATCGTCAGGCCGGGACCGAACGCCAGTGCGCAGACGCGCTCGTCGACCCCGGGTCCCGCGCCGTCGAGGAGGCGCTTCAGGATGAACAGCACGGTGGCGCTCGACATGTTGCCGAATTCGCGCAGCACGCCTCGCGACGGTTCCAGCAGCTCGTCGCCGAGGGCGAAGCCGCGCTGGACGCGGTCGAGGATGCTGCGACCACCGGGGTGGATCGCCCACCGGTCGATCGATGACACGTCGGCGTCGTCCGCCGCCGCGAGGAGTGGGCGCAGTGCGATCTCGAGGTGTTCGCCGATGAGTTTCGGGACGGCTCCGCTCAGGACCATCTCGAAACCGTGGTCGCCGATCGTCCAGGCCATCTCGGTCTCGCCGTCGGGGACGAGCGCTGTGGACCAACCGTCGAACTCCAAGACGGGTGCCGACGAGCCGGTGTCGCGCCCGGTGACGACGGCCGCGGCGGCTCCATCGGCGAAGACCGAGGATCCGAGGATCACGTCGGGGTCGTCTGAGGAACGGAGATGGATAGAGCAGAGCTCGATGCACACCACGAGCACGACGGCGTCCGGCTCGGCGGCGCAGAACGCAGCAGCGGCGCGGAGGGCGGGGAACGCGGCGAAACATCCTTGGAAACCCAGGTGGTAGCGCTCGGTGCCCGGATCGAGGCCGAGGTCCCGGACGAGCAGGTACTCCGGTCCCGGTGCGAAGAAGCCGGTACAGGAGGCGGTCACGACGTGGGTGACGTCAGCTGCCGACAGCCCGGGCGCCTCGTCGAGCGCTCGCCTCGCCGCCTCCAGCAGGAGTGGGGGAGCGTGTTCGATGTAGGCGTCGTTCCTCAGGCCGGTCGGGGGTGAACGGACCAGACGCTGTTCGGCGTCGTAGAACGCGGCCGTGGTCGTCGGGACCTCGTCGTCGAACGCGTCGATGACGGTGTGCCTCGTGTCGATCGCGGAGGCGTCGAAGGCGGCGCCGATCAGCCGTTGCGCGAGGCGCGTCCTGCCCGGCTGATCACGGAAGACGTCTCTGATCTCGTCTTGATGGAGGATGGTCTGAGGAACGGCCACGCCGATCGCCCTCACGGAGACGGTCATGCTTCAGTGTATCGCCGTCGTCCGGGCGGCCACCCTAAGCTGAGGCAGTGTTCTCCACCGCCCGTCGTCTGTTCGCGTCCTCCCACCCCGGACCCACCGTCGCGGTCACGGTCCTGGCCGTCGTCCTGGCCTCCGCCGTCGGGGTCGCGCCGCTCCGGACGCTGCTCCTGGCGCTGGTGGTCTTCGTCGGTCAGCTCTCGATCGGATGGTCGAACGACTGGCTCGACGCGCGTCGTGACCGCCGATCGGGGCGACTGGACAAGCCGGTCGCGCGTGGTGAACTCAGCGTCGGGGCGGTCCGTCTGGCGGCGCTCCTGGCCGGAGCCGCGAGCGTCCCGCTCTCGTTCACCCTCGGCTGGGCCGCGGCGGCGGCGCACCTCCTCTTCCTCGCGTGCGGCTGGGCCTACAACCTCCATCTCAAATCGACCGCGTGGTCGGTGGTCCCGTTCATCATCGGGTTCGGTGCGCTGCCCGCCGTCGTCACGTTCGCGGCGGTCCCACCCATCCCGCCCGCCGGTTGGACCCTGGCCGTCGGCGGCCTGTTCGGCATCGCGATCCACTTCACCAACGCGCTGCCGGACCTCGACGACGATCTCCGGACCGGCGTCCGCGGGCTGCCGCACCGCCTTGGAGCACGGACGGCCGGCCGGGCGGCGTTCGGGGCGCTCGGGGTGGCGGGAGTCGTCGCCGTGCTCGGCCAGAGCGGTGTCTTCTCCGGGCGCCTGACCGCACCACCGCTCGTCGGCGTCATCGGAGCCGCCGGAGTCCTCGGGCTGGTGATCTGGGGGCTCGTGCTGGTCGGCAGCCGTCAGCCGGACCGGACCCTTTTCCGGCTCATCATCGGTGCGGCACTGCTCGTCACGGTGGTCCTGGCCGTTGCGGGCACCAACCTCGGAGTCGTCAGTACCAGTTGACGGCTTCGGAGTGGGCCCATGCGCCACACGGCGAGCCGTACCGGCTGTCGATGTAGTTCAGGCCCCAGGTGATCTGCGTCGCCGCGTTGGTACGCCAGTCGTCACCGACACTGGCCATCTTGCTGCCCGGGAGCGATTGCGGGATCCCGTAGGCCCCACTGGATTCGTTGTAGGCGTTGACCCGCCAGCTGGATTCGCGCGTCCACAGCTGGAGGAGACACTGGAACTCGCCGCTACCCCAGCCGTACGCGCCGATCGCCGACTGGGCGTACGCCTTCGCGCCCGCCGGGTCGGCCGAGAGGTCCGGCGGCGGTGCACTCGTGGCGCCCTCTCCTCCGGTGGCCTCGTTGCGTCGCTGCTCCTCGGCGGCGATCGCCTCCTGGCTCTGGGCGTAAGCCTGCTCGACCGCGGCGGTCGTGTTCTTCAGGACGGCGAGCTGCTGGTAGAGCCGATCCCGGTTCGCCTGCTGCTCCGCGACCGCGGCGTCGGCAGCGTCGCTCGCCGACTGCGCGGTCTCATAGCTGGCGTCAGCGGCTTCCGAGAGTCGCTGACGTTCCGCTTCCGCGGCAGTGGCCTGCTCAGCGAGCGCGGACGCCGTGTTGCTCGCGGCGGTGGCGGAGGCGAGGTCTTGAGCCGAGGTCTCGCTCAGCTTGCTGATCGCGCTGAGTTTCGAGAGCAGGTCGTCGTCGGCGACGCCGGACAGGACGAGCGACAGCGTCGGATCGACGCCTCCGGTGCGGGTCATCTGCGCGATGACCGCCCCGGCCTGACGTTTGCTCGACGCCGCTGCCGTCGCTGCGGCCGTCGCCTGCGCACTGATCGTGTCGGCGACGGCGGCCTGCGCGTCGAACGCGGCTTTGGCCTCGCCTGCTGCTGCACCCTGGCGGACGGCTTCGTCGCCGAGCCTGGCGGACTCGTCGCGCAGCCCGTCGAGGAGGGACACGATGCGGTCGGCCTCGGCCTGGGCGGTCGATTCGTTCGACTTCGCAGCTTGGACGTCGTCCCAGCTCGGGTAGTCGGCGGTGCGGACCGCCGTCGGGCTGACTGCGGCCGCCGGGCCGGCACACGACACCGCGATGATGACCGCGGCGCCGAGGGCGGCGGCTCGCGAGACGCCCCTCGAACGAGGCGATCGGTTCGTCAGCGGCTTGCGCATGCGTCCATCCTGGCTGTCACCCACGTAAGTGTAGCCGCCGAAGTCACATCCGTCACTCGTGCCACACCGACGACGACGTCCAGCCGCCATGGATGATCCGAGCCTAGACTCGCCCGGTGCAGGTGGGACGGCGACGCTTCCTCGTCACCGGCGCCTCGGTGGCGGTCGGTGCGATGCTCGGCCTGTCCGCGTGCACCGGCCCGCCTGCGCCTGAGCGATCCGGACGCCCGCTGGCCACCGGGCCAGGCGCCGGGGAACTGCGTGCGGCGGCGGAACTGGCCTCGATGACGCTCGAGCAGCGCATCGCATCCATGTTGATGCTGCACACCCCGGGCACCGATCCCGCTGCGCTCCGTGCCTTCGTCGAGCGCTACCGACCGGGCGGCTTCATCCTCATGGGCGACAACGTGCCTGGACTCGCCGGTCTGCCTGCGGTCACGGACGCCCTCAGCCCCGACCCCACCTTGCCCCTGCTCATCGGCATCGACCAGGAGGGTGGCGACGTCCGTCGCATCGACGAGGACGTCGCGGCCGCGGCGGACACCCTGAAGTCCGAACCGCCGGAGGCGACGGAGACGGCGTTCACGGCGCGCGCGACCATGCTCGCCGCCGCGGGATGTTCGGTCAACTTCGGCATCGTCGCCGATGAGACGGCCGATCCGACGTCGTTCATCTACGACCGTGCGCTCGGGACCACCCCCGACGCCGCTGCAGCGCGGGTCGCCGCGGCGGTCCGAGGAGAGCGCGGAGCGGTTCTCAGTACGCTCAAGCACTTCCCCGGCCATGGTCAGGCCCCTGGAGACTCCCACTCGACGGTCCCCACCACGACGCTGGGGCTCGAGGAGTGGAGGGCGAGCGACGCCGTCCCGTTCGCGGCCGGCATCGACGCCGGAGCCGAGGTCGTCATGTTCGGCCATCTCGTCTACTCGGCGGTCGATCCGGCACCGGCGACGCTCTCGTCCGCCTGGCACGCGAAGCTCCACGACGATCTCGGCTTCTCCGGTATGACGATCACCGACGACATGCTCATGTTGCAGCACACCGGTCTCCCGGAGTACCAGAACCCGTCGGAGAACGCGATCCGTGCGGTGGCTGCCGGCAACACGATGCTGCTCTACGTCCTGGGCGCGGACCCTTCTTCGACGGGTGTCGACCCCGATGTGCTCATCGCCGACATCGCGGCTGCGGTGCGCTCGGGGAGGATCCCGGAGGGCGTGGTCGCCGAAGCAGCACACCACCTGTTGCGTGTCCGGCTGGGCCTTCCCGCGATGCGGCCGATGTCGTCCTGATGACGTCGAGGAGAATTTCTCGGACACGTGGGAATAGCCACGATGTCCTTGCGTTTGAATAGAACGTGGCGCGAGCGCGCCGCACATCGACGCAAGGAGTACCGCATGACCGACACCCTGACGATTCCCGGCTACAAGGTTGGCACCTGGGAGGTCGACACCACGCACAGCGAGGTCGGCTTCAGCATCCGCCACATCATGGTCTCGAAGGTCAAGGGCAAGTTCGAGCGCTTCAACGCGACGTTCGTCACGCCGGAGAACCCCCTCGAGACGAAGGTCACCGCGTCCGCCGAGGTCGCTTCGATCAACACGAACCAGCCCGACCGCGACGGTCACCTCCGCACCGGCGACTTCTTCGACGCCGAGTCCTACCCGACGATCGACTTCGTCTCGACCGGCGCCCGCGCCAAGGGCGACGACTTCCTCGTCGACGGCGACCTCACGATCAAGGGTGTGACCAAGCCCGTCACCTTCACCGTCGAGTTCGGCGGCTTCGCGACCGACCCCTACGGCAACTACAAGTTCGGCGCGACCGCGACCACCAAGATCAACCGCGAGGACTTCGGCCTCACCTACAACGCGGCGCTCGAGACCGGCGGCGTGCTGCTCGGCAACGACGTCACGATCACCATCGAACTGCAGGCTGCGCACCAGGCGTAGTCCCAGGACGTCGAAGGGCCGGTGGAGCGTCGCTCCATCGGCCCTTCGTGGTTTCCGGTCGGCTCAGGTCGGCTCGCCGACGATCTCGTCACGGACCCGGCGGAGGTCCTCCATGAGTGATCCGATGAGGATCCAGTGCTGCGGGTGCGGTCGGTGGATCACCAGGGGTGCGGTCAGCGCGGGGAGCTCGGCGGTCTCGGTCGGGGGTTCGCGGGAGGCTGCGCGGTCGTTCACGAGCAGTCGGAGGTCGTGCGCCGCGCGGCCGAGTTCGACGGCGATGTCGGCCACCGTCGGCTCCTCGTGCAGGGTCGGGTCGTCGTGGTCGTGCACCGAGCGCGCCATGCCCAGCGTCCGCGTGACCACCGGCTCGAGTCGACGCAGCAGGAGTCGTTGACGGTCCAGCTCGTCACGGTGCCGTGACCGGCGCGGGTTGAGCAGCAGACTGTCGTCGCCTTCCTTCACCGCGGCGATCGCGCGTTCCCGCAGCGGCTTGAGCGCGCGGGCTTCCGTGAGGAGCGCGGCCAGCTCGGCGTCCGTGTTGGCCCGGGTGAGCGCGGTCGCGAGGTGGTCCAAGGTGTCGGCGCAGGCGAGCGCGAGTCCACTGACCGCTGCTCTGGCCGGCGCGAGCAGGACGGGGGCGACGAGGACGACGTTGACGAGCAGCCCGATCCCGGCGCCGAGGACGGTCTCGATGATACGAGCGACGGCGTAGTCCGGCGTGGCGGCGCCGATCGAGAGGACCAGCATCGCGCTGATCGGGATCTGGTTCGCGGAACCCGGCCCGAGGCGGAGCACCCAGCCGAGCAGGATGGCGACGACGATGGCCAGGAGCACGATCCAGGCGGAGTGTCCGAAGATGCTCCCGATCGCGGTCGCGAGGACCACGCCGGTGATCACCCCGAGGCTGCGTTCGAGTGCCTTGCCGAACGACTGGTTGACGCTCGGCTGCACCACGAGGATGGCGGCGATGGAGGCGAAGACCGGCAGTTGGCCCGGGATGATCGTGATCGCGACGATCCAGGCGGCGATGGCGGCCAGCGCCGTCTTCAGCACCTGGAGCAGCGGGAGCCGCGACCGGGTGCGCAGGACGGGGACGACGGACATGTGGAGCGCCGTCAGAGCTTGCCGTGGAGCTGGTCGAGCAGTTCCGCGCCGTTCCCGGCGTACACCCAGGGCGCCCCCTCGTGCTGTCCACCGACCTTCGAGCGACCGCCGGCCAGCACCGCCTCGCCGGGGGAGAGCTGACGGATCGCGACGGCGGCGACGCGGTCGGGGTGACGCTCCTCGAAACTGCGGTACAGCGATTCGTCGTGCTGCCCGTCGTCACCGACGAGGAGCCAGCGCAGCCGCGGGAAGTCCTCGGCGAACCGGTCGAGGTTGGTCCGCTTGTGCTCGCGTCCGCTCCGGAAGAAGCGGTCGTGGGTCGGGCCCCAGTCGGTGAGGAGCAGGGCCCCTGCGGGGTAGAGGTTGCGCGACAGGAACCGGGTGAGCGTCGGGGCGACGTTCCAGGCACCTGTCGAGAGGTAGATGATCGGCGAGCCCGGGTGCTCGCGAGCGGTCCGCTCCAGGAACACGGCCATCCCCGGGACCGGGGTGCGCGCGTGCTCGTCGAGGACGAAGGTGTTCCATGCCGCGACCAGGGGGCGGGGGAGCGCCGTGACCATCACGGTGTCGTCGATGTCGGACACGATGCCGAACTCGATGTCGTCGCCCACGATGAAGACGGGGGCCTCGACGGGGTCGCTGCCCTCGGAGCTCAGACGGAGGGTGTGCCATCCCGGGGTCAGCGAGACCTGGACCACCGCATCCACCACGCCGCCGCGATCGCCCGTGACCGTGTGGCGTCTTCCGTCGATCTCGACCTCGACCGTGGGGTCCGCGATGCTCAAGGCGAAGAAGCTCTTCCAGCCGCGCACCTTCTGCTGCGGTTTCACCGTGGTCTTGCCGGGTTCGGCCAGGACGACTCGCGCGAGGACACGGATCCACGACGTCGAGCCGTAGCCGGTGAAGGGGATGATCGCCGCCTCGCGCCCGTGCCGCCGTGCGCGCCGCTGCCGGCGCAACTGGATGGCGTCCTCCATCCGAGCGGCGAAGTGCCGGATCTGCTGGGCGGCGTCGGAGGAGGCCGTTGGACGATCGTCGGGTGCCTTCACCCGTTCAGTCTGTCATGCCGGTGCGTCCGGTCCGCCGTCGAGGCCCGCGGGGTCACTCCGGCGTGGACGCTCCGCCCGGGGACGCCGGATCCTCCTGGTCGAGCATGTGCCGTTCCTCGCTCCGCTGGAGGAGTCGCTTGACGACGAGGACGACGACGGCGAAGAGCACGATGATGCCGACGAAGACGTATCCGGCCCAGTGGAGTCGCTCGGAGAGCTCACGATAGCTCCCGGCCGCCACCGCGCCGACCGAGACGTATGCGGAGGCCCAGATGACGCAGGCCGGCAGGGTCCACGAGATGAAGCGACGGTACGTCATGGTGCTCATACCCACGGTCAGGGGGATGAGCGAGTGGAGCACGGGGAGGAACCGCGAGACGAACACCGCGATACCGCCTCGCCGGTCGAGGTATCGCTCTGCCCTCGCCCAGTGTCGTTCCCCGATCCTGCGGCCGAGCCGACTCGCGCGGATGCGCGGGCCGAACCAACGGCCGAGGGCGAAGCCGACGGATTCGCCGATGAGTGCACCCGCGATCACGACGAGGATCATCGAGATCCACTGCACCGGACCGGCCACGGCGGTGCTGGCGACGATCACGACGGTGTCGCCCGGGACGACGAGGCCCACGAGCACGGAGGTCTCGAGCATGATGCCGAGTCCGGCGAGGAGCGTGCGGGTGACGGGGTCGACGCTCTGCACCAGGTCGAGGAGCCAGCCGAGCACGTCGTTCACGGGTCAGAGCCTAGCTCTCGACCGGCGCCTGAGACTCTGAAAGCCCTGTGCACGACAGGCGACATGTGTGGTCTGACCACAGGCGGATTTTCGTGTACCATGGGGTTCGACGACACGGATCGAAGCCACGGGGATGACCACCCCGATCGGGCCGCACCTGCGCCGCCGTCCCTGGATGCCGCGAACATGGAGTGTTCATCGTGAACGATCTTCTCGACCCGCTACTGCTGTCCCGTTGGCAGTTCGGCCTCACCACCGTCTACCACTTCATCTTCGTGCCGCTCACCATCGGCATGGCGGTGACGGTCGCCGGGTTCCAGACCGCCTGGGTCCGGACGGGCAAGCTGCACTACCTGCAGTTGACCCGCTTCTTCGGCAAGATCTTCCTCATCAACTTCGCCATGGGCGTCGTGACCGGGATCGTGCAGGAGTTCCAGTTCGGCATGAACTGGTCCACCTACTCGCGGTTCGTCGGCGACGTCTTCGGTGCGCCGCTGGCACTGGAAGGCCTGCTCGCGTTCTTCCTCGAAGCCACGTTCATCGGGCTCTGGATCTTCGGTTGGGACAAACTCTCACCGAAGCTCCACCTCGCGACCATCTGGATCGTCGCCCTCGGCACCGTGCTCTCGGCCTACTTCATCATCGCCGCGAACGCCTTCATGCAGAATCCGGTCGCCTACCGGATCAACGAGGAGCGCGGTCGAGCCGAACTCACCAACATCTGGGAGCTGCTGACCAACAAGGTCGCCCTCGCCGCCTTCCCGCACACGATCTTCGCCTGCTTCATGGTCTCGGCCGCCGTCATCATCACCGCAGCCGCTTGGCACCTGGCCCGTGGTCAGCATGTCGAGATGATGCGTCCCGCGCTGAAGGTCGGCGCCTGGAGCATGCTCATCGCCGGCGGGGCCACCTTGCTCGCGGGAGACCAGCTCAGCCTGGCGATGGTCGAGACGCAGCCGATGAAGATGGCGGCGGCGGAGGCGATGTACAACACCTCGACCGGCGCGGACGCCTCGTTCTCGATCTTCACCCTCGGCACCCCGGACGGCGTCCACGAGCTCTTCTCGATCCGGATCCCGTACCTGCTCTCGTTCCTCTCGACCCACACCTTCGACGGCACCGTGGAAGGCATCAACGACCTGCAGGCGCAGTACACGCAGCTCTACGGCCCCGGCGACTACTCACCGGTCATCTGGGTCACCTACTGGGCCTTCCGCTGGATGATCGGCCTCGGGCTCGCCTCGATGCTCGTGGCGGCCGCCGGCCTCTGGTTCACCCGGAAGGGCCGCGAGCCGAAGCGCTGGATGTGGCGGGTCGCCGTCTGGGCCGTGCCGATGCCGTTCCTCGCGATGACGATGGGCTGGGTCTTCACCGAGATGGGCCGTCAGCCCTGGATCGTCTTCAGCCTGCTGAAGACCGAGGACGCCGTCTCGCCGAACACCACCGGCCTCGACGTGCTGATCTCGCTCATCGCCTTCACCGTCGTCTACGGCACCCTGCTGGTCGTCGAGTTCGGCCTGTTGAAGAAGACCATCATCGCCGGGCCGGATCCCATCGAGATGTCGCCACCCGACGACGACGGCGTGCAGAAGCCCGCTGCCCCGGCAACCACGGTCTACTAGGAGCGCATCATGGACCTCACGATTCTCTGGTTCTGGATCATCGCCGCACTGTTCGTCGGATACTTCGTGCTCGACGGGTTCGACTTCGGCGTCGGGATGACGATCCCCTTCCTCGGGAAGGACGAGACCGACCGCCGGATGCTCATCAACACGATCGGGCCGGTCTGGGATCTGAACGAGACCTGGCTGATCGTCGCCGGCGCGAGCCTGTTCGCGGCCTTCCCGGAGTGGTACGCGACCCTGTTCAGCGGGTTCTACCTCCCGTTGCTGTTCATCCTCCTCGCCCTCATCGTCCGCGGGGTGTCGTTCGAATACCGGCATCAGCGTCCCGAGGCGTCCTGGAAACGGCGGTTCGACCTCATGATCATCGTGGGGTCGGCGCTCCCGGCGTTCCTCTGGGGCGTCGCGTTCGCGAACATCATCCAGGGCGTGCCGCTCGACGCCGACCACAACTTCACCGGCACCCTCTTCACCCTCCTGAACCCGTACGGGATCCTCGGTGGGCTCACCACGCTGGTGCTCTTCTTCGCACACGGGGCCGTCTTCGCCTCGCTGAAGACCGAGGGCGAGATCCGCGAGCGCGCTCGTCGCCTCGCAAGCCATGCGGGGCTCGTCGCGATCGTGTTGGCCGCTTCGTTCCTCGGGTGGACCGTCCTCGCGCACTTCTCGCTGCCGGTCCTCATCCTCGCGGCGATCGCGGCGGTGTCGCTCATCAGCGCCTGGTTCGCGAACAGCCGCGGGCTCGAGGGACGAGCCTTCGCGCTCATGGCGGTGACGGTCGCCGCTGCGGTCCTGACCCTCTTCACCGCGCTGTTCCCGGCGGTCATGCCGGCGAGCAACGACCCCGCGAACAGCCTGACGATCGCGAACGCGTCCTCCACGGAGTACACCCTCACGGTGATGTCGTGGACGGCCCTGATCTTCCTCCCGCTCATCCTCGCCTACCAGGGGTGGACCTACTGGGTGTTCCGGAAGCGCATCACCCGTCAGCACATCGAAGCGGCCGCGCACTAACCTGTCATCGTGCGCCCCCTCGATCCGCGACTGCTCCGCTATGCCCGGGGAGCCAGGTCGGTCCTGGCCCTCGGCGCGGTCATCGCCCTGGTGCAGACCGCGTGCACGCTCGGCTTCGCCTGGTTCGTCGCCCAGCTGGTGTCCCGCTCGATCGCCGGCGATCCGATCGACGAGCTGCTGCCGTCCCTGTGGCTGCTGATCGGCATCGTGGTCCTCCGTTCGGCAGCGGTCCTGGCCGCGGACGCCGTGAACGCCCGCGGTTCCGCGGTGGTCCGGAGTGAGTTGCGGCGCGCGCTCGTCGGAGCGTTCGAGACGCTCGGTCCCGGCTGGGTCTCCCGGCGCAGCTCAGCGGCGCTCACCACGGTGGCGGGCCGTGGCTTGGACGCGCTGGACGCGTACTTCGGCCGATACGTGCCGCAGCTCATCCTCACCGCCATCGCGATGCCGATCATCGCAGCGGTCATCTTCCTGCAGGATCCGATCAGCGGGATCACGGTCGTCGTGACCCTTCCGCTCATCCCCGTCTTCATGATCCTCATCGGGTTCGCGACACAGGCGGTGCAACGACGCCAGTGGGACACCCTGGCGCACCTGTCGCGCGGATTCCTCGAACTCGTCGCGGGCATGGCGACCCTGAAGCTCTTCGGTCGGCAGCATCGACAGGTGGCGCGGGTCCGATCGGTGACGGAGGAGTACCGCGTCGAGACCATGAAGGTGCTGCGGTTCTCGTTCATGAGCGGATTCGCCCTCGAACTGCTCTCCAGTCTCGCCGTCGCTGTCGTGGCCGTCGGCATCGGGCTCAGGCTCCTCGACGGCTCGCTGCTGCTCGGCACCGGGCTCTTCGTCCTCATCCTCGCCCCGGAGGCCTTCCTGCCGCTGCGGAACGTCGGCGCGAACTACCATGCCGCGGCGGAGGGGGTCACCGCAGCCGAAGAGGTCTTCGAGATCCTCGACGAGGCGGCGGTGCTGTCCACGCAGGCCACCCCGGGCGGGTCGGCGAGCGCGGTGTCGACGGCGGGCCACCGGACAGAGTCGGCCCCGGGCCTCGAGCTCCACGGGCTGGGCGTCCGGTACGGCGACCAGGTGGTGCTCGACGCACTCGACGCCTCCTTCCCCGCCGGGACGATGACCGCGGTCGTCGGGCCCAGCGGCGCGGGGAAGACGAGCATGGCTTCGGCGATCCTCGGCTTCGTCGAGGTCGGCGGAACGATCCGGCATGACGGCGTCGAGGTGGCGCCGATGCCCGCAGGCCGACGTTGGTTGTCCTGGGCAGGTCAACGCCCCGCCCTCATCGCGGGAACCGTCGGCGACAACGTGGCGCTCGGCGACGAGACGCCCGACGACACGCTCATCGCCGGGTCGCTCTCGAAGGTCGGACTGGCCGCGCTCCCGCTCGAGCACCCGATCGGCGCGGTCGGCGACGGGGTCAGCGGTGGGCAGGCGCAGCGGATCGCGATCGCGCGGGCGCTGTATCGCCTGGCGCGCACCCCGGCCGACGCCGGGACGCCTGTCCTGCTCCTCGACGAGCCGAGCTCGGCGCTCGACTCCGCGTCCGAGGCGCTCGTGATCGACGCGGCGCGTGAGGCCGCCGACGCTGGAGCGGTGGTCATCGTCATCACCCACCGCCCCATGATCAGCGAACGCGCCGACGCCGTGTTGGAGATCGCCATGCGGGCCTCGCGCACCCATGATGAGCCGGCGGTGCTCCATGGATGACCGCGTGAAGCAGATCATCCGCCTGGCGCAACCGCCCGCGCGAAGCTTCCTCCCAGGGCTCCTCGCCGGCATCCTCTCAGCCGGAGCGGCCGTCGCCCTGCTCGCCTCCAGTGCGTTCCTCATCACCAAGGCCGCCGAGCAACCGTCGATCGTCGAGCTCGGCGTCGCCGTCGTCGGCGTCCGTGCGTTCGCCCTCGCGAGGGCGTCGTTCCGGTACCTCGAACGACTGCTCAGCCACGACGCGGCCTTCCGCCAGTTGTCACAGTTGCGCGCCGGGATGATCGAACGGGTCATCCCCGTGGCTCCGGACGGCCTGCAGCTCACCGGGCGAGGCGATCTCCTCACACGACTCGTGACCGACGTCGACGAGTTGCAGAACGTGCCGTTGCGCGTCGTCCAGCCGCTGGTGGTGTCGGGGGTCATCGCGGGCGCCGCGGTCATCCTGACGACCGCGCTGCTCCCGGCAGCGGGGATCGCCCTGGCGGTGTGCCTCATCGTCGCGTTCCTCGTGTCGTGGCTCCTGGTCAGTCGTGTGGCCGCACGAGCCGAACGTGACCTCGCCCCACTGCGCGGCGCGCTCTCGGAAGCGCTCCTGGACCTCGTCACCGGCTTGGACGTCCTGACGGCGTACGGTGCCGTCGGTGCTGCTCGAGCCAGGATCGAGCGGGCGGACGCGGCGCTGACGCGGGCCATGGTCCGGCGGGCGGCCGGAGCCGGCGTGGCCGGAGCGGTGCTGGCGCTCGCCTCGGGCTCGGCCGTCGTCGCGGCGCTGTGGGCGGGCATGCCGGCCCTCGGCGCGATCGGCGGACCCGCGCTCACGGTGGTCGTGCTCGTCCCGCTCGCCGTGTTCGAGGTCTGTTCGATGGTGCCCCTCGCGTTCGGCGCCTGGCGCGAGGCGGTCGCGAGCGCTGAACGGGTGGCGGACGCGGTCCCGAGCACCCGCCCCGCGGAGATCCCGGACGAGGGCGCCGGCGTCGCCGAGCTGCCGGTGTCCGACGGGGTACTGCTCGAGGTCGAGCACCTGAGCGCGCGCTGGCCAGGCGATGCGCGGCCCGCCCTCGCCCCGATCAGTTTCCGGCTGTCGGCAGGGGACCGCCTGCTCGTCGAGGGCGACAGCGGCGCGGGGAAGACCACGCTCGCTCACGTGCTCGTCCGCTTCCTCGAGTACGAGGGCCGGTATCGCGTCGGCGGTGTGGAGGCCCGCGAGATCCGGGCGGACACGCTCCGTGAGACGGTCGGGCTCGTCGAACAACGACCGTTCCTGTTCGACGCGGACATCCGTCAGAACCTGCTCTTCGCCCGCGACACAGCGGACGACGCAGCGCTCGAAGCGGTGTTGGAGCGGGTCGGGCTCTCGTCCTGGCTGGCGGAGCGCGGCGGACTCGACCGACCGGTCGGGGAACACGGAGCGCTCGTGTCCGGGGGACAGGCGCAACGGATCGCCCTCGCTCGGGCGCTCCTCCGTGAGTTCCCCGTGCTCGTCCTCGACGAGCCGACGGCCAACGTCGATCCCGAACGGGCGAACGCGCTCCTGGAGGACCTGCTCGGCGCCGCGGGTTCGGACGGCCGCGCCGTCATCGTGATCTCCCACACCCCGGTGCCGGCAGCGCTGGTGACCGACCGACTCCGGATCGTCGCCCCGCCGCTGGCGACGTTCGGCTGATGCCGACGTCCCGCGAGCGCCGACAGCTCGTGCTGCCGAGCTGGTGTGAACCGGAGGACGTCTTCCGCCGGGTGTTCGCCGACGACCCGTGGGCGTGCTGGTTGGACTCCGGGCAGGGGGCAGAGACCGGCGTCAGCCTGATGGGCAGAGGCACGGAGCGGCTCGTCGCCGATGCGGTCCTCGGCACGGTGGAGCACGTGAGCGTCGCATCGCGATCGACCGTCCGTCGCGGCTCGCTGCTCGAGTCCCTGCGCGCGCTCCGTGCAGGCGTGCCAGGGGATCCGGGCGACTGGGTGGGGTGGTTCGGATACGAGTTCGGGGCCGGGCTCGTCGGCGCACCGGCTCGTGAGGCCTCCCTCCCCGCCGCACTGATGCTGCGTGTCGACGACCAGGTGCGGTTCGACCATGCGGCCCGGACGGTGACCGTCTCCTCGGCGGATCCCGAGTGGCTCGCATGGGTGGCGGAGCGCGTACAGGACCGGTCGCCGCTGCCGCGGATGGTGCCCGAGGCCGGCGGAGTCTGCCTCCCACGCCATGCGGACCGCGCGTACATCCGGCTCGTCGAGGCCTGCCAGGAGCACATCAGGCGTGGCGACGCCTATCAGCTCTGCCTGACGAACACCCTCCGGGTCCACGGCGTCCACGATCCGCTCGCCACCTACCTCCGTCTCCGGGCGATGAGCCCGAGCCATCACGGCGGTCTCCTCCGCTTTGGACAGCTGTCCCTCGCGAGTTCCTCGCCGGAGCAGTTCCTCGACGTCTCCGCGGACGGCCGGGTGCGGACCAGACCGATCAAGGGGACACGTCCGCGCGAGGCGGACCCCGTGGCCGACGCTCGGCAACGCGCGGAGCTCCTCGCCAGTCCGAAGGAGCGGGCGGAGAACCTCATGATCGTCGACCTGATGCGCAACGACCTCTCCCGGGTGTGCGAGCTCGGTTCGGTCGCCGTCACCGCCCTCCATCAGGTGGAGAGCTACCCCCAGGTGCATCAGCTGGTGAGCACCGTCGAGGGCCGACTCCGGGCTGGGCTCGACGCGCTCGACGTCGTCGAGGTCGCGTTCCCGGCCGGCTCCATGACGGGCGCGCCCAAGCGGCGCGCGATGGAACTGCTGTACGAGCTCGAAGCGGGACCACGTGGCGTGTACGCAGGAGCCTTCGGGCTGCTGGCCGCGGACGGATCGCTGGATCTGGCGATGGTCATCCGCTCCATCGTCATCGATCCGTACGGCGCATCGGTCGGCACGGGTGGCGGCATCACGGCGCTGTCCGTCCCCGAGGAGGAGCTCGAGGAGACCTGGACCAAGGCGGCTGCTCCGTTGCGCGCCCTCGGCGTCGGGCGGCCGGGGCCGGAATCCCGGTAGGCTTGACCGTTGGACGGAGCGCCGCCGCGCGCTCCAACCCGACCATCCTGCGGCCGAGCGCCGTGCGAGCGACCCACGGGTTCCACCCCAGCACCTGCAGTGATTGAGAGTGACGTGTCAGACGAGCGCAACCCCGACGACCGCCGCGACGGCGAGCGGTACGACTTCCAGGCGATCCAGGAGAAGTGGCTTCCCGTCTGGGACGAGCTGAAGCCCTTCGCCACAGCCGATCCGGCCGACAAGCGTCCCCGGAAGTACGTCCTCGACATGTTCCCCTACCCCTCCGGCGACCTCCACATGGGCCACGCGGAGGCCTTCGGCTTCGGCGACATCGTGGCGCGCTACTGGCGTCACCAGGGCTTCAACGTGCTGCACCCGATCGGTTGGGACTCCTTCGGGCTCCCCGCCGAGAACGCGGCGATCCAGCGCGGGGTCGACCCGCGCGAGTGGACCTACGCGAACATCGCTCAGCAGAAGGCGAGTTTCCGCCAGTACGGCCCGTCGTTCGATTGGGACCGTGAGCTGCACACCAGCGACCCGGAGTACTACCGCTGGAACCAGTGGCTGTTCCTCCAGCTGTTCGAGAAGGGCCTCGCCTACCGCAAGGCGAGCCCGGTCAACTGGTGCCCGAACGACCAGACCGTGCTCGCCAACGAGCAGGTCGTCGACGGCCACTGCGAGCGTTGCGGTGCCGAGGTGACGAAGAAGAAGCTCACCCAGTGGTACTTCCGCATCACCGACTACGCCGACCGCCTGATCGACGACCTCAACCAGCTCGAGGGCACCTGGCCGGCCAAGGTCCTCAGCATGCAGCGGAACTGGATCGGCCGGTCGAACGGTGCCGACGTCGCGTTCAGCATCGAAGGCCGTGACGAACCGGTGTCCGTGTACACGACGCGTCCCGACACCCTGTACGGCGTGACGTTCATGGTCGTCGCGCCCGACTCGGAGCTGGCCGCCGAGCTGGTCGCCGACGCCTCCGACGAGGTCAAGGGACGGTTCCAGTCCTACCTCGACAGCGTCAAGGGTGAGAGCGAGATCGCCCGCCTGGCGACCGATCGGCAGAAGACCGGCGTCTTCCTCGAGCGGTACGCCGTCAATCCGCTGAGCGGGGAGCGTCTGCCGATCTGGGCCGCCGACTACGTCCTGGCCGACTACGGGCACGGGGCGATCATGGCGGTTCCCGCGCACGACCAGCGCGACCTCGACTTCGCCCGCGCCTTCGACCTGCCCGTGCGCGTCGTGGTGGACACCACCCAGCCGGTGACGGGTGCCATCCCGATCATCGTCGACGGTGAACTGCCGGAGGACCTGCCGTCGATCGACCCCGCGAAGACGGGTGTCGCCCTCACCGGCGAGGGACGCCTGACGAACTCCGGCCCCTTCGACGGCCTGAGCAAGTCGAACGCGATCCCGAAGGTCACGGCCGCGCTCGCGTCGAGCGGTCTCGGCGCGAAGACCAAGAACTACCGTCTGCGCGACTGGTTGATCTCCCGGCAGCGCTACTGGGGGACACCGATCCCGATCATCCACTGCGAGGCCTGCGGTGAGGTGCCGGTGCCCGAGGACCAGCTGCCGGTGCGTCTGCCGGATGCCGCCGGGCTCGACCTGCGTCCGAAGGGCATGAGCCCGCTGGCCGCGGCGGAGGACTGGATCAACGTGGACTGCCCGTCGTGCGGGAAGCCTGCGAAGCGGGACTCCGACACGATGGACACCTTCGTCGACAGCTCCTGGTACTTCCTGCGGTTCCTGAACCCGACCTCGGACGAGATCGCGTTCGACCCGAAGGAGGCCGACAAGTGGGCTCCGGTCGACCAGTACGTCGGCGGTGTCGAGCACGCCATCCTCCACCTGCTGTACTCGCGGTTCATCACGAAGGTCCTCTTCGACCTCGGCAAGGTGGGCTTCACCGAGCCGTTCAGCGCCCTGCTGAATCAGGGCATGGTCATCCTCGACGGCTCCAAGATGAGCAAGAGCAAGGGCAACCTTGTGGAGTTCGCGCAGGAGCTGCGGTCCTACGGAGCCGACGCACTACGGGTCACGATGGCGTTCGCCGGACCTCCGGAGGACGACATCGACTGGGCCGACGTCTCGCCGGCGGGATCGGCGAAGTTCCTGGCACGTGCCTGGCGCGTGGCGCACGACGTCACCAGCTCACCCGACGTCGCCTGGAAGGACGGCGACGAGAAGCTGCGCAAGCTGACGCACCACTTCCTGGCCGAGGCTCCCGGGCTCATCGAGGCGGGCAAGTTCAACGTCGTCGTCGCTCGGCTCATGGAGCTCGTGAACGCGACCCGCAAGGCGATCGACGGCGGTCCCGGTGCCGGCGACCCTGCCGTGCGCGAATCCGCCGAGGTGACCGCCATGGCGCTCGACCTCTTCGCACCGTTCACGGCTGAGGACATGTGGGCGAAGCTCGGGTACCAGCCGTCCGTCTCGCTGGTTCCGTGGCGCAAGGCCGACCGGTCGCTGCTCGTCGAGGATCAGGTGACGGCTGTCGTCCAGGTCGACGGCAAGGTCCGCGACCGGCTTGAGGTGTCGCCGAAGATCTCCGGCGAGGAGCTCGAGCAGCTGGCTCGCGCGAGCGCGGCCGTGCAGCGTTCCGTGGGCGACCGCGAGATCGTCAACGTCGTGGTGCGTGCCCCGCGCGTGGTGAGCATCGCCACGAAGGGCTGACGCGGTTCGGGGCGGGTCTCTCGGCTCGCCCCGAGCCCGCTCCACAAGGACCTCGACGGTGCGCTCCAGGCCCGGAGTGATGGTGAGCGAGGGGGGAGGTGCGCCCCGACTCGTAGCGTTCGGGGATGACCAGCGATCAGGCTCCCGCATCCCCGCAGATGCCGTCCGTGCGTCCATCGGCGCCCGCGCGCCTCCGACGACGACCACGGCCCGAGTTCCGAGCCGGAGCCGCCGTGGTCCTGGTGATCGCGGCCCTCGTCGTCGCGATCGTGGTGTCGACGCTCAGTTCGGGTGGCGCGGTCCGGACCATCGGCGACGCGGAGCTCTCGGCCGATACCGGCTCGGCGCCCGCGTCCTCGCCCGGCGTGACGGCTGGGTCGACGACCACCGCCAGTGAACTCTACGTCCACGTGCTCGGAGCCGTCGCCGCTCCCGGGGTCTATCGGCTTCCGGGTGGTTCTCGTGCGTTCGACGCCGTGGCGTCCGCCGGTGGGCTCTTGCCGGACGCCGACACGACCGCGGTCAACCTCGCGAGGTTCGTGAACGACGGCGAACAGTTGTACGTGCCCGTCGTCGGCGAGGCGCCGGCCGGGGGAGCCGTGAACGGTGCCGGCGCTGAGGGCCCGTCCGGAGGGCAACTCGTCAATGTGAACTCCGCCTCGGCCTCGGAGCTGACCGCGCTTCCGCGCATCGGCGAAGCACTGGCGGAGCGGATCGTGGCGTGGCGTGAGGCCAATGGTCCGTTCGCGACACTCGACGATCTGAGTGCGGTGGAGGGCATCGGGACGAAGACGCTGGAGGGGTTGCGTGCTGCGGCCACCGTCTGACGCGACCCGCGGTCACTGATCCGTGGGTGAGCGGAACGGTGCCGCGTCGCCGTGGCCGCGGATGCTCGTCCCCGCGGTGGTCACGTGGATCGGGGCCGCGATCTGCTGTGGGATGCCCGACGCGGCATGGGGCACGGCACTTTTCGCCTTCATCACTGCGACGCTCTGCCTCGTCTGCGCCGTGTGGATCCAGCGACGTGGAGCCGAGGCCGCAACTCGTGCCGACGGCCCGGGGACGACCAGAGCGACGATGCTCCTGCTGGGAGCGTGTTGCGCGGCGACGCTCGGCCTCGTCGCCGCCTCCGTCGCCGCGCACGCGCCCGACCGACAGCCGACGGCGTTGCAGGCGCTTGGGTCCGCCCAGGTGAGCGCCGAGGTCGTGGTGACCGCTGACGCGGTCCCATCGGGTTCCTCCGCCTCGGGATCACAGGTCCGGTTCGCCGCCGACCTCGTTTCGGTGTCGCACGGACGGGTGTTGCGGGGGTTCTCGGTGCCCGTCCTGGTGTTTGCGCCAGCTGAGGCGGAACGGTCCCCGCGGGTCGGGGAGCGGTGGCGGATCACGGGAGCACTGCGATGGAACGCTCCCGGCGATGCGCGCGCTGCGTTGGTGTTCGTGCGCGAACCGCCGACGCGACTGGAGGAGACCCCCGCCGCCCTCGGCTGGTCGACGTCGCTCCGGTCCGGGCTCATCGAGCTCGCCGGCTCGCTTCCCGGGCCGGGTGGCGAACTCCTACCCGGTCTCGCCATCGGCGACGTCAGCCAGGTCGGCGACGAGGTGACCGGCTGGATGCAGCAGAGTTCCCTGTCACATCTGACGGCCGTGTCCGGCGCGAACTGTGCCGTCATCGTCTGGTTGATCAGCTCAGCGGTCGCGGCGGTCGGCGGGGGACGGGCGCTCAGGATCACCTGCGCGCTCCTCGCGCTCACGGCGTTCGTGGTCCTCGTCACGCCGCAGCCGAGCGTGCAGCGGGCGGCGCTCATGGCCGCGTTCGTCCTGCTCATGGGCGGCTTCGGACGACCGCTCAGAGGCCTCGCCGCACTGGCCCTCGCCGTGATCGTGCTGCTCGTGAACGATCCGTGGTTGGCAGGGCAGTACGGGTTCGGCCTGTCGGTGCTCGCGACCGGCGGACTCCTGCTGCTCAGCGGTCCACTCACGGACCTCCTCGCCCGCTGGTTGCCGCGACGGATCGCGGCCCTGATCGCGATCCCGGCGGCTGCGCAACTCGCCTGCCAACCGATGCTCGTCCTGCTGGATCCGAGCATCCAACTCGGCGGTGTGCCGGCCAACCTGTTGGCCGGTCCGGCTGCGGCACCCGCCACGCTGCTCGGGCTCCTCGCTTGCCTCCTCACCCCGGTGTCGACGCCGCTCGCGCTGTCGGTCGCCTGGCTCGGGTGGGTACCGGCGAGCTGGATCGCCGCGGTCGCGCGGTGGTTCGCGGGGATCCCCGCGGCCCGTGTCCCGTGGCCGGAGGGACCCCTGGGCGTCGTGCTCGTCGCGATCCCGACGCTGCTCATCGCCCTCCTCCTCCTGCGGGGGCGCGAGCTTCCGGCCGGATGGAGGAAGACGATCGCCGTGGTGGTGGTGCTGTCACTGGTCGTGTTGTGCGGTCGAACGGTGGGGGTCGGTCTCGGCACCGCCTTGCACCGCCCAGGTGACTGGACGATCGCGGCCTGCGACGTCGGACAGGGCGACGCCGTGCTGCTCCGACAGGGCGGTTCCACCGCGCTGGTCGACGTGGGACCGGACCCGGAGCCGCTCCGGTCCTGCCTCGAAGGACTGGGCGTCACTCGGATCGATCTGCTCGTCCTCACGCACTACGACCTCGACCACGTCGGCGGGCTCGACGCCGTCGTCGGTCTGGTCGACCACGCCCTCGTCGGGCCGGTGGGCGATTCCGCCGACGAACGCATCGGACGGGTCCTGCGAGACGCCGGCGCGGACGTACGGCAGGCCGCGGCCGGCGACCAGGGACTCCTCGGCGATCCGCAGACCGGCGCACCGTGGCGGGTGCTGTGGCCGGACCCCGCGGCCGGTGGCATCGAGCCGGGCAACGACGCGAGTGTGGTCGTCCGGTTCGACCTCTCGGCCGCTACCGTCCTGCTGCTGGGCGATCTCGGTGCCGAGGCACAGGACCGTCTCCTCGGTCGACACACCCTGGGGCAGCCGATCGACGTCGTCAAGGTGTCCCACCACGGGTCGGCCGATCAGAGCGAGCGCCTCGCCCGCGCAGTCACTGCGGGGGTCGCGCTCGTGTCGGTCGGTGCCGACAACGGCTACGGGCACCCGACGCGTTCCGCCCTGGACCTCTACGCGGGCACGGGCGCCGAGATCCTGCGGACGGACGAGTCGGGCACGATCCTGCTCGGACCGGGGGAGGCCGGAGGGTTCCGGGTCTGGTCGGAACGCTCCGGAGCCGCCGACCCGACCGGCGTCGGCGGCCGCCGGTAGACTCGGACGGTCGAGAGGAGCCGTTGTGGCTGCACCACGTTCCGCCGGTCGCGGCAAGGCCAAGACGGCCGCCAAGGCCTCCGCGGCGATCCCGCAGCTCGGGTGGTCGGAGATCCGTCCGGCCCCGATCGTGCTCGTCTCCGGCACCGAGTCCTTCCTGGCCGAACGCGCCATCCGCCGCCTGCGCGACTTCCTCGTCTCCGAGGACCCCTCGCTGGAGGTGAACGACGTCGCCGCCGACAGCTATGCGCCGGGGGAACTCCTCACGGTCGCGAGTCCCTCCTTGTTCGGCGAGCCGCGGCTCGTCCGCGTCAGTCAGGTCGAGAAGTGCTCCGACCAGTTCCTCACCGAGGCCATCCGCTACCTCGAGGCACCGCCGGAGGGCGCGTACCTGGTGCTGCGGCACAACGGCGGGGTGCGCGGCAAGAAGCTGCTCGACGCGATCCGTTCCGGTACCGGAGGCGGTGTGGAGATCGTCTGCACCGAGCTCAAGCGCGACAGCGACAAAGCGGACTTCGCCGCGGCCGAGTTCAAGGCGGCGGGCCGACGGATCACCCCACAGGCGTTGCGCGCGCTCGTCGGAGCGTTCTCCGACGACCTCGCCGAGCTCGCCGCGGCGTGCAGCCAACTCATGGCAGACGCGTCGGCGGAGATCACCGAGCAGACGGTGGACAAGTACTACGGCGGCCGCGTGGAGACGAGCGCCTTCGACGTTGCGGACGCCGCGATCGGCGGGCGCCACGGTGAAGCCTTGCTCGCGCTCCGGCAGGCCCTCGACTCCGGCGCCGACCCCGTTCCGATCGTGGCCGCCTTCGCGATGAAGATCCGCACGATGGCCAAGGTGTCGTCGGCCCGCGGTGGCTCCGGTCAGATCGCACAGCAGTTCGGCCTGGCTCCCTGGCAGGTCGACCGAGCCCGCCGCGACCTGTCCGGGTGGACGGACGCGGGAATCGGCCGCGTCGTGCAGATGCTCGCCGAGACCGATGCCGGAGTGAAGGGCGCGACCCGCGACCCGGTGTTCGCGCTCGAGCGCCTCGTCGGTGTCATCGCAGCGCGCGGCGTCGATCCGGCCGCGCGGTAGCCGGTCACTCTCGGCGCGCCGCCGATCGGGCCGCGGCCGCCGAGAAGCTCGGGGAGCGGGGCGGGCTTCATGGGCCGCGGCTGGTTCGCTGTGCGGCCGGGAACGCGAAAGGCCCCGCACGTTCCGAAGAACGCCGGGGCCTTGCAGCTGGTGTCGCTTAGAGCGCGTTGACCTGCTTGGCGATGGCCGACTTGCGGTTCGCTGCCTGGTTCTGGTGGATGACGCCCTTGCTCACGGCCTTGTCGAGCTTCTTCGCGGCGAGCTTGAGAGCGGACTCGGCCTGAGCCTTGTCACCGGCGACGACGGCCTCGCGCGTGGCGCGGATGGCGGTCTTCAGCTGGCTCTTGACGGCCTTGTTGCGCTCGTTGGCCTTCTTGTTGGTGCCGATGCGCTTGATCTGCGACTTGATGTTTGCCACGTTGGGTCAACTTTCGGTTCGAGGAAATGATGTTCGGTGCCGTCGGACGGAAGAGGGCGTCTTCAAGCGAGTTCTCGTGTGGTCTCAACTCACACGCAAGCCAACAGGCAACATTACCAGTCAGGCCGAGTTCTGGCAATCCAGGGTACCGCAGCGCGGGTGCTCCCCGCCGTGGGACAATGAGGGTTGCCCGATTCCACCCCTGACCCCGAGGAACGCGTGAGCCCCCAAGCAGTGAAGGCCCTCGAGCCGGCATCGACCGACCCGGCGTTCATCCGGAACTTCTGCATCATCGCCCACATCGACCACGGTAAGTCGACGCTGGCGGACCGCATGTTGCAGATCACGGGTGTGGTGTCGGACCGCGACATGCGGGCGCAGTACCTCGACCGCATGGACATCGAGCGCGAGCGCGGCATCACGATCAAGAGCCAGGCCGTCCGGATGCCGTGGTCGTTGAACGGCGAGACCTTCGCGCTCAACATGATCGACACCCCCGGCCACGTCGACTTCACCTACGAGGTCTCCCGGTCGCTCGCCGCATGCGAGGGCGCGATCCTCCTCGTCGACGCCGCACAGGGTATCGAGGCGCAGACGCTCGCGAACCTCTATCTCGCGCTCGAGAACGACCTCGAGATCATCCCGGTGCTCAACAAGATCGACCTGCCGGCCGCCGACCCCGACAAGTACGCCAAGGAACTCGCCAGCCTCATCGGTGGTCGGCCAGAAGACGTGTTGCGTGTCTCCGGCAAGACGGGCATGGGCGTCGAAGAACTCCTCGACCGGGTGGTCGGCCGCATCCCGAACCCCACCGGCGACCCGGACGCACCGACGCGCGCGATGATCTTCGACTCCGTCTACGACACCTACCGCGGCGTCGTGACCTACGTCCGGATGATCGACGGCCAGCTGAGCCCGCGTGAGCGCATCCAGATGATGTCGACCCGCGCCGTGCACGACCTCCTCGAGATCGGCGTCAGCTCACCGGAGCCGACGCCCACGAAGGGGCTCGGGGTCGGCGAGGTCGGCTACCTCATCACGGGTGTGAAGGACGTGCGGCAGTCGAAGGTCGGAGACACCGTCACGACGGCGGTCAAGCCGGCGACGGACGCCCTGCCCGGCTACACGGATCCGAAGCCGATGGTGTTCTCCGGCCTGTACCCCATCGACGGCAGCGACTACCCGATCCTGCGCGACGCGCTCGACAAGTTGAAGCTCTCCGACGCCTCACTGAACTACGAGCCGGAGACCTCCGTCGCCCTCGGCTTCGGCTTCCGCGTCGGCTTCCTCGGGCTGCTGCACCTCGAGATCGTCACCGAGCGGCTCCAGCGCGAGTTCGACCTCGACCTCATCGCCACGGCCCCGTCGGTCACCTACGAGGTGAAGACCGAGGACAAGCAGGTCGTCACGGTCACGAACCCGAGCGAGTTCCCGTCGGGCAAGATTCTCGAGGTCTCCGAGCCCATGGTGAAGGTCGGCATCCTCGCGCCGAAGGACTACGTCGGCACGATCATGGAGCTCTGCCAGAGCCGCCGTGGCGCGCTCCTCGGCATGGAGTACCTGGGCGAGGACCGCGTCGAACTCCGGTACACGATGCCGCTCGGCGAGATCGTCTTCGACTTCTTCGACCACCTGAAGAGCCGCACGCAGGGCTACGCCTCGCTCGACTACGAGCCTTCGGGCCAGCAGGCCGCTGATCTCGTGAAGGTCGACATCCTCCTCCAGGGTGACCAGGTCGACGCCTTCAGTGCCATCGTGCACCGCGAGAAGGCCTACGCCTACGGCGTGCTCATGACCGAGCGGCTGAAGAAGCTGATCCCTCGGCAGCAGTTCGAGGTCCCGATCCAGGCGGCCATCGGTGCGCGCATCATCGCCCGTGAGTCCGTCCGTGCGATGCGCAAGGACGTGTTGGCCAAGTGCTACGGCGGTGACATCACCCGCAAGCGGAAGCTCCTCGAGAAGCAGAAGGAGGGCAAGAAGCGCATGAAGATGGTCGGCAAGGTCGAGGTGCCCCAGGAGGCGTTCATCGCGGCGCTCTCCGGTGATGTCGAGACGAAGGACAAGAAGTGACCGCGCGACGCAGCTCGTTCGAGGACGAGGCCGTCGATTACGCGGCGGTCGGCGCGACCCAGCGCAGTGACCTCATGCAATACCCGCCGGAGGGCTACGTCCCCTCGGAGGACGAGTTCCGGCTCGGCAGCGGTGAGGAGCGGTTCGCTCTGGCGACCAGCGCGCTGCTCACCTGGGGACTCCACCGGTCGAGCGGTGTCGAGATCACCGACGTGCACCCGGGGACGGGTGTGCAGTACGGCGGCATCGCCTTCGCGGAGGACGGCACCCCGCTGGAGCCGATCGAGACGCACGAGGAGCAGCGGTTCGCCGAGGACGGCACGCCGTTCATCACGCCGGGTACGACGGTCGTGTTCGCGGGCTCCGTCGGCGGAGAACCGCTCGTCGGCCCGCATCGCGTGATCTCCGTGACGGAGGAACCGGGGCACGTCAGCCTGGCCATCGGCACGATGGACGGCGACCCCGAGAGCGGTGAGCAGTCCTTCACGATCGAACAGCGGGAGGACGACTCCGTCTGGATCGTGGTGCGCTCCTTCTTCCGCCCGACGAAGGGGGCTGCGAAGCTCGTCGGCTCGAAGCGCCGTCGGAAGACCATGAACGACGCCTACCTGCGCGCACTCCTGCCGTCGCGCGGCCTCTGAGCGACGGATCGTGCCGAGCGCGCTTCCCCTCGCCGACCCGGCGCCGTCCGACGGGCTGCTCCCGGAGACGGCGGCCGTCGGTGCCCACCAGCGCGCCTTCGGGGTCTACCTGCACGTGCCGTTCTGCCGGGTGCGCTGCGGGTACTGCGACTTCAACACCTACACGTCGACGGAACTCCGCGGCGCGAAACAGTCGGACTACGCCGACGAGGCGGTCGCCGAGATCCGCTTCGGCCGCGGTGTGCTGGAGGCGTCCGGCGTCCCCGACCGCCAGGTCTCCACAGTCTTCTTCGGCGGTGGCACACCGACCCTGCTGCCGGCGGACGACCTGGTCCGCATGCTGCGTGGCGTGACCGACTCCTTCGTCCTCGCGCCCGGCGCCGAGGTGACGACGGAGGCGAACCCGGACTCCGTGGACGCCGCGTACCTGCAGACCCTGGCGGACGCCGGCTTCACCCGTGTCTCGTTCGGCATGCAGTCGGCGGTGCCGAGCGTCCTGGCGACCCTCGAACGCACGCACGACCCGGCGCGGGTGCCGCTCGTGGTGCAGTGGGCGCGCGACGCCGGTCTCGGCGTCAGCCTCGACCTCATCTACGGGACACCGGGGGAGACGCTCGCCGACTGGCGTGTCTCACTCGAGACGGCCATCGCCTGCGCCCCCGACCATGTGTCGGCCTATTCGCTCATCGTCGAGCCCGGCACGAAGCTCGCCCGCCAGATCCGTTCCGGCGTGGTCGGAACGCCCGACGAGGATCTGCAGGCCGACATGTACGAGCTCGCCGACGACCTCCTGACCGCGGCCGGATACGGCTGGTACGAGGTCAGCAACTGGGCGACGTCCGACGATCACCGCTCCCGGCACAACCTGTCCTACTGGACCGGTGAGGACTGGTGGGGTGTCGGTCCCGGCTCCCACAGCCATGTCGGCGGGGTGCGCTGGTGGAACGTCAAACATCCTGCGGCCTACGCGCAGCGCATGGCGGCAGGCGAGTCACCCGCGGCCGGCCGCGAGACCCTCGACGACGAGACCCGCGAACTCGAGCGCATCCTGCTGCTGACCCGGACGCGCGACGGCATCCCGATCCGCACCCTCGCCCCCGAGGCGCGCACCGCCGTCGCCGGGCTCATCGCCGAGGAGCTCGTCGATGCACGGCAGGCGCTCCTCGGCCGTCTGGAGCTCACGCGACGCGGTCGACTCCTCGCCGATGCCGTCGTGCGGCGGCTCGTCGGCGACTGACGCGGTCCGGGCGCGTCCCGTTCATCAGGCCGTCGAACGACGTCAGGCCGCCGGAACGCCGACAGCCCCGACCGGCGGACCGGACGGGGCTGTCGTGTGCGGCTCGGAGGATCAGGCCTTGATGAACTGGATCGTGAGCGGGTAGCTGTACAGCTCGCCCTTGTTCGCCTTGATCGCGGCGATGATGCTGAACACGATCACGACGATGTACACGGCGATGATGACGAGGATGCCGACCACGACGATCGTGAGGATCGACCCGACCACGAGCGCGATGAGCATGGTCAACTGGAAGTTGAGTGCCGTGAGCGTGTGGGCCTTGATGAACGGACCGCGGTCCTTGAGCGCCAGGTAGCCGATCAGTGGCGGGATGAACCCGAAGAAGATCCCACCGATGTGGATGAGGGTCGACCACAGCTTCTCGTCGGACGGGCTCATCGGCTGGGCGACGGGGTAGGGCTGCTGGTACTGCGGGGCGCCGGCGGGCGGCGGCGGGTAGGAGCCGGCACCGGGCGGCGGCGGCGCGTAGCCACCGGCGGGCGGCGGCGGGTAGGAGCCTGCCGGCGGCTGGTGAGGAGCTGCGGGCGGGGGCGTCGCGCCGTCTCCTGCAGGCGGAACCGACCCGCCCTTGGCAGGGTCGACGGGCGGTTGAGCGTTCGGATCGGACATCTTCGCACCTTTCACGGAGAGTGATATTCAATTGGTCCAGCAGAGCGTATCGCACCAGGTGTCGCGGAAACGGGACCCACGCCTGTCGCCAACGGTATTCCTGGGCCGCCACGGCGCGCAAGGGATGGCTTCCGGTGGGCCGCGATATGATTGGCAGTCAGGGTGTTCGAGTGCTGACGATCGGTGTTCGGCGGAGACGAGGAGAGGGGTTCGCCATGGTGTCGGATCGCGGTCTCGAGGTCCTCCGGGTCATCGTCCAGGACTACGTCGCGTCGCGTGAGCCGGTCGGGTCGAAGACGATCGTGGATCGTCACTCCTTCGGGGTCTCGGCGGCCACCATCCGGAACGACATGGCGCAGCTCGAGGACGAAGAGCTCATCGCCGCACCCCACACCTCCTCGGGGCGCGTCCCGACGGACAAGGGCTACCGCATGTTCGTCGACCACCTGGCCGACCGACGCCCACTGAACAACGCGCAACGGACGGCGATCGAGACGTTCCTCGGCGCATCCGGCGACCTCGACGAAGTGCTCCACCGCACGGTGAGGCTTCTGTCGCAACTCACGAACCAGGTCGCGCTCGTCCAGTACCCCATGTTCTCCCGTGCCCGCGTCCGGCACCTCGAGCTCGTGAGCGTCACGCCGAACCGGGTGCTCGCCGTCATCATCCTCGACAACGGCCGGGTGGAGCAGCGTCTCATCGAGACGGAGCGGCCGGTCGACGACGACCTCATCGCGCGCCTCCGCGGTGCGTGCAACGAGGCGGTCGCAGGCCGTCCGCTCCTCGACGCCCACGACGCCCTCGGTGACGTCCCCGACACGATCGCCGAACTCGACCGGTCCGCGGCGGTCCGGATCGTCGACGCCGTGCGCGAGCAGCTCTCGGCCCAGCGCCAGGACCGCCTCGTGATGGCGGGCGCAGCGAACCTCGCTCGCACAGAGGACGACTTCCCGGGGAGCATCTACCCGGTGCTCGACGCGATCGAGCAGCAGGTGGTCCTCCTCAGGCTGTTCGGCGAGATGGAGTCGGAGCGGGACGGCGTCGTCGCCAGCATCGGGCGGGAGAACGCGTCCTTCGGCCTCGAGACGACGAGTGTCGTCGCGGGGAACTACCGTTCCTCTGGTGGCGAAATCGCCCGTCTCGGCGTCCTCGGCCCGACGAGAATGGACTACGCGAGCAACATGGCGGCGGTCCGAGCCGTCGCCAGATACCTCTCGCGCATCCTCGACGCCGAGTGACGCCTCCTCGTCGCGTCCACCAACACCTTCCGCACCTCGAACGAAAGGCCCTCAGTGGCTGACTACCCCGACCACTACGCAGCCCTCGGCGTCGCCAAGGAGGCGACGCCCGAAGAGATCAAGAAGGCCTACCGCCGCCTCGCCCGCGAGCTGCACCCGGACGTCAACCCGGGTTCCGACGCCTCGGAGCGATTCAAGGAGGTCACGCACGCCTACGACGTGCTCAGTGATCCCAAACAGCGCCAGCAGTACGACCTGGGTCCGCAGGCGGGCGGCTTCGGTGGCGGCGACGCCGGCTTCAGCGGCTTCGGTGACATCTTCGACACCTTCTTCGGCGGCGGCGGCCAGCAGCGCGGCCCGAAGTCACGTCGTTCGCGCGGCGAGGACGCGCTGCTCCGGGTCGAGCTCGACCTCGACGAGGTCATCTTCGGCACCCACCGCGACCTCGAGGTCGACACCGCGGTGCTCTGCGGCACCTGCAACGGCTCCTGCTGCCAGCCAGGCACCTCGCCGGTCACCTGCGACATCTGCCACGGCACCGGTTCCATCCAGCGCGCCGTCCGCTCGCTGCTCGGGAACGTCATGACCTCGGCACCGTGCGGCACCTGCCGTGGCTACGGGACGATCATCGCGACCCCGTGTGTCACCTGCCAGGGTCAGGGACGCCTCCGCGCCCGTCGCACCGTTTCGGTCGACATCCCGGCCGGTGTCGACACCGGCCTGCGGCTGCAGATGCCGGGCAGCGGCGAGGTCGGACCGGCCGGAGGCCCGAACGGCGACCTCTACCTCGAGATGAAGGTCAAGCACCACGACGTCTTCAGCCGCGACGGCGACGACCTGCTGTGCACGCTGGAGGTCCCGATGACGGACGCCATCTTCGGGCGCCACGTCACGGTCCACGCACTCGACGGCGACGTCGAGGTCGAACTTCGTCCGGGCGTCCAGAGCTCTGAGGTCATCACCGTGAAGGACCGCGGCGTGACCCGGCTCCGCGGGAACAGCCGAGGGGACCTCAAGATCGGCGTCCAGGTCGTCACCCCGACCAAGCTCGACCACCGCGAGCGGGAACTCATCAAGAGCTTCGCCTCGGGCCGGCGTCAGGGGCCTCCTGCGCTCGCGCAGTTCCAGCAGGGCCTGTTCGCGAAGATCCGCGACCGTTTCCACGGCGTCGGTTGAGATGAGCTCGCTGTACGTCCGCGAGGACCTCGAATCGACCGGCGTCGGCGACTCGGTCACCCTCCGGGGGCCGGAGGCGAAGCACGCCGTGTCGGTCAGCCGGCTGCGGGTGGGGGAGACGACGTCGATCGGCAACGGACGCGGACTGATCGCGACCGGAACCGTCGTCCGGAGCGAACCGGGCGAGCTCGAGATGCGCGTCGAGTCGGTGGTCGTGCATCCCGAGAACCGTCCGGCGCTCGTGCTCGTGCAGGCGCTGGCGAAGGGCGATCGCGACGAACTCGCCATCCAGGCGGCGACCGAGCTGGGTGTCGACCGGATCATCCCCTGGGGCGCTGAGCGCAGCATCTCCCGCTGGCAGGGCGACAAGGCGAGCAAGGGCCGAGCCCGCTGGCAGCTCATCGTGCGCGAAGCGGCGAAGCAGTCCATCCGCGCCCGGGTGCCCGAGGTGTCCGAGGTCGTCGACACGCGCGGCCTCGCCGCCCATGCCGACGGACGGACCGTACTCGTCCTGGAGCCCACGGTTGCGCTCAGCCTGACGGACCTCGACCCGTCGACCTTCGACGCCGACGAGGTGGTGCTCGTCGTCGGCCCCGAGGGCGGGATCTCGGCCGCCGAGCACGAGCGACTCGTCGACGCCGGTGCGGTGGCCGTGCGGATCGGCTCCGGCGTGCTGCGCACCTCGACGGCGGGGCCGGCGGCGATCGCAGCGGTGAACGTGCTGCTCGGCCGCTGGTGACCCGGGTTCAGCCCGCGCACGACGCCGCTGCGAACCTTAGACTGGTGGGCATGAGTGAAGCACCGTCCGTTTTCAGCCGCATCGTGTCCGGGGAGATCCCCACGACCCTCCTCGCCGAGACCGATCGGGTGATCGCCTTCGCCGACATCAACCCCCAGGCGCCGGTGCACCTCCTGGTCGTCCCGAAGACCGGCGAGTACCGCGACGTCGTGGCGTTGGCAGCCGGCGACCCCTCGCTGCTGGCCGAGATGGTCGAGGTCGCCTCATCGCTCGCACAGGAACACACGGGCGGCGACTTCCGCCTGGTCTTCAACACGGGTGAGACCGCGGGTCAGACGGTCTTCCACGTGCACGCGCACGTCCTCGGCGGTTCCCTCCAGGAGGGCTCCCTTGGCGGAGCCTGAGGCAACGACCCCCGACGTCCCCGCCGGTCGACGGGAGGAGGACGTGGAGCATGTGCTCCATGTCGACGGCATCGCGATGGTCCGGCTGCTCGGCCCGCAGGATCGCCTGCTCACCACCGTCGAGCGCGAACACCCCGGCGTCTCCGTGCACGTGCGCGGGAACGAGATCACCATCACCGGACCCTCGGCGCAAGCCGATGCGGCCAGACGACTCGTAGAGGAACTCATCACCATGGTCCGAGAAGGACACGACCCTGGCCCGGCGGAGGTCAGCACCTCGGCCCGGATCCTCGGCCAGGACGGCACGGCCTCGCCGTCCGAGGTCCTGGGTCAGGTGATCCTGACCTCCCGCGGCAAGACGATCAAGCCGAAGACCGTCGGTCAGCGAGCCTATGTGGACGCCATCGACGAGAACACGATCGTCTTCGGCATCGGTCCGGCCGGCACGGGCAAGACGTACCTCGCCATGGCGAAGGCGGTCCAGGCGCTCCAGCGCAAGGAGGTCAACCGGATCATCCTGACGCGTCCGGCGGTCGAGGCCGGCGAACGGCTCGGCTACCTGCCCGGCACCCTCACGGACAAGATCGACCCGTACCTCCGTCCGCTCTACGACGCGCTCAACGAGATGATGGACCCTGAGATCGTCCCGAAGCTGCTCGCAGCCGGCACGATCGAGGTCGCCCCGCTCGCCTACATGCGCGGACGCACCCTGAACGACTCCTTCATCGTCCTCGACGAGGCGCAGAACACCACGCCGGAGCAGATGAAGATGTTCCTCACGCGGCTCGGCTTCGGTTCCAAGATCGTCGTCACCGGTGACGTCACGCAGATCGACCTCCCGACGGGTGCGTCGGGACTCCGTCTCGTCACCCGGGTCCTGAAGGACATCGACGACATCCACTTCGCCAACCTGACGAGCGACGACGTCGTCCGTCACACGCTCGTCGGCCGCATCGTCGACGCTTACGGCGAATACGACGCCGTCCGCCAGGCACAGCGCTTCGAACGTGAGCAGGCGGCCGAGTTCGCCAACCGCGCCGAGCGTCGTGGCGCAGCGCGAGACCACCAGCCGAAACGAGGACGTTCATGACCATCGAGATCAACAACGAGTCCGGCGTCGCGGTCGACGAGTCGCGGATCCTGGCACTCGCGTCCTTCGCGCTCGACGCCATGCATGTCAGCCCCGACGCCGAGCTCGCCATCGTCCTCGTCGACGAGGGCGCCATGGAACAGCTGCACGTCCAGTGGATGGACGAGCCCGGCCCGACGGACGTCCTGAGCTTTCCCATGGACGAGCTGCGTCCTGGGACGGAGGAGAACCCGACACCACCCGGTCTCCTGGGCGACATCGTCCTCTGCCCGCAGGTCGCCGAGACGCAGGCGACCGCCGCGAAGCACTCCACGATGGAGGAGCTCCAGCTCCTGACCTGCCACGGCGTCCTGCACCTGCTCGGCTACGACCACGCCGAGCCCGACGAGGAGAAGGAGATGTTCGGCATCCAGCGCGACATCCTCCTCGCCTTCGCGCTGCAGGAGAGACGACGCACCAGCTGATGTCCCTCGTCGCCGTCTTCGTCATCGTCGCATTCCTCCTCGTCGCCTTCGCCGGTCTCATGGCCGCGGCCGATGCGGCGATCGGCGTCCAATCCGGCGCCGACATCCTCGATCTCGCCGAGGGCGCGCGGTCGGCATCGGCGCTCCGGGCGATCGCCGCGGACCCCGGCGCGCACGTCAACGCCATAAACTTCATCCGGATCCTGGCGGAGACGACGGCCGCCGTTCTCGTGACACTCGCGCTCGCCTCCTCGATCGAGGAACTGTGGCTGGTCCTCGTCCTGGCCGTCATCATCATGACGGGGACCTCCTTCGTCCTCGTCGGCGCGAGCCCGCGAGGGGTCGGACGAACCCATGCCAGCGGGGTACTGCGGTTCAGCGCTCCCGCGATCCGCACCGCACGGGTCGTCCTCGGTCCGGTCGCCAACGTCCTGGTCTCCCTGGGCAACCGGGTCACCCCAGGCCTCCCGCGTTCGGTCTCCTTCACCTCCGAGGAGCAGCTGCTCAGCATGGTCGATGAGGCGACGGCGCACTCGGTCCTCGAAGAGGACGACCGCGAGCTCATCCACTCGATCTTCGAGTTCAACGAGACGCTCGTCCGAGAGGTGATGGTGCCGCGCACCGACCTCGTGGGCCTGCAACGAGACCTCAGCGTCCGCGAGGCGCTCGAGGTGTTCCTGGAGACGGGCATATCGCGGGCACCGGTGAGCGACGGCGACATCGACGACCTCGTCGGCATCCTGTACCTGAAGGACCTCGTGAAGGCCATGTTCGGCGGAGAGGGTGCTGCCGAGGTCGGATCCATCGAGCCGCTGCTGCGGCCGGCGAGCTTCGTCCCGGAGTCCAAGAAGGCCGACTCGCTCCTACAGCAGATGCAGAAGGACTCGAACCACATCGCGATGGTCGTCGACGAGTACGGCGGCATCTCCGGTCTCGTCACCCTCGAAGACCTCATCGAGGAGCTCGTCGGCGACATCTCCGACGAGTACGACACCGACACCCCCGAGGTCACCGACCTCCACGACGGTCGGTTCCGGGTCGACGCCCGTCTCGCCGTCGACGAGCTGGGAGAGTTGTTCGGTCTCGAACTCGACGACGACGACGTGGACTCCGTCGGTGGTCTGCTCGCCAAGGCGCTCGGGCGTCTGCCCGTCGTCGGATCCACCGTCTCGACCAACGGACTCGAACTCACCGCCGAGCGGGTCGAGGGGCGGCGGGGACGCATCCTCACCGTCATCGTCCAGCGCGACGACCAGCTGCAGGACGCCCAGCAGGCGTCCACCGAACACCGGGAGCACCCATGAGCGACACCACCCCTCCGTCCGACTTCCGCGCGGGGTTCGTGTCCTTCGTCGGACGCCCGAACGTCGGCAAGTCCACGTTGACCAACGCCCTCGTGGGGGAGAAGGTCGCGATCACGAGTTCGAAGCCCCAGACCACGCGACGCGCCATCCGCGGCGTCGTGCACCGCGAGCACGGCCAGCTCATCGTCGTCGACACCCCGGGCATCCACCGTCCGCGGACGCTGCTCGGACAGCGGCTCAACGACCTCGTGCAGTCGACGCTCTCGGACGTCGACGTGATCGGCTTCTGCATCCCGGCCAACGAGAAGCTCGGTCCCGGCGACCGCTTCATCAACGAGTCGCTCGACGGCTTCCCGCGGGCGAAGAAGGTCGCGATCGTCACGAAGACCGACACCGCGAGCCGCACCACCATCGCCGAGCAGCTGCTCGCGATCTCCGAACTCCGCGACTGGGACGCGGTCATCCCGCTGTCCGCCGTGACGGACGACCAGCTCGACATCCTGGTCACCGAGGTGACGAAGCTCATGCCGCTCTCGGAGCGTCTCTACCCGGCGGAGGCGACGACCGACGAGACCGTCGTCGACCGGGTGTCCGAGCTCATCCGTGAGGCCGCCCTCGAGGGTGTCCAGGACGAGCTGCCGCACTCGCTCGCGGTGACCATCGACGACATGATCCCTCGTGAGGGAACCGACCTGCTCGACATCTACGCCAACGTGTTCGTGGAGCGGGACAGCCAGAAGGCCATCATCATCGGCAAGGGCGGCTCACGGCTGCGCGACGTCGGCGCCCGCGCCCGGGCCGGCATCGAACCGCTCGTGGGGTCACGCGTGTTCCTCTCGATCCGCGTGAAGGTCGCGAAGGACTGGCAGCGCGACCCGAAGCTGTTGGGCCGTCTCGGATTCTGACCGGCGCACCAGCTAGCTGAATGACCGTTGAGCGCCGACTGAGCGCTTGCTGTGGGACAGTGATCGAGCAAGGCATGCGCCCCTGGGCGCGGACATACTGATCCCGGGGTCGGGAGAGGGTGTCCACGTGTTCGACGGATTGTTGGGATTCCGGCTGGATCAGCCGATGCTGCTCGTCTGGGCGGCGGTCGTCGCCGCACTGCTCGCCGTGATCCTGATCACCGGTCGTCGATCGTTCCGATCCGTGATCACGAAGGTGCTGGCGGCGGTATGCGGCGCCGTCTTTGCGTACGTGCTCGCCTGGGTCCTCGGTGACGTCCTCGACGTCTTCGGGATCGGGCTGACTCCGACCACACGTGCGTGGGCGGCCGTCGCATGCGCCGGTGCCGCGCTCGCGATCGTCAGCATCCCGCGGGCCAGGGCGTGGCGCGTCGTCACGGCCGTCGTCGCGGTGCCCGTGTTCCTGCTCATCGGTGCCCTCGGCATCAACCAGGACTTCGGTCAGTTCCCGACCGTGCGCTCGGCGCTCGGGATCAGTCCGTACGGGGCGTTCACTTCGGTGGCTGCGGCGCACGAGACGACCGCGGACTGGCGAGCCCCGACCGGCCTCCCCGCTGACGGCCGCGTCGAGCGGGTCGACATCCCGGCCACGACATCCGGGTTCCGACACCGGGAAGCACTCGTCTACCTGCCGCCAGCGGCACTGACCGCCCACCCGCCGGCGCTGCCCGTGATCGAGGCGTTCAGTGGTCAGCCGGGCCAGCCGGCCGACCTGTTCGCGTCGGCCGGATTCGCTGGTCTCCTCGACCGGTTCGCGGCGTCACACCACGGTCTGGCGCCGATCGTGGTGGTGCCGGACCAGCTGGGGGCTCCGGACGCCAACCCGATGTGCGTCGACGGCCCGCTCGGGAACTCCGCGAGCTATCTCACCGTCGACGTCCCGGCCTGGATCACGGCGCACCTGCCCGTCTCCTCCGCTCGGACGGACTGGTTCATCGCTGGCTTCTCGCAGGGCGGCACCTGTTCCATCCAGCTCGGCGCCGCTCATCCCGAGCGCTTCGGCGGCATCCTCGACATCTCGGGAGAGGTGGTCCCCACCATCGGTCCGTCGACGGTCGCGAAGGGGTTCGGCGGGTCGGAGGCGGCCTATGCCGCAGCCGCCCCGTCCGCGATCATGGCCGAGCGGGCGCCCTACGCGGACACCGTCGCGATCTTCGGGTACGGCAGCGCCGACGCGCGCTACGGGCCCGGCGTCGAGCGGATCCAAGCGGCCGCGGCTGCTGCCGGCATGCGCACGAGCACCTTCGTGTCGCAGGGGACCGCGCACGACTGGCACACCGTCCACACGGTCCTCGAACGGGCGCTACCGGCGGTCGCGTCGCGGTTCGGCCTCGGCTGACGCCACTCGGACGGAGCCGTGGGTCAGTGCTATGCTGGCGACGTGTTCACCGGTCTGCTCCTCCTTAGCTGCCGCGACGAGTCCTAGTTCCAGGCCTCCCTCGTCGCGGAGTTCGTCATTGGCTCACCCCCAATCCCACGAGGAGATCCCAGGATCATGAAGAACACCCAGAAGCCTTCAGGCATGCCGGTCCATCGCTACCGCGCCTACCAGGACCAGTTCGCCGTATCGCTGCCCGATCGCACCTGGCCCGACCGCCGCATCACCGAGGCGCCGCGCTGGTGCGCCGTCGACCTGCGTGACGGCAACCAGGCGCTCATCGACCCCATGAGCCCCGAACGCAAGCGCATCATGTTCGACCTCCTGGTGAAGATGGGCTACAAGGAGATCGAGGTCGGGTTCCCGAGCGCGAGCCAGACCGACTTCGACTTCGTGCGCAGCCTCATCGAAGAGGGTGCGATCCCCGACGACGTCACCATCCAGGTGCTGACCCAGGCACGGGACCACCTCATCGAGCGCACCTACGAGTCGTTGCACGGCGCGAAGCAGGCGATCGTGCACCTCTACAACTCCACCAGCGTCCTGCAGCGGGACGTGGTGTTCCGGAGCGACAAGCAGGGCATCATCGACCTGGCTCTGCACGGGGCCCGGAAGTGCCGGGAGATGGAGTCCACCGTCCCGGGGACGCAGATCTACTACGAGTACTCGCCGGAGAGCTACACGGGGACCGAGCTCGAGTTCGCCGTCGACATCTGCAACCAGGTGGTCGAGGTGCTCGAGGCGACGCCGGACCGCAAGGTCATCATCAACCTCCCGGCCACCGTCGAGATGGCCACGCCGAACGTCTACGCGGATTCGATCGAGTGGATGAGCCGCAACCTCGCCAATCGCGAGAACATCATCATCTCGCTGCACCCGCACAACGACCGCGGTACGGCGATCGCCGCTGCCGAGCTCGGCTACCAGGCTGGCGCCGACCGCATCGAGGGCTGCCTCTTCGGGAACGGTGAGCGGACCGGCAACGTCGACCTCGTCGCACTCGGCATCAACATGTTCACGCAGGGTGTCGACCCGCAGATCGACTTCAGCGACATCGACCAGGTCAAGCGGACCGCCGAGCACTGCAACCAATTGCCGGTGCACGAGCGGAGCCCCTGGGCAGGCGACCTCGTCTTCACGGCGTTCAGCGGCTCGCACCAGGACGCGATCAAGAAGGGCTTCGAGGCGATGTCGGTCGAAGCGGCGTCGCAGGGCAAGGACGTCGCCGACCTGGAGTGGGCGGTCCCGTACCTCCCCGTCGACCCGCAGGACCTGGGCCGGAGCTACGAAGCGGTCATCCGCGTCAACTCGCAGTCCGGCAAGGGCGGCGTCGCCTACCTGCTGAAGAACGACCACGCACTGGACCTGCCGCGTCGTCTGCAGATCGAGTTCTCCGGAGTCGTGCAGGCCAAGACCGACGCCGAGGGCGGCGAGGTGACGAGCGGCCAGATCTGGGCGGTCTTCCAGGACGAGTACCTCCCGGCGGCCGTGGCCGACGCGAAGTGGGGCCGGTTCGAACTGCAGTCCACCAAGACGTCGAGCGACCTCGCGGGCACCGTGGTGCTCGAGGTCGCCCTCCGCGACGGCGAGGCCGTGGAGGAGCGCACATCGACCGGGAACGGTCCGATCGCAGCCTTCCTCAACATGCTCTCCGACCGCGGCATCGAGGTCACGCTCTACGACTACGTCGAGCACACGCTGAGCGCCGGCGGCGACGCCGAGGCCGCCGCCTACGTGGAGCTGCAGGTGAACGATCAGCGACTGTGGGGCGTGGGCATCGACGGTGATATCGCGACCGCATCCTTGAAGGCTGTCGTGTCGGCCGTCAACCGCGCCGTGCGGTCCGGTGTCGAGGCTCGGGAGCTGGCGGCGATCTGAGATCATCCGTAACGCCGGGTCGTCCTTCGGGAAGACCCGGCGTTGCGGCGTTCCGGAGACGTACACCCGAAGGATGATCTTGCGCCGCGGGTGCCGCCCCTCCGGTGGGCAGGTCGTACGGTTGGAGGATGCTCCGCACGCTCCGGCCCGGCCAACTGGCCGTCGACATCGCACTGCCGTCCGTGCTGTTCATCCTCACCTTCGTGCTGTACGCGACGAGGCCGCAGCAGTACGTGATCGTGCTCCTCGGCATGTGCGCCGCCCTCGCCGTGCGCCGGCTCGCCCCGGGGATCTCGCTCGCCATCGCCTGGGTGACGGCCATCGTGCAGATGCTGTTGCTCCTCGCGCCGGACCCCGCGAACTTCGCGATCCCCGTCGTGCTGTACGCGGCGGCGACGTATGGCGGCAAGGTGGCGCGGTGGATCTCCTTCGCCTCCGCCTTCCTCGGGGCCGCGCTCATCGTGGTCTACGTGATCGTCGTCCCGAGCTGGACGACGGGTGTGAACGCCGAGATCAACTCCTTCGGCCTGGCCACCGACATGACCCCGGTCGCGAAGGTGACGATCGGGCTCTTCATGTTCCTCGCCTTCGCGGCGTTCTTCGGGCTCGCCTGGACGGCCGGTGTCCTCATGCGGACCTGGCGTCGTGCCAGGGAGAGTCGCCAGGCGCAGTTGCTGGCCGAACGCGACGTCGCCGTCGAGCAGGAGCGCAACCGGATCGCCCGCGACATGCACGACGTCGTCGCGCACTCGCTGGCGGTCGTGATCGCGCAGGCCGACGGTGCCAGATACGCCCTTGCCGCGGACCCCGATTCGGCTGACCAGGCGCTCCGGACGATCTCGAGCATCTCCCGGGAGGCCTTGGCCGACGTGCGGGTGCTGCTCGGGCAGTTGCGGTTCCAGCAGAGCGAGGGTCCACAGCCGGTCTTGGCCGACCTCGACCGCCTGTACGAGCAGCTGCGCGGGGCGGGCGTCGACGTCGTGGTCGAGAACCACGGAGCGGAGCGCCAGGTGGCGACCGGTTCGCAGCTCGCGGTGTACCGGATCATCCAGGAGGCGCTCACGAACGCCCTCCGCCACGGCGACCACCGTGCTCCGATCGACGTCCACCTCGACTGGACCGGCCCGGAGCTGCAGGTGTGGATCGTCAATCGCGCGAAGTCGGAACCGCCCAAGCCCGGAACCGGTCACGGACTCGCCGGGATGAACGAGCGCGCTACGCTGGCAGGCGGCAGGTTCGGGACGACCCTGGTGGACGGTCTCTTCACCGTGTACGCATCGATCCCGTTCACGACGGCAGGAGTGACGAGATGACCGACCCAGGCGGCAGCGCGGCAGCGGAGGCGATCACCATCGCCCTGGTGGACGACCAGGCCCTGTTCCGCGGCGGCATCCGCATGCTCATCGGCTCCCAGCCGGACCTGCGGGTCGTCGGCGAGGCGTCAGACGGACGCCAGGCGGTGGAGCTCGCCGCCCGGACCCGCCCGCAGGTCATCCTCATGGACGTCCGGATGCCGGTCATGGACGGTATCGAGGCGACCAAGGCGATCCTGGCCGAAGCGGACGCGCGCGGGACGGAACCGCCCCGCATCATCGTGCTGACCACCTTCGACCTCGACGAGGCGGCCGCGACGGCGATTCGAGCCGGTGCGAGCGGCTTCGTGCTGAAGGACGCCGAACCGGAGTTCCTCCTCGCAGCGATCCGCACCGTGCACGCGGGGAACGCCGTCATCGCGGCGTCCGCGACGCGCGAGCTGTTCGAACACTTCCGGCAGGCGCCCACGCCGCCCGTCGCACCCCAGCGCTACGCCGAACTCACCGCTCGGGAGCGGGAGATCTTCCTCCTCGCGGCGCGCGGGCTGAGCAACTCGGAGATCGCGGCGGCCGAGTTCCTCAGTGAGGCGACGGTGAAGACGCACATCAGCCGGATCTTCGGCAAGCTCGAGGTGCGCGATCGCGTGCAGCTCGTCGTCTTCGCCTTCGAGCACGGGCTGGTCTGACCGACCGCTCCATCGCCGGTGGTCCGAGGATCATCCGTCCGATGTAGGGGGATCGCTCGGGCGCACGACGCGGACGAGGGGGAGCCCTCCGTAGCGTCGAAGCATGGAGAATTCAACACAACCAGCCGTCGTCGCCAGCGTCCGCGGACTGCGCAAGAGCTACGGCCCGTCGGGCAACCAGGTGATCGCGCTCGACGGCGTCGACCTCGAGATCCAGCGCGGTCGGTTCACGGCCATTATGGGGCCGAGCGGATCAGGCAAGTCGACGCTCATGCACATCATGGCCGGACTCGATCAGGCCACCGAGGGCCGTGTCCGGCTCGGCGACCAAGACATCACCGACCTCGACGACGGGCAGCTCACGATCCTGCGCCGGCGTCGGGTGGGGTTCGTCTTCCAGGCGTTCAACCTCGTCCCGACCCTCGACGTCGCGGCGAACATCCGGCTGCCGTTCGAGCTCGACGCCAGACGACCGACGGGCGAGGAGCAGAGCTGGATCGACGTCCTCGTGAGCACGCTCGGACTCGCGTCGCGGCTGGGGCACCGGCCTCATGAGCTCTCGGGCGGCCAGCAGCAGCGGGTCGCGATCGCACGTGCCCTGGCGACCCGGCCCGAGTTGCTCTTCGCCGACGAGCCGACCGGCAACCTCGACTCACGTACCGGCCGGAGCGTGTTGGCGCTCCTCGCAGCCGCGAGCACGGAGTACGGGCAGAGCATCGCGATGGTCACCCACGACCCCATCGCCGCGAGCTATGCGGACCGGATCGTGTTCCTCGCCGACGGCAAGGTCGTCGACGACCGTCCGCGGTCGACGCCCGAGCAGATCTCCGCACTGATGCTCGGAATGGAGCGTGCGGCGTGAGCGGCTCGGCGCTCGGCCCACGAGCGAGCGAACATCGGGCGAGCCTGCTCGTCGCGACGCTGAGCGCGTCGTTCGGCGTCCTGCTGCTGATGGTCACCAGCATCATGTCGACGTTCATCCTCGCGGACGACGTCACGGGGTCCAGCGGGACCGTCGTGATCATGCTCGTGCTGGCCGCAGCCGTCTTCGTGTCGCTCGCGGTGTACGTGGGGGCGATCGTCACGGCCAACACCTTCGCGACCATCGTCGCCGGCCGGACGAGGACGATCGCGCTCCTCCGGCTCATCGGATCGACCGCGAGGTCGCAGCGTCGCGCCGTCGCGCGGGAAGGGGTCGTCGTCGGTCTGCTCGGCGGTGGGGCCGGCCTCGTCGTCGGCCTTCTCGCCGCCTTCGGACTCGTCCGCGTCGGCGTGGCCACCGGTGTGTTGCCGGAGCTGCCGTACCCGATCGTCGAGCCGGCGGTCCTCCTCCCGGTCGCCGCCGTCGTCCTGACGACCTGGCTCGCATCGTGGATCGGCGCCCGTCGGGTCCTGTCGGTCACGCCCATGCAGGCGATCGGGGGATCCCAGGAGCTGAGCCGGGAGGAAACCGTCGCACGACCCGCTCGGAACGCGGTCGCGATCGGCCTGTTCGTCGTCGGTGTCCTGCTCCTCCTCGCCGGGGTGGGCGTGGGGCTCGTGTCGCCGCTCGGGGTGCTCATCGGCATCGTCGGCGGGATCGTGTCCTTCTCAGGCCTCATCCTCGGCGCGCACCTCGTGATGCCGCCGGCGCTGCGCCTCGTCGGCCGGCTGTTCGGCGGATCCGCCACGGCCAGGCTCGCGGCCGAGAACGCCGTCCGCTACCCGGAGCGCAGTTCCCGCACCACGATCGGTCTCGTGATCGGTGTCACCCTCGTGACGATGTTCGCCGTCGCGGCGGCGAACTTCCAGGAGTTCGTCATGAACGCGCAGGCGATGCAGCCGGACGTCTACGAGGGGACCCAGGCCGTTGTCGCGACCACCGTCGCCGTGTTCTCGGCCCTCATCGGGCTGAGTGCGCTCATCGCCGCCGTCGGCATGGTGAACAACCTGTCCCTCAGCGTGCTGCAGCGCACCCGGGAACTCGGGCTGCTGCGGGCGCTCGGGTTCTCCGCCCGACAGATCCGCCGGATGATCGTCATCGAGTCGGCCCAACTGACGATCGCCGCCGTGGCTGTCGGACTCGTACTCGGCACCTTCTACGGATGGGCGGGGGCGCAGTCGATGTTCGGCGCGATCAACGGATCGCCGGGACTGATCGTGCCGGTCATCCCCTGGGGCATCGTGCTCGTGATCGTGGTGCTCGCCGCGCTGCTCACCGCTGCGGCGTCGGTGGCTCCCTCACGACGGGCGACCCGCATCGCCCCGGTCGCCGCACTCGCGGTCGACTGAGCCCCGGTCAGCCTCGCGTCGAGCGGCGCCAGATCCGCCATCCGCCGATCTGGCGCTGCTCGGGTAGCGTCCATCCGAAGCGCACCGCCAGGAGCCGGATCACCGCGGTCGACGAGACGCCCACGATCGCGGCGATCCCGAGCGGAGCGCCGAACGTGACGGCGAGGACGAGCAGGGCCGTCCCGACCGCGGCGGCGACGGCGTACAGCGATCCGACGTGCATGAGCGCGACGGGGACGCCGAGCATGACGTCCCGGAGCACCGACCCGCCGACGGCCGACACGGTGCCGACGAAGATGGCCGGGATGACCGGGAGGCCCGCCGCGAGTGCCTTCGTGGAACCGATCGCCCCGAACATGCCGATCGTCAGGGCGTCGAGTCCGATGATGACCGGTCCGAGCCGTGTGACCGTCCTGAGGAGGAGCATGCCGAGCAGGGCCGCCCCTGAGGCGACGGGGAGGTACCAGTTGTTCTGCAGCGACGCCGGGACCTGTCCGAGCAGGATGTCGCGGATGAGACCGCCGCCGAGCCCGACGACGACGCCGATGATCGCGACGCCGAGCCAGTCGAGCTGACGATCCTGGAACCTGGCCGCGAACATCGCGCCCTGGACGGCGCCGATCGCGACCGCCGAGAGGTCGACCCAGAGTGGGACGACGAAGAGGACCTCGTTCACGGTTGCATCTCTCGCGGCGCTCCTTCGATCCCGGACGGCGGTTCCCGGGGCACGATGTCGGTGCGAAGCGGGATAATCGATGCGTGCCGGTATATCGAGACGAAGTGGTGGTGTTGCGGACCCACAAGCTCGGCGAGGCCGATCGCATCGTCACCATGCTCTCACGCACGAGGGGCAAGATCCGGGCGGTCGCCAAGGGTGTCCGTCGCACCGGGTCGAAGTTCGGCTCCCGCCTCGAGCCGTTCATGGTCGCCGACGTCCAGTTCTACGAGGGCCGTAGCCTCGACACCATCACCCAGGCCGAGTCGCTCGGCTCCTACGGGGCCGAGATCAGCGCCGACTACGGCAGCTACACCGCCGCGAGCGCGATGGTCGAGGCGGCCGACCGGCTGACGGAGTCGGAGGGCTCCCTCCAGCAGTACCTGCTCCTCGTCGGCGCGCTGCGCTCGCTCTCGAAGCACGAGCACGGTCCGCGGCTCACCCTCGACTCGTACCTGTTGCGCGCGTTCTCGCTCGCGGGGTGGGCACCGAGCTTCGGCGCCTGCTCACGTTGCGGCACGGAGGGCGACTACTCGCACGTGGTCGTGCAATTGGGCGGCGTCGTCTGCGACGACTGTGCGCCGTCGGGGAGCCCCCGGCTCGACGCCGAGACCCTCTCGCTCCTCGGTGCCCTGCTGTCGGGCGACTGGGAGTACGCGGAGGCGGCGGCCGAACAGACGGCTTCGCGGGCGAGCGGGTTCACCGCGGCCTACGCGCAATGGCATCTGGAGCGCGGGCTGCGGTCGCTCGCGCACCTCGAACAGGATCGGAGCCGCGGGTGACCCCGAAGCCCTACACCCACCGCGATGCGGTGCCCTTCAAACCGATCGACTGGACGGGGGAGTATCCGCCGGAGTTCAAGCGGGGCGAGGTGCCGGCGCACGTCGCCATCGTCATGGACGGCAACGGCCGGTGGGCGAATCGACGAGGGCTCACCAGGGTCGAGGGGCACAAGGCCGGCGAAGCCGCGCTCCTGGACGTCGTCGCCGGTGCACTGCAGCTCGGCATCAAGCACCTGTCGGTCTACGCGTTCTCGACCGAGAACTGGAAGCGCTCGCCCGACGAGGTCCGCTTCCTCATGGGGTTCAACCGTGAGGTGCTGCACCGCCGGCGCGACCAGCTCAACGAGTGGGGCGTCCGCGTCCGCTGGTCCGGCCGCCGACCACGCCTCTGGGCGTCGGTCATCAAGGAACTGCAGACGGCTGAGCAACTCACCCGCGACAACGACCGCCTGACCCTCACCATGTGCGTCAACTACGGCGGGCGCAACGAGATCGTCGACGCGGTGCGCACCATCGCCGACGACGTGGCCGCCGGGCGGCTCAAGCCGTCCGCGGTGTCGGAACGGCTCATCCAGAGTCGGCTGTACCTGCCCGACCTCCCCGACGTCGACCTCTTCGTGCGAAGCTCGGGGGAGCAGCGCACGAGCAACTTCCAGCTGTGGCAGTCCGCCTACGCGGAGATGGTCTTCCTCGACACCCTCTGGCCCGACTTCGGTCGGCGTCAGCTGTGGGACGCCGTGGAGCGGTACGCCGGACGCGATCGGCGCTTCGGCGGCGCACGAGACGTCCCCGACGCCGCCGAGTCGGCGGGGGAATGACCGGCGGTCCTCCGTGGTTGGCCCTGACATGAGCGAACCCATCAAGATCGACATCTGGTCCGACATCGCGTGCCCGTGGTGCTACATCGGCAAGCGCAAGTTCGAGCGCGGTTCGGCGGAGTTCGCGCAGCTCGGCGACGGACGCGAGGTGGAGGTCGAGTACCACTCCTTCGAGCTCGCACCCGACACCCCGGTCGACTTCGACGGGACGGAGATCGACTTCCTCGTCAAGCACAAGGGGATGCCGGCCGATCAGGTCCAGCAGATGCTCGATCGCGTGACGGGCATCGCCGCCGAGACCGGCCTCGCGTACGACTTCGGCATCCTCCAGCACACCAACACGGTGAAGGCGCACGAGCTGCTCCACTTCGCCAAGGCCGAGGGCAAGCAGCTGCAGATGACCGAGCGTCTCCTCAAGGCCTACTTCACCGAGGGCCGCCACGTCGGACGGGTCGAGGACCTCGCCGACCTCGCCGCCGAGGTGGGACTCGATCGTGCGGCCGTCGTGTCGGCGCTCGAGTCCGGTCGGTACACGCAGGCGGTCCGTGAGGACCAGGCGACCGCTCAGAGCTACGGCATCCAGGGTGTCCCGTTCTTCGTCATCGACGGTGCATACGGCGTCTCCGGTGCACAGGAGCCCGCAGCGTTCGCGCAGGTGCTCGAGCAGGTCTGGACGGAACGCGCGAGCACCGAGCCGGTGCAGGCATGACGTCCGAAGCCACCGCACCCGCCGAGCCGACGACGAGCACCCAGAGCGCGACGACCAGACCGCCGCTGCGGCTCCTCGGCGCGGACGCCGTCGTCTGCGAGGGCGACAGCTGCCTCGTCCCGACGGGCGCTGCGGCTCAGGACTGAGGGTCCTCCGGTTCCGTGAGGTCGGCCGTGACGGCCCCGATCGCGGCGAGGTAGGCCGCTGCGTCGACGAACGCGCTCCAACCGTGCTCGCCGGCCCCGATCGAGATTCTGCCGCCGCGGCTGAGGATCCGTTCGTCGGCGTAGACAGGCAGTGCGCTCGTCGCGCCGAGGACGGTGATCGTGCCGCGCTCGTAGCCGGTCGCGCGGAACGCCGTCTCCGCGTCGGGCATCGCGAGCTTGTTGACGCCCAGCAAGGTGCGGAAGGGCGGCCACGAGATCTTGCGCCCGCCTGGGACGAGCGCGAAGAGGTAGTCGCCGCTGCGACGCTTCACGACGATCGTCTTGACGATCTCGGCCGGGTCGATCCCGAGGAGTTCCGCAGCCTCGTGCAGACTGCGCGCGGGCGGGCGCTGGACCAGCTCGACGTCGATGCCGAGGGAGGCCGCCGCAGCCGCGACGCGTTCGCGGCCGACGGGTTCTGGAACGGCTGGCGTGGCGGCGTCTGACATGTGGTCCTCACTGGGCGCCGAAGCGCCGATCATCTGGGAGAATCGAGGGTGATGTCTCTTCCTACCACGCTCCCGCAGCGCCCGAGCCTCGCGATCGGGCCCATCGTGCTCGACTCGCCGGTCGTGCTCGCGCCCATGGCCGGGATCACCAACACCGCGTTCCGCCGCCTCTGCCGTGAGTACGGCGCCGGCTTGTACGTGAGCGAGATGATCACCTCCAGGGCGCTCGTCGAACGCACGCCCGAGACGATGCGGCTCATCCAGCACCACGAGAGCGAGACGCTGCGCTCGATCCAGTTGTACGGGGTGGACCCGAAGACGGTCGCCGAGGCCGTCACCATGCTCGTCGCCGAGGACCGGGCCGATCACATCGACCTCAACTTCGGCTGCCCGGTCCCGAAGGTGACCCGTAAGGGCGGTGGCGCGGCGTTGCCGTGGAAGACCGGTCTGTTCCGCGACATCGTCGAGGGCGCCGTGCGCGCCGCTGGTGACGTCCCGCTGACGATCAAGATGCGCAAGGGCATCGACTCCGACCACCTCACCTACCTCGAGGCCGGCCGGATCGCCGAGGGCGCCGGTGTCGCCTCGATCGCCCTGCACGCCAGGACGGCGGCCGAGTTCTACTCCGGGCACGCCGATTGGACGGCGATCACCAAGCTCAAGGAGACGGTCACCTCGGTGCCGGTGCTCGGGAACGGCGACATCTGGTCAGGCGAGGGCGCCCTCAGGATGGTCGACGAGACCGGCTGCGACGGCGTCGTCGTGGGCCGTGGCTGCCTCGGGCGCCCCTGGCTCTTCGGCGACCTCAGCTCGGCGTTCGCCGGCGAGGGCACGAAGGCGGAGCCGTCCCTCGGCGACGTCGCTGCCGCGTTCCGGCGTCATGCCGAACTGCTGGCCGAGTTCTTCGAGAGCGAGGAACGCGGGTGCCGCGACATCCGCAAGCACGTCGCGTGGTACTTCAAGGGCTACCCCGTCGGTGGCGACCTGCGGGCCAGTCTCGCCACGGTGGAGTCACTCGAGCAGCTCGACGAGCTCCTGGCGACCCTCGACTGGACGGCTCCATACCCGGGCGCCGCCGCCGAGGGGCAGCGCGGACGAGCCGGCACGCCGAAACGACCGGCGTTGCCCTACGGCTGGCTCGACTCGCAGTCGCTCGGCGCCGACGAGCAGACCGAGATCGCGGGCGCGGAACTGGACCACAGTGGCGGATAGCACCACCGAGCAGGGGAGAACGTCCATGGACCAGGACGGCTACACCCTGCACGACGAAGAGCGCTGGCTCCCCGAGCACCACTCCACCCGACGCTCCGACTTCGCCCGCGACCGGGCGCGTCTGCTGCACTCGAGCGCGCTCCGCCGTCTGGCGGCGAAGACCCAGGTCCTCAGCCCGACGAGCGGCGTGGACTTCGCGCGCAACCGCCTGACGCACTCCCTCGAGGTGGCGCAGGTCGGGCGTGAGCTCGCGGCCAGTCTCGACCTCGCTCCGGACGTCGTCGACACGGCGTGCCTCGCACACGACCTCGGCCACCCGCCCTTCGGCCACAACGGCGAGCGGGCGCTGAACGACTGGTCGGCGGGCATCGGCGGTTTCGAGGGCAACGCGCAGACCCTGCGCATCCTCACCCGCCTCGAGTCCAAGGTCTTCGGGCCGGACGGGGAGCCGTACGGGCTGAACCTCACCCGCGCGAGCCTCGACGCCAGCTGCAAGTACCCGTGGCCGGCGGCGCAGTCGATCCCGGACCCGGGGGGCCGCGCCAAGTTCGGGTTCTTCGACGAGGACTCGGCGGCCTTCCGATGGTTGCGTGCCGGAGCCCCCGAGCGGGTCCGGTGCGTCGAGGCCCAGGTCATGGACCTCGCCGACGACATCGCCTACTCCGTGCACGACTTCGAGGACGCCGTCGTGGGGGAGTACATCGACCCGGCCTTCCTGAACGCGCGCGCCGGTCACGACGGCCTCATCGGCACCGCGCTCTCGTGGGCGGGAGACGACTTCACCCACGACGACCTCGCCGCGGCCTTCGACCGGCTGCAGTCGTCGCACACCTGGATCACGGCGTGGGACGGTTCCCGTCGGGATCTGGGGCGTCTGAAGAACTTCACCAGCCAGATGATCGGCCGGTTCGCCGGTGCGGCGACGGCGGCGACCAGGGAGGCCTTCCCGCAGGCCAGCCTCGTGCGATTCGGCGCGGACGTGGTGGTGCCGCACGGCATCCAGGCGGAGATCGCCCTGCTCAAGGGGATCGTCGCGGCGTTCGTGATGTACAGCGACTCGCGTCAACCGCTCTACGTGCGGCAGCGGGAGATCCTCGTCGAGCTCTCCGACGCGGTGTACGCGTCGGGGGAGTCGGCACTGGACGTGGGGTTCGCCGCCGACTGGCGTGCAGCCGGATCGGACGACGAGCGCCGACGCGTCGTCGTCGACCAGATCGCGAGCTTGACGGACCAGAGCGCGCTGTCCTGGCACGAGCGTCACACCGGCGCCTGACCCCGCTCCCCACCGCCCCCGGTGACCGCCTCCGTCAGGAGACCGTCGTCAGGGAGGGACCAGAGACGCACGAGACTAGGATCGAAGCATGGCCGGACGGATTCGACAGAGCGATGTTGAAGAGGTCAAAGCCCGCACGAACATCGGCGATGTCGTCGGTGACTACGTCTCGCTGAAGTCCGCCGGTGTCGGCTCGCTGAAGGGGCTCTGCCCCTTCCACGACGAGCGCAGCCCGAGCTTCCACGTGCGCCCGACGGTCGGCCTATACCACTGCTTCGGCTGCGGCGAGAGCGGCGACGTCTACAGCTTCCTGCAGAAGATGGACCACGTGACGTTCGCGGAGTCGGTGGAGCGGCTCGCGCAACGGATCGGCTACCCACTCAGCTACGAGGAAGGCGGCGGCAAGGTCGACCACGGCAACCGCGCCAGGCTGTTCGCGGCCAACCAGGCGGCGGCCGAGTTCTTCCAACAACAGCTCCACGACGGCGACGCGGACCTCGGGCGCCGGTTCCTCGGGGAACGCGGGTTCGACGCGGCCGCGGCCGACCACTTCGGCATCGGCTTCGCTCCCGCAGGCTGGGACCACCTGATGAAGGCCATGCGTGCGCGCGGGTTCACCGACGAGGAGATGCTCGCCGCCGGACTCGTGTCGAGCGGCGACCGGGGCGCGTACGACCGGTTCCGTGGCCGGCTGATCTGGCCCATCCGCGACACGACCGGCCAGGTGCTCGGATTCGGCGCGCGACGCCTCCGCGAGGACGACAAGGGCCCGAAGTATCTGAACACCCCCGAGACCGCGATCTACCACAAGGCCCAGGTCCTGTACGGGCTCGACCTCGCCAAGCGCGACATCTCCCGGGGCAAGCGCGTGGTCGTCGTCGAGGGCTACACCGATGTGATGGCGTGCCACCTGGCCGGTGAGACGACCGCGGTGGCGACCTGTGGGACCTCCTTCGGCGTCGATCACATCAAGATGATCCGACGGGTGATGGGGGACGACTCGGCGACCGGCGAGGTCATCTTCACCTTCGACCCGGACGAGGCTGGCCAGAAGGCGGCCATCCGCGCGTTCGGCGAGGAGAAACGGTTCGCGGCCCAGACGTACGTCGCGGTGTCCGCGGACGGGCTGGACCCGTGCGACCTCCGGCTCAACCGCGGCGACGGCGCCATCCGGAAGCTCGTCGACGGACGCGAGCCCATGTTCGAGTTCATCATCCGGCGCACGCTCGCCGGGTTCGACCTCGAGACGGTCGAAGGTCGCGTCGGTGCCCTCCGTGCGGCCGCACCGGTCGTCGCCGACATCCGCGACCCCTCGCTTAGGCCCGGGTACACGCGCGTGCTCGCGAAGCAGCTCGGCATGGAGCTCGACGAGGTGGCGCGCGCGGTGCGAGGGGCGGTGGGCAACGCCTCGTCGGCCTCGCGCGACGCCAGGCAGCAGGGTCCGGGCGATCCCGCTGCAGCGCCGCCGCGTGAGCGTCAGGCATCGCTCGCCGATCTGCCGAAAGACCCGTCGACGCGCCTCGAACAGGACGCGCTCCGGGCCATCCTGCAGTTGCCGCAGCACCTCGAGCGACCCATGCTCGAGCGGGCCGTGCAGAGCTCCGTCGCCAACAGTTCCCTGGCCGTGGTCCGCGATGCGATGAGCGTGAGTCTCGACCAGCTCGGCTCGAACGCCTGGCTCGAGACCGTCATCGCCCAGGTCCCGCCGGGCTTCGACGGCTTGGTGCGCGAACTCGGCGTGTCCCCGCTCCCCGAGACGAACGAGGAGAAACTCCCGAGCTACGTCCGCGACATCGCTCGGGCGCTGATCGACCGCGATCTGCTCGGACAGAAGGCCGCGCTGCTCGGTTCGCTCCGACGCACCGACCCGCGCGACGAGGCCCACCGCGAGATCACCCGGCGGCTCGCGGCCGTCGAGGCGGAGCGTCGGGCGTTGCGCGCCGAAGCCTGACCCGGGGTTCAGCCGTCGAGCGTGGCACGTGGACGCGATGGGATGGCCGGATACACTCGATGGCGATCCGGTGGCGCCCCGTGCACCGGCAGGAGAGGTCTCATGAAGCACCCAGAGCAGGACGGACCGGCTGTCCGGACGAGTGATCTGAGCGTCGACTACGCAGCCCACGGCGTCAGCCCGAGCAATCGGGCACTGGACGGCATCAGCTTCGAACTGCCCGTCGGCGGGTCCCTCGGGGTGATCGGCAGTTCGGGTTCAGGGAAGAGCACGCTGCTCCGGGTCCTCTCCGGTCGGCACCTCACCGGTGGAGACTCGCGCCCGTTCGTCTCCGGCGGAGATGCGACGACCCTCGGCCGGTCGATGCGCAAGGTCGGACGCCGCGAGCTCACGAAGCTCACCTTCGAGGTCTCGCTGCTCGAGCAGGAGGCGGGCGCTCACCTGAAGCCCGAGCTCACCGTCACGGAACTCATCTCCGAGCCCGTCCTCGCGCGCGACAAGAAGTTCAGCGAGCAGGCGCTCGGGGTCCGGGTGGCCACGCTCCTGGACGCCGTACAGATGCCGCTCTCGAGTCTCGACAAGTACCCGTACGAGCTGAGCGGCGGGCAGCGCCAGCGGATCGCGATCGCGCGGGCGCTCGTGCTCGGCCCGCGACTCTTCATCGCCGACGAACCCACCGCCGGCATCGACATCACCGTGCGACACACGGTGACCGAGTTGCTCAACGGCTTCCGGCAGGACGGCGGCACCGTCATCGTCGTGACGCACGACCTCGCCATGCTGCGGGAGCTCACGGACGACGTGCTCGCGCTGCACCAGTCGCGGGTGGTGGGCTACGGACCGATCGACGCCATGCTCGCCGATCCGCCGCACGATTTCCTCGCTGCGCTCGCCCAGTCGGGCGGCACCGAGACCCAGTACGAGACTCCCGAGGCCGTCGGCATCGATTGATCGCGTGTCGATTTGGAGTCTACGAATCCTTTGCTACAGTAGATACGCGCTGCAACGCAGGGGCCGGAATCCCCGGCCAGTCGGAGCTCGTATTCCTCGATAGCTCAATTGGCAGAGCAATCGACTGTTAATCGATAGGTTGTTGGTTCGAGTCCAACTCGAGGAGCTGCACTGCATCCCCCGGTCCGTCAGGACCGGGGGATGCGTCGTTGTGGGCGGTTTCACGAATCCGCTCCGACGCCGTACACTTGAAAACGAGGCCCGAAGACTCCACTCTTCGGGCCTCGTTGCATGCCCGGGGGGTGTCGTCGGAAGCGCCAGGCCCCGGGAAGAGCCCGTGCCGCCGGAGGAACCCCGCTCAGCCCTCGAGGTCGTCGCGTCCCGGGAGCCAGGTGATGCCGGGCACGCCCCAACCGGACTTCCGGATGGCCTTCGCCGCGCGCCGCGAGTGCGGGAGCTCCAGCCGGTCGACGTAGAGGATCCCGTTGAGGTGGTCGAACTCATGCTGCAGGATGCGTGCGCGCCACCCGACGACGCGCAACTCGACCGGCTCGCCCTCCAGGTCGGTGCCGATGAGCATCGCCGCCTCCGACCGTCTGAGCGGGTGGCGCTCGCCCGGAACCGAGAGGCACCCCTCCGATTCCTCCTCCTCGTCGAGTTCACCGATCGGTGGGGGACTGATCCACAGCACCGGGTTGATCGCCACGCCACGCCAGGGGAGGCCGTCGTCGTCCTCGTAGCTGTAGACGAAGAGCCGCAGTGGCACGCCGACCTGCGGCGCTGCGAGCCCCACCCCGGGTGCCAGATCCATCGTCTCGTACATGTCGGAGACGAGCTGACGCAGCTCGTCGTCCACGGCGATGACCGGCCGGGCGGCGGTGTGGAGAACCGGGTCGCCGGTCACGCAGATCTCGAGAATTGCCATTGCTCGAGCCTATCCGCTGGGCTCGGCCAGCCGCGCCGGGATCGGCGGAACGACGGGGTAACCTCGACGCGTGTTCTCTTCCGCCATCGACATCGCCGACCTCGCGGACGACTTCACCCGCAACCCCTCCCAGTTGCTCGGCATCCCCTTCGCCCTCTTGGGAGCCGTCTTCCTCTCCCTCGGCGCGCAGCTCCAGCACCGGGGCGTCGCCAAGGTCGAGTCGTCGAGCGGCACCGACGCCACCTCCGGTCTCAACCTGGCCCAGCTCCTCGCGCTCCTCGGCCGACCCTCGTGGGTGACCGGGACCGTCATGCTCGGGCTCGCGATCGTGCTGCAGCTCGGGAGCCTGTCGCTCGCACCGATCACGCTCGTCCAACCGCTCGGGGCGGTCGCCCTCGTGATCACGGCGGTCGTCAACAGCCGCATCAGCGGGGTGCGGCTGAACCGCCGCTCCGTGGTCGCGATCGTCGCCTGCGTCGGCGGTGTCGGACTGTTCGTCACCATCGCGGCGATCTTCACCGGCGAGCATCGGATCACGGAGTCCGAACTCATCACTATCCTCGTCATGCTGGGCGTGGTGTTGCTCGCCTTCGGTCTCGGCTTCGTGCTGTTCCGCACCCGCTTCACCGCCATCTTCTACATCGTCGGGACCGGCGTGCTCTACGGGTTCGTCGCGACCCTCGCGAAGGTCATCATCGGCCGCCTGCAGCAGGGCGAGTTCGACTGGCTCACAGTCCTCTGCGGGCTGGGCCTCGCCGCAGCCAGTGCGCTCGGCGGGTACTTCGTGCAGACCGCGTACTCCTCGGGCCCGCCCGACCTCGTCATCGCCGGGCTCACCGTGATCGACCCGATGATCGCCGTGGGCATCGGCATCATCGTGTTGGGGGAGGCGAGCAACGCCCCGTTCTGGGCCGGGTTCGGCTTCGTCGTGGCCGGCGCGATCGCCGTCTGGGGCGTGTTCCAGCTGGCCCGCCACCACCCGCAGGTCAGCCAGACGCCGGCCGCGGCAGCCGCAGCGAAGGCGCTCGCGACCGGCGACGCGCCAGCCTGAGCCCCGGAGGCGGAACAGGCGGCAGGTATGCTGGGCCATGGCGTTCCGCGCCGCAACCGGGTCGTGAGCACCGCCCGCGCCCCGCACACCACTGGCCAAGCACAGAGGAATCACCGACACCTTGACTTCTCCAGACGACCAGCACCTCGTGACGACGTCCGACGCGACGACGCCCTCCGACACCCGGCGGCCGTTGAAGGTCGTCATCGGAGCCGACACCTTCTCGCCCGACGTCAACGGCGCGGCACGCTTCGCCGAGCGGCTCGCCGCCGGTCTCGTCCGCCGTGGGCACGACGTCCACATCGTCGCCCCCGCCGGTTCGCGCCGGTTCGGCACGTGGAAGGAGACCCACGAGGGTCAGACGATGACCGCGCACCGGCTCTTCAGCCTCCGCTGGTACCCGCACGACTGGCTGCGCTTCGCGATGCCGTGGACCTCGCGACGGAACGCCCGGAAGATCCTCGACCGGGTGAAGCCGGACGTGGTGCACCTGCAGTCGCACGTCGTCGTGGGTCGCGGCCTGTCGATCGAGGCGGAACAGCGCGGGATCCGCATGGTGGCGACCAACCACATCATGCCCGACAACATCCTCGACTTCACCGTCATCCCCGAGCGCACCCAGGAGTGGCTCATCCGCACGCAGTGGGCTGCCGCTCGTCGCGTGTTCGACCGTGCCTTCGCAGTGACGACGCCGACCCGCAAGGCGGCCGACTTCCTCGAACAGTTCAGCGGGCTCACCGGGGTGCACGCGATCTCCTGCGGCATCGAGGCGGGGCAGTACACGCCGTCGTTCGAACCGCGAAAGCGCAACACCATCCTCTTCGTCGGCCGTATCACGAGCGAGAAGCAGATCGACGTGCTCCTTCGGGCGCTCACGAAGATCCCGAAGGAACTCGACGCCTTCGTCGACGTGATCGGCGGCGGTGACCAGGCGAAGAACCTCGAGCAGCTGACGCAGCAGCTCGGTCTCGGCGATCGCGTCCGGTTCCTCGGCAAGGTGTCCGACGACGACGTGAAGCGCGCGTACACCAACGCGACGGTCTTCGCGATGCCGTCCATCGCGGAGCTGCAGAGCATCGCGACGATGGAGGCCATGGCTTCCGGCTTGCCCGTCGTCGCGGCGGACGCGATGGCGCTGCCGCACCTCGTGCACGACCAGGTCAACGGTTACCTGTTCGAGCCCGGTAACGTCGACCAGCTGGCGGAGCGACTGACGACGGTACTTCGTGCATCGGACGAGGAGTACCGCCGGATGCAGGACGCCTCGCTCGAGCTCGTCTCCGCACACGACATCGAACGCACCCTCGACACCTTCGAGGCCCTGTACCGCGGTGAGCAGATCGTCGATCCCACCACCGAGCGTCACACCGCCGGCGCCGAGCGCGAAGACGCCCAGGACTGAAGCCCGCCGCCCCGGTCTCTCGGTACACTGGGTTCCGCACGGGGCGGTAGCCAAGCTGGTGAAGGCATTCGGCTCATAACCGAACGATGCGTGGGTTCAAGTCCCACCCGCCCTACCGTGAATCGGTCGCTGAGCGCTGCTCGGTCCGGGGTCTGTCGGAGGGTGCCCTTCGACAGGCTCAGGGACCGTGGGAATGCGCTCGAGGGCCGGGGAGGATGAGTTCGAGGACCAGGTCCAAGCGGCTCAGGGTCTGAGGACGAGGGCGGCGGCACCGATCAGGGGACCGTCGGCGTCGAGTCCGGACCGGACGACGCGGAGGTTCCGGGCATAGTCGTGCAGTGCCGACGCGGTCGCCGACGCCTGGACGAGGTCGAGGTAGTCGGGGGAGACGCGGGAGAACCCGCCGCCGACGGCGACGCGCTCCAGGTCGAGCAGCGTGGTGATGCTGCAGAGCGCTTCGCCCACCGCTTCCGCCGAGCGGCGGATCGCCCGGACCGCGATGTCCGATCCCGCGGCCGCGTCGGCGCCGAGCTCCTCACCGGTCGATCCGGTCCACCCTTGGGCGCGCGCCCAAGCGACCGTCGCCGTGCCGGACGCGATGCCTTCGAGTGTCCACGGTGCGCCGGTCGCATCCGGCTCCCGACGACGGAGCTGCATCTGGCCGAGGTGCCCGGCGTTGCCGGAGGCACCGGCGATGAGCCGCGATCCGAGGATGATCCCACCTCCGATGCCGGTCGAGACCACGATGCCCATGCCGTTCTCGGTGCCGCGGAGGGCGCCCTGCCAGTGCTCGGCCAGGGCGATGCAGGTGCCGTCGAGGCGGAGCTCCACCGCGCCGGTCGTGAATCGGCGAACGGCCTCGACCACCCGGAAGGCCGCCAGCCGCGGCAGGTTGATCGGCGAGATGGTGCCGTCGGTCGTGCCGATCGGCCCCGCGGAGCCGATGCCGATCCCGGACACGGATCCTCCGTGCGCGGCCACGCTCTGCCCAGCGGTCGCGATGATCGTCGCCTCGAGGTCTGCGCGTGTCGCGAGTGGACCGGTCGCCCCACGGAACCGGGTGCCAGGCACGATCCGGCCGTCGGTGTCGACCACCGCCGCTTCGACCTTTGTCCCGCCGATGTCGATCGCGAGGGCCTCGTGCATCACCGCTCCATCCTGGTCCGGCGCGCGCCGACTCCGCTCCGGAACCAGCGTACTGGGAACGACACGCTTGTCATTTCTCCAGGTCTTGGGGCATAATGCTCGTATCGGCGAGAGCCGAACAACTGCATACACGGAGGTCCGGTCCGCCGGACACCGACACGGATCACACTGCATGGGTCGTTGGGGAAGACGCACCCGGACGCAGTGGAGGAACCATGTCGACACCGATGACGAAGGGTGTGCTGTTCGTGCACTCGTCGCCTCGCGCGCTCTGCCCGCACCTCGAATGGGCGGCAGGTCGCGCTCTTGGTCGTGCCATCAGCTTCGACTGGGAAGATCAGCCGATCCTCCGTGGAGCCCAGCGCGCCGAGGTCTTCTGGGAGGGCCCGCACGGAACCGGTGCCGCTCTCGCATCCGCGCTGCGCGGCTGGGAGCACCTCCGCTACGAGGTGAGTGAAGACCCCGCCCAAGGCTTCGACGGCGCGCGCTGGATGCACACCCCCGATCTCGGCATCTTCTACGCGCAGACCGACAGCATCGGCAACGTGGTCGTGCCGGAGGACCGCATCCGCTACGCGATGGAGGTCGCGTCGGGGAACGCATCGGAATTGCAGCGGGAGCTCCGCGTCGCCCTCGGCCAGCCGTGGGACGACGAACTCGAGCCCTTCCGCCACGCCGGCGACGGATCCTCCGTCATCTGGCTGCACAACGTGGGCTGAACCGGCCCACCTGCGCGGCGACGCCGCGCAGACAATTCAACACTGACGACAGGGTGTCCCCGTGGCGTGGACCGTGCGAGGTCGGTGATCCGTCCCGGCAGACACGAGGTGACGAAACGAGGCACCCTGCTCACGGAACGACGGAGGGCCGTGGTGCAGTGCACCACGGCCCTTCGTCGTCGTCGGCTAGTAGCTCCGGAAGGCGACGACGGCGTTGTGCCCGCCGAAGCCGAAGGAGTTGCTGATCGCCAGGAGGTCACCCGAGCCGAGTTCGCGCGGAGACGTCACGACGTCGAGCGGGATCTCCGGGTCCTGGTTGTCGAGGTTGATGGTCGGCGGGATGACCCGGTGGTGCAGGGCCAGGGCCGTGTACGCCGCCTCGATCGCGCCGGCACCGCCGAGCAGGTGTCCGGTGGAGGCCTTGGTGGCGGTCACGGCGATCTGGTCGAGTTGGGCTCCGAAGACGCGACGGAGCGCGTTGTACTCGGCGATGTCGCCGACCGGCGTGCTCGTGGCGTGCGCGTTGACGTGCACCACCTCGTCGAGCGACGCTCCACCGTTCTCCACGGCGGCGCGCATCGCGCGGGCAGCAGCGGACCCCTCGGGGTCGGGAGCGGTGATGTGGTACGCGTCGCTCGTGACCGCCCCGCCGAGGAGCTCGGCGTAGATGCGGGCACCACGGGCCTTGGCGTGCTCCTCGGTCTCGACGATGAGGGCGGCTGCGCCCTCGCCGAGGACGAAGCCGTCGCGGTCGACGTCGTAGGGACGCGAGGCGATGGCGGGGTCGTCGTTCCGCTTCGACAGCGCCTGCATGGCGGCGAAGGAGGCGAGGGGGAGCGGGTGGATCGCTGCCTCGGACCCGCCGGCGACGACGATGTCCGCCAGGCCGGCCTGGAGGTGGTCGTAGGCGTTGGCCAGGGACTCGGTGCTGGAGGCGCAGGCCGAGACGACGGTCCGCTCTCCGCCGCGGGCGCCGAGGTCCATGCCGATCGCTGCCGCCGGGCCGTTCGGCATGAGCATCGGGACCGTCATCGGGAGGACCCGGCGCGGGCCCTTCTCGCGCAGGGTGTCCCAGGCGTCGAGGAGCGTCCAGACGCCACCGATGCCGGTGGCCCAGTCGACGAGGAGTCGCTCGGGGTCGACCTCGGGCGCTCCGGCGTCCTGCCAGGCCTCGCGAGCGGCGATGAGCGCGAACTGGCTCGACGGGTCGAGTCGCTTGACCTCGCGGCGGTCGAGGACGTCCGCGGTGGGGACGGCGGCCTGCGCGGCGAAGCGCACCGGCAGTTCGAGTTCCTCGGCCCACGGCTGCTCGAGACGGCTCGCACCGCTCTTGCCTGCGAGGAGGTTGTCCCAGGAGTCGGTGGCGTTGCCACCGAGCGGGGTGGTGGCACCGATGCCGGTGATGACGATGCGTTTGGTGGTCATTGAGTCAAACCTTCTGTGGAGATGACGAGGGGATCCCGAACCCTGCGGCGGTCGAGTCCGTGTTCGGACGGAGCAGCCGTCTCGAACGCTGAAGGGCCGGTCGGCCAGATGCCGGCCGACCCTTCAGCACTGCGCTGGGACTAGCCCTGAGCCTTGACGATGAAGTCGACGGCGTCGCCGACGGTCTTCAGGTTCTTGACTTCTTCGTCCGGGATCTTCACGTCGAACTTCTCCTCCGCGTTGACGACGATGGTCATCATGGAGATCGAGTCGATGTCGAGGTCGTCGGTGAAGGACTTGTCCAGCTCGACGGTGTCGGTCGCGATGCCGGTCTCGTCGTTGATGAGCTCGGCCAGGCCGGCGAGGACTTCTTCGGTGGACAATGCCATTGTTCTACTCCTTGGGTGAGGTTTGACCGTAGTCGAGTGTAGTCGCGTCGGGCGTCCTGCTACGGCAGGACGACGACCTGGGCGCCGAAGACGAGTCCGGCTCCGAACCCGATCTGCAGGGCGAGACCGCCACTGAGCTCGGGGTGGCCCTGGAGGAGCCGGTGGGTGGCGAGGGGGATGGACGCCGCCGAGGTGTTGCCGGTGGTCTCGATGTCGCGGGCGATGACGACGCTCTCCGGCAGCTTCAGCTGCTTGGCGAACTCGTCGACGATGCGCATGTTGGCTTGGTGGGGGATGAATGCCGACAGGTCGGACGCCTCGACACCGGCGACCTCAAGCGCCTGCTTGGCGACCTTGGCCATCTCCCAGACCGCCCAGCGGAAGACCGTCTGGCCCTCCTGTCGCAGCGTCGGCCAGGCGGCGGTGCCGTCGCGGAACTCGGTGAGGGTGCCGCTCATGCCGACCGCATCGGCCTTCGAGCCGTCGGAACCCCACACCGTGGGGGAGATGCCGGGGAAGTCGCTCGGGCCGACGACCGCGGCACCCGCGCCGTCACCGAGGAGGAACGAGATGGAGCGGTCGGTCGGGTCGACGATGTCGGAGAGCTTCTCTGCACCGATGACGAGCGCGTAGTGCGCCGCCCCCGAGCGGATGAGAGCGTCGGCCTGGGCGATCGCGTAGGCGTAGCCGGCGCAGGCGGCGTTGAGATCGTAGGCCGCGGCCGGGTTCGCACCGACGCGGTCGGCGACGACTGCGGCCATCGACGGGGACTGCTGCACGTTGCTGATCGTCGCGATGAGGACGAGGTCGATCTGCTCTGGCGCGATGCCGGCTGCCTGGATCGCTTCGGCGCCGGCTTCGGCGGCGAGGTCGACGGCGCTGACATCGGCCGAGGCCCGGGTGCGGGTGACGATGCCGGTGCGCTGCTGGATCCACTCGTCGGAGGAGTTGATCGGACCGACGAGGTCGTCGTTCGGGACGCTGAGGTCGCCGCGGGCGGCGCCGAGACCGAGGATCCGGGTGAACTCGGGACCGCGCGACTGCTTGAGGGTGGGGGTGGTCATTGCTGGTTCTCCGTCTGCGCTACTGCTGGGCGATGAGGTCGAGGGCTGCCGGCAGGTCGTCGGGAGTCTTGATGGCGACGGTCGGCACGCCCTTGAGGCCGCGACGTGCGAGTCCGGTGAGCGCCCCGGCGGGGGCGAGCTCGACGAGTCCGGTGATCCCTGCGGCGCTGAACGCGTCCATGCACAGGTCCCAGCGTACCGGGGAGGCGACCTGGCCGATGAGGAGGTCGAAGAACGCGGCACCCGAGGTGACCTCGGAACCGTCGTGGTTCGTCCAGATCCGCAGCGACGGGTCCTGTGGTTCGACCGTGCGGCTCGCGCCGGCCAGCCAGTCGCGGGCCGACTGCATGTAGCTCGTGTGGAACGCCCCGGCGACCTGCAGGGGGATCACCCGGGTGCCCTTGAGCGGTTCGTCGGCGAGGCGTGCCAGTGCGTCGTGGGCCCCGGCCACGACGATCTGGCCACCACCGTTGTAGTTGGCCGGCTCGAGGCCGAAGGAACGGACGTGCTGGACGACCGCGTCCTGGTCGCCACCCAGCACCGCGCTCATACCCGTGGGCGTGATCGCTGCGGCTTCGGCCATGGCGACGGCGCGCTCGCTCACGAAGCTCATGGCGTCGCTGTCGGACAGGATGCCAGCGCCGTAGGCCGCGGTGATCTCGCCGACGGAGTGACCGGCGATGCCGCCGAACGGTGCCGCGTCTGCGGGGAGTGCCTTGCGGAGCGCGTCGAGCGCGACGATGCCGGCGGAGACGATGAGCGGCTGCGCGACGGCGGTGTCACGGATGGTGTCGGCGTCGGAGACGGTGCCGTGCTTGACGAGGTCGAGTCCGGCTTCGTCGGAGAAGCGGCCGAGCGCTTCCCTCGCGGAGGCGTCCTGCAACCAGGGGTCGAGGAAGCCGGGGGTCTGGGAGCCCTGTCCAGGGCAGGCGATGACGATCACCGGTCCAGTCTGCCAATGGAACGAGCCTCAGCAGTGGAGCAACGCCACGAACCTTTCGGGAAAGTGTTGTGCTTGTTCCACAATAGGCCTGCTGTCGAGGTCTGCTGGATCAGGAGGACAGGCGGCGGCGGGACGGTTCCGGTTCGGCGATGGCGCCGAGGATGAGCGCCGCCTGGAGGATCAGCGACTCGCGCGCACCGGTGGCGTCCCAGCCGATGACCTCGGATACGCGCTTCAGGCGGTACCGGACGGTGTTCGGGTGCACGAACAGCTCCCGCGCGGTGGCCTCGAGCGAGCGACCGTTGTCGAGGTAGCACCAGAGCGTCGTCACCAGCTCGCCGGAGTAGTCCTTCAGCGGACGGTAGACCCGCTCGATGAGCGTGGTCTTCGCGAGGTTGTCACCCGCCAGCGCCCGTTCGGGAAGCAGATCATCGGCCGAGACCGGACGTGGTGCGTGACGCCAGGACTTCGCGACGGCGAACCCGGCGAGGGCTGCCTTCGCGCTGCGCGACGCTTCGATGAGCGACGGCACGGCGTGTCCGAGGACGAGGTGACCCGGCCCGAACCCGTGCTCGAGTCTGGCGGCGATGTCGAGGAAGCTGAGCTGGGCGCTCGCGCGTGCGTCGGCCGCGGCCTGTTCCGCTTCGTCGATCGGCTCGGCGTCACCGGCGTCGGTGCTCGGGAGCTCGGCCCGCCCGAGGACGAGGACGAGGCGATTGCCCTGCACGCCGATGAGGACGTCAGCGTCGAGATGCCGGGCGGTGCGTCGGAGCATGTCGACGTCGAGGACCCGCGGTGTGGTCCCGACGAGGACACAGGCCTCGCCATGGCCGTGCCAGCCCAGGGCGGCGATCCGGCTCGGAAGTTCGTCGTCGGCTTCGCCACTCAGGATGGAGTCGACCACGAGGGCCTCGAGGCGCGCGTCCCAGAGTCCGCGGGCTTCGGCCGCGCGGGCGTAGACGTCGGCCGACGCGAACGCGATGTCGCGGGAGTAGAGGAGGATCGCCTCGCGGAGGTCGACGCTGCCGGAGGCGACGCGCTCCTCGACGACCTCGACGGTGACCTTGATGAGTTGCAGGGTCTGCTGCAGGCTGACGGATCGGAGCAGCTCGCGAGGAGCTGCTCCGAACACGTCGGCGGCGATCCACGGGGTCGACCGAGGATCGTCGAACCACGAGATGAACGAACTGATGCCCGCCTGAGCCACCAGGCCGACCGCAGAGCGGCGGCCCGGTGGCATCTCGGCGTACCAGGGAAGGGTGTCCTCGAGGCGTTTCAGCGTCGCGGTCGCGAGCTCACCCGAGATCCGGCGGAGCCAGTCGAGTGTCTCGGCCTTCGTCTTGGTCTTCGTCACCGTGGTAGCGATGGAATCAGCTCTCGCCACCCGCGTTGCCGGTGTTGCCGGCGTTCACGTCGTGGAGGCGGTAGCGGTCGATCGCCTGCTGCGGGAGGCTCGCATCGACCTCGCCCCGAGCAGCGAGCTGCTGGAGGGTCCGGACGACGAGCGACGGGCCGTCGATCTTGAAGAATCGACGGGCAGCTGCACGCGTGTCGGAGAAGCCGAAGTCGTCGGCACCGAGCGTCGCGAAGTCACCCGGGACGAACTGACGGATCTGGTCCGGCACGGCGTGCATGTGGTCGGTCACGGCCACGAACGGACCGGACGCGCCCTCGAGCTTGCTCGTGACGTACGGCACGCGACGCTCCTCCTGCGGGTGCAGGAAGTTGTGCTGATCGGCCGCGAGACCGTCACGACGGAGCTCGGTCCAGCTCGTGACGCTCCAGACGTCGGCAGAGACGCCCCAGTCGTCGGCGAGCAGCTGCTGCGCCTCGATCGCCCACGGCACCGCGACACCGGACGCCATGAGCTGAGCCTTGGGGCCCTGCTTGTCGCTGGTGCTGATGCGGTGGATGCCGCGCACGATGCCGTCGACGTCCACACCCTCGGGCTCGACGGGCATGATCATCGGCTCGTTGTAGACGGTCAGGTAGTACATGACGTTCGGGTCCTGGTGCTCGCCGCCGTACATGCGCTCGAGACCACTGCGCACGATGTGCGCGATCTCGTAGCCGTAGGCCGGGTCGTAGCTGACGACCGCGGGGTTCGACGACGACAGCAGCAGCGAGTGGCCGTCGGCGTGCTGCAGGCCTTCACCGGTGAGGGTGGTGCGGCCGGCGGTGGCGCCGATCATGAACCCACGGGTCATCTGGTCGCCCGCCGCCCAGATGGCGTCGGCGGTGCGCTGGAATCCGAACATCGAGTAGAAGACGTAGACCGGGATGAGCGGCTCGCCCTGCACCGAGTACGAGGTGCCGATCGCGGAGAAGGCCGCGACCGCGCCCGCCTCGTTGATGCCGACGTGGACGATCTGACCCTGCGGGCTCTCCTTGTAGGCGAGCAGCAGTTCGCGGTCCACCGAGGTGTAGTGCTGACCGTTCGGGTTGTAGATCTTCGCGCTCGGGAAGAACGCGTCCATGCCGAAGGTGCGGGCCTCGTCGGGGATGATCGGGACGATGCGGTTGCCGAAGTCCTTCGCGCGGAGCAGGTCCTTCAGCAGTCGGACGAACGCCATGGTGGTGGCGATCTCCTGCGTACCGGAACCCTTCTTCGCCGCCTTGTAGGCGGAGTCGTCGGGCAGGTTCAGCTGCGTGTACTTGCTGCGACGCTCCGGCACGTAGCCGCCGAGCGCGCGACGACGCTCGTGCAGGTACTGGATCGCCTCGTCGTCCTCGCCCGGGTGGTAGTACGGCGGGAGGTAGGGGTTCTCCTCGAGCTGCGAGTCCGTGATCGGGATGCGCATCGTGTCCCTGAAGGTCTTCAGGTTGTCGAGCGTCATCTTCTTCATCTGGTGGGTCGCGTTGCGGCCCTCGAAGCTCGGGCCGAGGCCGTAGCCCTTGATCGTGTGCGCGAGGATGACCGTCGGCTGGCCCTTGTGCTCGCTGGCCGCCTTGAACGCCGCGTAGACCTTGCGGTAGTCGTGGCCACCGCGCTTGAGGTTCCAGACCTCGTCGTCGCTGTAGCCCTCGACGAGCTTCAGGGCACGCTCGTCGCGGCCGAAGAAGTTCTCGCGGACGTAGGCGCCGTCTTCCGTCTTGTACGTCTGGAAGTCGCCGTCGGGCGTGACGTTCATGAGGTTGAGCAGTGCGCCGTCGGTGTCGCGGTTGAGGAGGTCGTCCCACTCGCGGCCCCAGATGACCTTGATGACGTTCCAGCCGGCACCGCGGAAGAAGCTCTCGAGCTCCTGGATGATCTTGCCGTTACCGCGGACCGGGCCGTCGAGGCGCTGCAGGTTGCAGTTGATGACGAAGTTGAGGTTGTCGAGACCCTCGTTCGCGGCGACCTGGAGCTGACCGCGGCTCTCGACCTCGTCCATCTCGCCGTCGCCGAGGAACGCCCAGACCTGCTGGTCGCTCGCGTCCTTGATGCCACGGTTCGTGACGTACTTGGCGAGGTGCGCCTGGTAGATCGCGTTGATCGGACCGAGACCCATCGACACCGTCGGGAACTGCCAGAAGTCAGGCATGAGCCGCGGGTGCGGGTAGGAGGAGAGTCCGTGCGGCGCGTGCGACTTCTCCTGGCGGAAGCCGTCGAGCTGGTCGGTGCTGAGGCGTCCTTCGAGGAAGGCGCGGGCGTAGGTGCCGGGGGAGGCGTGGCCCTGGATGTAGATCTGGTCGCCACCGCCCGGGGCGTCCTGGCCGCGGAAGAAGTGGTTGAAGCCGACCTCGTACAGCGCCGCGGAGGACGCGTAGGTGGAGATGTGTCCGCCGACACCGATGCCGGGGCGCTGCGCGCGGTGCACGGTCATGGCCGCGTTCCAGCGGATCCAGGCACGGTACCGGCGTTCGATGTCCTCGTCGCCCGGGAAGTCGGGCTCGTTCTCCGAGGCGATGGTGTTGATGTAGTCGGTGGTCGGCACCATCGGCACGCCGAGGTGCAGCTCCTTCGAGCGCTTGAGGAGGCTCAGCATGATGTCGCGGCCGCGACCGCGGCCACGTTCGTCGACGAGGGCGTCGAGGGACTCATTCCACTCGGACGTCTCCTCAGGATCGGCGTCTACGTGGTTGGACGAGTATGGATCCTGGTCGTGAACAGTCACCGTCGACCTTTCTCTCGTGGCAGATCGTGCCTGGGTTGTGATGGTGAACTCCATGCGTCCTGATGGGTATGGACGCGGGCGCCACCTTTCACCCTATCCGGTCACCCCAGGGAACGGTGACCGAGCGCAGCAGGGCTCCGGGTTTGCCCAGCTGCGGTGCGGGGCTAGGATGTGTGACCGGATCGGACCCGTCCACCGCTCGGGCGATCCGGAGCAGGCGCACCCGCCTGAAAGGACCCTCATGGCACTCGAGAACGACACCCTGGCACCCGACTTCGAACTGGCGAACCAGTTCGGTGAACTCGTCAGGTTGAGTCAGTTCCGAGGCCAGTCCGCCGTCGCACTCGTCTTCTTCCCGCTGGCGTTCTCCGGGACGTGCACGGGGGAGTTGTGCGAACTGCGCGACAACCTGAGCCTCTTCACCGACGACCAGGTGACGCTCGTCGGAATCTCCGTCGACTCGAAGCACACCCTGCGGGCCTGGGCCGAGCAGGAGCAGTACGGCTTCCAGCTGCTGGCCGATTTCTGGCCGCATGGTCAGGTCGCCAAGGAGTACGGCGTCTTCCTGCAGGAGAAGGGCTTCGCGAACCGGGCGACGTTCCTCATCGACCAGCAGGGCATCATCCGTGAGAGTTTCATCACCGCGCCTGGCGAGGCCCGTTCGCTCGCCGCCTATCGCGCCGCGCTCGAAGAGCTGCGGCAGCCGGCCTGAGCCGCGGCCCGCTGAGGTCGATCCGGTTCGCCGGACGTGTCAGCCGGTGAGGATGATCTCGGGTGCGCGCTCGTAGCGGATGAACCGATACGGGACGCCTGTTCGTGATTCCGACCAGCCGTGCGCCGGATCGATCGTGACGGGCACCCATTCCTCGCCGATGATCGGCGCGAAGGTGTCGCCCGCGACGTCGAGGTCGAGTTCGGTCACCTCCAGGCGGTCGGCGAGTGGGAGCGCCTCGGCGAAGAGACCCGCGCCGCCGGTGACCCAGGCCTGGCCGTTGCCGGCGAGCTGTGCCGCTTCGAACGCGTCCTCCAGCGAGTGCGCGACGACCGCGCCGTCGGCGGACCACGCGTGATCGCGGGTGACGACGATGTTCGGGCGTCCCGGGAGCGGACGGAACCGTGGGGGGAGCGAATCCCAGGTGCGGCGTCCCATGATCACTGCGTCCGACCCGGTGAGCGTCTTGAAGTGAGCGAGGTCCTCGGGGACGTGCCAGGGCATGTCGCCGTCGGCGCCGATGACGCCGTCGTGGGCCTGGGCCCAGATGAGCGCCAGGCTCATACGGCGACGGCCGCGCGGATGGCGGGGTGGTGCTGGTAGTCGACGATCTCGAGGTCGTCGTACTCGACCTCGAAGATGCTCTCGCGCTTGGTCGTGATGCGCAGCTGCGGGGAGGAGAACGGTGCGCGCGTGAGTTGCTCCGTCACCTGCTCGATGTGGTTGTCGTAGATGTGGCAGTCGCCGCCCGTCCACACGAAGTCACCGACCTCCAGGCCGACCTGCTCCGCGACGAGGTGGGTCAGGAGGGCGTAGCTGGCGATGTTGAAGGGGACGCCGAGGAAGAGGTCCGCGCTGCGCTGGTAGAGCTGGCAGGAGAGTTTGCCGTCGGCCACGTAGAACTGGAAGAACGCGTGGCACGGCGCGAGTGCCATGTTGGGGATGTCGGCGACGTTCCAGGCGGAGACGATGATGCGACGCGAGTTCGGATCGGTGCGCAGCTGCTCGATGACCTGCGAGATCTGATCGATGTGCGAGCCGTCGGGCGTCGGCCAGGAGCGCCACTGGACGCCGTAGACGGGACCGAGTTCGCCGTCGGCGTCGGCCCATTCGTCCCAGATGGACACCCCGTGCTCCTGCAGCCACCGCACGTTGCCGTCGCCTCGCAGGAACCAGAGGAGTTCGTAGGCGATGGACTTCCAGTGCACCCGCTTGGTGGTGATGAGCGGGAAGCCCTCGGAGAGGTCGAACCGGAGCTGGCGACCAAAGACGCTGCGGGTTCCGGTTCCGGTGCGGTCGCCTTTGACGGCGCCGTGCTCGAGCGTGTCGCGCAGGAGGTCTTCGTACGGGGTGGGGATCGTCGTGTCCATCCCTTCGATCGTACGGGCAGCCGCCGTCACCGCGCTCGACCGATCGTCCAGTGTCGGGGGACTTTCGACCAGGCGCCCAACGATCGGCATGATCCCGGCGTTGTCTATGTGGTGGGTCCTGCCGAGATCGAACCGACGACATCCACGGTGTGAACACTCGCTGACCCAGCACTTCCGCGTCTTGTGGGGCGCCTCGCGTTGCTGAGACGCGCGCCTGACCACCTACATTGCGCCATGAGGGGACGCCTCGGGGACGAGCTGCAGATCCAAATAGAGGGCTCGATGAGGCCGTTGGCTGACCTGCTCATTACGAGTGAGGGCGATGGGGTCTGTGGCTATCCGCCGTAGCCCGTTGATCAGGGAACTTCCAGGCCAGGGGCCGCCGAATATCGTCATATCAGTCGCGCGTTGCTGGCATCCGAACGTCGCGAACGAAGACACGTTCGCCGACGGTCAATCGGGAACCCGCTTCGGGTGCCCGCCCGTAAACTCCGAAATCATCGCGCCGAAGCTCGCCATCGCTGCCGACGCCAGTCGGCTGGAGCGAAGCAACGCTCTACAGACGCAAGGCCAGCATCACGACGCGAACCCGCTGACGCTCCAGGGCAGGTCGCACACGGCAAGAGACATGATCCGTGCGCAGTTTCGGTGGCTGGATCGTCGCATGCCGCGCCCCTCACGTACTGCCCCGCTCCTCGTCGGCCTCCCTCGGCTTCGGTATTGGGTCGCCCTTGCCTATTGCACGAGGTAGGACAGGATCGCTGGAAACGATCAAGATGGGTCGGGCTCAAGACGTTGGAGGGATTCCAAAGCGTCTCCGCAGCTCGTTCCTCAGAGATGTCCAGCGAATAGGGTGGCGGTATGAGGTCCGTCAATACCGGAACCACTATGCCCGTCCTGGAGATCACGCTCGAGGCGGGCGGAGCGATCCCTAGCCGAGGGAGGCGACGTCGCCTGACCTACTCCGGGTATGCACCTGGACACCTCTACTGTTCGAGCGGACACGGTCGCGCCTCCCGTCTTCGTGCCAATGATCATGCTCGTCACCGCAGTGTCCTGCGCTGAGCGCCACGCTGACGCGCTTTCAGCGTCGCTTCCGGCGAGCAACGCCGTCATCCACCCGAAGGGTGGGCATATCTCGGTCCTCCGAAGTCTCAACGCTCACCTGAGGGGCCGCTGTTGACCGCCATGCGTACGTTCCTGATGTTCAGCGCTTCCGTAGCTACCAATCGAAAGAGGAAAGACCATGCCCCACTTCGCCGTCCTGATCTACACCGAGGACTCCGTCCACGCCGTGCATGCGACCGAGGAGGACCTCGCGGTTCCGGACGCCCACGGACGAGCACTCACCGAGTCTGGTGCGCTGCGGGCCGCGTACGCGTTCACCCCGCGTGATCTTGCGCGATCGATTCGCGCGTCTGGAGTGACCATCGGTCCTTTCGTCGACTCTCGAGAAGTGGTCGTGGGTGTCTACATCATCGAAGCCTCGACAGTAGAGGAGGCGCTCGCCATCGCTGCTACGAACCCGGAGGTTCAGCGGGGAGGAGGGGTCGAGGTCCGGCTGATTCACAGTGGTGGCACAGTCGAGATGTGACGGTCTGGAGGTCACCCAGCTGCAACGCGGGTTCCGTCTTGTAGAACAAGAGATGTAGTGGACACGTGCCGACTCGACGACCCATGCCGCTCCGGGCCCGGAAGTCCGCAGATCTTGTACCAACCATCCTTCTCGAAGACTCGTCGCACGGTACGGCGTGTCTCAGTCGGCTTCACTCGGCTTCTTGAGACATGCCGATTCCATGAGCCGGATCGGATAGACCAGGGTCTCCACCGCGGGTCAGGACGCGCAGCTGCAACTCGACGCACTCCTCGAGGCCGGCTTCCAGAAACGCAACATGTTCGCGGACGTGAGCGTTGTGGCCTTGAATATTCGCTGGCTCGTGCGGCGGCGCGCGGTGATCGCAAGCGCCAGCGTGAGCACCCACATGGTGGTGGTGGTGCCTAAACCTCGACGCCCGGCAGGAACCGCTCGAGGCGATGCGAAGGCCGGCCGCCGTGCAGGCACGAAGTCCTCCGAACTCGGCCGCGTTTGCCGCGCGAGCAAAATCGAGTTGCGCATGCCGGAGCGGCTGGAGCACGTTCTGATCTCAACGGCGACTCCGGGTAGACTTGACGGGTTGCTTCGGGTGTCTCAACCCCGTCGCGGGCCTTTAGCTCAGCTGGTAGAGCGCCACGTTTACACCGTGGATGTCGTCGGTTCGATCCCGGCAGGGCCCACCACAGAGGAAGAAGTCCCGCGATCATGCGGATGTCTGTTGCGAGCAGTGTGTCTGGCCGTCCGGACCGAAGCTCGTTGCAGGTTTGGGGTAGACGAAACTGGCCTGGCAGATGTGGGCCGTGTTCCGGTGGCGCGATGGCGCCGATGCGCCGAGCAGATCGTCGATGCGACCGTCGGCTGCCAGGTGGACTGCCGCATGGTCAGGGCGTCGAGGCGGCGAGCTCCTCGCGGATGATGGATGTCCCCGCACTCAGTGCACTCAGCTTCTTCCAGGCGAGGTCTCGCGGCAGCGGCGCCATGCCGCAGTTCGTGCTCGGGAGGAGCAGTTCCGCGTCGACGAACCGGAGGGCGCTTCGCAGCGTGTCGGCGACCTCCTCGGGCGTCTCGACGGTCTCGCTCGCCACGTCGATGGCTCCGAGCATGACCTTCTTCCCGCGGACGAGCTCGATGAGCTCCATCGGGACACGGGAGTGGTGGCATTCCAGCGAGACGATGTCGAGCGAGGACCGCTGGAGGAGCGGGAACGACTTCTCGTACTGCCGCCACTCCGACCCGAGGGTCGCCTTCCAGTCGGTGTTCGCCTGGATTCCGTAGCCGTAGCAGATGTGCACGGCGGTCTCCACTCGGAGTCCTTCCGCCGCCCGTTCCAGAGCGGCCACTCCCCAGTCCTGCACCTCGTCGAAGAAGACGGTGAAGGCGGGCTCGTCGAACTGGATGATGTCGACTCCCGCAGCCTGAAGAGCTCGTGCCTCCTCGTTGAGGATCGTCGCGAACTCCCAGGCCAGCTGCTCCCGGCTCCCGTAGTGATGGTCGGAGAGGGTGTCGATCATCGTCATCGGGCCGGGCAGCGCCCACTTGATCGGCTGATCGGTCTGCTCTCGCAGGAACCGGGCGTCGTCTGCGAACACCGGCTTCTCGACGCCCACGGCACCGACGACGGTCGGCACACTCGCGTCGTACCTGTCGCGGATGCGCACCGTCTCGCGCCGCTCGAAGTCGACACCCGTGAGGTGCTCGATGAACGTCGTGACGAAGTGCTGACGGGTCTGCTCCCCATCGCTGACGATGTCCAGGCCTCGGTGGAGCTGCTCGTGGACAGCTGCGCGGAGGGCGTCCTGCTTCCCCTCGACCAGGGCGTCGCCGGTCAGCCTCCACGGCGACCACAGGGTCTCGGGCTGTGCGAGCCAGGACGGCTTCGGCAGGCTGCCGACGATCGAGGTGGGCAGGAGCGGGAGGGGCGTCGAGGCTCCGCGGGCGGTCATCGGACCGCCTCCGTGTGCCCGGCGGCCCACTGCCGCAGCCGTTCCCCGTGAGGCTTCATCAGGTGCTCGTCCGCGAACGTCCCCTGCTCGATCGCGAGCCGGCCTCGCTCCTCTCGGTCGTAGGCGACTGCTGGCCGCACGTAGTCCTGCTCCTCCAGGTTCGGCCGGTAGACGTCGGCGGCGGCCGAGCGCGCGGCGTAGATCTCCGGCCGGTAGATCTTCTGGAACGTCTCCATGGTGCTGATGGTGGCGATGAGCTGAAGGTCCGAGTAGTCCTCGAGCAGGTCGCCGCCCAAGTAGAACGCGAGCGGTGCCGCGCTGCCGGGCGGCATGAAGAAACGGGCCCGCAGGCCCATCTGCGCGAAGTACCGGTCGGTCAGCGAGAGTTCGTCCTGCCGGTACTCGACGCCGAGGATCGGATGGCGGCTCCCGGTGCGCCGGTACGTCCGACTCGTCGAGACGCTGATGCAGATGACGGGCGGCGTCGGCGCGAGCTCCGCGTACTGCGCGGAGGCGAGGAAGTGCTTGAAGAGCGCTCCGTGCAGAACGCCGAAGTCGTCGGGGACGGTGAATTCCGTCCGCGAGGCGTTGACCGCCGGCAGCCGCACGCTGAAGTCGTGGTCGCGGAGGTATGACGAGAAGTTGTTCCCCAGGGTTCCGGGCAGACATCGACCGGTGCGGCGGTCGATGATCGTCGTGCGTAGGATCTCGAGGAGCGGGAACTCCCGGTCCTCGCCGTCCGCAAACAGGTGCAGACCCACGGAGACGATGTCGAGTCCGACGGTGTAGCGGCCCCGGCTCGGATCGTCGCCGCGCACGAGGTCGTTGAACCGGTCGTCGATCATCGCCAGCGCCGTGCGAAGGTTCTCCTTGCGGCGCTCACCCCGGGCCAGATTGGCGAAGTTGGTGGTGATCCGTGAGCTTTCCGCCGGCGAGTAGTCCTCGTCGAAGGAGGTGATGGTCGTACTGAAGGTGAACTCGTTCGTCATGATCGGCCGTTCGATAGGAGAGGCAGAGCGGGGTTCGACTCGCTGGATGTGCGGGTGCACCTACGTCCCGAACAAGTTCGCGCGCGTCCCGCCGGACACAAGCTCGTCGCGGAGCACCCCGCGCCGCCTCAGAACGGGGACGAGGTCGTCGAGCATCCGATGCAGGGTGACCGGATGCAGGTCCCCGGAGAAGAGGAGACCGTCGTTATCCCCGTCGTCGCCGAGGTCCTCGACGAAGTCGGCGAACTGCTCCGCGGTGCCCACGAAGCCGGCGCGGTCGGCGACGAGGCCCTTGCGCGCCTTCCGGATGAGCAGCTCACGCAGCGGTGCGTCCTCGGTGTCGCCGTACAGGCCCGCGATCGTGCCGTGCGAGACATGCTCGCCGAAGACCGACCGCTCGACAGGGCGATCCAGATCCAGGCCCGTCAGATCGGTCTCCAGGTCGCTGGACCAGCCGAGCGCGATCTGCCGCAGCGTGCTCTCATCGGGGTGCCGCGACGCCTCGACGACGCGCACCGCTTCTTCGGGGCTCGAGACGATCTCGGGCTTCACGACGAAGAGGACCCGCAGGTCGTCGGCGCTTCTACCCTGCAGCTGAGCCGCGGCGAGGACTCTCGCACGATAGGCACGGACCGCATGCGCCTCCAGCGGGGCGAGCGCGAGCTGGACGTCCGATTGTGTGCCGGCGAAGGCCAGACCTCGGGGGGAGCCGCCGGGCGAGACCACGATCGGGTCGCCGTTCGCGAACGGGACGGCGTTCAGCGGGCCGTCCACGCGGAAATGCTCACCGCGATGCTGGAACGCGTCGATGCGCGCCCCGTCGGCGTATCGACCAGATCCGGTGTCGGCGACCAGTGCGCCCTGGCTCCAGCTGTGCCAGAGCTGGCGGACGATCGCCATCCACTCGTCGGCCCGGTCGTAGGCCGCGTCGTGCGACAGCGGTTCCAGGCCGACATGGCGGGCGCTGCCGACGTCGGTGACGAGGTTGATACCGAAACGGTCTGAGCTGAGGTGCTGCAGCGTCGCGGCCTGCCGCGCGGCCAGGTACGGCGGCGTGATCCCGGCGTTGATCGTCGGCGCCAACCCGATCCGAGTGGTCGCGGCGAACAAGTAGGGCGCCAGGAGGAGTGGATCGTGCTTGGGTCCGCCGTACGCTCCCCGCACGCGCAGGTCGAGCGTGTCCGGAGAGCCGAGCGAGACGGCGTCCTCCATGACGATCAGCTCGAAGCCGGCCTGCTCCAGCTCGCGAGCCGACTGCTGGTAGAGCTCCGGCCTGGTCCAGTCGTGGTTCCACTCCTGGTACGGGTGCCCCCAGCCCTGCGGCCCGAATCCGCGAGAGAAGAACCAGCCGAAGTGCTGACGACGCGTCACGCTCGCGCCTTTTCGGTCAGGGCGCGCACGGCAGCCAGCCCGCGGTCCAGATCCCGAAGGAGGTCGTCGACGTCCTCGATGCCGATCGACAGCCGGAGAAGACCCGGATGGATGCCGGCGGCGGCCCGCTCGGCCGGAGTGCGCCCGGCGTGCGTGGTCGACGCCGGGTGCAGCACCAGGGAGCGCACGTCGCCGAGGTGGGTCATGTGGCTGAAGAGCTCGACGGCGTCGATGAAGGCGGCCGCACCTGCTTCGCCTCCGGCCACGGTGAACGAGAAGACGGAGCCCTGACCGCGGGGGAGCAGCCGCTGCGCGAGCGCGAACGACGGGCTCGACTCCAGACCGGAGTAGTCCACCGAGACGACCTCGGACTGTCGTTCGAGGAAGCGGGCGACGGCGAGGGCGTTGCTCGAGTGCCGCTCCACCCGCAGCGACAGCGTCTCGATGCCCTGCCGAAGCAGGAACGAGTTCAGCGGCGACGGCGTCGGGCCGAGGCGCGACACCACGATGTCCCGGGTGTAGGAGACGAACGCGTTCCTGCCTCGCTGCTCGGCCCAGCTGCGCCCGTCGAACGCGCGCTCCGCCTGGTTCAGGTGCGGGAAAAACGCCGGTCGCGCAGCCCAGTCGAAGGTGCCGGCGTCGACGATCACGCCACCGAGGGCGGCGCCGTGCCCGGCCAGGAACTTGCTGGTCGAGTGCACGACCACGTCGGCCCCGTGCTCGATCGGCCGCAGGAGGTACGGGGTGGCGAGCGTGTTGTCGACGACGAAGGGGAGCCCGTGCCGGTGGGCGATCGCCGCCAGCGCCGGGAGATCGAGCAGGTCGTTCTTGGGATTCGGGATGGGCTCACCGAAGAGCACGCGGGTGTCGGATCCGATCCGGCGCTCCCACTCCTCGAGATCGCCGGCGTCGTCGACGAAGTCCACACCGATCCCGAGGCGTCCGAAGTTCTGCACCAGCAGCCCGCGATTGCCCTCGTACAGCCGACGCGACGAGAGCACCCGGTCGCCGGCCTGCACGATCCCCAGGAGCGCGGAGGCGGTAGCCGCCTGCCCACTCGCCACCAGGATCGCCTCTGCCCCGCCCTCGAGGTCGGCGATCCGCCGCTCGACCTCCTCGGTGGTCGGGTTGCCGTTACGGGTGTAGAGGTACCCCTCGTCCTCGCCGGCGAACCGCTCCCGTGCATGCTCGAAACTGTCGAACACGAAGCCGGCGCTGAGGTGGACAGGAGTGACCCGCGCCCCGTGCGCACCGTCGGGCACGGCACCCGCGTGCACCTGACGTGTCGCGAAGCCAGCAGCCGCGGAGGGCTGCAGTGCGGGCGCCGATCGCGAGGTCGCGGCGGCTGCCGGGGCGGTGATGGTCACGGGATGCTCCTGTCCGGGCGCCTGGGAGGCTGATTCCGTGAGCCTGCCAGGTCGCGGAGGGTCCGCGCCGGGACATGACGGACTATGACCGCAGAGCACGACCTGCAACGCGGACATCAGCGGTCTCACCGGTCTCTGGGTGACGTACGCCCTCATCGTGCAGCCTTGGCCGCCCTCTGGGTCCTGAGGCGTCCTGCAATGAGATGCCGAGCGCCTGCAGGCTCTCGTGCCGGCTGCCCTGTCACGGTGCGCGTCACGTCGTGTCGTGGCAGTGACGTACACTCACTTCATCGAACATGTGTTCGAATCTGGAAGGTGTGACATGGCGACGATCGTTGATGAGGCAGTGGACGTCGATCTGGCGGCGGATGGGGATCCGACGGCGTTCGTCTGGAAGCGGTTCGAGCACCGTGTCGTGGGTCAGCCTCAAGCGTTGTTCTCTCGCCAGCCGTGGTGGCGGGGTGATGCGTCGCCTGCTCGCATCGACATCGAGACGTGGCGGGTCGACGCGGCTCGCGGTGATGAGGAGCCGACGCGCTACGACCTCCGCCGCGACACGACCGGCAGATGGACGCTCGCGGTCGCCTGGACGTGAGCTTCCCACACCTCCACGTCGCGTCGCACCTGTCTGCGCACTACGGCGTCACCTCGAGTGCGGCGCTCGCCGGTCTCGCCGCCGAGGATGGCGCGTCGTTCCTGGCGCTGACGGACCGTGACGGTCTCTATGGCGGCCCGAAGCACGTCGGTGCCTGTCTTGCTGCTGGTATTGCACCGGGGCTCGGGGTGGATCTCGCTGCGCTGGACGAACACCTGGAACCCATCGGCCGTGTGGTCGTCCTCGCCCACGGTCAGAACCAGGGAGCCGGATTCGCGCAACTCTGTCGCGTGGTGAGCGCGGCGCACGGCCGCCGTGATGGGCCTGCGATCCTCCGGGAGGACCTCGCGGCGGTGCTGGAGGATGAGCCGGCGCTGACGGTGCTGCTCGGGCCGTCGTCCGACGTCGGGCAGGCGATCGAGCGTCGCGATCATGCCGCAGCGCGGGTCGCGCTCGACCGGTGGCGCGAGTGGATCCCGGCCGGGCATCTGGTGATCGAAGTCGTCTGTCATCTCACCGACCAGGGCGTTCGCGGGAACGTCGCGGCGGCGACCCGGTTGCTGCGTCTTGCCGAGTCGGCTGGTGTCCCCGCCGTGCTGACCAACGCGGTCCGCTACGGGCTCCCGGACGAGGCGGCGACAGCAGACCTCGCTGACGCGGCACGATTGCTTCGCCCGCTGGCTGAGCTCGACGATCAGAACGAGCTGCAGGTGAACGGGCAGGCGTGGTTGAAGCCGGCGAAGCAGATGCGGCAGATCGCGCGGATGATCGTCGGCGCCGGCACCCACGACGACGGCGCCGTGCAACGGCTGCTGGGGGAGACGGAGCGGCTCGCCGAGCGATGCTCCCTGGATCCGGTGTCCGATGTGGGTTGGAAGCAGCCTCGCATGCCGGAAGCATCGGTGATCGGCATCAGCGGTGATCCCCACCGGGCGCTGTGGGCGCGTGCCCGGGCTGGTGTGGACGAGCGGTATGAACGGCCCGGGATGCCGTCGCTGGAGGACGCGCACCGCGCGCTCGAGCACGAGATGCGGATCGTGGAGCAGCTCGGGATGCCGTCGTACTTCCTCACGGTCGCGAAGGTCGCCGACATCATCCGCGAGATGGGCATCCGCATTCAGGCGCGAGGTTCCGGTGTTGGGTCCGTCCTGAACTACGCCCTCCACACGTCTTCGGTGGAGCCGATCAGCAACGGACTCATCTTCGAGCGGTTCCTCTCGCCCGAGCGCACCAACCTCCCGGACATCGACCTCGACGTCGAGTCCGCGCGCCGCCACGACGTCTACCGGGAGATCTTTGCCCGCTTCGGATCCGACCGGGTCACGCTGATGTCGATGACCAACGCCTACCGGTCACGCGGAGCCGTCCGAGACGCCGGCCTCGCTCTCGGCATGGATGAGTCGATGATCGACATGATCGCCAAGCAGATGTGGCGGTTCAACGCCCGCGAGTTCCGCGACGCCCTCCGCGACAAGCCCGAGCTCGCCGACCTGGCCGAAGCGGTCCGCGAATCACGGGAGCTCGACCTGCTCGTCGACGTCACGGAACGACTCGACCGGCTCCCGCGGCACATCAGCGTCCACCCCTGCGGCGTCATCCTCTCCGACACCTCGCTCTTGCACCGCACCCCGACGCAGTTGTCGGGTATGGGGCTGCCGATGTCGCAGTACGACAAACATGACATGGACAACATGGGGCTCATCAAGCTCGACATCCTCGGCGTGCGCATGCAATCCGCGATGGCGCATGCCGTCAGCGAGCACGAACGATTGACCGGCGAGACCATCGAACTCGACGCCCTGCCGCTCGACGACGAACCCACCTACGAACTCCTCCGTTCCACCCGCACCCTCGGGGTCTTCCAGCTCGAGTCTCCAGGGCAGATGGAACTCGTCGGCAAGCTGCAGCCGGAGCTGTTCAACGACCTCACCGTCGAGATCTCGCTCTTCCGCCCGGGGCCGATGCAGAACAACATGCCGCTGCAATACCTGCAGGTGCGACACGGCGAGACCATGCCCGACTACATCGACCCGCGGCTCCGCCCGATCCTGCGCGAGACGCGCGGCGTGGTCGTGTTCCACGAGCAGGTCATGCGGATCATCGACGAACTCACCGGCTGCGGCCTCGGACCCGCCGACGTCATCCGCCGACAGCTCGCCGACCGCGGCCGCCTCGCCGGCATCGAGGCGTTCGTGCGCGACCGCGCTACGGCGCGCGGGTTCTGGCCCGCCGTGATCGACAAGGCCTGGACGATCCTCGCCGGCTTCGGGTCCTTCGGCTTCGCCAAGGCCCACGGGGCAGCCTTCGCGCTGCCGACGTTCCAGTCGGCCTGGCTGAAGCGCCATCATCCGGCCGAGTTCATGGCCGGCCTGCTCACCCACGACCCGGGCATGTGGCCCAAAGACCTCATCCTCGCGGAAGCCCGCCACCTCGACGTGCCGGTGCTCCCGATCGACGTGCAGCGCTCGGGGCTGGAGTACGTCGTCGAGATCGCACCCGACGGGCGACTCGGTGTGCGCATGTCGTTGGTCGAGATGCAGGGGAGCACCGAGAAGGAACGGGCCCGCATCGCGAGGCACCAACCGTTCTCCTCCCTCCAGGACTTCAGAGACCGAGTGCGGCCCCGCCGCCGCACCTTCGAGGCACTGGCCCGCGTCGGTGCACTCGACGCGTTCATCGACTACATCCCCAGACGACGCCACGAACTCCTCGCCCACCTCGCCGGTGTCACCACGAGCGCCCAGCTCATCGCCGACGAGCAACTCGCCTTCGAACTCGACCTCCCCGTGCCCGAGCGCAGCACGATCACCTCGCTCGAGCTCCGAGGTCGGACCCAGACCGACCTCGAACTCCAAGAGATGCGCCTGGCGGTGAACCGCCACCAGATGGAACGCTTCTACCCACTGTTCCGAGAACTCGGCGTCACCCCGGCACGCGACCTCATGGACCTCCCGGGTGGAACCGAGGTCCTCATCGCCGGCGTCCGACGAGCGACCAACACCCCGCCGATGCGCGGCGGTAAGCGCGTCGTCTTCGTCTCCCTCGACGACGGCACCGGACCGGTCTCCAACGTCGTGTTCTTCCACGACGTCCAAGAGCAGATCGGATCGGGCGTCTTCCAGACGCACTACCTGCTCGTGCGCGGCACGACGAGGCGCTCAGGTGCACGAGGCGTCTCGGTCACCGGAGCGGCGGCATGGGACTTGTTCGCCGCGCAGCAAGAGTGGCTGGCGAGTGGGTCCGATCTTGTGGACATCACACCGTTGCGACGGAATGCCGTGTGAAACCGTGCATTCGAGAACCGACGGGCGAGCGGCAGTGACCATCCGGTGAGACGAGTCGGCTGGTCGAGCCGTCGACTCCTGGAACACGAATGATTGCCGATACTGGGGCAGCGGTTCAGTCGTTCGACGGCGGGCGGGCTCCGATCTGGCCGAGGATGCCCGGCAGGTCCGGCTGGCCGACTTCGTCGACGATCAGACCTTCGTCAAACCTGTAGAAGTTGCTGGCGCTCGCCGTCACGGTTCTGCCCGTGGCGGGAATCCCGAGGAACTCGCCGTCGTGAGTGCCGCGAAGCTCGAAGCGAGCAGCGACGGTGTCGCCCTCGACAACGAGCTGGTCAACGCTCCACTGGATGTCGGAAAAGGCGCCTCGCATGATCGTCAGGATCTGCAGGTATCCCGCCAGGCCGCGGAGAGGCTGGGGAGAGAACGGCGTCTTGAACACCGCATCCGGCGAGATCACCGTCTCGCCGACGGAGGCGTCGCCGGTGTTGATGAACGTGACGAATCGCAGGAAGGATGTGCGGGGGTCAGTGGTCATGGAGTTCCTCACTCTGAGTCAGGGGTCTACTTTACATGGCAAGTAATGCGCGTAGAATCGGGCCATGAGTGCGAAATCGACAACCCTGTCCGAGGCTTCTGTCTCTCGCGGAGATGCCGCCGGCCGAAGTGCTCGGGCCCGGGAGTATTTTGCTGCCCTGGTGCGGCACGAGACCGACTTCTGGAACTCGGTCGAGAAGCGGATGCGGGGCGACGGAGTGCTGAGCCTCGCGCGCTTGGAGGTGCTGCGTGTCGTCGAGGCCGCGCCTGCGGGCGCCAGGGTGCAGGACGTCGCGACCGGGGTTGGGACGTCGATCGCTGCGGCCAGCCGGATCCTCGATCGACTTGCCTCCGACGGTCTCCTCGAGCGGGCACCGGACCCCGACGACCGCCGAAGTGTGCGCAGCAAGCTCTCGCCCCTGGGGCGGGACGCTGTCGATGTCGCTGACGAACGATTCGGGCGAGTGCTCGACGAGGTGCTCGCAGAGGCCGACTCTGAGACGATCGCATCCGGTCTTGCGGTGCTCGATCGTCTGCAGGCGGCCCTGGAGGCAGGACGATGACGCCGACAATGCGGGCTGTCGTCATCGACGCGCCCGGCGGCCCCGACGTTCTGCACATCCGCGAGCTACCGGTGCCGGTACCCATGCCGGGGCAGGTGTTGATCCGGGTGGAGGCGTTCGGGCTGAACCGGTCCGAGTTGCACTTCCTCCGTGGCATGGGCCACTCCGGGAGCTTCCCGCGGGTGCCCGGGATCGAGGCCGTCGGGACCGTGGAGAGAGCCCCCGGTGGGGAGTTCGTCGCCGGGACGCAGGTCGCCGCCCTCATGGGCGGGATGGGCCGCGACATCGACGGAGGGTATGCCGAATACACCGTCGTTCCAGCGAGCAGCGTTGTCCCGTTCCGCAGCGACCTCGAGTGGTCGGTGCTCGGTGCCGTCCCTGAGATGCTGCAGACCGCACACGGTTCGCTCACCGTCGGCGTCGACGCACGCCGTGGCGACACGCTCCTGATCCGCGGGGGTACGTCATCGGTCGGTCTCGCGTGCATCGTCCTGGCGAAGCAGCAGGGCATCACCGTCATTGCCACGACCCGCAACCCGAGCCGGGCCGAGCATCTCCGAAGCGTCGGCGCCGACGAGGTCGTGATCGACACCGGCAGCATCGCTGACAGTGTCCGCGTGATTGCGCCGGGCGGCGTCAACGGTGCTGTGGAACTCATCGGCACCGACACTCTTCCTGACACGCTCAGGGCGACCGCCGTGCATGGCACCGTCTCGTTCAGTGGGATGCTCGCTGACGTCTGGACGATCCCGGACTTCTATCCGATGGCCGTGATCCCCAACGGCGTCCGACTCACCGCGTACTCCGGTGAGGCAAGCGACCTGCCGGCACCGGTGCTGCAGGCGTTCCTCGATGCCGTGGCTGCGGGCACGGCGAGCGTGCCGATCGCGAAGGTCTACCGCCTCGAGGACATCGTGCAGGCCCACGTCGACATGGAAGACGGGGCACGGTCAGGCAAGCTCGTCGTCACGACGCGCTGACCACCGCGAGGCGTCCCGAACGACGCGGAAGTAGGGCCGGGGCGGTGTGGCAGCGCCTCACGCTCATGAACCGCTGGGAAGGTCGCTCGCCCCCGCCACCTGAGTTGGAGAGCAGGCAGAGCCGGCCCCGATCAGAGCACGCTGATGAAGATCGGATTCGTGTACAGCCAGGTGTCGGCCCAGGGGTCGGCTGGGGAGGTCGGGTACGGCTGAGGTGCCCGCGGGTCGACCTCGGCGCCGAGGGGACCGACCCCGTGCACCTGGCCGTCGCTGCCGCGAAGGCGGACGTAGCCGTCCTCGGCGGCAGGCTCGAGCGGCACCACGACACGGAACGGGGAGTCGCTGCGGTCGGTGACGTCGAGCATCTCGACGACTCGGGTGCCGGGTGCGTGCTGTTCGTCACGGTCGACTGCGGGCCCGGTGACGCGCCCGCGGATCAGGTCGAGGTGCGCCAGTCTCGGTGTCGTGCCGCGCGAGGTCGGCGTCGTCGTGGGCGTGACGTCGATCACGAGCTCGAGGGCGGTGCCGCGCTCGACGGTGAGGGTCCCGCCCAAGGTGACGCCGTTCTCCGGCTGGTCGGTAGCGCGGAGCACGACGGAGAGCCCAGCGACGAGGTGCCCGTGGTCGACCCAGAGCCGGCCGGCGCGGATCGCCTCGAGCAGGGAGGCGGACGACCGCTCGACGGCCCCGACGTGCGTGCGACTGAACTCGCCCGGCCAGAAGTCGGCGCCGTTCTGGGGCGTGTCCGTGGCGATCGGGTCGGGACGACGTCCGGCGCGGTTGAAGTTCGCGAGCGTCGCCCCGGCCTCCCAGCCCGGCCCGGTCGGGAAGTCGCCGACGCGTGTGGCGTCGGACTCCTTGAGGTGCAGATCGCTGTTCGTGGTGATCCACCAGCGCCGTCCCTCGCTCAGCAGCGAGTCCCACATGCCGCCGACGACGGCCGTCGTCCAATCGAAGCCGCCATGCGTCAGGTACGCCTCCGCGGGGTAGCCGGCGAACGAGAACTCGCTGGGAGCGTTCTCGTACTCGCCGCGCCGTGAGCGTTCGGTGGCGTTCGCGGCGATCGCTCCGGCCTGGGCGCCAGGAGCGCCCTCCATGCCGACGAACACCTCGGGGTCGGCATCCTGCCAGGCACGGAGCTCTCCGGGTGAGTCGATGCCGAGGCGGCTCGGGTGGTTCGCCAGGACGATCACGTCGTCGATGACGCCCGCACGCTTCTGGGCGCCGAGCCAGGCGATCCCGTCGGTCGCGTGCACGAGCCACTCGGCGGCGTCTTCGGTACCAGGGCGCGGCTTCTCCCAGCCGTTGAGCTTGCCGTCGTGGTCGAGTTCGAAGCGGCGCAGCACGAGGGTGGTGCGGGGCCCGGGGGCGATCAGGACGGTCGCGTGCTCGGCTCCCGGGATGTACCACTCGAGGCCCTGGAGGACGAGCATGTCGGGGCGCGCCGCCCGCGCGGTGTCGATCTCGCGAGCCGCGTTGAACACCCCGCCGACGTTGGCATGCCCCTTGTTGCTGTGCTCGGTGAAGGCGATCGCATCGACCGCGAAGCGCTGCGCCTGATCGAGGATCGTCGTCATCGGATACTTGGCGTCGTGCGAGTAGACCGAGTGCACGTGGTGGTCGAACACCAGCCAGGAGAGCGCGTCCGGATCGACGACCGCCGACGCTGATGGCAGCGGCGCGGCGTTGGCAGAGGTCGCGCTCCCGAGCCCGTGGGCGGTCGTTCCCACGGCGACCGTTGCGGCGACGGAGGCACCCAGGAAGGACCGGCGGGAGAGGCCGGACCGAGCCGATGCGCCCCGGTCCGCCTCGGGCACGGAGGATGCGCCACCGGTCGGCGCGGGCTGCTCGGGGCGGGGATCGAAGGGCATGGCATCACTTTCATCGGACGGACGGCCCGATCGTAGGCAGCGGAGGTGAAGCGCAGCCCAACGGACGGTGCCATGCGCGTCGCCCGGCGTTTACGCCCTATTCATCCGCTTCAGCGAGAGTCCTGGCGTCGCCGGGTACAGCCATCCCGGAGGCCCACCGCACCCACCAAAGGTCCCGATGTCTTCCACCGCTCGCGTCATCCACCGTTCTCCGTTCCGCGCCGCAAAGCGCGCCCTGCTGGTCTCGGCAGCTCTCAGCGCCAGTGCGGTCCTCTGCCTCGTCGGCGCCGGTGCTGCCTCCGCCGCCACAACGCTGGCCGAACCGGCACCGCTCACGCTGTACGACACCGCCGGCGCCGCGGTCACGTCAGGTGACGCGCGCGCCGTCCCGTCGTTCGGCTCCGCGGTGCTCGCCGCGGGCTGCCCCGCCGACGCGGACGACGGCGCCCGACTCTCCGTGACGGCGGGAGGGGTCACCGTCGTCACGTCTCCGACCGTCGCGGTGACCGCCGGGCAGCCGATCGAGGTGCCGATGGCCATCTCGTTCCAGGAGGTCGTGGACGGCGGTGTCGAACAGGGCGACGCGACCCTCGCGCTCGAGTGCCTGGTCCTCGAGTCAGGCATCCCGTCGTCGGTGGTCACGGCGGCGACCCTGCCGGTGGCGTTCGCCGCAGGTGTCTGGTCGGTTCCCGGCGCTCAGGTCGAGCCGGTCCCTCCGACGGACACGCCGACTGCTGCCCCACCCGCGGAAGGCCCTGGAGCAGGGGCGATCGCGACACCGCGGCCCTCGGCCACAGCACGACCCTCCGCTGACGGAGACCTGGCGCTGACGGGCTGGCAGCTCGGCGGAGCCGTCGTCGTCGCCGCAGGCCTGCTCGCGGGCGGCGCTGCCCTGATGCTGCGCCGGCGTGTGCGTTAGGCGTTCGCCATACGGGCTCTGACAGGGCGACCACCGCTCGAAGGACTGCTTGACGATGCTGTCACGCTGGGCGGGAGGCTGTCGCCGGCAGCGCCCTTGTCCCTGCCGTCAGCGTTCGGCGCGCAGGGCCGTCCACATCACGACGAACGCGGCAGCGATGCCGAGCACGCTACCCGCGAGCCCGACGATCATGGCGGGGTGGCCGGTGTCGGCGAGGCCGATCGAGCAGGCGACCACACCGACACCGGACGCCATCAGGCCGACGAAGCTGAACGCCGCGAGGACGAAGCGCTTGGCGGTTCGGGTGGGATCGGGAGCGGGAGGGAGCGACATCGTGTCTCGTTTCCGCCGTCGCGTCGGCTGCGTCGGCTCATCCGCATCAGGGTAGAGGGCGTCCGGTCGACGCGGCGAGGGGGTTTCCCCGGGGCCGTGCGGCGAGGCCCGCCGGTGAGTCAGACAGTCCCACCGCGAGGCCAGCGCAAGGGGGGTGGTGGTGTCCGAAACGCCGCTCGAGCCCGAGCCACACCGGCTCAACCCTGGGGTGGCATCGCCGGAAGGTGCCGGCACATAGCGTCGAAGCATGCATGTGGATCCGCGTTGCTCAGCTCTCCCGACGAGGCGTCCCCGGCTCTCCGTCCCGGAACCAGCCAGACTGTCGGCCAGAGAGGTGCGCGTCCGCTACGACGAGTCGGTGGCGTTGGACGGCGTGGATCTGACAGTCGGTGATGGTGAGTCGGTGGCGATCATGGGACCGTCGGGATCTGGCAAGAGCACGCTGCTCCAGGTGCTGGCGGGCATCATCAGCCCTGATGAGGGAACGGTGACGCTGCTCACTCCCGACGGAGCTCGAGAGCTTGGCGGGCTGTCGGACGCGGCGCGGTCCGCACTGCGCCTCCGGGAATACGGCTTCGTGTTTCAGCAGGGCATGCTGATCCCCGAGCTGACGGCGGCGGAGAACGTGGCGATGCCGCTGCTCCTGACGGGTGTGAGGAAGCGTACGGCGATGGCGCGCGCAGCATCACTGTTGCGTGAACTCGGCCTGGCGGGTCTGGAGGGCCGAAGGATCGGCCAACTCTCCGGGGGCCAGGCACAGCGTGTGGCGATCGCCCGTGCCCGCGCCATGGACGCCCGCGTCGTGTTCGCCGACGAGCCGACCGGCGCGCTGGATTCGCGGACCGCCTCCGAAGTCATGGGTGTGCTCCTGGCGGAGACCGCGGCGCAGGGGCGGGCGCTCGTGGTGGTGACGCACGACGAGGCCGTGGCGAGCCGGTGCTCTCGAGTCATTCGGTTGAGCGACGGCCGCATCGTCGAAACCGCAGCACGATGAGCCTGCGGGGCGGGGCGAGCAGCCGGCTGGCGGCGCTGTGGGTGCTGGTGAAGCCCGCTCGGGGCGACCTTTCGAGCACGGCATTGCCGATCGTCGCGTTCGCCGTGATCTCCACGGTGGTCGTGGGCGTGTTCGCGCTGGCGCGGGCGTACTGGAACGCCCCGGACCCCGAGGGCTTCGGGCAATACCGGATCCTCGCCGTCGGGATGCTGGCGGTGCTCGTGGTGCCCATCGGCACCCTCGGCGGCGCCGCGGCCCGCCTGTCCGCGCGTCGTCGCGAAGACCGGCTCGCAACACTGCGGTTGATCGGTGCCTCTTCCTCCTGGGTGCGGAGCGTCGCGCTCGGTGAGACCGGACTCGTCGCGGCCGCGGGCGGCCTTCTCGGGCTCCTGCTGTCGATCCCTCTGCAGCCACTCCTGTCGCTCATCCAGGTCGTCGGTACTCCGCTGGGTGCGGAAGGCGCCTGGCTGTCGTCCCCGGTGGTCGCGGCGCTCCTGCTCGGCGTCGTGGTGGTCGCGATCGTGAGCGCCGGTGTGAGTCTGCGACTTGTCTTGGTCTCCCCGCTCGGCGTGCGCATGCGCCAGAACGCGCCCCGGATGCACTGGCTGCGTGTCGTCGTCGCGGTGCTCGTCATGGGCGGAGGAGTGCTCATCCTGCAGCTGACGTCGGTGAGCTGGGGAGCCGCGGGTATCACGGCGGCACTCGTCGTGGTGCTGGTCGCGGTCATGGCCGTGCTGAACCTCCTGGGGCCATATCTTGTGAGCCGACTGGCCACGCGCAGGCTCACGCGCTCGGGCGATGCCGGGACGCTGATCGCCATGCGCGGTGTGCTCGAATCGCCGCAGGCGGCCTGGCGGCAGGTCTCCGGGGTGGCGTTGGCCAGTTTCATCGCGGTGCCCGCCGGCTCCGCCTTGGGCTTTCTCGACACCGTGCAGCGGCTCTCGGACGCGGTGACGCCCGAACAGATCCTGTTCTTCGGCGATATCCGGCTCGTCGTCGTCGCTGCCGTCGCGGCCTCCTATCTGCTGGTCGCCTGCTCGGTGGGCGTCACGCAGGCGGCCGCGGTGATGGAACGGCGAGCCCTGTACGTGAGCCTCGACCGGCTGGGCATGCCGTTCGCCGTGATGATCCGCTCGCGGCGTCGGTCGGTGAGCACTCCGCTGCTGGTGGCGGCCGTGGTGCCGGCCCTGCTCGCAGCGCTGCTCGTGATTCCTGTCGTAGGGATCTCGGTGGTCACCGCCCCGCTGTTCCTCGTGACGGTCGTCGTGTGCATCGCCTCCGGCGTCGTCCTGGTCCAGCTCGGCGTCGTCGCGACCACCCCCGTCCTGCGGCGCGTGCTGTCGCAACCGGATCGCGCACTCTGACGAACGGTGGTTCAACCCCTGGTTGGCATCCGCCCGCACCGCTCGTCCGTAGCGTCGAGTGCACGAGGCAACCGCTATGACCAAGGAGCAAGAAGACATGACGATCCGAGTCGAGGGTCTCACCAAGACCTACAGCGACAAACACGCGGTGCGAGACGTGAGCTTCACGGTCCAGCCGGGCAAGGTCACCGGATTCCTGGGGCCGAACGGGGCAGGCAAGTCGACGACGATGCGTTCGATCGTCGGGCTCGACCGCCCCACCTCCGGCCGCGCGCTCATCGACGGCACCGAGTACCGAGCGTTCGCTGCGCCGCTGCGCGAGGTAGGTGCTCTGCTCGACGCGAAGGCAGCGCACAAGTCCCGCACGGCGGTGAACCATCTCGCCTCGATCGCGGCGACGCATCGGATCCCGCGCTCTCGCGTCGACGAAGTCCTCGAGGCGACGGGCCTCAGCGCGGTCGCCCGGAAGCAGGTGGGCGGGTTCTCCCTCGGGATGGGTCAGCGCCTGGGCATCGCCGCAGCACTGCTGGGAGACCCTGGAACGCTCATCCTCGACGAGCCGATCAACGGTCTGGACCCGCAGGGCGTGACGTGGGTCCGCGAGCTCCTCGCCCGGCTTGCGGCCGAGGGGAGAACGGTGTTCCTCTCCTCGCACGTGCTGACCGAGCTCGCGCTCATCGCCGACCATGTGATCATCATCGGCCGCGGCGAGGTCATCGCGGACTCGCCGATCAGCACCCTCACCGAACACGGGGGCAGTCGCGTCCGCGTGCGCACGCCGGACGCACCCGCCCTCACTCGTCGGATCACAGCCCCGGGGGTGACCATCGCCTCGAGCGAAATGGGCCTGCTGGACGTGGAAGGACTCACGGCCGAACAGATCGCCCGCGCCGCCCACGAGGTGGGCGTGCTCCTCACCGAGCTGACGCCCGTGCGCCAGACCCTCGAAGAGGCCTACAGCCGACTCGCCCGCGACGCCGTCGAGTACGTCTCGGCCTGATCTCGCCTCTCCCACGAAAGGACTTCTCATGAGCACCACGATTCCCGGTTCGACCCCAGCGGACGTCTCACGTCACTTCGCCGTGCGCGATGTCAGTCTCGGCGGCGCGATCGTCTCCGAGTGGATCAAATTCCGCGGGCTGGCGTCGAACAACGTCCTCGCAGGATTCACGCTCCTGCTCTTGATCGCCAACGGAATCGCCATGCCGTGGGCATACGTCTTCCGCGACCGCAGCTCACCCAAGGCCGATTACGACGCCTACCCCGAGATGATCGTCGACAAGACCGGTTACGTCGGCATCGTCCTCGCCGTGCTCGCGGTCCTGATGATCACGAACGAGTACCGCTCCGGGCAGATCAGCACCACGCTGCTGTCGGTTCCGCGCAGGACGCCGGTGGTGGTCGCGAAGGCCGTGATCATCGCCGGCGTCTCCGTCGTCATCGGTGTCGTCAGCTCAGCGGTCGGGTTCGCCGTCGCGCCGGCGATCCTCGCGGGCGGCGGGTACGGCTACGTCCTGGAAACGCCCGAACTCATGCGGCTGGTCCTCGGTTCCGGGCTGTACCTGACAGCCATCGGCATCATCGGTCTCGCTCTCGGGACCATCATCCGCAACGTCGTCGCCGCAGTGCTGGCGACGATCGTGTTCCTCGTCATCGTGCCGGTGATCCCACAGATGTTCTCCGAGTACGGCACCGAGATCACCCGGTTCTTCCCGATCCAGGCCGGATCCCTGTTGCTGGCTCCCGCTGGCACGGACCCGATGGGCCCGTGGATCGGCTCTGCCGTGCTGCTGGCCTGGACGCTGGTGCTGTTCGTCGTCGCAGCCATCACCGTGAAGCGTCGCGACGCCTGAACGAGCCCCAGAACGGGGCGCGGGGGAGAATGAGAGCACCGTTCGGGATGGAGGTCGCAAGCGTATGAGGGCTCATGCTGCCCAGCCGATCGTGGATGCCGCCGAGATCGACCACGTCCTCGGCACGCGGCTGCTGCGATGGCTCAACGCCCATCAGCAGGTGGTCGACACGCTCGTCGCCGTGATGTGTCTCGCGGTTCAAACGATCGTGCTCGTGCTGCCGGGTGCGCAACCGCTCTGGCCGGGGCTGCTCCTCGTGACCGTATCGGGGGTGCTCCTGCTCTTCCGACGTCGGTATCCGCGGGCGATCCTCGTCGCAATGGCGCTCACGAGCACGGCAGGCATGGTCCTTTCGCCCCCGGTCGCGATGCTGGCGCTGCCCGCCGCCGTCATGCTCTACACCGTGGCCTCCATGCTGCCGCTCGGGACCGCGTTGCTGGGCTACGCGATCCTCGTGGGTGTGCCCGCCCTCGGAGTCCTGATCCTCGTGCTGACGACGGGAGCGACCCAGGCGCCCTCGGTGCTGGATCCGGTCGTGCTCCTCGCTCTCGGTGCAGGTCTCGCCGTCCGCGGTGCGACACAGCGCCGAGAAGCTCTCACGCAGCTGGTGAATCAACGGCTCACCATGGCCCAGGTGGCGGAGCGGCAACGGATCGCCACCGAGATGCACGACATCGTCGCCCACTCGCTTTCGACGATGATCTCGCTCGCCGACGGCGCGTCGAGCGGCTGGCAGAAGCACCCCGAGCGATCTGCGCTGGCGCTGACCAAGCTGGGTGACGTCGGCCGCAGCGCGCTCGGCGACATGAACCGTATCCTGCAGGTGCTCCGAGAGGGAGACGCAGTGCTGGACCGGCACCTGCACCGCTCGGGACACAACGTCCCCGATGTGGAGGAGGTGGTCGAGTTCTTCCGCAGCACCGGCATGCCCGTCAGGCTCACCCGCTCCGGCGGGGCGCTGCCCGAGGATCCCGCGCTGGCGACGACGGTGTACCGGATCGTCCAAGAGTCGCTCACCAACGTGCTGCGGTATGCCGGGGAAGCTACTCGGGTGGAGGTGAGCATCGACGTCGCGGGCGGCACCGTGGCTGTGCAGGTCACCGACGACGGGCCCACCGGTACCCACGTCGACCACAGCTCGAGCCAGGGAAGCGGCCAGGGGCTGCTCGGTATCGCCGAGCGTGCTGCGACCTACGGCGGCACGAGCGCGGCGGGTCCGCGTCCAGACGGTGGCTGGTCGACGAGGGCCACCTTGTTCATCGACGAAGGAGTACCTGCATGACGGCGACCACGACGTCGACGATCAGGGTGCTCGTGGTGGACGATCAGGAACTCGTCCGCATGGGCAACGCGCTGACGCTGGACTCGGCAGACGACATCGAGGTCGTCGGCGAGGCAGCCACGGGGGAGGAGGCGATCCGGCTCACCCGGGAGCTGAACCCCGACGTCGTGCTCATGGACGTGCGGATGCCCGGAATGGGCGGCATCGAAGCGACCAAGATCATCACCACGGTCGACCCGACAACACGCGTGCTCGTGCTCACCACGTTCGACACCGATGAATACGCCTTCGGCGGTCTCGACGCCGGCGCGAGCGCGTTTCTGCTCAAGAGCACCCCGCCAGACCGCTTGCGGGCGGCCGTGCGAACGGTGCACGCCGGAGACGCCGTCGTCGAGCCGCGGATCACCAGACAGCTGATCGACCACTACGCATCCAGTGGGGCGCCACGGGACCGCCCGAGCGCCGTCGCGAACGTCGACCCGCTCGACCAGCTCAGTCCGCGCGAGCGTGACGTGTTCGCGTGCATCGTCGCAGGGCAGTCCAACGCAGAGATCGGCGAGACGCTCCACCTCTCGCTCGCCACCGTGAAGACCCACGTGAACCGCATCTTCGCCAAGCTGCACCTGCGCGACCGAGTGCATGCGGTGATCCTCGGGCATGAACTGCGGTTCACCCGCGGAACTCGGTGACGCGGCGTCGGCGGAAAGGCGTCGCGCCGCAGGACCGATCGGGACAGCCGACGGAGGACCGCGGCCGCCCGGGTCAGCGTGCTGCGTCTGCTCGGGTCCGGCTGTGGCAGGTCTTCAGGTAGCTCAGGAAGGAGGCTTGCAGTCCGGTCACGTGTGTCTCGGACAAGAGCTGGCTCGACATCTCTGCAGCTCGTCCCTTCTCGTGGAGTCGATCGACGGCTGCGAGCACGTTCTGCGCGATGGATCGGTAGATCGGCAGGTCCCCGAGCAGTTCGAGCTCGTTCACGGTGATGTGCAAGCGCTGGGGCGTCGAGTCGGAGCTGCGATCGGGCATGGCCGTGATCAGTTCGAACACCTGGCTGTCGGTGCTGGCGACCCCCGGCGTACCAGCACCGAAGGACGTGAAGGGTGTTGCCTCGCACAGCCACGCGTAGAGGGCGAAGAGGCCTCCGTACGAGTAGCCGAACAGGCCGTGTCCGGAGTCGCTGACACGCCACTTCGACTGCAGATGTGGATGGAGCTCGGCTGTCAGGAAGTCGAGGAAGACGTCCGCGTGGGTGTCGGCGAGCTCCGCGAGGTAGACGTCCGCCTGCTCATCCGTCATCGCGCCCGCTTCCCGGGCGGCCTTCACGGTTGCCACCATCTCCCCACTGACCGGCTCGCCCGGGGGCACGAGGTCGCGGTTGCGAAGGTGCGCCCACGCCGCAGCCTCCTCACCGGCATACCCGATGCTGACCTGGATGTACGGGGCGATCTGCAGAAACGGATCCGTCTGCGTGACGATGAGGGGCGCCGTGAGCCCGACGGCCCAGTTTCCGTCGACCACGTAGATCAGTGGCAGCGGTTCGGCGGAACCTGCGTACCCAGGAGGGGTGGTCACCCAGACGGCGTATCGATGCCCCGATCGTGCGGTGATCTCGATGTACTCCGTGTCCGGCAGACTCCCGTTCAGGATCGTGCTCATGTCGTTCCCCTCCCGCCGCCACGGCGCGCTTTCGTGTACCCCCTACTCTTCCAAAGCACGGGTCCGGCCGCCTCCGCCGGGAGGGGGAGTGCAGGCGAGCGGTCCCTCCGCAAGGTTGATCCCTGCAGGTGTTGGCGTCCCAAGGGTGACGCGTGCCAACCTGGCATGAGCGGGGGAGGACAGACGGCATGTCGAAGCGATCTGGAGAAGCACGGTGACGGGTGAGTTGGAGCGCGGTGAGGGCGTCGAGCTGGAGCCTGCGTCGATCGTCGGCGACCTCGTGCCGGTGAGGTTCCGTCGGGCCGTGCCGGCGGACGCAGCTGCAGTGCTGGCGCTTTTCGATGAAGCGATCGCCTGGTTCGTCCGGATCGGTAACACCCGGCAATGGGGTACAGAGCCGGCCTCCGGGCAGGAACGCTGGATTACTCGTGTCCAGCAGTGGTGTGCCTCATCCGACACCTGGGTCGCTGAGCATCCCGCGGTCGGCGTCTGCGGAGCACTCGTGCTCGGCGAGGCGCTCGAGTACGTGCCGGCCGCCACCGAACCGGAGGTCTACGTCCGCGTGCTGATCGGCTCGCGCGACCCGCGGGTGAAGGGCACCGGTCGCCGCTTGCTGGCACTCGCCCAGGAGCGCGCGCAGGCCGCCGGGGTCGGTCGCCTGCGGGTCGACTGCTACGCGGGAGGGTCGGGGGATCTCGTCCGCTTCTACGAGGCCGCAGGCTTCGAGCGTGACGTGACGTTCACGGTCGGAGACGGTATCGACGCGTGGCCGGGCCAGGTGTTGTCACGGCGAGTCGATCTGAAGAGGTAGTCCTGCACCTCGGATGGTCCGTCACTGTCGCATCCGATCGGTCGAATAGGCCGGCGTCGCGTACACCCCGCCCTGCGGCATGTGGGGATCGATGTGCTGGGGTTCGCCCCACTGGGCGGCGTCGTCTTGCGGGGTGAAACCGACCGCCGTTCCGGCGTCGAGATCCCACCATCCAGCAGTGTTCGCGGACACCGCATAGAACACGGCCGTGTGTTCGGTGGTGGTCATCGCCGCGATGAACGCGCGCACGGCGTCAGCGGGGCTGAGCCAGGTCCGCTGCTCGCGCAGGGAACCTGGCTGCTGCTCGTAGCTGCCGATGCGGAGCGAGATGGTGCTGATTCCGAACTTGTCCGCGTAGAGCCGACACAGCGCTTCTCCAGCGACCTTCGACACCCCGTAGAACCCGTCCGGACGGGGCGGAACATCCGGTGCGATGTGAGCGCCCGACGGGTAGAAGCCCGTCAGACGGTTACTGCTCGCGTAGACGACCCGGGCGACGCCGGCCCGCCGGGCGGCTTCGAGGACGTGGTAGGTCCCGACGATGTTCACCTCGGCCAAGTCGTGGAAGTCGGCCTCGTCGGGTATCCCGCCGAGGTGGATCACCCCGTGCGCCCCATCGAACAGCTCGACCAGCGCGGCAAGGTCGGCGAGGTCGGTGCTGGTGACGACTTCCTGCGGACTGAGCGGAGTCATCGAGCGGACGTCGGTGGAGACGAGCACCGCCTCGCGGTCGAGCAGTGCGGAGCGGAGCGCCGATCCGATGTTCCCGGCGGCTCCGGTGATGACCCAGCGGGTTCCAGCGATGTCTGTCATCGTGTGAGCGTACAAGACGACATCCAGCAAGCTGAGTGTCTCCGGGGCTGCCGCAGCGCAACAGGTGACAATGGGGCATGCAGAGCGACGAAGCACCTCCAGTCCGCCGACGGACGATCGAATGGCAGGACCCGATGATCGGTGCCGCGCGGGTCGCCGAGATGGCAGGTATCGACTACCTCCAGGCCATGATCGACGGGGTCCTGCCGCCGCCGCCGATCATCTCGCTCATGGACATGACCCTGAGCTCGGTCTCGCGTGGGACCGCTACGTTCACCTGTGAGCCGAACGAGTCCCACTACAACCCGATCGGTGCCGTGCACGGCGGGTTCATGTGCACGGTGCTGGATTCGGCTGCGGGGTGCGCGGTCCAGACCACGCTGCCCGCCGGGGTCGGGTACACCTCGCTGGAGATCAAGGTGAACTACCTGCGGGCCGTGAGTGCCACATCGGGGCAGCTGACCGCCGTGGGAACCGTCATCAAACCGGGGTCTCGGGTCGCGTTCGCCGAAGCGGTGATCACCGATGCGGACGGCCGGGTGGTGGCCACGGCGTCCAGCACGCTGCTCGTCTTCCCGATCCCGGCGTGAACCGGTCTGCGCACTCCTGAGCTCCAGGCGAATATCGGGTCACCTTGGATGACCGCACTCGCCAGAGCGACGGACGCGCAGAGCGAGGTCGTCTGCGAAGCTCTCGCCGCGGTGTCGCAACTCCTCGGCCGCGGGGACTTCGAGGAACTCGTGGAGCGCCTCGGGTGGTGTTCCGAGACGGAAACAGCAGGGACCACGCGCCGACGATCGGGCATTGCGGTTGTGTGGCTCCTGCTGCACGCTGGGGGCATGCGGGAGATGTTGGGGAGCCGGGGCGAGGTCGTCGGCGTGCTGCTCGTGGTCGCGGCCTCGATCGCACTCGTCGTCGCCGCCTTCGCCTTCCGCGCGGGAGACGATCTCGCGTTCTTCGTACTGATCTCCGCGTTCGCTGCGGGGACAACGGGCTTCGGTGTGCACATCGCGAGCCGCGAGGCCCGCTTCCGACGCGAGAAGCGCTGAGCTACGGGAGTCGAGCAGCGAACACATCGGTGGAGTGACTTCGAAGCCCGAAACCGGTGGCTATCGGGGCGCTTCAGTCACGGTAGGTGTCGATGATTCGTCGTCCGATCGCGGCGAGGGCCGTTCGGACCTCCGCTGGCTCGAGCACCTGCGCGGCACTGGTCCAGCCGACGAGTTGCTCGGCGAGCCCGGTGACGGAGTGAGCGCGAACGGTGATCAGCGATCGGCCGTCAGGCTGCTCACCGGTCACTGCAGCGTGGACGCCGAACGCTTGCAGCAGCGGTCGAACCGCCGCCGCATCAACGAGAAGCGCCGCTTGGACGCTGCCACGGAGTGCTTCGACGTGGTCGGTCATCGCGTCCCAGACCGCCGCAGCGTCGAAACCCTCGAACACGTACCCGCGGTCGGCGGTCACCTCCGCGTCCCTGATGCGGTCAACGCGAAAGAGGCGAAGGCTCGCCGGGTCCGCTGTGTCCTTGCCGTCGAGGACACGGGCGCCGACCAGGTACCAGATGCCGCCCTTGCTTGCGACGACGAGCGGCACCACCTCACGAGGTGCCCCGACTCGATAGGTGAAGGAGATCCGGCGTTGGGTGGCGATGGCATGGTGCAGGACCGTGACGCTGTCGGGCACCTTGCCTGGTTCGAGGTGTCCCCAGGCGGCACTTCTGATGGTGGCCGTCGCCACGCGTTCGGCTCCAGAACGGAAAGTGCTCGGGACCGATCGCACGAGTTTCGCGATCGCCCGGGTGGCTGCAGGTGGCAGGGCTTCGTTGCTCCCGAGCAGTGCGAACAGCGCAGTGACTTCCGGTTCCGTCAACCCGGTCAGGTTGGTCCTTGCGCCGTCGAGCAGCCGCCATCCGCCGTTTCGGCCTCGAACCGGGTACACCGGTATCCCGGCCGACGAGAGGGCCTCCAAGTCGCGGCGCGCGGTCGGGATCGACACTTCCAGCTCGGCTGCGACCTCCGCAGCGGTCACCTGGGGACGAGACTGCAGCAGGAGCAGCACCTGAATGAGTCGATCTGCCCGCATTGCCTCATTCTGACAACAAATGTGATCACAAGTTGATCACTTTCATCGTCAGGCTTGACGTGTTGGGCCGAGATGCGGCGCGACAGGTGAAGGAGATCCCTCGTGTTCCGTGGAATTGCCAACGTCAACCTCGTAGCGGACGATGTTCCGAAAGCGGTCGACTGGTACTCGTCGCTCTTGGGTCGGCGTCCCTACTTCGTGCGTCCCGTGTCGGGGCCGGCCGAGTATGCGGAGTGGCGTTTCGGGGACGACGAGGATGAACTCGCGCTCATGTCGAGCGCCTACCGTCCGGTCCTCGAACGGCCCGGCGGTGCGCTCGTGTCGTTGCATGTCGACGACATTCAGGCAGCCTTCGACAGGGTTCGAGAACTCGGCGCTGACGAGATCGACGCTGTGACGCGACGCGGTGAAGGCTGGTGGTCGGCGTCCGTGGTCGACCCGTTCGGGAACCTGCTCGGGCTCATTCAGAGCCCCCATTGGGCGGGAAGACACGTCGACGCAGCGAGCTCGAGCGGCAGCTAGCCCGACCAAGGATCAGCTCGAGCGGGCGAGCAGGTCGGCGACTCCTGGGCCTGTCAGCTCGGCGCAGTACGCGGTGCGACCCGTCATCGCCATGATGAGCGCCAGGGTGCTGCCCCGCACGACATCGCCCTCCCCGATGGTGGTGGCCGTGTCGACCGCTTCCAGTCGCAGACCTCGTACTCGCTTCTTCGCGACGACGACCTGATCGGTGCTTGCGTAGTACCTCAGGAGAGCAGTCAGCGTCGCCTCCGGATACTCCCGGACGAGACCCAGCGGGCGGCGAATATCCTCGCCGTGAACGACCATCTCGCCGAGGAGCGCCATTCTCGGGAGAGGCGGCGAGATCCGGCTGCCGATCGTCGAACGGAAACGGCTGAGCGTCTCCGCCGGCGAGGAACCAAGCTGCTCGCGCAGACGATCATCCACCTGCTTGTCGAAGTCGAAACGCGCACGCACGACCCCAGCGAACCAACGCGGCCCCGACACGGCCCCGCTCACCGTCAGGTGGGCGAGGACCTCACGGACGGTCATGCCGGCGCAGAGCGACGGCGTCGACCAGGACGTCTCGCCCAGCGGTGCGAGGTCGCGTGCGAGCTCTTGCCGTTCAGCATCGATGCTCAGCCAGGCTGCGTTCCGCTCCATGCCGTCATCCTCTCGTACCTCGAGTGCGGGACTGTCCGTCGACGTTCTCGTTCTCGATCATCGGGCTTCGTCCAGCGTGTCCAGGAAACGCAGGAGTGCTGTCGTCACGGCCTCGGGAGCATCCTGCGACGGCACGTGCCCAGCGTCAGGGATCACCACCTCGCCGTTCCCCTCGTGCTCAGCCCAAGCGGGCATCGCCTTCGCGATGTTGCCGGTTCGATCTTGCGCGCCTCTGATGAGGCACAAGGGGATCGGCGTGCGGTAGTGAGGTGCGGGTCGGACGAATGAGGCGGTCGCTTGCCAGATCGCGAGGAAGTCTCGCTTCGGCACCTGTGAGAAGGCGCGCATCAAGTCCTGCTGTGCCGCGTCCGTGACGGCCGAGGCTCGGGCCATGAGGCCTGGAAGTGTGCGCGCGGGGATGAGGCTGAGCGTAGGAGCTGCCAGGTGGAGCAGTCGCCGCTCCATCCACCCCAATGGTCCGGAGTTCCAGGTCGCGTCGATGACGACGAGACCCGAGTACGCCTCCGGTTCTCGTCTGACCATCTCCTGGGCGATGTTCCCGCCGAGGGAGTGACCGACCAGCACGGGATGGTCCAGGCCGAGCTCGGATATGAGCGCTTCTGCATCTGCGACGAACCGGTCTGCCGTGATTCGCGAGCGGTTGGGCCTCGACAGCCCGTGGGCCCGCATGTCCCAGACGACTGCTCGGCGACCCGAGTTCGCCACGGCGCTGGCTTGCTCCTCGAACGACACATGGTCTGCTCCAGCGCCATGCAGAAACAGCACCGCGCGCCCGCCGGGCCCCGAGTCCCGGAAGGCCACGGAGCATCCGTCCAGCGGCAGCATCGCGTTCAGATTCACCATGTCTTGAATCTAACGACTCCCGCCGATGCGCCGGTCGAACCGTGCCCGTGGCCGCAGTGCGCCAGACGGCCGTGACCCAACTGTTCACCTCGCTCGTCACACTCGTCTGCTAGCGTCGTCCGCGATAGCGCCTAGGGTTCCGGAGCAGCAGTGCTCGGCTGGTCCGAGCGGCGCCACGGTCGAAGCCCATGCGCCGGCCGTCATCTGACAGGACAAAAGCCCGGAGGACCCTCCTTCGTCGCGCCCGCGACCAGGAGAAGGGTCGTCGTGTCCTCGCTCGCTGTCCTCATCGTCCTCTCCGCCGCGGTCGCCCACGCGGCTTGGAACGTCCTCGCCCACGGGGTGAGTCGCATCGGGCTGCCATTCCTCTGGTGGGGTGCCGTGGTCAGTACCGTGCTGTGGGCCGGCGTCATCCCGTTCACCGGGGGAATCGGATCCGGCGGGCCGGACGGCTCGGGTGATCTCGCCGGTTTCCTCCTCGGCGCCGGCATGTCCGGGGTCATCCACGTGGGCTACATGCTCGTGCTGCAGAAGGGCTACGCCACCGGCCGCCTCTCGACCGTGTACACGACCGCCCGGGGGACCGGGCCGACGATCAGCGTGGTGGTCGCCGTGCTCCTGCTCGGCGAACGCCCGTCGGGCATCGCGCTGATCGGCGTGGTGGCGATCCTCGCCGGCGTGGTCGCCGTCGGACTCGCCGACCGGGGGACACCCGGAGGACCCGATGTGCGGATGGCTGGACACCGGCGGCGCATCGACCCGGGCGTCCTGTGGGGTCTCCTCACCGGCGTCGCCATCGCCACCTACACGATCTGGGACGCCCACGCCGTGCGCACCTGGGGGCTCTCGCCGGTGGCGTTCATGGTCGGCTGCACGCTCATCGAGATCCCGATCTACTCGATCGCCCTTGGCCGCCGACATCGTGAGCTGTCCGGCGTGCTGCGACGGCACTGGCCCCGACTGCTCGCCTTCGGCGTGCTCTCGCCCCTGTCCTACATCCTCGTGCTCATCGCCATCACGATGGCGCCGGTCGCGCTCGTCGCGCCCATGCGCGAGATCAGCGTGGTGCTCGTGGCCCTGTTCGGCGTCGTCGTCCTGCACGAGGGGAGACCCGGGTGGCGGATCGCCGCGTCGCTGATCGTGGTCGTCGGCGTATTGCTGCTCGCGCTCTGACCGTCGAGATAGGCATACAAGAGATGAACTTCGCCTGAACTGAAGCAACATAGGTATATTTGTTTGTTGCTGCGTGTCACGATGCTGACGTCCCCTTCACACCGAAAGGCCGTCATGACCCTCCGCCGTTCGCAGCTCGTCACCGCACTCGCAGGTGCAGCGCTGCTCGCCACCGTCCTCTCCGGATGTTCCGCCTCCGCGGCCTCCACCTCCACCGGCTCAGCCTCCGCAGCGGGCGCGGGGGCCGGAACCTACGCCGTCGACGAGAACACGCTCGTGTTCGGTGTCGTGCCGGACTCGGTCGAGACCGAGACCAACTACCAGCCGCTCATGGACTACATCGCCAAGGAGACCGGCAAGAAGGTCGAGTACCACGAATCCACCGACTACGCGGCGCTGATCGAGGCCTCGATCGCGGGTCAGATAGATGTCGCCTCCTTCTCGGGCTTCACCTACGTCACCGCCGCGAACAACGGGGCCAAGCTCACCCCGATCTCCTCGATCGTCACCAAGGAGGGCCAGGAGCCCGGTTACTACTCCCAGGCCATCGTCCCGAAGGGCAGCGACATCACCGATCTCGCCGGCTTCAAGGGCAAGAAGGTCTGCTTCGTCGACCCGTCCTCCACCTCGGGCTACCTCTTCCCCAGCTACAACCTGCTCGAGGCCGGCGTCGACCCCGAGAAGGACATCACCCCGGTCTTCGCCGGCAAGCACGACGTCAGCGTCACCAAGGTCGGCGAGGGAGTGGAGTGCGAGGCGGGCTTCGCCGAGGACAGCGAGGTCGCCAAGTCCGACAAGGTCACGGTCATCGCCGAGACCATGGTCCCCGGCGCGCCCATCGTGATGTCGAGCACCCTGCCCACCGAGGTGCAGTCGAAGCTGACCGACGTCCTGTCCGACGTCACCATCGACCAGATCATCAAGGCTGGGGTCACGTCGGCCGACTCCGACGGCTTCCGCAGTGTCTTCTACGAGACCAAGCCGGTCGACGACACGTACTACGACACGATCCGCGACATCTGTAAGAAGACGAACGCCACCCAGTGCAAGAGCTGACCCGGCCCGGCCGCTGAGCCCTCCACCCACTGACGAACCCGATCCGGAGACTCCCATGACGAATCCCGCCACAGCGACCGAGACCGTGGTGCGACTGTCCGACGTCACGAAGCGTTTCGGCGCGACCCTCGCACTCGACGGCGCATCGCTCGAGGTGCAACGAGGCGAGATCGTCGTCCTCCTGGGACTCTCCGGGTCGGGCAAGTCGACCCTGCTCCGCCACCTCGACGGGCTCGAGCAACCGAGCGCCGGCACCGTCGAGGTGCTGGGCCAGCTGGTGCCTGACCTCACCGGCCGACGACTCCGCACCCTGCGCAGCCGAGTCGGCTTCATCTTCCAGCAGTTCGAACTCGTCCCCTCGCTCACCGTGCTCGAGAACGTGCTCACCGGGTCGCTCGCCACCGTCCGCGGTCCGCGCCTCGGACTCTGGTCGTACGGCCGTGCCGGCAAGCTCGCCGCGCTCGGGCACCTCGACCGCGTGGGCCTGCTCGACCGCGCCTACCAGCGGGCCGACACCCTCTCCGGCGGCCAGCAGCAGCGTGTCGCCATCGCGCGCGCCCTGATGCAGGACCCGGAGATCCTCCTCGCCGACGAACCGGTCGCCTCACTCGACCCCGAGTCGAGCGACCAGGTGATGGCGCTTATCCGTGAGATCGCCGTCGACCGCGGCCTGACCGTGGTGTGCAGTCTGCATCAGGTCGATCTGGCGCTCAGCTGGGCCGATCGCATCGTCGGTCTCCGTCACGGCAGCGTCGTACTCGACACGCCGACCGAGGGACTCAGCAAGGCCCAGGTGATGGAGATCTACGGTCGAGTCGCCACCACCACCAGCGAGCTGCACGCCATCGAGACCGAGCTCCTCGTCGACGCCGTCAGCGAGACCCCGCGATGAGCGCTGACACGCGCACTCGCCCCGGCATTCGGACGGGTCTCCGGACCGCAACGGGTACGGGGGATCCGGTCGGCCGCGCCCCACGCCGCGCCGTCTCGCCCGAGCGCATCGCCGCCGTCCTGACGCTGCTCGCTCTGCTGGCCGCGTCGATCGTGGCGCTGAACAGCATCGGGATCGATCCGGCCCGGATGGCCCAGAGCTGGTCGAACGCCGAACGGTTCTTCGGCCGGGTCGGCGCCATCTCCTTCCCCGACCCAGGCGAGTTGCTGTACCTCACCGGCTTGACGCTCGGGCTCGTGATCTGCGGCACCCTCCTCGCCGCGGTCATCTCGGTGCCGATCGCCTACCTGGCCGCGTCCAACACCACCCCCGGCACCGGGTGGCGTGCGTTCGCCCGATTCTTCGGCGTGCTGACCCGGGCGATCCCGGACGTCGTGTTCGCCATGGTCTTCGTGCTGGTCTTCTCGCTCGGGACGCTGCCCGGGATCCTGGCCATCGGCATCCACTCCATCGGCATGATCTCGAAGATGTTCGCCGATGCGATCGAGCAGATCGACGAAGGTCCCCGCCTCGCCATCCGCGCCGCCGGCGGCAGCCGGATGCAGGAGTTCACCGCCGGGGTGCTGCCCCAGGTCATGCCCTCGTGGGTGGCCACCGTGCTCCATCGCAACGACATCAACCTGCGCGGCTCGGTGATCCTCGGCTACGTCGGCGTCGTCGGGCTCGGCATGCAGATGTCGTTCGCCTTCAAGTCCCTCGACTACGGCCTGGGCCTCGGGTACGCCGTCGTCATCTTCGTGCTCTGCGTCGTAATGGAGATCGTCTCGAGCGCGGTGCGCGCCGCCATGCTCGGCATCGCGCCCACCGGCCGGGGCCTCGGCGACCGGGTGCTGCGCGGCATCCGCCGTGGCCGCGACGCCTCTCGGCCGGGCGCCTCACGCGGTTGGGCACCCGTCGCGACGGCCGACGACGCACTGCGGCGTCCCTGGACGGCGACTCGCGTGCGGAACACCACCTGGGGCTGGCTCGCCGTCGCCGTGGTGGTCGGCAGTGTCCTGATCTGCGACATCCAGTGGCGCGACCTCCTCACCGTGTGGGCGAAGGTCCCGGCCGTCGCGGTGCAGTTCTGGCCGCCGTCGTTCGGCAGCTACGAGCTGTCGACCATGACCGACGCGATGGTCGAGACGATCGCCATCGCCCTCGCCGCCACCCTCCTGACGCTCGTGGTCTCGATCGTGGTCGGGTCGCTCGCGGCGAGGAACGTCGCACCGAGCCGGGGGGTGCGCGGCGGGATGCGGTTCCTGCTCGTCGCCGTCCGCGGCATCCCCGAGATCATCCTCGCCATCGTGCTCATCGTCATCTCCGGGCTCGGCACCCAGGCCGGCACCATCGCCCTCGCGATCGGTGGCGTCGGACTGCTCGGCAAGCTCATCGCGGACTCCTTCGAGGAGGTCAAGGCCGGCCCCGAACGGGCACTCACCGCCGCCGGTGCGTCCCGGCTCCAGGTCTACGCCGGCGCCACCGTCCCACAGGGTGTCCGCGCCCTGATCGGTCACACCTTCTACATGCTCGACACCAACATCCGCGCGGCGACCCTGCTGGGCATCGTCGGCGCCGGGGGAGTCGGCTACTACCTCCTCAACGCCAGCCAGGGCTCGAACTACGGAGTCGTCACCGCTATCGTGCTGATGATCCTCGTCACGGTGCTCGTCGTCGAGGGCATTGCCATCTGGATGCGACGGGTGTTCCGATGAGCGGCGCCGCGGGGGGAGTCTCCGCAGCTCCGGAACGCTTCGACGTCGTCGTCGTGGGTGCGGGCATCGTGGGGCTGGGCGCGGCCCTCGCGGCCGTCGACCGCGGCCGCTCCGTGCTGGTGGTCGACCGCGCGTCCGAGATCGCGGGGGCGAGCATCCGGAACTTCGGTCACCTCTGCTTCACCCCGCAGTCGGGCGTCGCCCGGGACTACGCCGCGACGTCGCGGAAGCTCTGGCTGCGGCTGGCCCGCGACGCCGGCTTCTGGATCGACCAGGCCGGAACCCTCGTCGTCGCCCGCCGCGAGGACGAACTCGCGCTGCTCCGCGACCTGGCTGAGCGACGACGACCCCAGCACGACGGTGAGGTGCCCGAGGTCGAGCTGCTCACCGCTTCCGAGATCGAGGCACTGGCCGCGTTGCCCGCCGGAACTGCGGTCGGCGGCGCGAGGCTGCCCCGCGACCTGCAGGTCGACCCCCGGTTCGCCGCCGACGCCATCCGCGACCATCTGGTCGCGCGCGGGGTCGTCTTCCGGATGCGCACCGCAGCCGGGCGGATCGCCGGCGGACGCGTCGACACCAGCCGCGGCCCGGTCGACGCAGGCCTCGTGGTCGTCGCCGTCAACCACGACATCGACCAGCTCTATCCCGAGCTCGCCGAACGGCGCGGCGTCATCCGGTGTGGCCTGGACATGCTGCGGGTGACCGCCGACCTCCCGCGTCCGTTGGGTGGTCCCCTGCTGACCGGTTGGTCGCTCATCCGGTACAGCGCGTTCGCCGGGCTCCCGGGCTCCGCCGCTGTGCGCGACCGCCTCACGAGGGAGCGGCCCGAGCTGGCCGCCCTCGACCTGAACCAGATGTACACGCAACGGCCCGACGGGTCGCTCATCGTGGGCGACAGTCACTGGAAGGGGGAGACCATCCCGCCGTTCCAGCCGGAGGCCGCCCCGGAGGCGTTCCTCGCGGAGTTCCGGACGCTCTTCGACCGCGACCCGGCCGTGGTCGAACGGTGGCAGGGTGTCTACGCCACCGGGCCCGAGGAGTTCCTCATCGAGGAGGTCGAGCCGGGCGTGCTGGTCACCGTCGTGACGACCGGCATCGGCATGACGACCGGCCTCGGGCTCGCCGAACACGTCGTCGGCGGCCATCTCGACACTCACTCCCGTCCGCTGACAGAAAGCACGAGACCATGACCATCACGACCACGACCACCACGATCCCCGACAGCCCCACGGGCGTCCCCGTCGAACTCGTCGTGCTCGACATGGCCGGCACCACCGTCGTCGACGACGGCATCGTCGAGCGCGCCTTCGAGCGTGCCGCACGCCGCACCGGTCTCGACACCCGGCGCCCGCTCGACGAGTCGCTGCAATACGTCCGCGACACGATGGGGCAGTCGAAGATCGAGGTCTTCCGCCACCTCACCGGCGGGGACGAGGACGCCGCTCAGGCCGGCAACGAGGCCTTCGAAGCCGCCTACGCCGAACTCATCGACGAGGTCGGGGTCGACCCGATCCCCGGCGCGTCCGATGTGATCGCCGGACTCCGCGCGTCGGGGCTCAAGGTCGCACTGACGACCGGGTTCTCGCCCGCCACCCGCGACGCCGTGCTCGCGCGCCTCGGCTGGGAGGTCGACGTCGCCCTCTCGCCCGCCGACGCCGGCAGAGGCCGCCCGGCGCCCGACCTCGTGCTCGCCGCACTCATCGCCACCGGAGCGACCTCGGTGGGCTCCGTGATCGTGGTCGGTGACACCACCAGCGACATGCGCTCCGGTCGGAACGCGGGTGCCGGGCTCGTCGTGGGCGTCACCACCGGTGCGCACACCAGGGACCAGCTGACCGAGGCCGGGGCCGATGTGGTGCTGGACAGCGTCCGGGAGCTGACCGCCCTTCCGCAACTGGCCGCGCGGTGACGCTCACACAGGAGGCGACGACGGTGCGGATCGAACTCGACCCGGCACCGACCGCGATGGTGTGGGTGCAGCCAGGGCGGCGTCACGAGCGCATCGCGGTGCCGTCGGTCTCGCTGGCACCCGGTGAAGCCCTCGTCGCGATCGAGCTGGCGACCATCTGCGGCTCCGACGTGCACACCGTGCTGGGGCACCGCGATGCGCCCACGCCGCTGGTGCTCGGCCACGAGCAGGTCGGCCACGTCCAGGCCGTCGGCGACGGTGCCGTCACCTCCTCCGGAGAACTGCTGCGGGTGGGGCAGCGCGTGGTGTGGGCGCTCACCGTCGGATGCGGAGACTGCTCCACCTGCGTTCGCGGGCTCCCGCAGAAGTGCCAGACCGTGCGCAAATACGGCCACGAGCGGCTCGAGACCGGTTGGGAGCTCAGCGGGGGATTCGCATCGCACGTGCACTTGAAACGCGGCACCGCGATCGTGCCGGTACCCGACGGCGATCTCCCCGCCGAGGTGCTCGCACCCGTCTCGTGCGGCACCGCCACGGCGGTCGCCGCCCTCGACGCCGCCTCGGCCATCGTCGCGCTGGACGGCGTGGTCGTGATCGTGCACGGTGCCGGGCTGATCGGTCTCACCGCCTGCGCGATGGCGAGCGACGCGGGAGCGAGGGTCATCGTCGTGGACCCCGCCAAGCGGCGTCGCCGGTTGGCGAGCCGGTTCGGGGCCGTGGCCACGGTCGACCCGGCCGAAGCAGGATCGCTCGCCGCCGCACTGGACCTCGTCGGTGCTCGGCCCCTGGTCGCGATCGAGGCGTCCGGGTCCCCGCTCGCCGTCGCGGCGTCGATCGAGGTGTTGGGTGTCGGTGGCGTGGTGGTGCTGGTCGGCAGCGTGTCGCCCAGCGAACTGGTTCCCGTCGACCCGGAGAGTATCGTGCGACGGCTCGTCACCATCAGGGGCGTGCACAACTACGCACCGGCCCACCTGGAGCGTGCCGTCCGCTATCTCGCCGAACGCCATGATGCCCACCCGTTCGCGGAACTCGTCGGGGCGACGGTGGCGCTCGGTGACCTCGACGACGGTCTCGAGGCCGCCATGGGTGGACGTGCCGTGCGCATCGGCGTGGCCCCTGGCCTAGCCCCGCTTGCGCCCGCCAGTGCGACCGTCAGGGCCGGGACGCCCCGGGCCTAGGTTGGTTCGGCGCCGATCGCGCCGATCGCCCGGATGAAGTGTCCGCCCTCACGCGCCCGGCCCGACGCTGAGACGGTGAACCGGATGATGTCGCTGCGATATCGGTCGTCGGAGGCCTCGAAGATGCGGCCGTCCGGTCCCCTCGTGACCCGGTGGAGGCGGAGGATCGGGGTGCCCGGCTCGACGTCGAGCAGCCGGCTGTCGAGCTCGTCGGCCGCCACGGCGTCGATCTCGTGGTCGACGTCCTGGTAGCCGTAGCCCCGCCCGTTCAGATACTCGGTGATCGAGACCGTGTCGAGGTCGACGTCGAACAGCGCCCGGCCGACCTCCTCGATGAAGGTGAGTCGCTCGAGCATGGTGGGGCGCCCGTCGAGCAGGCGCAGCCGGACGACCTCGACGATCGGGTCGCCGACCGCGATGCCGAGGGCGGCAGCCTTCTCCTCGTCGGCGCGACGCAACGACACTTCCTGGGTGAGCGCGCCCGGTGTCGTGCCCATCGACTCCGCCCAGCGGGTGAACGGAATGGACACGTCGGCGGCCTGCTGTGCCTTCCGCTCCGCGACCCGGGCTGGCCTGCCGCGCCGGGTCTCGATGAGGCCCTCGTTGCGCAGCGCCGCCAAGGCGTTCCGGATCGGCCCGCGGGAACTCCGCCACAACTCGGCCAGCTCGCCCTCGCTCGGCACGTCGTCGCCCGGCGACAGCTCGCCGCTCACGATCTTGCGACGGAGGTCATCGGCTATCTGGACGTACAGCATGGCGGACACATAGGCATACTAGTTGCCGCCTTCGAGGTGCAGGGTGGTCAGGCCGTGCCGTCCACGTCGCCGCGTCTTCGTGTGGATGATCGTCCGAACCAGATCCAGAGCGGACGAGCCGTGACGGCGATGATCACCGCGAACAGGCTCTGGTTGGCGATTCCGAAGACCGAGAGCCCGCCGATGGTCAAAAAGACGGTCCAGTTGACCGCGATGTCGGCGATGATCACGGCGCTCCCGAGCACGATGCCGGAGCGCCGGCGCAGGATGATCAGCACCACGGTCAGTGGATCGAGGATCGTGAGCGACACCCAGAACAGCCGGACACCGGCAGGGAAGCCGCCGTAGACGTCCAGTCCGCCGAAGATCAGATCCGCCGTGTGCGTGGTCGTCCCGACGAGGAAGCCGATCACCCACAGGATCTGGAACACCCTGAGCGCTCGTGCTGGTGCGGGGAGAGCGGGCATGCGCTCATCGTACTGAGTCGGCGGTCACGGCAAGTCGAACACCATCCGTCGCAGCGGAGGCTACGAAGCGGATTCCTCTTGCAACGGCGGTTCCCAACGGCGCGCGTACCGCGCCATCGGCTGCAACGACCGGATGAGCTCCATGCCGCGTTCGGAGAGCCGGTAGCGGATGCTCACCGGCGTCGTCGGCTCGACGAGTCGTTCGAGGAGACCGGCCGACTCGAGATCACGGAGCCTGACGCTGAGCATGCGTCCGGAGAGCCCGTCGACGCGGCGTTCGATCTCGGTGAATCGCTCGGCACCCATGCCCAGGGCGAGGAGGATCCCGCTCGACCAGCGCTTGCCGACGATCTCCATGACACCGGCGAGACGACGGCATTCCTCGTCGTCGATGCGCAGCGGGCGTCGCGATGGGAGGGTCTTGTCTGGAGGCACGTACCTAACGTAAGCCGCTTACGCGTTGTTTGTCGAGGACGTCGCGTACCTCGATGCTGGATGCATGCCCGTTCGGCGTCCCACGGCTCGCCGGCCGAACGCGCAGTCCATGAACACACCACCGACACCAGGAGTTGACCCCTATGTCCCTGCTTCGCATCGACGCATCCATCCGCCATGACGGCTCCACCAGCCGCGCCCTCGCGGACATCGCCGAAGCCCAGTGGCTCGACACGACGAGCGATGCTCGGGTGGTCCGCCGCGACATCGGCACCACCCCACTGCCCAGCGATGCCTGGGCACACGCCCTGGCTGCGGGCGCGACCCCGGAAGACGATCGCACGCCCGAACAGCGAAGCGCCCACGGTCTGGTCACCACGCTGGTCGACGAGCTCGCCGAGGCCGACGCATACCTGTTCGCCGTGCCGCTCTACAATTTCGGGGCTTCGCAGCATTTCAAGATCTACGCCGACCTCGTCATCGCAGATCCGCGCATGTCGCCCGGACTCACCCCGGCGACGGCAGGCAAGCCCGGCGTGCTGGTGACCGTGCAGGGCGGGAACTACTCGCCGGGCACGCCGAAGGAAGGCTGGGACCATGCGACCGCCTGGATGCGCCGCATTCTCGAAGACGTGTGGCAGATCGACCTGGAGGTCGTGACCCGAGAGTTCACCCTCGTCGGAGTCAACCCAGCCCTGGACGCCTTCACCGACCTGGCCGCGGACCTCAAGGCCAATGCAGAACAGCGTGCCCATCGCGCCGGCCGTGAACTCGCCGAGCGCCAGCTCGAAGCCGCGACCCGCTGACCTGCGACCGGTCGGGATCGTTCGAGCGCCGTTCAGCGCAGGCGGCCACCGGTGAACGCGCCGGACGCGGCGAGGAGCGTGTCGAGAGGCGTGTCGATCGCCACCTCGCCGACCTGGAAGCCCAGCTTGGCGAGTCGCGCGAAGGCCGACTGCGAGAGGGTGGTGGTGACGCCGGGGGACTGCACCGTCAGGCCGGGCAGGAGGTGGAAGGTGAGGATTCGCCACCGGCCGCGCGAGCGGATCGAGACGCGCTCGACCGCACCCCAGGGGAGGAAGACCTCGCCCTGCTGGATGCTGCCGCTGAGGCCTGCCGCGTCGAGGGTCATCACCGTGCGCCTCACGGACTGTGCACCCCGCACGGTCGCCAGCTGCAGTGCGAGGAACAGCATGAACCACGAGATGACGCCGAACAGCAGCGCGGACAGCGCACCCAGCGCGAACCCGCCGGACGAGGCAGTGAGGGCGGCCAGCAGCGCGCCCATGATCGGTATCAGGCCGGCGCACACGAGAGCCATCACGAACGCGGGGCGGGTCGCCCGCTCGGTGCGAACCGGGTCGGAGCCGACGACGAGGGGTGGGAAAGCGGTCGGTGCACCAGTCATGAGGACAGTATGTCGCGCGTGTCGGACAGGGGTTCAGAGCCAGTACCGCATGCTGGGAGAACCGGGACGAGCCGGTGGCGGGACCATCTGATTGGAGAACACGGTGAAGCAGCTCGGCCTGTCCACGAGGGTGCTGCTCGTCTGCGCTGCGTTCGCCGCCGTGCACCTGTTGCTCCACCTCGCGACGGGGACGTTCCTGGCGGTGTTGGCACCGACGTCCCCGCCGTTGTACGCGCTCGGCGCGGGCGTCCACGGTGTGCTCCCGTTCGTGGCTCGCCGGTACACGGGTGCCGTCGGCAGCGCGACGATCACCGCGGGCATCGCAGGACTCCTCATCGCGGCGACCAGCCCCTCGGGCGTCATCATCCTGGTGCCGTTCCTCCTCACCGGTATCGTCATCGACCTCGTCGTCTGGAAGGTGGACCACGGAGACCGGGGTCCGCGGACGGTGCAGGCCAGATACCTGCTCGCCGCGGTCATCCTCGGTGCTGCGCTGTTCGGCGTCTCGCTCGCGGTCTTCTCGCCGGAGCACCTCACCGCACCGATCATCCTGGGGACGCTCCTCGGACGCATCGTCGGTGAGGTCGTCGCCGCCGTGGTCTCGGGGATGATCGCACGGGCGCTCCAGCGAGCCGGCGTCGGGACACGGTCACGTCGAGCTTCCTCGTCCCGGCGATAGGGGAGAGCCCACCGCTCCACGGCACTCCAGAGCTCCGAGGCTGGGCGACTCAGGACGGCGGGCGGACGAACCGCTCCGGTGGCGTGCGGCTGCCGGCGAGGAACTCCGTGAGGCCCGCGCCGAAGTCCATCGATGAACCCACGAAGAGCACGCTCTCATCCGGCGCGACGTAGATCATGCCGCCGCCGCGGACGGTGTGCACGACGCACACCCCGGCATCGTCGTCGAGCGGGATCGGGCGCAGTGCGGCATCCGGGGTGAGCTGCCCGAAGTACCGGGTACCCACTGCGGTGAGACGGTCGATGGTGGCGTCGTCGGTCATCGTCGGTCCTGTCGTCGGGGCGTCACGGGAGGGCCGGGCCGGGAAACGGCCCGGTGAAGACGGAGGCGTCCCGGTGATGCCACCAGGCTAGATCGCTACCCCGGATCCGTCAGCGTTCGACACTCTCAGCGGGTCGTGGCACTCCGCGCGGAGGGCAACGGTGATCGAAGCGGATCCCGAGCCGGTCGACGCCTCTCACGTCCCGGCAGACCGGAACGTCGTCAGGTGAGCCTTCGAGTCGCCGCGTTACCCTCGGCTCATGGAAGCGGACTGGATCGAACATCGACGCTCGGGCGACGGCGAACGGTTGGGCTGGATGCTGCCCGACGGTGAAGGGTTCATCGTGATCGACCTCTTGGGGCGCCGGAGAACCGGGGCGGTGGACTGGATGGAGGCCGAGGAGACGCTCGACGAGATCGGGTTGAGTTATCTCGCCGAGCCTCATGAGCTCCGGCTGGACGACGGATCATGGTTGCGGGTCCGTATAGCGGAGGTCTCACCGACCGGGATCCGCGTGAAGAAGGACGACTGGGGCGACATGCGCGCGACGCAGCTGTTCTACGACGTCGCCTTCCCCGTGAGTGACGATCGACTTCGACCGATGCGCCCGTGAACGTCGGCCGAGGTCTGAGAGGTCATCGATGAACGAGACGAACCGTCCGCTGAGCCTGGGCCAACGGATCGCCGCCTGGGTCGGCCTGTCGGCAGCATCTTCCACGCGGGCCGGTAGCGGAGGCACGAGGGTGACGCTTCCTCGGGCCGCTCCGACCGGATTCCCCGAGCCGGTGGGCCCGGCGCCCCACCACAACGACCCCGAACTGGTCATCCCGACCATCGAGGCCGAGCTGCAGCCCCTCGCCCGAGAACTGCTCGCAGCGGGGTTCGCCGTGATCGAGGCCTGGGGCCCGGTGCAGATGGCGTGCGCGGGGTTGCTCCTCGAGCGTGACGGGACGCAGGTGTTGTTCGATGCTGAGCGCGGGATGACCTCGGCGCGCTTGATCCGGAGCGACCGGGATGTCTGGCTCGGTGTCGCGGTCGCCGCCTGGGCTCGGTCTTCGAACGGCGACGGCGAGCAGAATGTGCCCGGCTTCACCCCCTGGTCGTTGATCTCGCTGTTCACCTGGGAGCAGCGTGAGTATCGCAAGGCCGGTTCCCAGCAGCAGACGAGGTACGGATCAGCCGTGTGCGACTGGTTCGCCAACGCCGATCTCGGGACGATCGATGCCGTCGAGGCAGAGCGGCGTGCACTCGACGCGTCGGGCCGATCCATCGTGAGACCGACTCCTGAGCAGACGGCTGAGGTGGTCGCCTCCCGGTACGCCGATGCCCTCGATCGGTACTTCACCGGTCACGGCCCAGCTACTCGGTCGGCAGGTTGATCGCGAGGGTGCCGCTCAGTCCTGAGGCCGCGAACGCCGACTGGATCGTGTTGATGACCTGGTCGTCGGTCTTGCTGAGGTTCGCGTTCACGGTGGCTTCGCCGTCGGTGACGGTGTAGATGATGCTGTCCAGGCCCGTTGATCCCTGAAACGCGATCGTGAGCGCGTCGAGGAAATCAGCGAGCGCAGCGGGCGGCGTCTCGTCGGTGGTGATGCGCACTGCCTTGAAAGCACCGACGCCGCTGTCCCAGTCCAAGGTCCACCGGACGGGACCGAGGGAGTCCTCGAGGCGGTCGCCGGTCGTGTGCTGGCGGAGGAGATCGATGAAGTCGGTGTATCGTCCCCGCTCGGAAGCGTCCAGATGGGCGGGGGCGTCGGTGGATAAGTACAACGTGATCGGCCCCGGTTCGGTCAGGTGTTCGGCGACCGACGCCCAGCCATCGTCTGAGATGGTGTTCCAGTTCTCGGCGAACACTGTCGAACGGGTGGCCGTCTGGACGGTGCTGATGTCGCAGGGCGCGAAGCGGTCGGTGGGGGTGAGTGACTGCAGGACCGTCGCCGTCTGAGCGACCGTGATGTCCTCGTCGAGGTCCACCGACAGGGTGCAGCTCGAGCCGGAGCTGAAGTTGAATTCCTGCGCGTACGCCGAGACGGTGCCGTGGTCGCCGACGACTTCCTGGAGGGCCGGCGTCACCCGCCAGGAAGCGATCCTCATCGTCGAGCAGGAGTACAGGATCAGTGCTGCAAGGCAGACCATGGCGACGAGGAGGACGAGCGCGGTGATGCGACCGGCTCTGCCGCGTCGGGTGCGCGGGGGCTTGGGTCGGGGTGCGCGAACGGCCGGTTGGAAGAACATCTCACACCACTGCTCGGCGTGCCGACGTGAGATTGCGGACACGAACGGCGCCGACGATGGCAGCACAGGCTTGGACCACCGCGATGGACGCGTGCTGTCCGGTGATCACGGTGTCGTCACAGCGTTCGAAGCCCGACCCGATGCGCCTCATCGTCGGGCGAAGAGCCGCTCGAACAGCGTGGGCTTTGGAAGAGGCCGACTGCCGGCGATTCTGCGCATCCGCGCCTGGATCTCGGGATTGCTCTGCATCGCCAATGTCGCCAACCGGGCCGATCCGAGACCCCATCGCGACCAGTGCTTGCCGTGCGCGTTCACGGCCTCGATCTGGCTGAGCTGGTTCAGCTCGCTGAGTTCCCGCCATCGCGTGAGGTCGAGCAGCGCGATCTCCTCGGCGTACGTCTCGTTCACCCGGATGATTCCTGCGTTGCCCGCGCGCCGGCGCGCCGGGGTCTCGGACGAGCCGTCACCCGCTGCGAGGTGGATGGTGGCAAGTTCGTCGAGCAACTCGTCGAACACCGCGCGCAGTTCGGAACGGACCTTGGGCGATGTGGCGACGATGCGATCCTCCTCGGTCTTCCACGCGACCAGGACCCCGCCCGAACACAGGCGGCACAACTGTTCGGGCACGATGCGGCTCGAGGCGTAGCCACACTGGCAATACTCGGCGATGTTCGCGAGGGTGTCGTCGAGTGAGACGAAGGTGCTGTTCTCGTCCGACTCGGCCTCTTCGATGGCCTCGATCAGGAACAGGGCCCCGGGCACGCCGACGGCCGCTGTTCGCGCGACGTAGCTGCCGGCCACCCGGGTGATCTTCGCGGTCCACAGATCGACGTCCTCGGCACTGAACAGTCCACTGGCCTGACGGACGTACTCACTGATGCTCCGCTCGACGATCGTCTCGAGCTCCGCGTCGAATCGCTTCATCGCCGCGTCGTCCGAGGGGTCGTCGAACCGTTCGTTCAGGGCGATCACTGCCTCGCGGCCGGTGGCCATGATCGCCTCATGCACGGCCGCAGCACGCGGATTCCGTTCCAGGATGAGCTCTTCCGTGCCGAGTATCTCGATGTTCGTGATCATGGGGTTCCTCGCAGCAGGTGGGACGACAGGAGAGCCGGTGTACGCACCGCCATTGTGCACGGTGAGGCCCCATGCGGTCGACATCCGGCGGATCGGAGGTCATCGTCACTCGTCGTGCGCGGCGGTTCGCGCGTTAGCATCTCGGAATGACTTCCGACGTGGACCTGGGCCGCGGAGTGATGCTCCGCGCCGTGACGATCGACGACTCGGCCGCGCTCGCCGAGGCCTACCGCAAGAATCGAGATCATCTGGCCCCGTGGGATCCGGAGCGATCCGAGGTGTTCTACACCGAGGGTGGTCAGGAGGCCGCCACCCGGCAGCTTCTGCTCGATCAGGCGGCCAGGACGGCACTGCCGCTGGTACTCGCGGAGGCGTCGCGCATCGTCGGGCGGGTCAACCTCACGGGTATCGTGCGGGGCGCCTTCCAGAGCGCGAACCTGGGGTATTGGATCGACGCCGACCACGCAGGTCGAGGATTGATGACGGCCGCCGTCGGTTTCGCCGTCGACCTGGCTCGCGACGACCTGCGGCTGCATCGGATCCAGGCGGGCACCCTGCCGCACAACGTCGCATCGCAGACGGTCCTCAAACGATGTGGGTTCGTCGAGTTCGGGCTCGCCCCGGAGTACCTGCGCATCGCGGGCCGGTGGCAGGACCATCGCCTGTTCCAACGTATCCTCACGACGTAGTGGGTCGAGGCGGCTGATCTTGGCGGTCAGCGCGGAGCGCGGTGAGGAGCCCTGCGCGCAGGCCGGGGAGGAACGCGGCGCCGAGAGCGGTGAGCAGCGTCACAGCTGCCGCGGCCAGCAGCGCCGGGCGAACGCCGATCGAGTCCGCCAGGAGGCCTCCGAGACCGGCTCCGAACGGTTGGCCGCCCCAGGCGATCATGCGGGCCGTCGTGTTGACGCGTCCTTGTAGGGGGTCGGGCGTGATGCTCTGCCGGACGATGATCCCGTTCAGCGAGACGGTCGTCGCGGCCGCCTGCCACAGCGCGAGGACGATCACCCCGCCGAGCAATGAAGTCGTCACGGCCCACCCCACCAGGAGTGTGCCGGACGCCACCAGTGCGCCGATCGTGATCGCACCGACGGGCAGTCGGCGTTGCAGCGGCCCGATGACCCAGGATGAGACGAGTGCTCCGACCGCAGCCGCACCGAAGAGGACGCCGATCGCCGCGGAATCCGATGCGAGACCGAGGGACCGCACAGCCGTCACGATGAGGAGACCCGACACGGCGCCGCCGGCCAGACTGTTGCCGATGCCGAGCAGGGTCAGATCGCGGATGATCGGGACGGAGCGGATGTAGGAGAGGCCCTCCAGGATGCTGTCGCGGAGCCGCATCCGTCGTGGAACCGCCGTGTGGGGTGCCGCGTCCAGGGTCGGGATGCCGGCGAGGATGAGCGCACCGATGCCGTAGGAGATCGCGTCGATCAGGAGGACCACCGGACCTCCGGCCGTCGCGGCGAGGAGGCCTCCGAGCGGTGGACCGGCGATCCCGATCAGCGTGCTGATCGTCATCATCCGGGCGGTCGCGGACGCGATCCCGTCGCGTCCGACGATCCTCGGAATCGCTCCGAAGCTCGCGGCGTCGAAGCAGACGAACGCGATCGACGTCGTGAGGCCGACGAGGATGAGGTGGGCGGAGGTGAGGGCGTCGACGGCGGCCGCGATCGGGATGCTCACGGCCGCGGCTGCACTGACGAGGCTCGACACCGTCAGCGTCGAGCGTGCGCTCCACCGGTCGACAAGTGCGCCGACCGGGAGCCCCAGGACGAGGTACGGCAGCGCCTCGACCGCTGCCAACAGGCCGGCGAGCGCCGCGCTCCCGGTGAGCTGGAACAGCATGAGCGGGAGCGCGACGGCGGTGAGGGCGTTCCCCGTCCACGAGATGCCACGCGACCAGAGGTAGCGGCGCAACATCAGCGGTGGGCCTCCTGCGATCGGGTGCGGACGTTCGGCACGCCATCATCGGTCTTGTTGAGAATTGTTCTCATAAGGGGATGGTAGGTGGCGTGCATCGAGGCGGCAAATCGACATCGACTTACACCTGATCCACTTAATGAGTATGGTTCTCAATAGCGGCATCGTGCCGCAGGGAAGGGCAGGACATGCTCGAGCGACCGGTACCGTTCGCGACCCCGTCCCGCACTCGAGCCCTGCTCGTGGCTCTCGTCGTCTGCCTCCTCCTGCTGGGGGTGGTGTCGATGGCGGTGGGGTCCGTGGCGATCGCGTTCCCAGACGTGATCGACGTGGTCCTGGCCCATCTCGGCGGAAGTCCGGAAACCTCGTGGTCTGTCGATCAGATCGTCTGGGAGGTCCGGGCGCCGCGCACCATCCTGGCGACGGTCTGCGGGGCGGGGCTCGCGATCGCCGGCGCCGTGATCCAGGCCGTCGTGCGGAACCCCCTCGGCGATCCGTCGCTCATCGGCGTCACTCCGGGCGCATCGCTCGGCGCCGTGGTGGTCATCGTCCTGGGTGGTGGGGCGTTCGGTGGTCTGCCACTCGCCCTCGCCGCCTTCCTCGGAGCCCTCGCGACGTTCGCCGTGGTGTTTCTCCTGGGACGCACCGCAGGTCGGATGCCGCCGACCCGCCTCATCCTCGCCGGGGTCGCCATTGGCTACCTCGTGTCCTCGATGACCTACTTCCTCCAAACCATCGCCACACCCAACCAGGTGCAGCGCGTCCTGTTCTGGAGCCTCGGCAGCGTCGGCGGCGCGGACTGGGGTGTCTTGCCGATCCCGGTGATCGTCGTCGTCCTCGGAACCGCCTGGATCCTCCTCACCTCCGTCTCGCTCAACGCGCTCGTGGGCGGGGACGACCTCGCGGCGTCGCTCGGCATCGACGTGCCGAGGCTGCAGGTCACGCTGCTGGTGCTGGTGGCGGCGATGACCGGGTCGCTCGTGGCGGTCGCCGGCGGGATCGCGTTCGTCGGGCTCGTCATCCCGCACATCGCCCGCCTCCTCGTCGGTGCCGATCACCGCCGCATGCTCCCGGTCGCAGCCGTCCTGGGGTCGATCTTCCTGCTGCTCGCGGACCTCGTCGCCCGGACCGTGCGGGCCCCGGCTGAACTCCCGATCGGCGTCATCACGGCCGCCGTCGGTGCGCCGTTCTTCCTCTGGTTGCTGACGTCTGGGAGCCGCGCCCGAGGCCGCGCGCCCGTGAACCGGAAGGTGCTGCGCTGATGCGTGTCGAGATGCAGCAGGTCAGTGTCGACGTCGTCGGTTCAAGGCTCGTGGACGAGGTCTCGCTCGTCGCACCCGCCGGAGCGACCGTGGGGCTCCTGGGGCCGAACGGCTCCGGCAAGTCCACCCTCCTGCGGACCGTGTACCGGGCCCGGCGGCCCACGTCCGGCACGATCGAGATCGGTGGTGAGGACGTCTGGCTGCTGAGCGCCCGTGAGGCCGCGCATCGCACCGCCGTCGTCCTGCAGGAGGATCAGCGGGAGTTCGAGTTCTCCGCCAGGGAGACCGTCGAGCTCGGGCGGATCCCGCACCGGAGTGCCCGGCGCGGCACGGCCGCCGCGGACGAGGAGGCCGTCGACCGGGCGATCGAATCGTGTGGCATCGGTGGGTACGCGCACCGGCCGCTCGGTTCCCTGTCGGGCGGCGAGCGGCAGCGGGTCGCCGTGGCTCGGGCGATCGCGCAGGACACCCCGGTGCTCGTGCTGGACGAACCGACCAACCACCTCGACGTCCTCGCGCAGATCGAACTCCTCGAGCTCGTCACCCGACTCCCGACGACGACGATCGTCGCGCTCCACGACCTCGGTCTCGCGGCCGCCCACTGCGATCACGTCGTCGTCCTCGACCAGGGGCGCGTCGTGGCGTCCGGTCCTCCGGAAACCGTGGTGACGGCGGAGCTCATCGCGGAGGTGTACGGCGTGCACGCCGAGATCGGCGTGAACCCGTTGACCAAGCGGCTCGCCGTGCACCTCGGGTCGACCATCCCTCGATCCATCACCAGTCCCGCGGCCCGGCCCGCGGTGCGAAAGGAAACCAGTCACCCATGAGTCATCACCCGATCCGCACCGTCATCGGAGCGGCCGTCATCACCGCGGCCCTGCTCGTCTCCACTGGTTGTTCGAGCCGGAACGCAGCCGTGTCGACCGCCGCCGCCACCTCCGGCGGTGGCTACCCGGTGACCGTCGCAAGCTGCGGGGTTGATTACACCTACGACCGCGCACCCCAACGGGTACTGCTGGGCGCACCGGGCGTCGTCGACACGCTCGATGCTCTCGGTGTCGGCGACAGCGCGATCGGGTACGCCCTGGCCGATCTCGATCACGGAGAGCGGGCTGCGCATCCCCAGCTCACCGAGAACACCACCGACTGGACCCCGGGCAAGGAGTACCTGGCCGGTGCGGCCCCGGACCTCTTCATCGCGAACGACGAACAGCAGTTCTCCGGCGACGGCGCTGCCGGTCTGGACGACCTGCGGTCGCTCGGGTCGGGCCTCTACGTCCTCGGCGACTACTGCGTGGACAGTACGGCGACACCCTCCGTCGACGCGGTGTACGACGACATCGATGCGCTCGGAGCCATCTTCGACGTCCCAGAGCGTGCGAAGACGTTGAACGACCAACTCCGTGCTCGGGTCGCCACCGCGGCTGCCCTCCGCGGCGACCAGCAGCTCACGGCCGCCTCGGTGACCATCGTCGACGGAACGGTCTACGCGCTCACCGGCGCCGGCTACCAGGCCGTGCTCGACGCGCTCGACCTCTCCAACGTGTTCTCGGATGCGGGCGCGAACTTCACCCAGATCAGCCGGGAGGACGTCATCACCGCCGACCCCGACATCATTTTCGTCACGTATGCCGGAGACGGTCAGGAGGCCGCGGCGGTCGCATCGGCGAAGACGATGTTCGCCGGTTCCGCGGCCGTCGACGACGGGCGTGTCTTCGGCCAGGACGAGAACGCGTTCCAAGCCGGAGGCGTCCGGATCATCGGAGTCATCGAACAGGCGGCGAAGGACGCGTTCTCCGGCTGAGTCGCTGGTCGTCGACTCGGCGTCGGCACGGTCACGGGCGCTGCGGCTTCACCGGTGTCGGCGGTCCGTCATAGCTTCGGAACGTGTCGGAACGTGTGGAATCGTGGTGGGCCCGCCGCCAATGGTCGAAGGGCCTCGAGACGCCCTATCCGGTGGGCGCCTATCGGCACGCGTGGGCGCCGTTCCCCGCGCTGTGGCGCCAGTACCACGCCGACCTCAACGCGGGGATCGTCCTCAGCCAGGTGCCGCCGGCGGCCGACGTCCTGCTGCAGTGGCAGTGCGACCGCGGACACCGCTTCGTCGCGACCCCGGCGGAGCAGCGCTCGCGGCCCGGGAGGGAGCGCCGTCGGAGCGCCTGGTGCCCGGAGTGCGCCGATGAAGCGAACCCGTCGAGGGTCGTCGCCCTGCCGATGCGGGAGTCGGTGATCGACCCGGTGCTCGCAGGCACCGGTGTCGTCCGGGAGCGTCGCGGTCGCCGCCAGGCGTCGCTGTGCGACAAGACGCCGGACCTGCCGGTAGGGGAAGCGTTCGCCTCTGCGTGTGCACCGAAGCCGGCCTCTGCTGTCGAGGACCGGCTCCGCGCGGACGTCCAAGAGCGTCTGGCCCTGACCACCGGCATGAACGCCGTACGCGTCCAACGCCCGTTCTTCAACCACGTCGAGGTGTGGCCCGACCTGGTGTTCCCGGAACTCCGCATCGCGATCGAGTACGACAGCGTCGGCAGGCACGGTGTCGAGCACGTCGGTCGCCGCGAAGAGGCCGACCGACGGAAGGACCGCGCACTGCGGTCCGCCGGCTGGGAGGTCGTCCGCCTCCGCACCGGGAAGCTCGAAGCCCTCGGGCCCTACGACCTGCAGCTACCCTCATGGAACGGCCGGGCCCTCGACCGGCTGGTCGAGACGCTCAGAACCATCCGGGGCCCACTGCTGGTCGACGCGTATCTGCGCTGAACCGTGGAGGCCCGACCGGAGCGGCGCACGGACGGATCAGGCACGGAGTTGCACCTGCCGTAGCGTCATGTGGTGCAGTGGTCATATCCCGCCCACCGAGGAAGGACCACCATGTTCTCGTCATTCACCCCACCCCGCCAGGTCACCATCGGCGGTGCCGCCGCCTTCGTCGGCACCACGCCGCGGGCGATCCGTCACTACCACCAGATCGGTCTGCTCCCGGAGCCCGAGCGGGGGAGTGACGACCGCCGCCGCTACGGCTACGAGGAGATGGTCCAGCTGCTGTGGATCCGCCGGATGGCCGACGCCGGCATCGCCCTCGACGACATCCGAGACGCCTTCGCCGCCGCGTCCGACCCCGCCGATGGGGATGGCGACGTCACGCAGACCCTGGATCGGCTCGAGGCGTCGCTCGTCGCCAAGCAGGCCGAACTCGAGCTGCAGCGCACCGCAGTCCAGCGCATGCGCCAGCAGGGAAGCCGGCTGGGTCTGCTCTCCGACCTGGTGAGCGACCGCCTCGCCGATCTGCCCGAAGGGGCCCTCCGGCAGGACGACCTCGACACGCTGCTCGTGACCGAGCGGATCTTCGGCGAACTCAGCGCGTCCGTCCAGGCGTCGCGCTTCATCGCCCTGGCCACCCACCCCGAGTTGCGCGAGGAGGCCGACCGGGTCGACGCCGCCGAACAGGCGCTCGACGACACGGTCGCCGTCGACGACCCACGCGTGGCGGAGGTGGCGGCTGAGCGGCATGCCTTCGAGACCGCTCTCAACACGGTGATCGAGGACTCCGGCCTGGCGCAGGCGGACGACGAGCGGTTCGAGGAATGGGACGAAGCACACCCCGTCCCCGACGACGGTGCCGGAGCGACATGCGGGACGACGAGCCTCACCGAGGCGGTGCGAATGATGCCGTACGACTTCTCCCGTGCACGCCTGCGGAGCATGGAACTGGCGCTGGAGCTCGACGTCCTCGGCTCGGCGTGAGGCGCAGCGCTTTCGATCGTCTTCCGGGCTGCGCCGACTGAGTCGCTTTTCAGGCGCGCAGCCGGCGGATGAACGCGTCGTACTGGGTGACCTCTCGTTCAGGCGAGGTCTCGGCCGGGGTGAGGACCGCGAGGATCTGCAGGCCCGTGAGCATCGCAAGCAGCTCGTCGGCGACCTCGGAGACGTCGACGCCATGGACGAGTTCGCCGTCGTCGAGCGCCTCCTGGAACCGCTCCACCATCTCGGTGCGCCACTGATGGATCATGTCGGCGTGCAGTGCGGCCTTCCCGGGTGAGCTGAGCGCCTGCTGCCAGAAGTTGATCGCGATCCGCGCCTCAATCAGGCGTTGCTCGTCCAGCGGCATGATCTGCAACGCGAGTTCCCGCAGGCCGGTGAGGCCGCGAGGCGAGGGGTCGGCTGCCCGAGCGCGTTCATTGGTGGCGTCGAAGACGCCGGTGAAGGCCGCGTCGACCACGGCGTCCTTGCCGGAGAAGTAGTAGCGCAGCACCCCGTTGGAGTAGCCGGTCACCTCGGCGATGCGGCGGGTGGTCACCGCGGCGATACCTTCTGTCGCGATCAACTGCCACGCGGCGGCGATGATCTCTTCTCGGCGGGTTTCTCGATCGACGACTTTCGGCATGGCTCCTCGGTGTTCAGCGTACCGGCCGCATCGGCGGAGGCCCGTGCGTCAGCACGAAACCAGCTCGTTACACGCGTGAAATCTATTCTGTACGGCTGTACAGAATACTTCTTCTCACCCCCACTCGTTGACTTGCCGACGGAGTACTCATGACATCCAGCACCGTCTCACCCGGCACCACCGCTCCAGCTCAGACCCTGCAACGCAACTCGATCACCGTCGCCGGCATCGTGTTCCTCGTGCTCGCGGCGGCCAGCCCCATCATCGGGCTCACCGGCGCCGTGCCCGTCACCATGGTCATCGGGAACGGTCTCGGCGTGACGATGTCCTACCTGATCATCGGCGCCCTCCTGCTCCTCTTCTCGGTCGAATTCGTGCTGATGTCACGCCACGTCACCGACGCCGGCGCGTTGTACGCCTACGTCGGCAAGGGCCTCGGCTCGGAGGTGAGCATCGGCGTCGCCGGACTCGCCGTGTACGCCTACACCGCGGTGCAGGCCGCGATCTACGCCTTCTTCGGTGCCACGGTCGTGGCGCTGCTCGACGCAGCCGTCGGTGTGGCATTGCCCTGGTGGGTGGGCTCGCTCGCGCTCGTCGTCGTCGTGCAGGTCTTCGGCTACCTCAGACTCGAGCTGGGCGCGAAGGTCCTCGGCGTGCTGCTGCTCGGCGAGTGGGGCGTCATGCTCGCCATGGCCGTCTCGATCGGGATCCAGGGCGGGGCGGGTGAAGGGTTCGCCGTCGACCAGGTCTTCTCCGTGCAGTCGCTGCTCGTCGGCGCCCCCGGTGTCGCCCTCACGTTCGCTTTCGCGTCGAGCCTGGGGTTCGAGGCCGCCGCCGTGTTCGGCGAGGAGGTGGCGAACCCGCGCCGGGCGGTCCCGCGCGCCACGTACCTGTCCGTCATCCTCATCGCCGGCTTCTTCGCGATCACCACGTGGATGATCACCGTCGGCTACGGCCCCTCCAACGTCCTCGCCGAGGCCGGGAGAGCGCTCGAGAGCCGCGACACCGCCTCGTTCATCTACGCGCTGGGCAGCCGCTACCTCGGGCCGTGGGCTCCGGCCGTCATGGGGGTCTTCATCGTCACGTCGATCTTCGCCGCCGCCCTCGCCTTCCACAACGGGATCGCCCGCTACCTGTTCACCCTCGGCCGAGGCCGCGTGCTGCCATCGGCCTTGGGCAGGGTGCACCCGAAGACCGGAGCGCCGTACGTCGCGTCCGTCTCGCAGAGCATCGGAGCCGTCGCCATCATCGTGATCTTCGCGGCGCTCGGCGCCGACCCGATCGCGACGGTCTTCAACTGGGGCGGTGGCATCGCGGTCGTGGCGCTCGTCGTCGCCTACCTTCTCGTCTCGGTCTCCGTCATCGTCCACTTCCGTCGCACCGAGCAGTCCGACGCCACCCTGTGGAACTCCCTCGTCGCACCGGCGCTGTCGGTCCTGGGACTCGGTGGTGCGCTCGTCGTCATCGTGTCCAACTTCGGGACCCTCGTCGGGGGAGGAGGCGACCTCGTGACCGTCCTCATCCTGACGGTGGCGGCAGTGTTCGTCGGTGGCGTCACGCGAGCCGTCGTCATGCGTGTCCGCACGCACCGCGGTGTCTCCGTCGAGGCGCTCGAAACGACCACGACCGACCTCTCCTGATCCATGCCCCGACAGAAAGACGCCTCATGACCACTACCGCCACGGCCATCCGCCACCCGCTGAGCCCACTCGCCGCCGTCGAGATCGACTCCTTCCGCAGCACCCTCACAGCGGCCGGGCTCGTGGACGACAGCACACGCTTCGCCTACGTCACCCTGGTCGAACCGGACAAGAAGCTGTTGCGCTCCGGCGTCCCGGTCGGGCGACGGGTCTCCGCGCTGCTCGTCCAGCTCTCGACCGCGCAGACCCGCGAGGTGGTGGTCGATCTCGAATCCGCGGCGATCGTCGTCGACCGGGTCATCGCGGCCGTCGACGGTCACGGTCCCACCTTCGACGAGGACTTCGCCCTCGGTGACGCCATCGTGAAGTCGGATGCGGGCTGGCTGGCCGCGCTCGCGAAGCGGGGGATCACGGACCTCGAGAACGTGCGCACCGTCTCGCTCTCGGCGGGCTCCTTCGGCTACCCGGACGAGGTCGGCATCCGGGCGACGCGTGTGCTCGCGTTCCACTCGCAGTACCCGTCCGACTCGGTCTGGGCGCACCCGATCGACGGTGTGGTCGCGCACGTCGACCTCACGAACCAACGGGTGTTGCGCGTCATGGAGACGGAGGTGACCCATGTCCCGTCCGAATCCGGCGACTACCGCGACCCCGCGGTCCGCGGACCGGAGCGCACGACGCTCAAACCGATCGAGATCACCCAACCCGAGGGCGTGAGTTTCAGCATCGCCGACGACGTGCTGTCGTGGGAGAACTGGAGCGTGCGGCTCGGGTTCAACGGCCGTGAGGGACTCACCCTGCACCACCTCAGCTACGCGGACGACGGCACCGAGCGCAGCATCATCGACCGGGCGTCGATCTCCGAGATGGTGGTGCCCTATGGCGACCCCACGCCGACGCACAACTGGCAGAACTACTTCGACGTCGGCGAGTACCAGTTCGGCCGGCTCGCCAACTCGCTCGAGCTCGGCTGCGATTGCGTCGGGGACATCACCTACCTCGACGCGGTGGTCGCCGACGATTTCGGCCAGCCGACCACGGTCAGGAACGCCATCTGCATCCATGAGGAGGACTACGGCATCCTGTGGAAGCACACGGATGCGTTCGCGAACACGAGCGAGACCCGCCGCCAGCGCCGCATCGTCATCTCGTTCTTCGTCACCGTCGGCAACTACGACTACGGCTTCTACTGGTACCTGTACCTCGACGGCACCATCCAGCTCGAGGCCAAGGCCACCGGCATCGTGTTCACCTCTGGGCACCCGGGTGGCGACTACCCGTACGCCAGCGAGATCGCCCCTGGCCTCGGAGCGCCGTTCCATCAGCACCTCTTCTCGGCGCGGCTCGACATGGCGGTCGACGGACAGGCCAACGCCGTCGAGGAGCTCGATGCCGAGCGCGTCCCGATGGGGCCGGGCAACCCGGTGGGGAACGCCTTCACCCGGAAGGTGACCCGGCTGCGCACCGAGAGCGAGGCGCAGCGTCTCGCCGCTACGGACAAGGCGCGGGTCTGGACGATCGTCAACACGGAGAAGACCAACCGGATGGGCGACCACCCTGCGTATGTGCTGTACCCCGAGGGGCAGCCGACGCTCCTCGCCGCGGACGACTCGTCCATCGCCAAGCGCGCCGCCTTCGCGACGAAGCACCTGTGGGTGAGCCGCTTCGAGCCCGGCGAACTCTGGGCGGCCGGCCCGCTCGTCAACCAGCACCCCGGTGGCAGCGGTATCGGACGGTACGTTCAGGGCGACCGGGACATCGACGGGACCGACATCGTCGTCTGGCACACCTTCGGTCTCACCCACTTCCCGCGCCTCGAGGACTGGCCGATCATGCCCGTGGACTACGCCGGCTTCACGCTCAAGCCGCACGGCTTCTTCGATCGCAACCCGACGCTCGACGTCCCGGCGTCGATCGGCGGACACGGGGGACGCGGCGAGGACGCGCCTGCCGGCGATCACTGCGCGCACCACGGCTGACCGCGGCGATCGTGATCGAGATCCTGCATGGCGGCATGCTCGTCCCCACCTCGGTGAGCCTGTGCTGCGCGTTCGGCTCGGCGCGGCGTGATCGAGTCATGGGCGTGGTCGTCGGGCTGGCGATGCTCCTCGCGATGGCCGACATCGCCGTTCGTTCCGAAGTGCTCCCGGCGGTCGTGTGGGGCGCGATCCTGGTGCTGCTGGCGCTGGTGGTCAGCGCGCATGCGTCCGTGCAGCACCGCGCCCGGCCGTCGGCGGGAACCCTCGTCATGGCCGCCCATCGCGGTCTCGGGCTCGTGCTCATGGCGGCGGCACTGGTCCTCACCGGACCGAGCGGTGGCACGGTCGCGACCGCAGCGCACACCCATGCGGCGACCGGACCGATGCTCGCACTCGTGCTCGGCGGTTCCACGCTCGCCTACGCGGGGTTCGCCGCGGTCGCCATCGCCCGCCGTCTGCACGGTGGGCCGGAGGGCGGCCGCACGCGACATCGGTGGGTGCGGGACGGTTCGCTCGACATCGCGGCGATGACGGTGGCGACGGTGCTGATGTCCGTCATGGTGGTCGTTCCTGCGGGCAGGTGACCCGGTGTCTCGTGGGGCCGGACCCAGCGAGGCTGGCGCTGGTGACCAGTCCTGCCGGAGTGCGGTCGGCACGGCGGATGGGGAGCGGTCCCCATCCGTCCGACGGTGCAGGACCAGTAGCGTGTGGCCATGAGGAAACGCACAGCGCTCGTCGGCGTGCTCGCCATCGCCGTCTCGCTCACGGGATGTGCACGGGGGATCGACACGGACGATTCCGGGAGCACCGCTCTCGTCGAGGAGTTCTTCGCACACCTCGAAGCGGGTGAAGCGACGAAGGCCGCGGCGTTGACCACGATCGACTTCCCCGAGGAGTTCATCGACGACGACTTCTACCGCGCATCCGACGCCTTGCCGGCCGACGCACGCATCGTCGAGACCAGGGGCTATGACTCCGGAGGATTCAGGGCGACCGTCGAGTACACGTTCGACGGTGCCGAAGCACCTGGCACGCTCGAACTCTCGGTGTCGCGCGAGGACGGGGAGCTCCGGATCACCGGCTGGCGGGGCGACGCCCCGATCACGATCGGCGGCATCGAGTCGGCCGCGACGGTGACGGTGAACGACCAGCTGGAGTACCCGCTCGTCGAGGATGGCACCGAGCTCCGACTCCTTCCCGGCGCCTACGGGGTGAGGTACGACGATCCGACCGGCCTGACGAGACTGCTCGGCACGGACGACGCGTTCACCGCTTACGTCCCGAACCTCGGAGGAGACGAGAGCGAGGCCGACTTCAGCTTCTCGCCGGCATTCACGGCGGATGTCGAGCCGGCACTCGCCGCCGCGGTCGAAGGGCTGCAGGCGGCATGCGCGGCCGAGCGGTTCGTCGGGCCATCTTGTCCGACGGAACTGACCGCTTCGCTGCCGGGACCGCTGGCGGAGTCCGTGACCGCGCAGTGGTTCCGTGAGCCTGGGCCGGAGATCACGCTGATCGACGGCGAGTACCACGCGACGTCGTCCTTCCGTGTCCGGTTCTCCGACGATGCGCTCCGGACCACGACCGTCTCCTACACCGGCGTGCTGACCCGCGATCCGGCCGGCGCGATCGCCTTCACCCCCGAGCCGACGAGCAGTTCGCAGCCGACCCAGGCGCCATAGGCTCGCAGCGCGGTGCCGTCCGGCCCGTCCTTGTCTGGCGCACGAGAGCACGGTCACGCGGTCTGTCCGAGACCGACCCCGGCCTGGGGGCGGTCAGCTCCATCGCCACCGCCTCGACATGGCGGCTTCGATGCCCGGGCTCAGGAGCTCGCGGAGAGGATCGGGGCTCCGATGAGCCGCTCGGTCTCCTCCCAGATGAAGGCCCCAAGTGCCGGATCGAGGCTGATGGGCGGCGCGGGGACCACCCGAGGGGCTCCGACCTCGCGCCGTTCCGGACCGATGTACGCCAGCGACGGGAGCTCGGGAGTGCTCGCGGCGAGGACCGCCGAGCGGGCCGCCTCGTGTTTGCCGGCGACGATCCGGGAGAAGAGCGGCCCGATCACGGCCGCTGCGGCCCTGAGGAGTGCGCTGCGCCGGTGGACGCCGGACCGGTCGAGGGTGAGGGCGTCGATGGCGGCTCCGGGGTGCACGACGATCGACCGCGTCGAGTGGCCCTGGGCTTCGAGCCGACGGGCCAGCTCGAATCCGAACAGCTGCACGGCGTGTTTGGAGTTGGTGTACGCGATGCGAGGTCGGTAGTCGCGCTCGGAGAGCCAGTCCGACCGGTCGAAGGGATGGGTCGCCGTGACGAGGCTGCCCTGGTGGACGACCCGGGCGCCGACCGTCCGCTCGAGCGCGGGCAGGGCGTGGCGGAGGAGCTCCGTGTGAGCGAGGTGGTTGACGCCCATGGTGTGCTCGACGCCGAACGGCCCGACCCGACGCGTCCGGCTCGGGCCCACCACACCGGCGTTCAGCACGAGTCCGTCGAGCCGGTCGAGCTCGGCCAGGTGCGCACCCGCCGACCGGACGGTGTCGACGTCGTCGAGGTCGGCCGTCAGAGCACGATGGCGGTGCGGTCGGGGGAGCAGCTCGATCACCGTGCGTGCTCGAGCCGGGGAGCGTCCGATCACGATGACCTCGGCCCCGAGCGCGGCCAGCTGTTCGGCGATGAAGTACCCCACGCCCGAGGTGGCTCCGGTGACCGCGATGACGCGGGAGTCCAGTCGTTCAGTGGTCATGGGAGGACGCCCTTCGGTTGGGAATATGCTTCGAGTCTTGAATCACCTGCCGACCATAACACTTCAAGTCTCGAAGGAGCTGCTACGGTTTCCCCATGGACCTGAGGACCGCGGATACGGCTTCCGCCCTGCTGGCGGCGTACGACGTCACGGCCCGAACGACGGAGTCGGTGACGCCAGCGCTCGACGAGTTGGGCCTCACCATGAACACCGCGTATGCGTTGTGGATGGTCGATCCCGAAGCGGATGCGCTGCCGATGAAGGAACTCGCCGCACGCGTGCACTGCACCCCGCAGAACGCGACGTTCCTCTACGGGCAGCTCGAGCAGCGCGGGCTCGTGGCGCGGCTCCCGGACGTCTCGGATCGCCGGCAGCGCGTGGTCTCCCTGACGGCGCGCGGGACCACCGTCAGGGCGTCGATGATCGAGGCGGTGCTCCAGCACAGTCCACTCAACGGCCTCACCCAGCCGGAACTCGCGGTGGTCGGTCGCCTCCTCGCGAAGGCTGCGCGCTCGGACTCGTAGCGCGATTGCGACGGCAACGTGGACGGAGTCCGCGCCTCGTTCAGCCGGCGTGGAGGGTGTACCCGACGCCGTAGACGGTGACCAGCCTGGCCGGACGCCGCGGATCGGTCTCGATCTTCGCCCGGAGGTTCTTCACGTGGGTGTCGATGGTGCGGTCGCCGATCCAGCGGTCCGTGCCGTGGAGCCGGTCCAGCAGGCGGGCACGGCTGAGGACGATACCGGGATGCAGGGCGAACTCCTCCAGGAGGTCGAACTCGGCACGCGTGAGGTCCAGCGGTCGCTCCCCGAGGGTGGCCCGATGCCGGTCCGGGTCGATCTCGAGGTCGCCGACCGCGATGACCGTCGACGCGGTCACGGTGCGGCGCGCGCGTCTCAGGAGCGCGCGGACCCGTGCGACGAGCTCGCGGGGGCTGTACGGCTTGGCGAGGTAGTCGTCGGCGCCGAGCTCGAGCCCGAGCAGCAGGTCGTTCTCCGTCGAGCGGGCGGTGAGCAGGAGGATCGGGAGGTCGAACTCCTCCTCGCGCAGCGTCCGGCAGACCGTGAGGCCGTCGGCGCCGGGGAGCATCACGTCGAGAACGAGCAGATCCGGTGGCGAGCGGCGCACCTCCGCGAGCGCCTCGGCACCGTCCGCGAGCACCGTCACGTCGTGCCCCTCGCGTTCGAGGTAGCGGCGCACGAGCTCCGACTGCAGTGCATCGTCCTCGACGATCAAGACCCTGGTCACGTTCCGATCCTAGGCACGAGCCCGGCATGCGGTCGGGCTCGGCACGGTTCGCTCACAAGTCGCTCACATCCGGTGACGAGGGTGGGTCGCAGCCGTCCATACCTGAGGAGGAACCGTGCCACGCACCATCCATCGAACCCTGACCGCCGCAGCGGGCGCCTTGGCGCTCCTGGCGGGACTCACCGCCTGCTCTGCGCCCGCCGCCGACCAGGGGGCCGACGGCGGTATCGCGACCCTGGAGACCGCCGCACCGACCCCGACCGAGGCCGTCGACCCGCTCTTCGCGGAGTATGGCGAGCCCGTGCGCCTGCGCCTCGACATGTCGGACGAGGAGGAGGCGGAGGCTTGGAAGCCGCGCGACCGCTGTCTCGCGGATCACGGCCCGGCGATGCCGGACGCTCCGACGGGCGGTGACGGCGGCTCGGTCAGCGGCGGCGTCGCCGAGGATCTCGTGGGGGTCGCCGAGGCCGAGGCGCTCTGTCTGCGCGTGGCGCCGTTGCCCCCGTGGGAGCTCGACGCGCAGAACCCCGATGCGCTGCGGTTCGTGCAGCGCGTGGTGGACTGCCTGCGCGACCGCGGCGTGCGAGAGGTCGAGATCACCGAAGCGGATACGTTCGGCCGGATCAACCTCGCCTTCGGCGGCGAATCGAACGACGCCACCTCGATCTCGCTCGGGATGCAGTACGTGGACGCCTGCATGGCCTCCACCTCGGACGGGAGCGCCGAATGACGCGGCCGCGACGGCGCACCGTACTCATCGGTTCGCTCGTCCTCTGTGCCGTCCTCGTGACGTGGGCCGGGGGAGCCACCCTGCTGCTCCGCCCCGCGGCCGATGCGGCTCCGGTCGAGCCGACGGCCGCGCCGGCCACCGTGGTCGTCGAGCGGGGAGAGCTCGTCCAGACCGCCCGCCTCGACGGCGCCGTCGGGTTCGGTACCGCGGTGCCCGTGACGACGAAGGCCGACGGCGTCATCACCGGCCTGCCCCCGGTCGGCGGTGTCCTCGACCGCGGATCCGTGGCCCTCCGCGCGAACGAGCGACCGGTCGCGGTGCTGATCGGCGAGCTGCCGCTCTATCGCGCGATCGACGGCTCCGGGATGGAGGGGGCGGACGTGAGCATGGTCGCGTCGAACCTCATGGAGCTCGGATACCTCAGCCGGAGTGATCCGGCGGACTTCGAGACCGGGGAGGCGTTCGGCGAAGCCGTGCGGGACTGGCAGGAATCGCTCGGCCTGGAATGCACCGGCTCGCTGGGACCCGCCGACGCGATCGTCTTGAGTGCGCCGAGTCGTATCGCCGCCGTGACCGCACGCCTCGGCGACCCGGCGGGTGGACAACCGTTGACGGTCACGCCCACGACGCGCGTCGTCGAGGCGTCGGTCCCGACCAAGGACGCGGGCGTCATCGGCGCCGGCGCGAAGGCCACGATCGAGCTGCCCGACGGGCGCGCCGTCGGCGGATCCATCGTCACGGTGACCACGACCGGTGAAGGAGCCGAGGCGAAGGTCCGTGCGGTCGTCGCGATCGACGATCAGGCCGCGCTCGACGGTGTCGACGCGGCCGCGGTGACCGTCCGCGTCGCCACCCGATCCGTGCAGGACGTGCTGATCGTTCCTGTGGCGGCCCTCGTCGCGCTCGCGGAAGGCGGGTACGCCCTGCAGGACGAACGCGGTCGACTCCACGGGGTCGAGGTCGGGCTGATCGCGGACGACCGCGTCGAGGTCAGCGGTGCTGGGATCGACGCCGGGATGACCGTGGTGTCGGCACGATGACGACGCCGGCCCTCGAACTCGAGCACGTCAGTCGCATCCACCCCGGCGGGGTCGCCGCGCTCGACGACGTCTCCCTGCGGATCGACGCCGGTGAGCTCGCCGCGATCGTCGGGCGATCCGGCGCTGGCAAATCGACGTTGCTCAACGTGCTGGGCACGCTCGACCGGCCCACCTCCGGCGTGGTCCGGATCGGCGGGGTCGACACCCGTGAGCTCACGGATCGGGCGCTGTCCGACGTGCGGGGGAGCTCGATCGGGTTCGTCTTCCAGGGCTTCCACCTGACGGACGGCGTGACCGCCGAACAGAACGTCGTGACGGCACTGCTCTACAGCGGCGTTCCGAGACGGGAACGCCGTGACCTCGCGTGCGCGGCACTCGAGCGAGTAGGGCTCGGGCACCGGATCGGGCATGCGGCGCAGGACCTCTCCGGCGGTGAACGGCAGCGGGTCGCCATCGCCAGGGCGATCGTGGCCGACCCGCTCGTCGTCCTCGCGGACGAACCGACCGGCGCCCTCGACACCGCGAACGGCGAGCGCGTGCTCAGCCTGCTCGAACGGTTGCACGACGAGGGGACCACCGTCGTCGTCATCACCCACGACGTCGAGCTGGCCACACAGCTGCCGCGTCGTATCGAGCTGCGCGACGGTCGCATCATCGCCGACACCGAGATCGATGCACACACCGAGAGGATGGCCCATGCGTGAGCCCCGCAGACGTCTCGACGTCCGAGATCTCCTGGAGGTCGGCACGGTCGGGCTCCGAACCAGACCCCTGCGTGCCGTGCTCTCGACGATCGGCATCGCCATCGGCATCGCGACCCTCGTGACCGTCACCGCCGTGCCCGCGTCCTCGCAGGCCGCACTCGACGAGCAGCTCACGGCACTCGGGGCGGACCTGTTGCGGGCCGATCCCCGTGCCGGCGCCGACGGAGCGCCCGTCCCGCTGCCCGATGAGGCCCTCGGCATGCTGCAGCGCATCGGAACCGTGACCGACGCCGCGACGGTCGGCAACACCCACGCCCCCGTTCGCAGCAACGTGTTCCGCGGGTACCCGGAGACCGGCTTGACCACGCTCGCCGTTCGCGGCGACCTCCGTGGGGTGCTGCGGACCCAGGTGACCTCCGGTCGCTGGCTCGACCGGACCGACCTGCCGACGGCGGTGCTCGGCGTCGACGCAGCCGAGCGGTTGGGCCTGTCGCGGCTGCCCGATCGGCCGGTCACGATCGATGTCGGCGGCGTCGCGTTCACCGTCGTCGGCGTGCTTGCGGAGACGCCGCTGTCCGCCGACGTGCAGTCCGCAGTGCTCGTCGATGACGCTGCCGCACGACGCTGGCTGGGCTTCGACGGCGCACCGACGGTCGCCTACGTCACCGGTGTCGAGGCGTCCATCGACGCCCTCCGTCCCGTCGTCGCCGCCACGCTCTCGCCGGGGGCGGGCGGACTCGTGCAGGTGAGTCAGCCCTCGGCCGTGCTCGCCGCCAAGGCCGCTGCCCGGTCGAGCTTCGACGGCCTGTTCCTCGCACTCGCCGCCGTCGCGCTCGTCATCGGTGGCATCGGCGTCGCGAACACGATGTTCGTCTCCGTGCTCGAACGTCGCCGGGAGATCGGATTGCGGCGAGCGCTCGGCGCACACCGGGGTCAGATCCAGGCGCAGTTCCTCGTGGAGGCGATCACGCTCTGCGCGCTGGGTGGTGCGACGGGTGTGGTGCTCGGTCTGCTCGGCACCTGGGCGTGGAGTGGTCTGCAGGACTGGCCGCTGGTCGTCCCAGTGGAGACGATCCTGTCTGGGATGGCCGCTGCGCTGGTGACCGGTGCCGTCGCCGGGCTCGCCCCGTCCATCCGTGCCGCCCGGCAGTCGCCGACTGCGGCCCTCGCCGCGACCTGATCGCGTGACGTGACGATGAGGGGGCACGGATGCGAACCGGGACGGGAAGCGATGAGAGCATGGCTGACGACATGACTGACAGCGGCGGAGCGGCAACGGTGGGGCGCCGACGCGTACCGCGGCTCCTCGCCCGCTATCTCGCGGCCGGCCTCTTGCTCGTGCTGGCTTCGGTGGGCGGCACGATCTGGCTCGCGCAGACGTCGGAGTACCGGTACGACGAGCAGGCGTCCGGCGCCGATCTCATGCGGGACGAGCAGGTGATGGACGCGCTGACGGTCTGGGCCGGGCATCACACGGATTGGAACGACGTCGGGTCGACGCTGTTGGTCCTCGGTCAGGAGACGGGACGCCGCATCGCCGTGCTCGACGGCGACGGGACGGTGATCGCGGACACCGCACCCGAGCTGCCTCGCCCGGCGCGGGCCACCCGGCTGCTCGACCCGCTCGCGCTCCGAGCCGATCCGGTGACGTCCGAGGTGGGGCTGCCCGACGGGATCACCGGGCCGTTCCTGCTCGATGGGACGCAGCGTGCGGAGCTCGCCCGGCAGGCGGACGCGGTGGTGAGGTGTCTGGGCGAGGCGGTCGGCGAGACGGCGGTGTGGACGACCGGCCGACCGGTCGTCTCGGGTGACGAGGATGCCCCGGATTGCGGCCGCGCCGCGCTCGATGCCCCGTTACCGAGTGAGCAGATCGCCCTCGACGATCTCCGTGATCGGACGAACACGTGCCTGCTCGCGGCGGACGCCCCGCTGATCACCAGCGTCGAACTCGCGCTGTCGCCCTCGATCGCCCCCACGGGACTCGCGCTGCGCACCGTACCGACCGGCGACGACACCGCAGCGGCGTGCCTGCTCCAGGCGCGTATCGATCAGGCGAAGGCCACGACGGCGCCCCCCGTCACCCTGGTGCTCACCGACGAACGCGGCGACGTTCGCGGCCCGCTCGACGCGAGTCCCGGATCGATCGCCCGCGTCGCCGGGTTCATCGTGGTGCTGCTGGCGCTCCTGTCGGCGGCGGCGGCACTCATCATCGTCCCGACCCTGCGGAGTGCACGCCGGCTCGAGGCTGCTGTCGAGCGGTTCAGCGCCGGCGATCGGGATGCCCGCGCGGAGCTCCCCGCGGGCGACGACCTCGCCGGCGTCGGAGCGGCGTTCGACCGCATGTCGAGTGAGGTCGCCGGACACGAGGCCTCCCGCCGTCGCCTGCTCGGCGACATCGCCCACGAACTGCGCAGCCCGCTGACGAACATCCGTGGCTGGGTCGAGGCTGCGGACGACGGACTGGGACTCGACGACGCGGCCCTCCGCCGGCTCGTGCTGGATGAGGCGGGGCGGATGGAGCGGATCACCGGCGACCTGCAGCTGCTCGCGTTGGCGGAGTCCGGGGACCTCGTGTTGGACCTGCGGAGGTGCGATGCGGCGGTGGTCGTGCGGGACCTCGCCGAGGCGTACCGGGTGCGCGCGGCGACCTCCGAGGTCGCGCTGCACGTCCAGATCGCCGGGCCGTTGCGCCTCGAGACCGATCCAGCCCGATTGCGGCAGATCCTCGACAACCTGCTGTCGAACGCCTTGCGGCACACCCCGGCGGGCGGGCGGATCGACCTCGACGCGGAGCTCGTCGACGGCACGGTGCGGATCGCGGTGGTCGACACCGGTGAGGGCATCCCCGCGGCGGATCTGCCACGGATCTTCGACCGGCTGTGGCGTGGCGAGCCGTCGCGGGTCCGCGCCGGACGGAGCACCGGTCTCGGCCTGTCGATCGCCCGCGGCCTCGCCGAGGCGCTGGGGGGCCGGCTCACCGCGCGCAGCACCCTCGGCGAGGGCAGCCGTTTCGAGGTTGTCCTCCCGGCCGCGGAGGCTCACCGACGTGGGGCGTCGCGCGCGGGGGAGTAGGACGTCGGATCCTGGCCCCGCCCGGCTTGCCCGGTCAGAGGGCGGCCCGGGAACGCCTGAAGGCCCCGACCGTCTGGTCGGGGCCTTCAGCCGTTCAGCTGGAACGGGCTCAGTGCTCGTCGTAGTGCTCGCCGTGGGCGGCGTGCTTGTGGCCCTCGTGGACGAAGTCGACGTGGTCCCCGTGCTGGACGGCCTCGTGGCCGCAGTCGTCGCCGTGGGCGTGGTCGGTGACGGTGTGCTCGGCGACGCTCTCGTGCTCGTCGTAGTGGTCGCCGTGCTCGGCGTGGTGGTGCGTGCCGTGCACGTAGTCGGTGTGGTCCTCGTGCGCGACGGCCTCGTGGCCGCAGTCGGCTCCGTGGGTGTGGTCGGCGAGGGTGTGCTCGGCGTGGATCTCGGTGGTGCTCATGGGTGCTCCTTCAGGTTCAGGTCCGGCGATGGATCCATCGCACCACATACATAAACGGATTGCAATGTCTTCATGTAATCGATAACGGTTGTCATCGCCGATAATCCTCGTCGCTCGGACTCCAAGCCGGCGGGGCGTCTGCCCACCGCCTGGCAGACGGAAGTGCCCCGCGCAACCTCATGACCGCAGGATCCTCCCGTCTCCGGCGACGGTATACGGTCGGAGCATGAGCCTCACCGCCGACCCGGGCACCACCAGCGCGCCCACCGAGACGTCTGTGTCGGCGCGTCGACGGCACTACGCGGAGTTCTACGGGCTCGCACCGCTTCCGGCCGACTTCGGGGTGGTGCTCGGCAACTGTCAGGCCGAGTCGCTCCGCACGGTGATGGACGCCGAGGAACGACGGTTCGTGCGCGTGCCCGCCGTGCACGAGATGACGGCCGAGGACGCCGAGCGCCTCCACGAGGTCGTGCGGAGCGCCCATAGTGTCGTGACGCAGCCGGTGCGCGACGACTACCACGGGCTGCCCCTCGGAACCCGGCAGGTGGCAGCCGCCACCGGTGGTCGGGTCCTGACCCTGCCGCCGGTGCGGTTCGGTGGACTGCACCCGTTCCAGGCCTCCATCCGGATCCCGGCGTTCGAGGAGAGCCTGCCGATCGTCGACTACCACGACGTCCGGACGCTTGCCGCTACTGCCGGCATCCCTATCGCGTCGGCGTTGCCGCCGGACGCCGTGCGGGCGATCGGTCAGTCCTCGCTCGAGGTGCTCCGCGCCCGCGAAGCGCTCACCGACGTGGCGGTCTCCGACCTGTTCGACGAGGTCACCGCCGATCACGTCCGCACCGTCAACCACCCCGGGAACGCGATCTGGCTGCCCCTCGGCGTGAGGGTGCTCGAAGCACTGGGCCTCGACGGGGCCGTCACCGATCCGGGTCGGCCCCTGCTGAACGCCGTGCACGCACCCCTCCTTCCCGAGGTCGTCGACGCGTGGTCCCTCGCCGACCAGCCTCGTGACCACTGGATCGTGGGCGGAGCCGAGATCGACGACGCCGAGGTTCGCGCAGCCCACACCGACTGGTACGCGTCCCACCCCGGCCTCGTCACAGCGGCCGTGGGCAGGTTGACGGACCTCCTCGCCGTCTGGCGTGACGCGTGATGGTGGCACCACTCCTCCTCGTCCACGACGGCAACCACGGCGTCGCCGTCTACGCGCGGGAGCTGGCCGGCGAGGTCGCCGCGAGGCATCCGACCATACGCAGGGTCGACACGGCACGCCTGGACCGCCTCGCCGACGGCACCGCGGTCCACGCGCACTTCACCGACCGCCTCTGGGGCGGGTCACCGGAGCAGGCCGCCGACGGCTTCGTCCAGCTCGCAGCACGGTTGCGAGTGAGCGTCACCCTGCACGACGTCCCGCAGGCCTCCGACGGGGCGCACAACCTCCCACGACGGCGGGCCGCCTACGCCCGAGTCGCGGCGGCCGCGCGGGGTGTGGTCATCAACAGTGACCACGAGCGGGAACTGCTCCGCGAGGAGGGCGTCTGGTCTGGACCGGTCGCCCGCATCCCGTTGCCCGTCGAACTCCAGGGCGGCGAGCAGCGACAGCAGTCCGACGGATCCGTCGGCGTCCTGGGCTTCTTCTACCCCGGCAAGGGGCACGACGAGGCGGCCGCGGCCGCAGCGGCCGCCGGGATGACCCGGCTGACGGTCCTCGGTCGTGCCTCCGACGGACACGCCGCGGACCTCGAGGCGTTCATCCGTCGTGCCGGTGCCGTCGGTGTCGGCGTCGAGGTCACCGGCTGGCTCGACGACGCGGAGATCGCCCGGCGGGGGAGAGCCGTCGCCGTGCCCGTGATCGCGCACCGACACGTCTCCGCATCCGGATCGCTCGCGTCCTGGATCGGCTGGGGTCGGCGGCCGGTGGCCATGCGCAACCGGTACATCGACGAGATGGCGGCCCTGCGCCCGGGTGCGTTGACGTCCGTCGACGAATCGGACCTCGCGGTCGCTGTCCGCAGCGCCGCCGAACAGCCGCAGCGGACCTGGCACGGCTTGCGGCGGCTGCCGATGTCGTGGACGGAGGCGACGGACTCCTACCTGCGCTGGTGGAACGGGCTGGACGCATGAGGCGGCCCTGGGTCGTCGGCAACCGTTGGGACACACTCGACGGGATCCAGCCCGATCTGCTCCCTCGGGTGTCGGTGATCGTCGCGCACTACGACCAGCCCGGCGAGCTGAGGCGCACGCTGCACGCCCTCACCGCGCAGGACTACCCGCGCGAGCTGTTGGAGATCGTCGTCGCCGACGACGGTTCACCGGGTGTGGTCGACGTGCCCGACGACGTGATCCTCGTCCGGCAGGAGGACCAGGGTTTCCGCCTGGCGGCGGTCCGCAACCTCGGTGTGCGGGCGAGCAGCGGTGAGGTGCTGTGCTTCCTCGATGCCGACACTGTCCCGGAGCCGGGCTACGTCCGTGCGCTGACCCGGCTGCCGGCCCTGCTGCCCGAGGCCGTCACCGTGGGCCGTCGTCGGCACGCCGACTTCTCGGGCATCGACCCGGACGTGCCCGTCGTCGAAGCTGCGGCCAGTCGTGAACTCGCCGAACCCGCCTGGCTCGCCGAGGCGTATGCCAGGTCGCACGACCTGCTCGAGGCCGACGACCGGTCCTACCGGTTCGTCATCGGCGCGGTCATCGCGTGTTCGCGCACGATGTTCGACGAGGTCGGCGGCTTCGACGAGTCCTTCACGTCGTACGGCGGGGAGGACTGGGAGTGGGCGCACCGGATGTGGCAGGCCGGTGCCGTGCTCGCCCACGTCTCCACTGCAGTGGCCTGGCACGACGGCCCGGAGTGGGCCGGGCGCGCCGACTCCGGCTTGGACCGCGCGAACGCCCAGACGATGCGGTTGCTCTCGGCGATCCCCGTCCCTGGCTCAGCACCGAGGGCTCTGTGGTCAAACACGGCCGACGTCGTGATGCGGTTGCGGGGTGCGCACAGCAGGGCCGCCCGGTTCATCGCGGCCGACTCGTTCCTCGCCGCCTTCCCGCAGGCCAGGTTGGTCCTCGAGGACGACGGAGCGCCGGAGCTCCGGGACGACCCGCGCGTCGTCATCGGATCGGATCAGACCGACGCGCGCGTGACGTGGGACCTCGAGCGACCCGTCGTCGTCCTCGACCCGGCGTGGATCACGGACGCTGTCGGACGCCTCGGAACGGGCGAGGTGGGCACCATCGAGCTCGTCGACGACGAAGGCATCCCGCTCGGCACCCTGCGGTCACGGCGCGCCACGCGTCGAGCGCAGCGCTGGGGCGGCCCTGCCGCGTTCACGACGGAACGGCTCGTCGCCGAGGGCGTGTTCCCGCTGCGGTCCGACCCTCGCCTCGAGGCCTGGGTCGGCGGCTGGGGCGGACCCTCGTCGTTCTGCTGACGGGTCCCCGACACGAGTCGTCCGCCCGGTCTCATGACCGGCTGACGGCCCGAGCGCAACCCCACCGAGGTCGACCGGTCACTCGTCTAGCGTGGTCGTCATGTCCCCGCATGACCAGTACGAGCTGACCAATCCTGTGACCCGATACGCCCGGGTCGAACCGCCCCTGCAGCACCAGCCCGAGCCCGGCGTCCAGGCCCGGATGACGCCGGTTCCCGACCTCGGCGAATCGAGCTACCGGGGGAGCGGACGACTCGAAGGTCGCAAAGCCCTCATCACCGGAGGCGACTCCGGCATCGGCGCCGCGACGGCGATCGCGTTCGCCAGGGAGGGTGCCGACGTCGTCATCGCGCATCTTCCGGGTGAGGAGGAGGACGCCGAGCACGTGCTCGGACTCATCGACGAAGCCGGGCGACGCGGCCTGGCGATCACCGCCGACGTCTCGCACGCCGCCGAATGCCGCCGACTCGTGTCGGAGGCCGCCGACTTCCTCGGCGGTCTGGACATCCTCGTCAACAACGCCGGCAAGCAGATCGCCGTCGACCGGGTGGAGGACCTCAGCGACGAACAGTTCGAGGAGACCTTCCGGACCAACGTCTTCGCGAACTTCTGGATCACCAAGGCGGCGCTCGCGCACCTCGGCGCCGGCGCGAGCATCGTCAACACGGCCTCGCTGGAGGCCTACAAGCCGTCGCCCGACCGGCTCGACTACGCCGCGACGAAAGCCGCGATCAACAACCTGTCGAAGGGTCTCGCCCTACAGCTCGCCGACCGAGGGATCCGCGTCAACGTGGTCGCCCCTGGCCCCGTCTGGACCGCGCTGCAGGTGTCCGACGGCGTGTCGGACGAGCAGATGACGAACTTCGACGACGAGAACACCTACCAGCGGGCGGGGCAGCCTGCCGAGCTCGCGCCGGCCTACGTCTACCTGGCCTCAGCGGAATCCGGGTACGTCTCCGGTGCCACGCTGAACGTCAACGGTGGCATGGTCACTCCGTGACCGCGGCCGAGTGCACGGTCTTCTTCCTTCCCGGGCTCGGCCTGGACGCGGCGGCGGCGCAGCCCCTCGCACATGAGCTCGGTGACCGCTTCCGGGTCGTCCCCGTGACCCTCCCAGGTCAGGGCGGATCGGCCGACGCGCCCGACGGTTCGGTGTCCGCCCAGATCGACGCCGCCCTCGCGGTGATCGCGGACGAAGCCGACGGCGGCCCGTGGTTGCTGTGCGCGCACAGCATGGGCGGGAAGATCGCTGCCGGCATCGCGTCCCGGGTCCGGGACGGCGACGTGCCCGTCTTCGGTCTCCTCGGGGTGGTCCTCCTCGCACCGTCGCCACCGACACCCGAACCGATGCCCGACGAGAAGCGCAGCCAGATGCTCGCCTGGGTCGAGGACGGCCCCATCGCCGAAGCCGATGCGCAGACCTTCGTCGACGACAACGTGGGTGCACCGCTGCCGGCCGAGCTCCAGCAGCCGACCGTCGCGTCCGTGCAGGCCATGTCGCCAGTGGCGTGGCGACGCTGGCTGGAGCAGGGCAGTCTGGAGGACACCACCTCGTCCGTCGGCGTCCTGGACCTCCCGTGCACCGTCCTCGCGGGCGACCAGGAGGACGCGCTCGGAGCCGCCGTGCAGCCGGACCTGCTGTCCGGTGTCTACCCGCGTGCACGATTCGTCCCCCTCGCCGGAGCAGGACACCTGCTCCCGCTCGAACGCCCGATCGAGGTCGCCCACGCGATCACGGAGCTGTGGGACGAGATCATCGTCCACAGCGCGGTGGTGCCCGCCGAGTGGGGGCGCGTCATCGCCTCACCACGGACCACGACGCGCGTCCGGAGTGCCCTTGCACGACGGGCGTTGCCCGACGCTGCCGCATACCGATCGCGTGTGTTGGAGCCGGAGCAGCTCGACCTGCTCCGACAGATCGCCGCGCGGCTCGTGCCGCAGCCGGTCGGCGGGGCGATCGACCTCGCCGCGCGCGTCGACACCGACCTCGCAGCAGGCGGCGGCGACGGCTGGCGGCCGATGGGGGCCTTGACGGACGATGAGGCCTACCGCGTCGGCCTGGACGAGCTCCTGCCGGTTTGGCCGACCTCACCCGACGGCCAGGACGCGATGATCCGCGACGTCATCGATGGGAAGGGCGTGCCCGGCGGGACCGTGGCGGGAGACGAGCTGCGTCGCTGGTTCGAGGACCTGCGCGTCGACCTCGTGCGGGAATGGCTCATCCACCCGGCGTCCCTCGCGCGGGTCGGCTACGACGGCTTCGCGACCGGAGCCGAGGACGTCGACTTCGCCGGCTACCAGCAACTCGCCGCAGACACCCGAGACGAGTGGGAGCCCTCCGACCTCGGCGTCGCCCCGCTCGACCAGACGCAGAAGGACACCGCGTGAACCTCGATTCCATGCAGACGTACGAGCTCGAGGACAGCGTCGACGTCGTCGTGGTCGGGACCGGAGCGGGAGGTGCGCCGTTGCTCGCACGCCTCGCCGCGCAGGGCCTCCGTGTCGTCGCCCTCGAAGCCGGGCCGAACCACGATCCCGCCGAATCCACGCCGGACGAGGTCGATGCGACCACGATCAACTGGATGTCCAGCCGGTTCAGCGGCGGCGACGCCCCGACCGCGTTCGGTCCGAACAACAGCGGATTCGGCGTCGGTGGTGGCACGGTGCATTGGGGCGCGTTCACCCCACGTCCCGATGCCCGCGACCTGCGTCTGCGCAGCGACACCGGGCAAGGAATGGACTGGCCCGTCGACCACGCGGAGCTGACCCGCTACGTCGAAGAGGTCGAGGCGTTCATCGGCGTCTCCGGTCCGACGCCCTACCCGTGGGACCCGGCACGCACGTACCTGTACGCACCGCCGCAGCGCAACGCCCCGGCGGACCTCATGGCGAAGGGTGCCGACGCCCTCGGGATCCGGGCGACGGACGCACCCGCCGCGATCATCACCCGCGACCGCGACCAGCCCCACCACGGCCTTCGACGCGCGACGACGAACGTCGGATCGATCCACCAGGGCGAACGCCACGGTGCGAAGGCGACGACGGCCATCACCTACCTGCCGGCCGCCGTCGCTGCTGGCGCCGAGATCCGTCCGGACGCAGTCGTCCACACCATCGAGCGCGACGCCCGCGGTCGGGTCACCGGTGTGGTGTACCGGCAGGACGGTGCAGACCACCGGCAGCGGTGCGAGGCGCTCGTGCTCGCCGGCGGTGGGATCGAGACGCCCCGCCTCCTGCTCCACAACGACATCGCCAACTCCAGTGGCCAGGTGGGACGCAACTTCCTCGCCCACGGTGCCGTCCAGGTGTGGGGTCGGTTCGACGAGCAGATCCGCGGATACCGCGGCTACCCGTCGGCACTCATCACCGAGGACTTCCTGCGTCCGAAGGATGCCGACTTCATCGGCGGCTACCTGCTGCAGAGTCTCGGCGTCATGCCCTTCAACTACGCCACGACACTCGTGCGAGGCGGTGGCCTCTGGGGTTCGGAGCTGATGGACGAACTCGAGCTGTCACGCCACAGCGCCGGTATCGGCATGAACGCCGAGTGCCTCCCCGCCGACGGCAACCGCGTCGAGCTGGCCTCCGAGGAGGACGAGTGGGGTCTGCCGCGTGCCTCGATCACCTTCTCACCCGGAGCCAACGAGGAGGCCATCGACCGCCACGCCATCCGGACGATGACGGACATCCTCACGGCGGCAGGCGCACGCAGTACCCGGGTGCTCGCACGCACCGCGCACACGCTGGGGACGTGCCGGATGAGCACCGATCCTTCCGAGGGCGTCGTCGACGGCGACGGTCGCTCGCACGACATCGACAACCTGTGGATCTGCGACAACTCCACCTTCCCGAGCGCTCTGGCCGCGAACCCCGGCCTCGCCCAGATGGCGTTGTCCGTGCGGACCGCAGACCGGATGCTCGCGGCTCGCTGACCTGGAGGCAGGACCGGTTCAGTCGACCCGGGCTCGGGCGAGGTCCTGGCCGACACGCCCGTTCGTCGGGGCCGCCGCCGTCGAGTCCCGCTCCTGGAGGAGCGGGACCGAGGGTGCCGTCGTCCGGACCGGTTCGCCGTTGACGTGGTCGAGGAGCGTGGCGAGCATGGTCCGGCCGACCAGCTCGAAGTCCTGGCGGACCGTCGTCAGCGGCGGCGAGAGATGCTCCGCCTCGGGGATGTCGTCGAATCCGACGACGCTGAAGTCGAGTGGGACGCGGACGCCCTGCTCGGTCAGGGCGTGGATCAGCCCGAGCGCCATCTGGTCGTTCGCGGCGAACACCGCCGTCACCTCCTCGTCGAGGCGCCGACCGATCACGTAGCCCGACGTCGGCGTCCAGTCGCCGGTGCCGATGAGCTGCGCGACGAGGCCCGCCCCGGCGAGTTCGTCCCGCCAGCCGCGTTCACGCTCCCGCGCGTCGACGGCGTCGGCGGGCCCGGCGAGATGGCCGATGCGCCGGTGTCCGAGCCGGATGAGGTGCGCGGTGGCGGCGCGAGCGCCCGCGTACTGGTCGACACCGACCGTCACCAGGCCCGCTCGAGGCGTCGCGTGCAGGGCGACGAGGGGCACGCTCAGCTCCATGCCGGCGACGATGTCGGTGACGCCCTCCCGGGCGCTGATGACCGCGATGCCCTCGACGTTCTGGCGGAGGAACCCTTCGACGGCCGCGCGTGCCGATCCGGGATCGCTGTCGACCATGTTCGCCGTGAACACCGACCACCGGGCGTCCCGAGCGGCCGCGTTGAAGTGGAGGACGGATGACGACGGACCGAACTCGGTCCCTCCGGTGGCGATGAGCCCGATGGTGCGCGACCGCTTGGTGACCAGGGTGCGGGCTGCAGGGGAGGGCACGTACCGCAGCTGCATGATCGCCTCCTCGACGCGGGCTTTCGTCGCCGGTCGGACGTTCGGCAGGTCGTTGAGCACCCGTGACACCGTCTGGTGGGACACCCCAGCCAGCCGAGCGACGTCGAAGATCGTCGCATGGCGGGACGCCTCAGCCACGGGGTCCGTCCGGTTCAGGGCTCGGACGCGCGTCCGGGACCTGTTCGTCCGGCGCCTCGGACATCGCGGCGAGCAACTTCGACACGGTCAGATCGTGGTTCGGCAGGTCCGCGACCTTCCGTCGGTCGCGAAGCACCGCGATGCGATGGCTGATGCGCAGCACCTCTTCGAGTTCCGCGGAGATGAACACGACCGAGAGTCCGTTCTCGGCGAGGCGACTGACGAGCTTCTGGATCTCCGCCTTCGCGCCGATGTCGATCCCGCGTGTCGGTTCGTCGAGCACGAGGAGCCGCGGGGCGAGCGCCAACCACCGCGCCAGGAGCACCTTCTGCTGATTGCCACCCGAGAGCTCCTTCATGAGCGCATCGGGGTTCGCGGGTCGGATCCCCATCGCCTGGATGTAGCTCTCGGCCAGTTCGTTCTGCCGCCGCAGGGGGATCCGGCGGAACCAGCCGAGGTCGGCCTGCAGGGCCAGGGCGATGTTGTCGCGGAGGCTGAGCTCGCCGATGATACCCTCCGTCCGCCGGTTCTCGGAGGCGTAGACGATCCGCTGTTTGAGCGCCCGTCGCGGGGTCCCGAGGCGGGTCGGTGTGCCGGCCACCTCCACGGACCCGGTGTCCGCCCGGTCGACCCCGGTGAGGAGCCTGGCGAGTTCGGTCCGGCCGGACCCGAGCAGGCCGGCGATCCCCACGATCTCGCCCTCGTAGACCTTCAGGTCGATCGGTTCGACGCCTCCCTGACGCCCGAGGCCGATCGCGGCGACGAACGGTTCCTCGCCGTCGAGCGAGTCGCCCTCGTCGGAGGTGTCGAGCCCGCGACGGATCTCGTCGAAGGTCGCGAGCTCCTTGCCGATCATCTTGTGGACGAGGTCGATGCGCAGCAGTTCGTGGGGGAGGTACTCACCGACGAGGCGGCCCTCCCGCAGCACGGTGAGACGATCGGAGATCTCGTAGACCTGGTCGAGGAAATGGGAGATGAAGAGGATCGCGACCCCCTCGGCCTTGAGGATCGAGATGATCCGGAAGAGTTCGGTGACCTCGTCGGTGTCGAGGCTCGAGGTCGGTTCGTCGAGGACGAGCACCCGGGTGCGCACCGCGATCGCGCGCACGATCGCGACGAGTTGCTGGACGGCCGGCGGATGGGTCGACAGCTGTGACGCCGGGTCGATGTCGAGGCCGACGGACGCCAGCAGCTCCCTGGCACGCTCGCGCATGCGTCGCCCTGAGATCCCGCCCCAGGCGTGCCGTGGCTCACGACCCAGCAGGATGTTCTCCGCGACGGTGAGGTTGGGGAGGAGGTTGACCTCCTGGTACACCGTGCTGATCCCGTGCGCTTGGGCATCGGCGACGCTCGAGAAGGACACGTCACGGCCGTCGAACCCGATGCGGCCGGCGTCGAGGTGGTGGACACCCGTCAGCACCTTGACCAGCGTGGACTTGCCGGCACCGTTCTCGCCCATGAGGGCGTGGACCTCGCCCGGGAAGAGGCGGAGCTCGACGTCGTCGAGGGCCTGCACACCCGGGAACCGCACGGAGACGCCGCGCAGGTGCACGAGCGGCGCGGGTGTGGTCATGGGTGACTCTCCATCGAGGCGGGTGGTCGGGTGGACGCCGACGACCCCGACTCTAGCGCGAGCGACAGCTGTCGGGGGAGTGCATCGCGGAGGAATGTGAGGGCTCACATTGCCTGTTGACATGGTGTCGAGGCCCTGGCTAATGTTCAGCACAACGCAATTGTGATCGCTAACAATCAGTGCACACCGGCGTTGCACCAGCAGCACACATCGCATTCACACCGCGTCCCGATGTCGGGACCGCGGGTCTCAAGGAGGAGATCAATGTTCAGAACAGCACGTGTCCGCGCCATCGCGGGCCTCGCTCTCGTCGGTGCCATCGCGATCAGCGCGACCGCCTGCTCCGGTGGTTCCGGAAGCGCTGGCGGCGACGCCGGTGGAGACGGCGAACTCACCACCATCGGTTTCGTGGCCGTCGGGCCCGAGGGCGGATGGCGTACCGCGAACGAGAAGAACATCCAGGACTCGTTCTCGAAGGAGAACGGCTTCGACCTCAAGTACGCACCGGCGACGAACGGCGACCAGAACTCGCAGATCACCGCCTTCACCTCGTTCATCGACGAGGGCGTCGACGCCATCCTGCTGTCCGCCACCGAGGCGACCGGCTGGGAGAGCGTCCTGAAGCGCGCGAAGGAGGCCGAGATCCCCGTAGTCCTCCTCGACCGCGGCATCGAGCCGAACGACACCGAGCTCTACACGAGCCGGATCGCCCCAGACAACGTCGGTATCTCGGGCTCCGCCGCCGAGTGGGCGAACGGTCAGTTCCCCGACGGCGCGAAGTACGTCGTGCTCGAGGGCCCTCCCGGCCTCTCCGTCGTGAACGACCGCAACAAGGGCTGGGACGAGACCATCGACCCGAACTTCACGAAGCTCGAGTCGCAGTCGGCCAACTGGTCCACCGAAGAGGCGAAGAGCGTCTTCGAGACGATCCTCAAGGCGAACAACAACGACGTGCAGCTCGTGTTCGCACAGAACGACGAGATGGGCCTCGGCGCAGCCCTCGCCGTGGAGGAGGCCGGCCTGAAGCCCGGCACCGACGTCAAGATCATCACGATCGACGGCACGAAGGCGGCTCTCGAGGCCCTCGAGGCCGGTCGTCTGAGCTTCGTCGCGGAGTACAACCCGCTGTTCGGTGACACCGCCATCGACGTGGTCAAGAAGGCACTCGCCGGCGACTCGGTCGAGTCCGAGATCGTCGTGCCGAGCGTGACGTTCGACTCGCCCGACGCGGCCAAGGAAGCGCTTCCCACCCGCGCGTACTGATGAACCCCGGTCGTCCGGCAGCGCACCCCCATCGCTGCCGGGCGACCGGCCCACACCTCTCGGGGCTCACGCTCCCCAGCGACGACGCCGGACGACCCGGCAGAACGACCAGGCAGACATGGCAATCACCGAGCCGATCGTCGAGATGCAGCACATCTCCATCGAGTTCCCGGGCGTCAAAGCCCTGCAAGACGTGGACTTCCGCCTCTTCCCCGGCGAGGTCCACACCCTCATGGGTGAGAACGGCGCCGGCAAGTCGACGCTCATCAAGGCCCTCACCGGCGTGTACAAGATCGACTCCGGTTCGATCCTCGTCGCGGGCGGGCCGCGCTCCTTCTCCGGGACGGCCGACGCCCAGAGCGCCGGCATCTCCACCGTCTACCAAGAGGTGAACCTCTGCGACAACCTCACCGTCGGAGAGAACGTGATGCTCGGCCACGAGGTCCGCGGACCGTTCGGCATCAACTGGCGCAAGACCCACGAGGCGGCGCACGAAGCGCTCGTCGGCCTCGGTCTCGGCCACATCGACCCCAAGCAGCCGCTTTCGAGCATCTCGCTCGCGCTGCAACAGCTCGTCGCGATCAGCCGGGCCATGGTCACCAAGTCGAAGGTGCTCATCCTCGACGAACCGACCTCCAGCCTCGACGCCAACGAGGTCGAGGGCCTCTTCCAGGTCATGCGCCGACTGCGCGACCAGGGCGTCGCGATCCTCTTCGTCTCCCACTTCCTCGATCAGGTCTACGCGATCAGCGACCGGCTCACGGTGCTCCGCAACGGCGAGTTCGTCGGTGAGTACCTGACGTCGGAACTGAATCGGACCGAACTCATCTCGAAGATGATCGGGAAGGACTACGGCACGCTCGCCGCCCTCGGCTCCAACCGCGGGCGCACCGGCGCTGCGGACGCCCCAGCGTTCTACCGCGCCACCGAGCTCGGCCGGAAGGGCTCGATCGACCCCGTCGACATCGAGGTGCACGCCGGCGAGGTCGTCGGCCTCGCCGGACTCCTCGGCTCAGGACGCACCGAACTCGGCCGCCTCATCTACGGGGCCGACCGACCAGACTCCGGTTCCGTCACCATCGACGGATCCCCGGCCGAGGTGCACACCCCCATGGCCGGGCTGTCCAAGAAGATCGCCTTCTCGACGGAGAACCGTCGCGACGAGGGCATCATCGGCGACCTCACCGTGCGCGAGAACCTCATCCTGGCCGTGCAGGCCCGCCGAGGGTGGGCCCGCCCGCTCTCCCGTCGGGAGCAGAACGAGCTGTGCGACAAGTACCTGCTCGAACTCAACGTGCGCCCGTCCGACCCCGAACGTCCCATCAAGAACCTGTCCGGCGGCAACCAGCAGAAGGTGCTCCTCGGCCGGTGGCTCGCGACGAAGCCGCAGCTCATCGTGCTCGACGAACCCACCCGCGGCATCGACGTCGGCGCGAAGGCCGAGATCCAGGAGGCCATCGCCGCTCTCGCCGAGGACGGCATGTCGGTCGTCTTCATCTCCTCCGAGCTCGAGGAGGTCGTGCGCTTGAGCGAGCGCATCGTCGTGCTGAAGGATCATCGTAAGATCGGCGAGATCGTCAACGGACCCGAGGTCACCGCAGACACCATCGTCGACCTGATCGCCACCGAAGGGAGCGCCACGTGAGCGCCACCAGTCAGGGTCGGGCGCGTTCCGGCTCCTCCGCCCGCGGCATCGTCAGCACCATCGTCCACCAGCCCTACATCTGGGCAATCGTGACGCTGCTGCTGCTCCTCGTCATCAACCTCGTGAAGGACCCCGGCTACCTCGGTGTCTCCGTCAACGGCACGACCGGCAACCTGTCGGGCAACCCGATCGACATCCTCCGCGCGAGCGCCCCGATCATGATGATCGCGGTCGGCATGACCCTCGTCATCGCCACCCGCGGTATCGACCTCTCGGTCGGATCCGTGATGGCCGTCTCCGGCGCCGTGTCGATGGAGTTCATGAGCAACCAGAGCGGTGGTGACGCCGGGACGGCGATCGTCGCGGCCCTGCTCGCGCTCGCCATCAGCGCCTTCCTCGGAACGGTGAACGGCGTCCTCGTCTCGATCGTCGGCCTGCAGCCGTTCATCACCACCCTGATCACGATGCTCGCCGGCCGAGGCCTCGCGAAGGTCATCACCTCCGGTCAGAACACCTCGGCGACGAACGAGCCCTTCCGGTGGCTCGCGAACGGCACGGTGTTCGGGTTCCCAGTGGTCTTCATCATCGCCGGGGTCATCGTCGCGATCGTCGCCGTCCTCGTGCGGCGCACCGCGCTCGGGCTCATGATCGAGTCCATCGGCATCAACCCGCGGGCCGCGCGGATGGCGGGGATCCGGCCGATCGGCATCCTCATCGCGGTCTACATCGTGAGCGCGGTCCTGGCGGGTGTCGCCGGCATCTTCAGCACGGCCAGCGTCATGACCGTCGAGGTCGCGAAGACCGGCCTGAACGCGGAGATGGACGCGATCCTCGCCGTCGTCATCGGCGGCACCTCGCTCGCCGGCGGCAAGTTCTCCTTGACCGGCAGCGTCATCGGGGCACTCCTCATCGCCACGCTCGACAAGACGATCGTGTTCCTGTCCATCCCCTCGTCGGCGACGCCGGCCTTCAAGGCGGTCGTCATCGTGATCATCTGCCTCCTCCAGTCCCAGCGGGTGCGAGCCCTGTTCGCCCGTCGGAACTCCCGGACGACGCCACCCGCGTCCGTCCCCACGCGAAAGGAAACGGTGTCCGCATGAGCACCCTCAGCGAACGACCGACGCTCGACGCGTCGGCGCCCCCGAGGCGGACGCTGCTGGCGCGTCTGACGCCGAACCTCGAGACGCTGCCCACGCTGGCGGCCGTCGTCATCTTCATCGGGATGGTCGTGTACGGCGAGGTCGCCTACGGGCGCATCGTCCAGGCGAGCACCATCTCGAACCTGCTGATCAACAACGCCTACCTGATCATCCTCGCCGTCGGGCTCACCTTCGTGATCCTCACCGGGGGCGTGGACCTCTCCGTCGGCGCGATCATCGCCATCAGCAGTCTCGTCGGGGTGATGCTCGCGAACTCGGGCTGGAACCCGATCGCCGTGATGGTGATCATGGTCCTCATCGGGTCCGCCTTCGGGGTCTTCTCAGGCGTGCTCGTGCAGTACTTCAACGTGCAACCCTTCATCGCCACCCTCGCGATGATGTTCCTCGGACGCGGCCTGGCGTCGATGCTCAGCACGACCCCCGAGCGCCTCGACGACGGCTCGCCGATCCGTTCGCTCTCGACCGAGTGGAAGGTGATCGACGGCCCGAAGATCAACGACCTCATCACCACCCCGAACGTCGTGATCGCGCTCATCGTCGTCGCCGCGGCCTTCGTCGTCCTGCACAAGACCCGCCTCGGTCGCACCGTGTACGCGATCGGCGGCTCGGAGCAGTCGGCCCTCCTCATGGGTCTGCCCGTCGTCCGGACGAAGCTCATGGTCTACATCATCAGCGGCACCCTGGCCGGCCTCGCCGCCGTCGTCTACACCTCGAAGCTCGGCATCGCCCAGAACATCACCGGTGTCGGGTGGGAGCTCGACGCGATCGCCGCGGTCATCATCGGTGGCACGCTGCTCACCGGTGGCGCGGGGTTCGTCCTCGGGTCCGTCGTCGGCGCGCTCGTCCTCGGACTCATGAACGTCCTCATCACCCGTGACGGCAGCATCCCACCGGAAGCGACGACGATCATCACCGGCGGCATCCTGCTCGTCTTCGTCCTCCTCCAGCGACTCGTCGTCTCGCGCAAGCGCAAGACCTGACACCCCGGTCGCCCCCGCGACCGCAGCACCACCGTTCCATCCCCGCTCGACAACGAAGCCGAACCAGGAGAACCAACCCCCATGCCTCGACTGCGCCTCAAAACGGTCGTCGCGACCTGCGTCGCGACCCTGATCCTGCCGCTCGTCGGCGTCTCCGGCGCTGCCGCCGCGGCGCCGGGGACCTCCCTGACGTCCACGTCCCAGACGGGTCTCCGAGCCGCCCCCACGGCGCAGGAGGTGCTGGACGCCGCTGCCGCCTCCCTCTCGATCGCCAACGTCGACGACGTCCGCGGCAACCTGACGCTGCCGGGCGCACCGGAGGGGATCACGATCGAGTGGACGTCCTCCGACCCCGCCGTGATCGCCACGGACGGCGTGGTCTCGCGCCCCGCCACCGACACCACCGTCACCCTGACCGCCACCCTGCGGCAGGGCGAGGCCACCGCGACGCGCGAGTTCACGGCGACCGTCCGCGCCGCGATCGCGACGCCCGACTACGAGGGCTACGCCTTCGCCTACTTCACCGGCAACTCCCTCGCCGGCGAGAACATCTACTTCGCCGCGAGTGAGGGCAACAACGCGCTCGACTGGAACGAGCTCAACGCCGGACGCCCGGTCCTCACCTCCGACGAGGGGACGAAGGGCCTCCGCGACCCGTTCCTCATCCGTTCTCCCGAGGGCGACACCTTCTACCTCATCGCCACCGACCTCTCGATCGGCAGTGGCACGTCCTGGGGTGACTCGGTCCGTCAGGGTAGCCACTACCTCGAGGTGTGGGAGTCCCACGACCTCGTGACCTGGTCCGACCAGCGGCACATCGAGGTCGCCCCCGAGAACGCCGGCAACACCTGGGCACCCGAGGCCTACTACGACGACACCATCGGTGCGTACGTCGTGTTCTGGGCCTCGTCGCTCTACGGGGCCGACGACCCGGACCACACCGGGAACAGCTACCACCGCATGATGTACGCGACCACGCGCGACTTCACGACCTTCAGCGACCCGCAGGTCTGGCAGGACCAGCGCGTCTCGCGGATCGACTCCACGGTCATCAAGTCGAGCGACACCTATTACCGCTTCACCAAGGACGAGGGTGCCGGTGGCACCGGGTGCGCCGACATCATCCAGGAGTCCTCGACGGACCTGCGGGCCACGCTCGAGTCCTGGACGGTGCTCGACAGCTGCATCGGTCGCGACGCCGGCACGAGCGCGGTCGAGGGGCCGACGGCGTTCGCCGCCAACCCCGGCGACGTCAACGGCGACAAGTTCTACCTCTTCGTCGACGAGTACGGCGGACGCGGCTACATCCCGCTCGAGACCGAGGACATCGCGAACCCGGACTGGCAAGTGGCGAAGGACTACGACCTCCCCGCGAGCCCGCGGCACGGCACGGTGCTCCCCGTGACGGCAGCCGAACTGCAAAAGCTCCAGGACAGCCTCGGCGGTGTGGCCGAACCGGTGCCCGCGAACGAGGACGGCGAGATCGTCCGCTACGACTTCACAGGATCCGCGGGATCGACCCTGAACGACGTGTCCGGTAACGGCCTCGACGCCACGGTCGAGGGTGGCGCCTCCTTCTCCGACGGCGCACTGCAGCTCGACGGCGAAGACGACTACGTCAAACTGCCCGACAACCTGCTCGCCGGCGTGACCGACGTCACCGTGGAGGCCCAGGTCTGGATCGACCCGACGCAGGCCAACCCGTACTTCATCTACGGACTCGGGAACACCACGGACGGTTCCGGGAACGGCTATCTGTTCAGCACCGGGAACGCGTACCGGACGAGTCTCGCGACCGGCAACTGGAGCACCGAGCAGACCGTGTCGCAGGGCAAGGACCTCACGCGCGGACGCTGGGCCACGTTGACCTACACGCTGCAGGGCACGACGGCGACGATCTACCTCGACGGGATCGCCGTCGGGACCGGGACCGTCACGTCCGATCCGGGTGACATCGGCGCCGGATGGACGAGCGCCAACTACCTCGGTCGCTCCAACTACGACGGCGACAACCGACTGAAGGGCGCGTTCCGCGAGTTCGCGATCTACAACCGGGCGCTCTCGGCGGACGAGGTGCTGGCCGGCTCAGGGAACAGCGCCGCACTCACCGACATCGGTCTCGAGGAGGACGTGCTGAAGACCGCCCCGATCATCGACAACGACCGCCACGAGGTCGTCTTCCCGGTGCGGCCTGGAACCGACCGCACGGCGCTCAGCCCGACCTTCACGACCGTGGCCGGTGTCACGGCGAGCCCCGCCTCGGGAACCGCCGTCGACCTGAGCAGTCCAGCCACCGTGACGCTCACGCCGACCTCCGGTGACCCGGTCACCTGGACGATGCGCGCGGTCGAGATGAAGAGCCCGGTCATTCCAGGCCTGTATGCCGATCCGAACATCTTCGCCTGGGGCGACACGTATTATCTCTACGCGACCTCGGACGGTTTCGCCGGCTGGGGTGGCAAGGAGTTCTTCGTCTGGTCGTCCAAGGACCTCGTCGACTGGGAGCGTTCGGCGGAGCCGATCCTGACCCTCGACGGCGCGAACGGGAACGTGCCGTGGGCCTCGGGCAACGCCTGGGCGCCGACGATCGGGGAGAAGGACGGCAAGTTCTTCTTCTACTTCAGCGGCCACAACGCCTCCGTCGACCGCAAGACCATCGGTGTCGCCGTCGCGGACAGCCCCACTGGCCCGTTCACCGCGCAGCCGGACGCGATGATCCTGAACGACGAGGCGGTGACCTCGGGACAGGCGATCGACCCGGCCACCTTCACGGACCCGGTGACGGGGAAGAGCTACCTGTTCTGGGGCAACGGTTCGCCCGTGTACGCGGAGCTGTCGGACGACATGCTGTCCATCAAGGCGGACACGCTCAAGCGGATCGACGGCTTGACCGACTTCCGCGAAGGGGCCTTCGTCAACTACCGGGACGGCCTGTACCACCTGACGTACTCGATCGACGACACCGGTTCGGAGAACTACCGGGTCGGCTACGCGACGGCGACGAGCGTCGACGGGCCGTGGACCGCCCACGGCGTGATTCTGCAGAAACGACCGGAACTCGGCATCCTCGCCACCGGGCACAGCTCGATCCTGAACGTGCCGGGCACTGACGACTGGTACATCGTCTACCACCGGTTCGCCATCCCTGGCGGCGATGGTCAGCACCGCGAGACGACGATCGACCGGCTGACGTTCGACCCGGAGACCGGCCTGATGAACCCGGTCGTCCCGACGCTCGAGAGTGTGGGCCCGCAGCGGATCGCGGTGCCCGGTGCCGAGGGCACGCTGACGATCGATGCGGCGTCGGTGCGGGTCGGAGCGTCGTTCTCGGTGTCCGGCTCCGGCTTCACCGCGGGGGAGCAGGTGCGGCTCACCCTCTTCTCCACCCCGACGGAGCTCGGGACGGTCGTCGCGGACGCGTCGGGTGCGTTCACGACCACGTTGCGGGTTCCCGCTTCGGTGGACCCCGGTGCCCACACGCTGCAGGCACTGGGCGCGGACTCCGGGATCATGGCGGAGGCGGCGCTGACCGTCCTGGCTGCCGACGGGAGTCCGACCGCCGGAACGCCGGCCGCGGGCGGGACCGGGCCGGGCTCGCTCTCGACCACCGGTGTCTCGGTCGTCGGGTTCCTGGGTCTGGCAGGCCTGCTCCTCGCGGCAGGCGCCTGGCTGGTCGTCCGCCGCCGTCGAGCGGCCGAGGCGCGCTGATCGCGGCACCGGATGACCGTCCGGCCGGGGTGTTCCACCGCCCCGCGGTTCGGACGGTCAGCCGGTGCTGCGACAAACGCCGGGCGACTGAGCGCGGAACCTAGCGGGCGAGGTCGATGCGCAGCGCGTTGCGCCGGACATGGTCGACGGCGGTGACAACCGCCCCCTGCGCCACGATGTCCGCGCTGAGTGTCGACGCCACGAGCAGCGGCGGTTCCGCGCTCATGTACACGGGGATGCGCTCCGAGGCGATCCCGAGCAGCAAGGACATGGAGGGCGCGATCGCCCCGGCGAACACGATCCGTTCCACGTCCAGGAGTCCGCCCAGGACGGCGCTCATCCGCGCGACCCGATCTGCCAACCGCCGGACCAGGTCGAGCGCCGCCTCGTCGCCGTCATCGGCCGCCGCCAGGACCGACGACGCATCGACCCGCTCGACGGGGAGCCGGCTCAGCGGGCTGCTCTCGGGCAGGCCGCCACTCTCGCGATGGGCACGACCCCAGTCGCGGAGCACCGCGGCGAAGCCCCGCGCAGAACCGACACCGTCGACAAGGTCGAGGAGATGCAGTTCGCCCGCCCGCCCTCGGCCGCGCACGAGACGCCCGTCGAGGACGTAGCCGGCCCCGAGCCGTTCTCCCGTCATCACGGTGATGTACGAGTCGAGGCCCGCACCCGCGCCGAGCGCGCCCTCCGCCACAGCGGCGAGGTTGGCGTCGTTGTCCGTGAGCACCACGCACCCGTGGTCGCGGAGGCGTTCGCCCAGCCGAGGGTTCATGCGCTCCCAGAACACGTTGCCTTCGGGGGAGCGCCCGAGCGCGTCGATCGGGGCCGGTACGCCCAGGGTGATGCAGAGCGGTCTCCCGGCGCCGTCGGACTGCAGGACCTCGGCGATCGCCGCGTCGACCACGGAGACGCGTTCCTCCGCGTCGGCGGCCGGGTCGATGGCCCGGTGCGAGCGCGCCAGTTCCCGCCCGCGGAGGTCCGCGGCGATCGTCGTGATGGAGTGGGCGCCCGCGTCGACTCCGACGACGACCCCGGCCGCATCGTGCAGTTCGTAGCGTCGCGCGGGACGTCCCTTGCGATACGCGACGCCCGCCTGCCGTGCGTCGTCGAGTTCGGTGAACCAGCCGAGGTCGATCAGGTCGTCGCAGAGGGCGATCGCCGTTGATCGGGACAGGCCGGTCGCCGCCATGACGTCGGCGGCGGTGAACGCCGACTCGGCCCAGGCGTGGGCCAGGACGGCGGCGAGGTTCGTGGCTCGTAGCACCGGAGGTCCGGTGAGGCTCGTCGTCGCGTCCATGAGCGTCAACGATATCGGTCCGGGGCGCAGCCGGACGGCACCGGCCCGCCCGGCGCGCTCGACCGTGAACGATCACGTCCGCACAGCTCGGATCGGCGTGATCGAACCGATGCTTGACCCTGCCGCACGCGGATGGCAGAGTGTCCGACATGAGTTGATTTGCTCTCCGTATTTAGTCAGCGGTCCGGTCGGATCGCGTGGAAGGACAATGATGTCGACCCAACTGAAACGCGCGTTACGCGTCACGGCGGGGGTGGCGACCGGACTCCTGGTCGCGAGCACCCTCGTCGCCTGCTCGAGCGACGGCCGGGAGACCGTCCACTTCACCTTCAGCAAGCGCGAGGCGTTCACCTTCATGAACCAGGCCGTCGCCGACTACAACGCCTCGCAGCAGCAGTACGAGGTCGTGATGGACACCTCGGGGCCTGATCCGCTGGCCGCGAGCTTCGTCCGAGGCAACCCGCCGGACCTCATGCTCTCGAACTACAACCACGAGGTCTCCCGCTTCGTGGAGCGGTGTGCGCTCTCCGACCTGTCCGACACGGCGGCCGCGGCCACCATCCGGGACGACCTCCAGCCGTTGCTCGACCAGTACGGCGTCTGCGAGGGCCGCACGAGTGCGCTGCCCTACTCGGTGATGGCCGCCTCCGTCATCTACAACAAGACGATCTTCGCCGAGAACGGTCTGGAGGTGCCGACCACGTGGAGTGAACTCATCGCCGTCTCCGACGCCCTCAAGGCCGCCGGGGTGGCGCCGTTCTACGCGACGTTCGCCGACGCCTGGACCGCCAACCAGGGCTGGTTCGACTACGCGGTCGGCGGGGCCGTCGACATCCCCGAGTTCTACGACCGGCTCGCGGAGGAGGGCACCGAGGTGGGGCCGGACGCGCCGGTCTCCTTCGAGAAGGACTTCCTCGAGCCCATCGAGAAGATGCAGTTGCTGGCCAAGGAGTACACGCAGCCTGATGCGCCGAGTCGCACCTACGACGCCGGCAACGTCGCGTTCGCCGAAGGCCAGGGCGCCATGTACCTGCAGGGGCCGTGGGCGTTCAGCCAGATCGAACTCACCGCACCCGACCTGGACCTCGGCACCTTCCCCCTGCCGATGACGGAGGACCCGAAGGACCTGAAGGTCCGCGTGAACCTCGACCTCGTGACGATCATCCCCGAGGAGGCGAAGAACCCGGAGGGTGCCCGCGACTTCCTCGAGTACCTGTACCAGCCGGAGGTCATCCAGGCGTACAACGAGTCGCAGCTCGGCTTCGTCCCGACGGACGACGGCACGGCTCCTGACGACCCGCGTGTGGCCGGCATGATCCCGTACTACGACGCCGGTGCGTTCTACCAGGGCCCCGGTGTGCTGAACCCGCGGGCCATCCCGACCGAGAACTACGCGCAATCGCTGGTCCTCGGCACCAACGCGGCGTCGATGCTCCGCACCATGGACGCGGACTGGGCCCGACTCGCGTTCAGACAGCCGCCCGTGTCGGCCAAGGAGGGATCCGAATGAGCGCCACCACCGCTATCGTGACCGGGGGAGACCCGAAGGTCCGCCGCAGCCGCAAGCGCGTCGAACCGATCTACTACCTCTTCCTCTTCCCGGCCGTCGTCCTGTTCACGCTCGCGATCACCGTCCCCGGTGTCGTCGGCATCGTCTTCAGCTTCACCGACTCCATCGGCATCGGCGATTACGAGTTCATCGGGTTCACGAACTACATCGCCGCGTTCAGCGACCCCGCGATCCTCACCAGCTTCCTCTTCACCTTCGGGTTCTCGCTCGTGACCGTGATCGTGGTGAACGTCATCGCGTTCCTGCTCGCCGTCGGACTGACCTCGAAGATCAAGTTCAAGATGGGACTCCGCGGGGTCTTCGTCATCCCGATGGTGATCTCGGGCATCATCATCGCCTACGTGTTCCAGTTCCTGTTCATGAACTCGGTGCCCTCCGCCGGTTCCGCGCTGGGGATCCCCTTCCTCGAGACGAGCATCCTCTCCAACCCGGACCTCGCCTGGCTCGGCATCGTCATCGTCACGGCCTGGCAGTCGATCCCCGGCACGCTGCTCATCTACATCGCCGGCCTGCTCGCGGTGCCCGGCGACGTGTACGAGGCGGCGTCTCTGGACGGCGCGAACAAGCGTCAGCAGCTGCTGCGGATCACGCTGCCGCTGGTGATGGGGTACGTCGTCATCAACGTGATCCTCGGCTTCAAGAACTACCTGAACGCCTACGACATCATCGTCGGCCTGACGAACGGTGGTCCGGGTACCTCCACGCGGAGCATCTCGATGACCATCATCCGTGGGTTCCAGACCGGTGACTACGCCTACCAGATGGCCACGGCGACCCTCTTCTTCATCATCACGATCATCATCGCCCTCGTGCAACTGTCGGCGACGCGCGGAAGGAACGCACTCTGATGGCCACCCCGACCGCACTCAGCACCCGATCCATCACGACGGCGAACGCCAGCACGAAGCAACGCACGAAGGGGGAGCGCGTCAGCTGGTCGACGACGGTCATCCTGCTGCTCTGCGCCGTGACGGTGCTCCTTCCGCTCTACGTGACCATCTCGATGGCGTTCAAGACCGACACCCAATCGGTCGACGGGAACGCCTTCTCGCTGCCGGCACCGTTCAGCATCGACGGGTTCGTCCAGGCGTGGACCCTCACGAAGTTCCCCGTGGGCTTCGCGATGTCCCTCCTCGTGACCGCCGGGACCGTGGTGGCGACGATCATCCTGGCCTCCTTCGCGGCGTACGCGATCGTGCGCAACTGGGACCGGCGCCTGTTCCGCTTCTCGTTCTTCTACCTGCTCGCGGCGATGTTCATCCCCTTCCCGGTGGTGGCGCTCCCGCAGATCCAGCTCACCGGCCGCGTTGGACTCGACAACCCCTTCGGCGTGATCATCCTCGCGACGATGTTCCAGCTGAGCTTCAGCGTGCTGTTGTTCACGGCCTTCCTCCGGTCGATCCCGATCGAGCTGGAGGAGAGCGCCCGGATCGACGGCGCGAGCACCTGGCAGACGTTCTGGCGGCTCATCTTCCCGCTCCTGGCACCGATGAGTGCGACGGTCGGCATCTTCGCGTTCCTGTACGCCTGGAACGACTTCATGATGCCGTCGCTGATCATCTCGGATGCGAGCCTGCAGACCCTCCCGGTGCGGCAGAACCTCTTCCAGACGCAGTTCAGCAGCAACTACAACGTCGCCTTCGCCTCCTATCTCATGGCCATGGCGCCGGCCATCATCGCCTACCTGTTCGCGCAGCGCTGGGTCATGTCCGGCGTGACCCAGGGGGCGGTCAAGGGATGACGCCGGCGTCTCCACGCCGACCCGACCACGCACCGCCGACACGACCCGAGCGACCGAGGGACAACACACCATGACCGATGCCGACCTCGTCGACGACCAGCAGACGGCCGCCGCCACCTGGTGGCGCCAGGCCGCCGTCTACCAGATCTATCCGCGGAGCTTCGCCGACGCGGACGGCGACGGACTCGGGGACCTGCCGGGCATCCGGTCGCGGGTCGACTACCTCGACTCGCTCGGCATCGACGCGATCTGGCTCAGCCCGTTCTACCCTTCGGCGTTGGCGGACGGCGGGTACGACGTCGCGGACTACCGTGACGTCGACCCGCGGCTCGGCACCCTGGCGGACTTCGACGAGCTCATCGCCGCCCTGCACGAGCGCGGTATCCGGGTCATCGTCGACATCGTGCCGAACCACACCTCCGACCGGCACGCCTGGTTCCAGGAGGCGCTGGCGGCCGGTCGCGGCTCGGCCGCGCGAGCGCGGTACCTCTTCCGGGAGGGCACCGGCGAGTCGGGTGAGGAGCCGCCCACCGACTGGGAGTCCGTCTTCGGCGGTTCCTCCTGGGAGCGGGTGGCGGACGGCCAGTGGTACTTCCACCACTTCGCGACCGAGCAGCCGGATCTCGATTGGGATCACCCGGAGGTGCGCGAGGACTTCCTGAAGACCCTGCGGTTCTGGTCGGATCGGGGCGTGGACGGCTTCCGGATCGACGTCGCGCACATGCTCACCAAGGACTTCTCCGAGCCGTTGCCGAGTCGCGCGGAACTGGAGCTGATCCCGCAGGACGGCGCCCACCCGTTGCTCGACCGCGATGACGTGCACGAGGTGTACGCCGAGTGGCGTCGGGTGTTCGACGAGTACGACCCGCCGCGCACCGCCGTCGCCGAGGCGTGGGTGAGCACCCCCGAGCGGCGCGCGAAGTACGCGTCGGCGGCTGGGCTCGGGCAGGCGTTCAACTTCGACCTGCTCGAAGCCGACTTCGACGCGACCGAGTTCCGGACCGTCATCGCGGACAACCTCGCGCAGGCGCAGGCGTCCGGATCATCCACCACATGGGTGCTCTCGAACCACGACGTCACCCGGCACGCGACGCGGTACGGGCTCCCGCCCCTGGCCGGGCGCCCGGTGAAGCAGGGCACGGAGTGGGTGGCTGCCGGTGGTCCTCCCGACGGGGTCGACCTGGACCGCGGAGCGCGCCGTGCGAGGGCCGCCACCCTCCTCATCCTCGGACTCCCGGGCAGCACCTACCTGTACCAGGGCGAGGAGCTGGGCCTGCACGAGGTCGCCGAGATCACCGACGAGGAACGCCAGGACCCGGCGTTCTTCCGTGGGGGAGCGTATGACGGCCTCGGGCGGGACGGCTGCCGGGTCCCGTTGCCGTGGACGGCGGACGGAGCCTCGTTCGGCTTCGGTGACGCCGTCGCGCACCTGCCGCAACCACGGTGGTTCGCGCAGCACGCGGTCGAGGTCGAAGCGCAGGATCCCACGTCGACCCTCTCGCTGTACCGCGAGGCGCTCCGGCTGCGACGACTGCTGCAGACCGGGGAACAGCTCGACTGGATCGAGACCGGCCGGGAGGACGTCCTGCGGTTCACCCGACCGAACGGTTGGCAGGTGGTGGCGAACTTCGGCACGGAGCCGTATCCGCTCGGCGCACCCTCCGATGCGGTGGTGCTCGGTGCGCTCCTCGACGACGCGGTTCCCGGGGAGTCGACGGTCTGGATCGCTCTGGCGCAGCTCCTCGGGTGAGCGACCGCGGCTGAGCGGACGTCGGACCGGGCTGATCGGCTGTGGACCGTCCGGGCGGGGTACTGACGATCTGGGACCCGCGATCCATTCGTGTCTGCTTATATGGGGGGATGACTGAGGATCTGGAACCGGCTGCCGAACTGTTCAAGGCCCTCTCCTCGGTGTCGCGGCTCCGACTGCTGCGGATCCTCGCCGCCGGCACCTCCACGGTCGGTCAGCTCGCGGACGCGAGCGGCCTGTCCCAACCGCTGGTGTCGCAGCACCTCCGGACGCTGCGTTCGGCGGGCCTCGTGTCCGTGGAGCGCGTCGGACGGGAGGCCCACTACGAGGTCGCCGACGTCCACGTCTCGCACATCGTCGACGACGCGGTCCTCCACGCGCTCGAGGGATAGCCGGCGTCAGCCCTGATCTGCACCACGGCGGGCCGGGCCGACGCGTCGTGAGCGTGGATCCGCGACCTTGGGCGCCCCTGCAGGGTCGGCCCGCTGGAGCGGCAGCCGCACCAGGATCGTCGTCCCGGGGTTCCCCGTCGCGAACGCCTCGATCGTGCCGCCGTGCGCGCGGACGATCGACCGGGCGATGGTGAGTCCGAGCCCCGACCCTCGGATGGTCTCCTCCCGCACGTTCGCCGCCCGGTGGAAGCGCTCGAAGACGGAGGCGAGTTCGTCCTCGGGGATGCCGATCCCCGTGTCCGAGACCCGGATGACCGCCTCGCGTCCGTCCGACCGGGCGCTCACGAAGATCTCACCCTCCCTCGTGTACGCCGCCGCGTTGTCGAGCAGGATGGCGAGCAGCTCCTCGATCCGACGGCGATCGGCGTCGAGGCGCAGTTCGGGACGGGCTCCCAGTCGGAGTTCGACGCCGGTGGGGAGTCCGACGCGTCGCCGCTCCGCGACCGCGTCGACGACGAGCGCACCGAGGTCGACGGCTTCGGTGGAGAGCTCCAGCTCCGGTGCGCTGGCGGCGAGGAACTGCTCCGCGAGACGCCCGAGGTGGTCGGCGCTCCGGCGGATGACGGCGAGCTGCGAGCGCACCTGCGGAGCGAGGTCGTCGTCGTCACCGAGGAGGTCGAGGTAGCCGAGGATGCTCGTGAGCGGCGTCCGCAGCTCGTGGCTGAGGCTCGTGAGCGACTCGGATCGCATCCGGACCGCCTCGGTGAGTTCGGTCACGTCCTGTCCGACGAGGACCGCTCCGTGCGGTGCGCCGGTCGCATCGCGGACGGACCGGCCGTTGGCGACGAGGGCCCGCTGCTTGCCCGGCGGCCCCACGCGATAGAAGAAGTCGCGGACGTCCTGACCGCCGAGGACCCGGATCACCGGCTGTTCCTCGCGGGCCAGTGGCGTGACACCGTCCGCCGCCCAGACGAAGCGTGCACTCCCGGTCGCCGGGTCGTAGCCGGCCAGCGCGGCGAGCTCGATGGAGGTCCGGTTGTTGAGGATCTGCTCGCCGTGTTCGTCGAAGAAGACGAGTCCGACGTTCACCTCCGCGACCACGGAACGGAGCATCACGGCGAGCCGGTTCTGCGAGGCGAGGGCTTCGACCTTCGCGTCGGCCTCGGCGCGGAGGCTCGCCTGGGCGCGCTCGAACCGTCCGGACTGCAGACTCACGACGACGATGACGAGCAGCAGCAAGACCGTGAGCGCGATCAGCTCGCTCCAGGCCTGGACGCTCCCGGGGTACTCGCCGTAGAGGACGTTCGGCAACCAGATGACGAGCACGCTGCCGATGAGCGCGAGGGCGGCGCCGAGACGACCGAAGCCGTGGGCCAGCCACAACACCGGGAAGGCGAGCAGGACGATCGATGCGCCGAGGATCGGCGACACCGCATGGGTCACGAGCCCGACGACGGCGAGGTCCGCACTGACCAGGACGAGCGCCCAGGAGCGTCCGAGCCGTTCCCATGGGATCGCGAGGGTGGCGATGAGCGCCAGGCCCATGACGACCCAGGACAGCTGCAGCTCTCTGACGTTCAGGAACGCCGGCGTCGTGGCTCCGACGATCGCGGTGACCACGACCACCCCCAGCGCCAGCGGACCCTGGCTCCGGCTCACCAGTCCGAGCCGGGGGTGGCGCTCGCCCTGACCGATCCAACGTGGCATCTGCGCTCCTCCTGCTCGCCGCGGGTGCCTCCCAGTCTGCAGTGGTCGCGGCGCTCGCATCCGAGGGCGGGCGGCGGGTCCCGGAACCTGCGCCGTCAGCGTCGGTCGAACGCGCCGCTGCGAGCGCTCGACGGAGTGCGGCGGTTCAGAGTCCGAGTCGGTCGAGCTGCTCCTCGAACCGGATCTGGACGTCCTCGGGCTCGGCGTCGTCGGTCGCGGTCCAGATCGCGTCGAGTTCGGCTTGGACGTCGGTGGGGAGGGCGGCGAACTTCTCGTCCCAGGCGGCGATCGGCGTCCAGTAGCCGACGACCTTGAACCGCGTGGCCGGCAGTCCGAGCTCCCGGCGCAGGTACTTCCGCGCGTCCCGGAGGGCGACCGTCTCACCCGCCACCCAGACGTAGCCCTGATCGAGGGGGAGGCGCTCGTCGACGACGCTCCGGACCAGTCGTCCGAGTGCGCTCGGTCCGTGCCCGTTCCCGCCGACCACCCAGGTGACCAGCACATCGGGGCCCGTCTCGAACGCGATCCGGTCCTGCTCGGACGGCACCTCGAGCACCACCCGAGTCCGCAGACCGCGTGGCATCTGCGCGACGATCCGGCGGACGGCGGGCAGGCCGGAGAGGTCGGCCACCAACACCTGCCACTCGGTGTCCTCCGGAGGGTCGTACAGCCCGGTCGGCGAGTTCAGCCCGAGCACGTGCCCTGGCCGAGCCCGAACCGCCCACGGGCCGGCGACGCCCGCGTCGTGTGCGACGAAGTCGAGGTCGATCTCGCCGCGCTCCGGACGGGCGCCGGCGACCGTGTAGGTCCGCATCGGCGCCTGCGGGGTGCCCTCGGGCCACTCCCACCAGTCGCCGACGGGGAGGGGCAACGAGACATCCGTCGGGTCGTCGGCGTGGGGGAAGAAGACGCGGACGTACTCGTCGCCCGTCCCGGTGCTGATGAAGTCGGCGACGCCCGGACCACCGAGCGTGATGCGGATCAGATTCGGGCTCAAGGTGGTCGTCTCGGTGACGATGCCGTGGTGGATGTTCATGGGTGCTCCGGCTCTGGGATGGGGTCGGTGGATTCGATGGGGTCGGCGGGTTCGGTGGATTCGGCGGGTTCGGCGACGTGCTGGCGGTGGGCGAGCCAGGAGTCGCGGTAGGCGCCAGGGGCTGCGAGCAGTTCGTCATGGGTGCCGTGCGCGATGATCCGGCCGTCCGCGAAGACCGCGATCCGGTCGGCGGTCGCCGCCTGCTCCAGCCGATGCGCGATGAGGAGGGTGGTGCGGTCGGCCCGGAGCCGCAGCATCGCCGCTTCGACGGCTGCACGATGGTGCAGCCCGACGTCGGCGGTCGCCTCGTCCAGGATCACGATGGCCGGGTCCGCCAGGAGGGCTCTGGCGAGCGCGAGTTGCTGGATCCGGCCCTCGTCCAGCGGCACGGGCGCGTCGACCGAATCGGTCGGGTCCGGAGTCGGACCGTCCACGAGTCCGGCGACCGCCCATGCCGCGCCGACGGCGTGCACCGCGGCGACCATCTCCTCCTGGCTCGCGTCCGGCGCCCCGAGCCGGAGGTTGTCGGCGATCGAGCCGCGGAAGTGATGGAGCTCCTGCGACAGGGAATACGGGGTGTCGGCGACGTGCAGACTCCCAGACGTCGGTGCATGGTGCCCCGCGACGACCCGAGCCAGGGTGCTCTTGCCGGAACCGGAGGTGCCGACGAGTGCCGTGGTCGTGCCGCGCGGGACGTCGAGCGTGACCCCGACGATCCCGCGTCCGGTGGTCGGGTACCGGAACGTGAGGTCGCGCACCCGGATCGCCACTGCGTCGCCGCTGCCGTCGTCGGTCGGTGAGCCGGCCGTCGGCGAGCTCGCCGATGCGAGGTCGATGACCCCGACGAGGCGTGCCAGCCCCACGGTGGCGCGCTGGATGTCGTCGAGCCCGAAGATCACCTGGCCGACCGGGCCGAACAGTCGGTGGAACAGGAGGGCGGCCGTGGTCACGAGGCCGACGGTGACCGCCCCCTGCGCGTGGAGCAGGAATCCGGTCGCCAGGATCGCCGACAGCCCGACGAGTTCACCGCCGTTGATCCACCGGAAGAGCCGGTTCGCCACCCGCACGCCCTCGATCTGCGCGTCGATGGACGCTGCCGCGCGTTCGCCGACGCGCTCGATCGCGTGGTCGGCGGCGGCGAACGCGGTCAGCGTCTCCGCGCCGTGGACCGCGTCCAACACGGCCTGGCTGCGCGACGCCTCGCGCGTGCGGACCTCCCGGAACACGATCCGGGAGCGTCGGAGGAACGCCCGGGTCCCGATGACGTAGCACGGCGCGGCGGCGAGGCCTGCGAGGGCGAGCCAGGGGTCGAGGGCGGCCAGCGCGATCACCGACACGCCGATGGCGAACCCGGCGGACAGCAGGGTGGGGGCGACACCACCGCCGGCCTCGGCGACGGCGTCCACGTCGCCGGTCACCCGGGACAGCAGGTCGGCACTCTCGCCGTCGTCGATGGTGCTCACCGGGAGTCGCATGGCCGAGGCGAACACCTCCTCGCGCAGTTCGGCGAGCAGGTCCTGCACGAGGCCGGTGAGGACGCGCACGGCCCAGAGCATGACCACGACCGCGGCGACCGCGCCGACGGCGGCTCCGGCGACCCAGCCCGCGACGACGGACGGCCCGGCCTCCGAGGTGATGGCGTCCACGACCCGCCCGAGGCTGGAGGGCAGCACGACCCCGAGGGCGGAGGCCGCGAGGAACAGGACCACCACGGCAGCGGTCCGCCCACGGTGTCGGCGCAGCAGGGCGGCGACGACGGCGCGGACCCGAGCCGCCTCGGCGACCGGCAGCCGGGCGGTGGTCTCGGAGGTCATGTCTTCATCAGCCACGGTCGGCGTCCTCTCCGCGACCGACCCCGACGACCCGGTCGCAGGCGTTGAGGAGGACGGCGGAGGTCGTGATGACCACGACGGTGCCGTCGTGCTCCGCCAGGGCACGCGCGATGCGGGTCTCGGTCAGTACGTCGACCGCTGACGTCGGTTCGTCGAGGACGAGCACCTTCGCCTCGGCGTGCAGTGCCCGCGCGATCCCGACGCGTTGGCGCTGTCCGCCGGAGAGCCGTCGGCCGGCCTCGCCGACCGGCGACGACCAGCCGCCGAGCTGGACCACCGCGTCGTCGAGCGCGGCCATGGCGACGAACGCCGGGTCGGGGTCGCCGGTCATGCCGTGTCCACGCACCGCGTCGGCCAGAGTGCCGCTCATGACCCGCTGCTCGTGCGGCGGGGCGAGCACCCGCCGGCGGTAGGCGACCGGGTCGAGGTCCTGTTGATCGACGAGCACGCCGTCGACGGCGAGCGAGACGCTGCCGCGGGCGGCGGGGGTCCGCATGCCCAGCAGGCGGGAGAGGGAGCGCGCCGCGTCGCTGTCCGTGGGACGGACGGCGAGCAGCTCGCCGGCCCGCACATGCACCCGGGGCTCGGCGTCGCCCGCCCGGAAGGACAGGACGACGTCCCCCGCGGGGCTGGCGGACGATCCAGCCGGCTCCACGGGCTCGTCGAGGAGGTCGTCGGCGTCGACGACCGCGGCCAGCCGTTTGGCGGAGGCCAGCTTGTGGATCCAGTTGGACGGGAACGACCCGACCTGCGCGAGGTAGCCGCTGATGAACTGCGCCAGCCCGAGCACGGTCACCAACTCGCCGATGCTGATGCGGCCTGCAGCGGCGAACCAGGCGGACAGTCCCACGAGGGCGGCCGTCACCAGCGCCGCCAGGGTGCCGCTCACCGCTTCGGAGGTGGCGAGGGAGCGACCGGCCACGGTCGCCGCCTGTCTCGAGACGTCGCTGGCGGCCCGGTATCGTCGCTCGGCCTCGCCTCGCCCGCCGATGCCGACGAGGACCCGGAACCCGCTCATGAAGTCGGCGGCGACCGCGCCCGCCTCCGTCGCGGCCCGCTGCTCCGCGAGCCCGCGCAGCTCCAGCGGGTTGGAGACGAGGCGCATCACGAGCATCATGCCGATGGTGGCGGCGAACACCACGACCGTGGCGACCGGGGAGATCACCGACATCGCGAGCGCCGCGCCGATGATCGCGGCGATCGTGGCGCACTGCTGTGCGACCGACCACGCGACGCCGGCGACGCGATACGTGTCGGAGGTGACGACCGTCAGGGCCTCACCCGGGCTCAGGATCCGTCGGGACAGTCGTGGCCGGAGCATCCGCGAGAGGGTGAGGTGTCGGAGGGCCTGCTCGCCGCGACCGTAGACCGACACCATGAGGCGGGACGCGGACTGGTAGCTGACGGTGAGGACGAGGAACGTGCCCACCAGGACGCCCATCCAGACCGAGAGGGCGACGGGATCCGAGGGGACCACCGCCTGATCGACGGTCGCACCGATGATGACGGGGATCGCCGCCTCCGACAGGGCGTGCACGATGAGGAGGACGGTCGCGGCCGCGAGTGCAGGCCCGCGCCCGTCCGCGACGAGGCCGATCCCGACGAGCCGAGCGGGGGAGCCGGTCACCGGTCCCGCCGCCCGAGCGGGAGCACCAACGGCGTGCCGGAGACGGGATCGGTGATGACCCGGCACGGCAGGTCGTAGACCGCTTCGACGAGCTCGGCGGTGATGATCTCCTGCGGGTCGCCCTGGGCGACGATCCCGCCGTCGCGCATGGCCACGAGATGGGTCGCGTAGCGTGCCGCGTGGTTCAGGTCGTGCAGGACGGCGACGAGGGTCGCCCCGTCGCGGTGAAGATCCGTGAACAGCTCCATCAGCTCGATCTGGTGTGCGATGTCGAGGAACGTCGTGGGTTCGTCGAGGAGGAGGTGTCCGGTCTGCTGCGCGAGGGCCATCGCGACCCAGACCCGTTGTCGTTGCCCGCCGGACAGTTCGTCGACCAGGCGTCGGGACAACTCGGTGACCCCGGTGGCGGCCATGGCCGCCGCGACGGCCTGCTCGTCGGCTCGGCTCCAGGTCCGCATGGCGCTCTGGTGCGGGAACCGTCCGCGTCCCACGAGATCGGCGACGGTGATGCCGTCAGGGGCGATCGCCGACTGGGGGAGCAGCCCGAGCCGGCGCGCGATGTCCTTGGACTTCAGGGTGCGGATGTCGTCGCCGTCGAGCAGCACGGCTCCGGTGGCGGGTCGCAGGAGCCGGGCGAGCCCGCGCAACAGGGTCGACTTCCCGCAGGCGTTCGGCCCGATGACGATGGTGAACGAGCCGTCGGGGATCTCGAGCGACAGCCCCGAGACGACGGGGGTGTCCCCGTAGCCCAGGCTCAGGTCGCGGGCGAGGAGCGTCGTGGTCATGGTGGTCCTTTCACGTGCGGCGCAGGAACTGCGCCGCCAGCAGGCAGGTGAGGTAGATGCCGCCGACCGAGACGGTCACCACGCCGACCGGCACGGCGACCAGCTGGGCGACGACGTCGGACACGACGACGAGGGCCGCGCCGGTCAGCATCACCGGCGCGAGCCCCATCGGGGTGTTCGAGCGGGTGAGCCGTTGGGCGATCTGCGGGGCCGCGAGCGCGATGAACGAGATGGGGCCGGCCGCGGCCGTGACGAGGGCCACGAGAGCCACGCCGATCACCATGGCGCCGAGGCGGGTGCGCCCGGGCCGGACGCCGAGCGCGGTGGCCGCGTCGTCGCCCATCTCGAGCACCGGGAGGGTGCGGCGGAGCGGGCGCGCGAGCACCGCGAGGACGAGGAAGGCGGTCGCGGCCGGGAGCAGCTGGTCGAAGCCGAGCGAGGCGAGCGATCCGGCGCCCCAGGTCGCCGCCATCATCGCCTGCTCGACACTGACCGAGATGAGGATCCAGGACGTGAGTGAGCCGAGTCCTGCCGAGACGCCGATGCCGACGATGATGAGGCGGAAGGACGACATCGTGTGCCGGTTCGCGAGCACCGCGACGAGCAAGGCCGTCAGCAGCCCGCCGACGAGTGCTCCGGCCGCCTTGAACAGGTACGTGTTGAGCCCGAGGACGAGCATCGTCAGCGTCACGCCGAACTGCGCTCCGACGCCGAACCCGATGATGTCCGGCGAGCCGAGCGGGTTGCGGGTGAGCGATTGGAAGATGCCTCCCGAGAGGGCGAGCGCCGCTCCGCAGAGCACCGCGAACAGCACGCGGGGGAGCCGCCACTCGAACACGACCTGGCGCACGTCGGGATCGGACGCCGGGTCGACGATCGCCTGGAGCACGGCGTCGAAGCCGATCGCGTATGCGCCGATCGTCGTCGCGGCGAGGCCGGCGCCGATGATCACCGCGACGAGCGCGAGGCACACGACGACGGACCGGACGGGGACGAGCGTCGCGAGATGCGCGGTGTCCACGCGGATCTGGCGGCGCCCGTGGTCGACGACGCTCACAGGCCGCTCACCCGCTTGCGGCGCACGAGCATGATCAGGATGGGCGCGCCGAGCAGGGCCGTGACGATCCCGACCCGGAGTTCGCCCGAGGGCAGCACGATCCTGCCGAGCACGTCCGCGAGCAGGAGGAAGGCCGGGCCGACCACCATCGAGGTGCTCAGCACCCAGCGCTGGTCCGGTCCGGTGAACCACCGGACGACGTGGGGGATCATGAGGCCGACGAAGGCGATGGGCCCCGCTGCCGCGACCCCGGTACCGGCCAGGATCGTGACCGCGACGACCACCCACACGCGCGTGCTGCGGACCCGTGCCCCCAGCGCCTGCGCGAGGTCGTCGCCGAGGGTCAGGGCGTTCAACGACCGGGCGCAGGCGAGGCCGATCAGGAGCCCCACGACGATCAGTGGTGCAGCCCACACGAGTTGGTCGAGGGTGCGTCCGCCGATCGACCCGACGCTCCAGAACCGCATGACCTGGAGGGAGCCCTCGTCGCGGAGCACGATCGCCGTCGTGAACCCGGTGCAGGCCGCACCGAGTGCGACCCCCGCGAGGGTCAGCTTCATGGGCGTCGCGCCAGAGGAGCCGACCGATCCCAGGACATACACGAGCAGCGTGAGGACGAAGGCGCCGGCGAGCGCGAACGGCACGTAGGCGCCGGGCGTCGTCAATCCCAGCACCCCGACGGCGAAGGTCACGGCGAAGGAGGCTCCGGCGTTCACCCCGAGGATGCCCGGGTCGGCGAGGGGGTTACGGGTGAAGGCCTGGATGAGCCCGCCGCACACCGCGAGCGCGGCACCGACGAGCACTCCGAGGAGGGTGCGGGGCACGCGCAGCTCGACGACCATCAGGTGCAGCGGGTTGTCGTGGTCGTAGGAGAACAGGGCGTGGAGGACGGTCACCGGGTCGATCGCGCGGTTGCCGACGGCGAGGGAGGCGATGGCGGCGGCGGCCAGGATCAGGGTCGCGACGAGGAGCCCGGTCGCGAGCACCGCGGTCCGGTGCGGGGAGTCGCTCGAGCGCTTCCCCGCACCGGACGTCGGGACGTCGGTGCCGTCGGCCGGGTCCAGCGTGGCTGGAGCAGCTGGCGGCTGAGACATCGTCGGGATCACTTCCCGTCGATGGTGGGCTCGCCCTGGAGGGCGGCTGCGAGGTCGTCGACGTAGCCCGGCAGCACGTACTGCAGGGACAGCACGGTCGGGGCGCTGATCGCCGAGGCCTTCGCGGCGTCGGCGTAGATCACGTAGGAGCCTGCGGCGATCGGCGCCCAGCGTGAGACGACGGCGTTCTCGACCGTGTACGTGCCCTCGGCAGCGCTGCCGCCCCAGGCGGCGAAGAGGTCGGCGTCGACGTCGTAGAGCTGCTCGAGGCTCACCCCGGTGTACCAGTTGTCGCCCTCGGCGCTCTGCAGGAAGCTGTCCATCGCCGACGTGGAGGTGAACCCGAGTGCCTCGGTGATGCGCACCCGCGGGTCGTATTCGAGGTAGACGCCGAGGTCGGTCCCGCCCTCGTTGAGGGTCAGGCCCCAGACGAAGGTCTTGTCGTCGAACTCCGGGTGGGCGTCGGCGAGCGAGGTGATGAGGGTCTCGGTCTCGGTGATGAGCTCTTCGGCCTTGGCCTCCTCCGACATCGCCTTCCCGACGGTGCGCGTCATGCCCTCCCAGGTGCCGGGGTTCCACGGGCCCTCGATGTACGGGACGGTCGGGGCGATCTCGGTGAGTCGCTCGTACTCGATGTCGGTCACCCCCGAGTACAGGCTGAGGATCAGGTCGGGCTTCAGGGACTTGATCGCCTCGTAGTTGGGGCCGTCGTCGACGAAGGGGATGATCTCGGGCAGCTCGCTGTACGCCTCGGTGACGTAGTCTTCGAACCAGGGCTGGTAGCCGCTCTCGCCGGCGCCCCAGACGGCTTCCACGCCGACGGGGTTCGTGCCGAGGGCCGCGACGATGTCGGGCGTCATCCAGCCGAGGGCGACGATCCGCTTCGGCTTCTCCGGGATGACCGTCTCGCCGTGTGCGTGTTCGATGACGACGCCGTCGCCCGCGGCCGTGGTCGATCCGGTGCCACCGGCGGCGGTGGAACACCCGACGAGGGCGAGGGCGGTGGCGACGACGACCGCGACGAGCGATGATCTGCGGCGGATGTTCGGGCGCGCGAGAACGTGCGACATTGAGCTCCTTCGGAGTGGTGGGGGAGAGGGCCGCTGCTGCGCGGCCGGAAGTTAGGTAAGCATGTCCTAACAGAACGATCGTAGGGCGCTCCGGCGGCGCGCGGTGTCGGCGAACCGACGACTTTTGTCGGGAATCCGCCAGCCTGCGCTCGGCTCCGGCCGATCAGCGCCAGTAGCGCTGGTGCGCCGGATCCGCCTGGACCCGCGCCACGTACTCCCGCGGCGTCATCCCGAAGCGGGTACGGAAGCTCGCCGAGAAGGCGCTCGAGGACGCGTAGCCACAGCGTCGCGCCGCAGCACCGATCGGTGTGCCGTCGACGATCAGGCGTGCGGCGAGCGTCATTCGGACACTCGTCCGCCACCGTGCGAAGCTCATCCCGATGTCGTGCTGGAAGATCCGCAGGACGGTCCGTTCGTGCAGTCCATGCGCCTCGAACAGGTCCAACGCGCTCCGCGGATCACCCGGATCGCCGAGGACCGCACGGACGAGCGGGCGCACGCGCTCATCGGACGGCATCGGGACCTCACCCCATCCGTCGGTGGCTTCGGGCGCGGGCTGCTGCAGCATCTCGATGAGCACGGCCTGCGCGCGGACACGGAGGTCGGTGGGCATGTCGTTCATTCCGAGGTGGAGGAGCATCTCCTGGACGGCGCGCGGCACCAGCACCTGCCGCACCTCGTCGACCGGCAGGATCAACGAGGCGCTCGGCAGGTACGTGTAGCAGCCCGTCGAATCGCGTTCATGATGCGCGGTGTGTGGTGTGTGCGCGGGGATCCACACGCCCTGGCCCGGGGCCAGACGCCACATCGCGTTCGGGAGATGCACCCACACCGTGCCGCGGTAACACCAGGCGAGCATGGCGTCCGGGTGCCGATGCGGCGGGGAGAGCGGGCGGCTCCCGGTGTCCTCGTCGGTGACGACACCGGTGCCCATGAGATACGGTTCAACGACCGACGACGGATGCTCAGGGCTCTCGTCCCAGTCCACCTGCCCGTAGGCGCTCACCGGGCGCCCCGAGCCGGACGACCGTCCACGCCGTCGAGACGTCGGGTCGCTGAGCCTGCCATGTCCGTCATGGTAGCCGCCCCGCTCCGACGACCTCCGTTCCGCTCGACGGCGACGCGCCTAGGATCGGTGCATGGGAGACCACCGCGAGCTGATCGTCGACCTCGATGTGCGCGCGTCCGAGGTCGAGTCCGCATTGGCGCAGCTGGAGCAGTCGCTGTCGTCGGACGGCTGGATCTCCCGCAGCGACACCGGCACGGATTGGCTGTACCCGGATCGCGTCGCGTTCCTGCTCGGGCAGACGGCCACGTCGCGGTTCCCGGTGCACGCGCGGGACTCGCTCGTCATCCTGACGGCACGCGAGCCCTACGGCGTCGGCGACGGCACGACCGACCCGGCCTGCCCGTCGTGCGGCTCACGCCTCAGCGCGGAGGTCGCCACGCCCGTCCTCGCCGCGTGGTGGGACGGCGACGAGCAGCTCACACGCTGCCCGGACTGCGGACTCCAGGCGTCCGTCGGCGACTGGAACCTCCTCGACTCCGTGGCGATCGGCGAACTGGCGGTCGCCCTCGACACCGCCAGTCCAGCGGTGGCCGATGCGCTCGCCGAACATCTCACCGCCACGACCGGACGACGCTGGGTTCGCACCCACCTGCACCTCTGAGGGAGCAAGCCCTGCCTCGAGGCTCAGCGGGGAGCTGCCGGATCCTCGACCGGGAGGCCGTCCTCGTCGAAGCCGACGCCGTGCTCGATGAGCCGTCGCTTCGCCTCGTTGTGCACGACGCCGCGTTTCCGCGGATCTGCCTCGAGGAGCCGGCGGAGCAGCTCATCGGTGGCATTCGGGTGCAGGGCGATCTCGATGCGGGCGCCCCAGAACCGGTCCTGCAGGAACAGTTCCAACGCCGCCGCATCCGCTGCAGGGTTGTGCGCGGCGGCGGCGCGGATCGCCTGGTTTGGGTCGCTCGCGAGGACGACGAAGTCGTCGAAGGTGCTCGCTGATCGTGCGAGCTCGTACCGACGTTCCTCGTCGGCGAGCTGCTCGGGCGTCTTGCGCTTGGCCACGGTGGTCCCTTCATCGTGTCGCCGTCAACCTACCCGTCAGGGGTCCGGACGACAACGGCGGCTTGCCCCGTCGGTCCCGACCGGGAACACTGGGGTCGCTGCATGGTCGTCATGAGCGGGATCTTCGGGGGAAGGAGCGGCGATGACTGCTGCACCGGGATGGTACGACGCGGGGACACCGGGCGAATTGCGCTGGTGGGACGGAACCCGGTGGACCGGGCAGGTGGCTGCCGCCGGCCCGAACGTCGGGCCCACGCCGCCGCACCGGGCTCCTGCGCCGTCGACCTCGCCGACCGGGTCGCCATCCGGCCCGCAGCCTGGGTGGTATCCGGCCGGGTCCGATCAGCTGCGGTGGTGGGACGGCTCGCACTGGACGGGGCTGCGGGTGAAGGACGGCAAGCCGGGCACGGACTGGGCGACCACCGAGCAGCCCACCCTGGCGTGGGTGTTCGCCTCGGTGTTCCTCGTCCTCGCGCTGTTGCAGTTCAGCCTGGGACTCCTGTCCAGCCACCTGTCGGCCAACGGTGTTCCCTTGGCGCTCGTGTCGATCCTCTGGTTCGGCATCGCCGCCAAGACGACCGCGGTGCGCCGGATCCCTCGGCCCACCGGTGAGCCCACGGTCATCGACGCGGTCCGCCCCTTGCCCGGCGAGCAGGACGGCCCCGGTGCCGGCTGGTATGACGTGTCGTCGCGGGCGACGAGGTGGTGGACCGGCTCACGGTGGGCCCAGTACGTCGGCACCCAGTACGGCGTCCGACCGACGTTCCACGGGGCGCGTGCGTTCCGCACGTATCTCGTCCTGTGCTGGGTGATCCTCGGTATCGGCGTACTCGGGCTGCTCATCGGTGTCGTGCTCGTCACCAACAGCTCCGACGACAGCTACGCCTTCCTCGGTGCGGCCATCGGCATCGTCGTCATCGCCGGCGGGGTGCTGTTCGGGGTACTCGGGGGCGTCCTCCTCGCCATGTCACGGACGCAGCGTCGCCTGCTGCTCCTCCCGGAGCTCCCGCCGGGACGGTGATCAGGAGGCGCTCAAGGGAGGACGGCCCGTCGTCCGCGGGTAGGCTCGTCACTCGGATGCGACGCGTCCGACCACCGACCCGAAGGGCGCACGATGACCACGCAGGAACTGACCATCTCGAACTTCGAGGACACCGTGTCGGCCGAGGGCATCGTCCTCGTCGACTTCTGGGCGGACTGGTGCGGCCCGTGCAAGGCGTTCGCGCCGGTCTTCGAGCAGTCGAGCGAGACCCACGGTGACGTCGTGTTCGCCAAGGTCGACACGGAGGCGAACCAGGAGCTCGCTGGCGGCATGCAGATCACGTCGATCCCGACGCTCATGGCGTTCCGCGACGGCGTCCTCGTCTTCTCCCAGGCCGGAGCCCTCCCGGCACCCGCGCTCGAGGACCTCATCTCGCAGGTACGCGGTCTCGACATGTCCGAGGTGCACGCGGCCATCGCCGCGGCGAAGGCCGAAGCCCAGGCCGAGTGAGCTGAGGCCCGCCGGGCACGTCAGGGGCGTTCCCCGACACCTGGCACGGCGAACGCCAGCTCGTGAACACCGGGCGACGGCAGCAGGACGCGCCGCCGCCCCGATGGTGCGCCGTCGGCGGAGTGGGGCGCGCACGGTCCGTGCGGGCCGGTGACGATGATCGTCGATCCGTCGTCCGGCAGCTCGACGATCACCTCGGCTGCGGCGAGGCGGAGTCGTGCGCTGGAGATGCGGTGATCACTCCACGTCGCGTCGACGCGGTGTCCACCACGGACTCGGAACCCCCGGAAGCTCCCGGCCGACCACTCGGCCGGGAGGGTCGGGAGGAGCGACACGACGCCGCCGTATCCCTGGACGAGCAGCTCGACGACACCGGCGGTCCCGCCCAGATTGCCGTCGATCTGGAACACGGCGTCGTGTTCGCCCATGGGGTGGAGATCGAGCAGCGAGGCCGATGACAGCGGTCCGAGCAGGGCGTCGAGCGCGTGCGACGCGAGTTCCGGCTCCCGGAGTCGCGCGGCCAGGCAGAGCACCCACGCCATGCTCCATCCGGTTCCACCGCCACCGTGCTCGAGTCGCTGTCGCAGGGCACCTCGGGCAGCGGCGAAGTCCTCCGGCGTCCCCGTCTCGGTGATCCGCGTCCCCGGGTACAGGCCGTACAGGTGGGAGAGGTGCCGGTGGCCGGGCTCGGTCGCCTCGCGTTCCGCCGCCCACTCCAGAAGGGCGCCGTCGTGACCGATCCGCGGGAGGCGGAGGGCGTCGAAGGCCCCCTGCGCTCGACCCACGAGGTCGACGTCCGCGATGCCGGCACCGACCCGCTCCGCGAGGGCGAGGTAGTCGCGCAGGCACTCGTGCACCAGCTCCTGGTCCATCGTCGCCCCGGCGCTCACCGCAGCCGAGGTCCCTACACCGACGACGAACCGGTTCTCCGGGGAGGTCGACGGACTCACCACGAGTGATCCGTCGGCATCGGTGACGAGCATGCCGAGGACGAATTCGACCACCGGCTCCACGACGCGCAGGACCGCCACCTCAGCGGCACGATCGGCGCCGTCGTCAAGACGGCGGTGGAGGTGCGCGACGAGCCAGGGGAGTGCGCTCGGCCAGTTCGCCCAATGGGCGTCGAGCGGCACGGCGTCCGTGTGTCGCCAGAGGTCGCTGTTGTGGTGGGCCGCCGCACCGGCGAGTCCGTAGGCGTCTCGAGCGGTGCGCCGCCCGGCCGTCACCAGCTCGCCGATGAAGCGCGCGAGCGGCTCGACCAGTCCACCGAGTCCCGTGCTCTCCGCCGGCCAGTAGGCCATCTGGAGGTTGATGTTGGTGGTGAAGTTCGCGCTCCAGGGTGGCCGCACCTGGTCGTTCCAGACGCCCTGGAGGTTCGCCGGTTCGCCGCCGGCTCGGGAACTGCCGATGAGGAGCGAGCGTCCGAGGTCGAAGTAGCGCTCCGCAGCGTCGGCCGACGCGGACGCCGATGCCGAGAGGTCCAGCTCGACCCGGTCGAAGAGCGACCGGTGGTCTGCCAGGTGTCTTGCGAGCAGCTCGTCGGCGGGTCGCCGCAGCGCACGCGCGACCGTCGTCCGCGTCCGGGCGAGCAGCGACGACGGATCGCCGAGCGGCCGTTCCCGCCAGCCGCGGTGTCCTGAACGCGCCCCGGCGACGAGGCGGAACCCGCCAGGGATCGGTTGCACCGCGAACATCAGCGCCCACGCCATGCCCGCATCGACGAGACCGTCCGGGTCCGGCAGGTCCGTCGCGTACCGGACGGCGTCGTGGTCGTCAACGCCGAGATACGAGGGCCGGACACCCGATGGTGCGCGCCCCGCGGACGACCACCAGCGGGTGTCGCCGACGATCTGCTCCTGCATCCTCGACGGGTGCGGTGTCTCGAAGCCGATGACCGGCTCGCGGACCCCGTCGCCCACCACCTCGACGACGAGCACCTCATCGGGTGCGGACACGAACGCGGTGAGCGTGTCCGCCCGCCCGCTCCAGGTACTCCGCGTCTCCACCACACCCCGCGCGGAATCGTGGGTCCGCCGCGAGCGCCCACCATCGTCAGGTGGTGCGTAGTCGACGGTGAGCCGGCCGAGCGGCTGGAAGGACTCCGTGAACGTCGTCCCGCGGAGGGCGGCCGCGCGGGCGTCGGCCGCCAGCGGGTCGTCGTCGATGATCGCCCGGCGCACCGAGTCGAGGGCGGTGTGAGCCGAGCGCGGTGGCGACGCACCGTCCGGCCGTCTCGGACCTCCCGACCACAGGGTGTCGAGGGACAGGTCGATGCCCTCCCGTCCCGGCACGCCGTCGAGCGCCGCGCCGAGGGTGCCGTTCCCGATGAGGAACCGGTCGACGAACCGCGTGGCCGATTCCTCGAGCTCGAGCCGATGCCGTGCGACGAGCCGCTGCCGCCGCGGGTCCATCAGTCGTCGATCCGGAGGAGGGCCGCGCCGTGCGCGGTCAGGGACAGGTCGACAGCGCCACCCGCGACGGGTACCGGCTGGGCGCTCCACAGCTCGGTGACGGACGACCGGTCGGCGCACCCGAGATCGGCCAGGTGCACCCGCAGCTCGACGTCCGCATCGCCGAGCCAGAAGACCGCACGCCATCGGGTCTCACCGAGCTCCGCCGCCCACACCACGAGGTCGCCGTCGCGGATGATCTCCCGGCTGCCGTCACTGCCGAGCAGCGCGAGCACGTCCGGGTTCGTCAGGAGAGCGAGCGTGTGCGCCGGGGTGTCGGGGAGATGGCCCCCGACGAAGAGCGGTGATCTGGCGACGCACCAGAGCGTCATGAGCGTCTGCTGCTCGGCCGCGGTGAGGCGGCTCAACCGGTCCGCACCGACGTGGGCGCGGATGCCGATCCGCCCGAGCGGCAGCATGTCCGCATCGGCCCACGCCCCCGGGCGCTGTTGGGGTGCCCAGCGGGCGAGTCGCTGGAACTGTTCGTGCACCGCCGACCAGTCGTCCCAGAGGTCGTCGGAGATCCGCCACAGCTGGGCGGTCGATCGCAGGGTGTCCAGATGCTCGGTGGAGAGCCGCTTGCCGGGGGACAGGCTGAGCACCATCGGGCGACCGCTCGAGTCGATCGCCCGCGAGATGGCCTCGATCTCCGCGGTCTGGATGGGCGGGTACAGCACGTCGTCGAGTTTGACGAAGTCGACGCCCCAGTCGGCGAGCTGCGCCATGACCGAGTCGTAGTAGGCCTGAGCACCAGGCGCGCTCATGTCGACGCCCAGGTTGTCCGGGTTCCACGGACACACGTTGCTCGGATCGGCGACCTCGGCGCAGGTGGCCGTCGAGCCGAGGATCGGCAGGTCGAGTTCGACGGCCAGGCGCGGGACGCCACGCATGAGGTGCACCCCGAAGCGGAGTCCGAGCGCGTGCACCCGGTCGGCGAGGGCGCGGAACCCGCCGGACGCCGCGGACGGGAACCGGTTCGGCGCTGGTTGTGGCCGACCCCAGGCGTCCAGCGTCGGGCGGGAGACGCGTTCGTAGTCGTCGACCCCCGGCGCCGCCTCGTACCACTGGATGTCCACGACCACCGTGTCCCAGCCGACAGGGAGCAGGTGCTCGGCGAGGAAGGCCGCGTTGGCGAGCACCTCGTCCTCCGTGACGGACCCGCCGAAGCAGTCCCAGCTGTTCCACCCCATCGGCGGACGGGCGGCCTGCGACCGACGTTCGGCGCGCACGGTGGTGTCCGCGTCGTCCACCCAGCTCATGAGGCGACGACCTGAGCCGTGATCGTGGCGAAGGAATGCGGCGGCAGCGTCACCCGGAGACCGGTGGCGGTGACATGGAGGTCGGACAGCGATCGTGGCGACACGGCGTCGGTCTCGCCTGGGCGGTTGTGGGCGTCGGGCCGCGCGGCGGTGAGCAGTCGCCCGTGCGGGGCCGTCACCGATCCGCCACGGAGGTCGATCTCGACGACGAGCGGTGTGTCGAGGTCGACGTTCGTCAGCGAGCAGTGCAGGACGCCGTCCTTGACACTCGCCGAGGCCGAGACGGTCGGGATCCCCGGCGCCGAGGTGTCGGCCACCCGGCTCGGCCCGACCACGCGGGTCGGGAGCGAGGTGGCGTCCTGGTGCCGGCTGTTCATCTCGAAGACGTGGAAGGTCGGCGTGCGGACCATCTCACCGCCGTCGGGATCGGTCAGGAGCATCGCCTGCAGGACGTTGACCGTCTGGGCGATGTTCGCCATGCGCAGCCGTCCGGCGAACCGGTGGAACACGTCGAAGTGCCAGGCCGCCACCATGGCGTCGCGGATGGTGTTCTGCTGGAACAGGTGACCCGGATGCGTACCCGGTTCGACATCCCACCAGGTGCCCCACTCGTCGAGCACCATGCCGAGCCGTTCCTCCGGGTCGTACACGTCCATGACGGCGGCATGCGACGACAGGAGTCGCTCGACCCCCTGGGCCGCGGCGATCGTGCTCCAGTACTCGGCGGCGTCGAACCCGGTCGCGCTGCCCTTCGCTTTCCAGCTGCCGCCGATCGTGTAGTAGTGCACCGAGACGGCTTCCCAGGGCGTCGCCGAGAACGGGTGGGTGGCGACGTCCTCGACGACCTCCATCAGGGTCTTCGTCCAGGCGACGTCGAAGCCGTCGGCACCGGCCGCGATCCGGTAGAGCGGGACCTTCCCACCGCTCTCGCAGAACGTGCCGAACTGGCGTGCCAGGTCCGCGTAGGCGCCGGCGCGCAGGTTGCCGCCGCACCCCCACGGTTCATTGCCCAGCCCCCAGAACGGCACGTCCCAGGGTTCGTCGCGGCCGTTCGCTCGGCGCAACTCCGCCATCGGCGTCTCACCGGCGCCGGTCAGGTACTCGATCCAGTCGGCCATCTCCTGCACCGTGCCCGAACCGAGATTGCCCGAGATGTAGGCGTCGGCACCGAGGAGTTCGCACAGCTCCATGAACTCGTGGGTGCCGAACGCATTCGTCTCGCTCGTCCCGCCCCACTGGGTGTTGATGAGCTTCGGGCGGTCCTCGCGAGGTCCGACACCGCTCGTCCAGTGGTAGCGGTCCGCGAAGCAACCGCCCGGCCACCGGAGGTTCGGGATGCGCAGTTCGCGGAGCGCCTCCACGACGTCGAGCCGGATCCCGCCGACGTTCGGGACGGGCGAGTCCTCGCCGACCCAGAAGCCGTCGTAGATGCCTCGTCCGAGGTGTTCCGCGAAGTGGCCGTAGACGTGTCGGCTGATGGTGGGGCCTGGTCGGTCGAGGTCGACGGTGACGGTCGCAGTGGAGTCCATGAGTGGTCCTGTTCTGTGCGGCTTGGCGCGGGTCAGACGGCGGTCACGAGGATCGTGATCACGCGGTCGGGCTGGAAGGTGGGGAGGTCGAGGCCGATGACGGAGAGCTGGCCACCGCTCAGCACGGGTGCCGAGGCGAGCATGGCCGGGTCGGCGTCGAGTGGCGGTGCGTCTCGAAGCCAGGTGGGGATCACCCAGCGAGGGCCGAGGGAGTCGTCCTGGGCGACGGCGAGGCGGTAGTGGCGGTTCGGGTGGAGTCCGGGGAGGCGGACCCGACGCCGGGAGTCGGCCGACCGCGGGGGAGTCACGAGGGTGTACAGCGCGCTGCCACCGTCTTCGGCGACCACGCCGCGCAGCGTCGGGGCATCGTCGTCCCACTCGCCGTCGCCGACGACGCGGCCGGAGGCGATGAGGGCCCGGTGACGCTTGAACACGCCGATCCACCGGGCGGCGACCGCGCGCTCGTCCTCGTCGAGCTCGCGCAGGTCCCACTCCACACCGAAATGCCCGAGCAGCGCGATCGCGCTCCGGGTGTGGAGCGTGTGCGTGCGTCCGGTCGTGGCCGATCGTGCCGAGGCCACGTGGGATCCGAGCATCTCGGGTGGCACGAGGAGCCCTGTCCACCGGAGCATCCGTGCGCGCTCGATCGGGTCGTGGTTGTCGGAGGTGTGGACGCGATCGGTCCGTTCCAGGATGCCGAGGTCGATGCGGCCTCCACCCGACGCACAGCTCTCGATCTCGAGCTGCGGGTGCCTCGACCGGAGCTCGTCGAGCAGACGGTAGAGGGCTTCGGTCTGGTCGTGCACGGCCGCGCGGCCGGACGACGGATGGCCGGCGTCGACGAGGTCGCGGTTGTGGTCCCACTTGAGGTACGCGATCCCCAGCTCGGTGACCAGCATGTCGATGGATCGGAGGAGGTACTCGAAGGCCGCCGGGTTGGTGAGATCGAGCACCTGCTGGTGTCTGACGGGCGGCGGGAGCTCGTCTCGCGCCCGGAGGATCCAGTCCGGGTGCTCCCTGGCGAGGTCGGAGTCCTCGTTGATCATCTCGGGTTCGAACCAGAGGCCGAACTCCAGGCCGAGTGTCCGGACCCGGTCGGCGAGTGGTGCGAGACCGTCCGGCCAACGTTCGGGGTCCGGGGTCCAGTCACCGAGGCCACGGGTGTCGTCGTGTCGCCCGCGGAACCACCCGTCGTCGAGCACGAAACGTTCGACGCCGAGGTCCGCAGCGTGGGTCGCCAGTTCGGTCAGCACGTCGAGGTCGTGATCGAACAGGACCGCCTCCCAGACGTTCAGGGTGACGGGGCGCGGACGACGAGCCGCCCGCGAGGTCGAACGGAGCCACCGGTGGTAGCGCGACGACGCGTCGTCGAGGCCGACACCGTAGGCGCCGTACACCCATGGCGTCCGGTGGTCCTCGCCCGGGCCGAGCCGGATCTCGCCGGGCAGGAGCAGCTCGCCGCCACGGAATGCGAGGTGTCCGTCGGTGCGTTCGACACCGATGGTGTGGTTGCCGCTCCACCCCACGTGGCACAGCCACACCTCACCCTGCCGACTGTCGAACCCGGGCGTCCCGACCGCGGTCACCCCCGTGGCGTCGAGACCGGGTCGACCGTGCCGTGATTCGCGGAGGTGCGTACCCGTCACGACGGGATGACGTTGCGGAAGCTTCTCGGTGCCCCACCGCCCGGCGAAGTCGAGGATCTCGCGCGCAGACGTCGGGATCGCGAGGGCGGGGACGACGCCCTCGATCTCGAGGAGGTCGTCACCGCGGTTCGAGACGGTCGTGCGGGTGCGCAGCAGGCCGCTCGGCGTCAGTTCGACCTCCAGAAGCACCGCGGTGCCGGTCTGTGCGTCGACCGCCGTCACCGCGACCGGCGCGGCACCGCACTGCAGCACCTCGCCGGCCCGCAGAGCTCGACCGTCGACCTCGACCGAGGCGACGTCGAAGCGCGACGACCAGGCGGTCCCTGCCCGATGCGCACGGAGGCCGGGGAGACCCGACCAGCCCAGCGTGTGTTCGGGCAGGAGGCTCGGCTCGTACGGTGCGTCCGAACCGTCGACGAGGTCGCCGCGCACGCTGGCCGCGGCCGAGGTCAGCCAGTCGACGTCGTCGCCGTGGACGGCTGCTCCCCAGTGCGCGATCACCGGGAGACGGGTCCCGCGTTGGACGAGGACGACGGAGACGCCGTCGCACTGCAGATGGACGACGCGGAGCTCTGGCGTCGCTGGGAGATCGGACATGGTTCCTCCGAACCGGTCGATGAGGTGGGTCGGGTGGCCGGAAGGGCCGAAGGTCAGGCGGAGTCGCGGACGACGAGGGTGGTGTCGAGCCAGCGCGGAGCGGCCGGCCGGCCGGCGATGAGCTCCATGACGAGTTCCGCTGCGACCCGGCCCATCTGCTCCAACGGTTGACGGACCGAGGTCAGGGGCGGTTCTGCCGTGGCCGCGACGACCGTGTCGTCGAAGCCGACGAGCGCGATGTCGTCCGGGACGGTCCGACCGCTGGCCTCGAGGACGCGCATCGCCCCGACCGCCATGAGGTCCGAGCCCGCGAAGACGGCGTCGAGGTCCGGGTATCGGGAGAGTAGCCGTGCCATGGCCGACGACCCGCTCGGCATGGTGAAGTCGCCTCGGGCGATCGCCCGGGTGTCGAGCCCGCGTTCGGTGAGGACGTCCCGCCACCCTCGGACGCGGTCGCTGGAGGCGGCCATGTCGGCGGGGCCGGAGATGACGCCGATCCGCGTGCGGCCGAGGGCGATCAGGTGTTCGGCCGCGAGACGGCCACCCGCGTAGTTGTCGGAGTCGACGAAGGTGACGTCTTCCGTGTGCTCACCCATCGGGCGGCCGACGAAGACGATCGGGAGGTCGACCGGAGCGAGCGCCTGGGTGATCGTGCTGATCTCGTGCTGCAGGATCACCACCGCCCCGTCCACGTAGTGCGCCGCCAGGTAGGCGACGAGCGCGTCGAGCTGGTGCGGGTCAGCAAGGAAGAGCGCGGGTTGCTGGGCCGCCGAGAGGAGCGCTGCGGTCGCGCCCTTGAGCGGTGCCGCGACGAACGATCCGGAGAACGGTTCGAGTTCACCGGCCGCGAGGACGATCGCGACGGCGCCGGTCCTGCCGCCGGCCAGCGATCGGGCCGCGACGTTCGTCCGGTACGCGAGTTTCACGGCCGCCTCCCGGACGGCGACGACCATCGACGCGTCGACCGTCGATGCACCGGCGAGGACCCGCGAGGCGGTCGCTCGGGAGACGCCGGCCTCTCGGGCGACGTCGACCAGGGTCGGTTTGCGCATCCTCGCTCCTTTGCGATCGTCCACCTGCCGGTGGTCTGGTGACGAGCATCGCAGAGTCCGAGAGAGCGGTCTCCGAGTTGCGCAATATTGACCTGGTGCCCCGGAACCCCGCTGCCTATGGTGATCACCACGCCCGAACGGTCCGGATGCTTCCCGATCCAGTCGACATCGGCGCGAGCCGGAGATCGCTCTCCGGCCGGTGACCGCAACGTAGCGCGACACCGCGGAACACGATCCCGCATAGGAGGGGGATTTCCAGTGAAATTCCGTCTTGCAGCAGCAGCAACCGTCGCCGTCATGGTCGGCGCCCTGGTCACCGGTTGTTCCGGGTCCGGCGGCGGCGATGACAAGACCTTCCAGTTCTGGTCCTTCACGGGCATCAACCAGAAGGCCGATGTCGAGAAGTACAAAGAAGCCCACCCCGACATCACCGTCAAGCTCACCGAGGTCGGCAGCACGCAGGAGACCGCCCAGGCGCTCACCGCCGCGCTGGCCGGCGGCAAGGTCCCCGACCTGGTGCTCATCCAGGGCGACGACCTGCCGAACTTCGTCGCCAACCCCGACAACTTCGTCGACCTGAGCACGATGGGTGCCGACGACATCTCCAAGGACTACCTGCCATGGGTCTGGAACCAGGCTGTGGCCCAGAACGACGCCGTCGTCGGGGTGCCGACCGATGTGGGCGGCATGTCGATGGCGTACCGCGCCGACCTCTTCGAGGCCGCCGGCCTGCCGTCGGACCCGGACGAGGTCGCAGCGCTGTGGCCCACCTGGGACGACTTCATCTCCGTCGGGCAGCAGTACGTCGCCGCCACCGGGAAGCCGTTCCTCGACAACGCCGGCACCTCGGTCTTCTTCCAGACCGTGAACCAGGTCGACGAGAAGTACTACACGCCGGAGGGCGAACTCGTGTACGACACGAACCCGCAGGTGAGGGAGGCGTTCGACATCTCGATCAAGGCGATCGAGGCCGGCATCACCGCGAACGTCCCCGCCTTCTCCACCGGCTGGAGCACGGGCAAGACCAACGGCGCCTTCGCTGCGATGGCGGCTCCCTCCTGGATGCTGAAGAGCATCAAGACGGACGCGCCGGACACCTCGGGCCAGTGGCGTGTGACGACGGTGCCGAAGGTCGCCGGCAACTGGGGTGGCAGCTACCTCGCCATCCCGAAGCGCGCGGCGAACCCGGAGGCCGCGTGGGCCTACATCAAGGAGATGCAGTCACCCGAGTCGCAGCTGAAGAACTTCACCGACACCGGAGCCCTGCCAAGCACCGTCTCCGCGTACGAGTCGACAGCGATCGCCGACTACACCGACCCGTTCTTCGGCGACTCGAAGATCGGTGACGTGCTCGGCAAGTCCCTGCAGGAGTTCAAGCCGTTCTTCAACGGTCCGGAGACCGCGACGATCGGCTCGGCGATGATCAACACCGTCACCGACGTCGAGGCGGGCAACACCCCGCCGGACAAGGCGTGGGACGTCGCGATGAAGGCCGTGAAGGACGCCCTCGGCGGCTGACCCCACCCCCGTCCACACCTCCGCTCCGACCCGGGGCGTTCCGGCCGAGCAGCACGCCGGAACGCCCCCGAAGGATCATCGTGACCTCTTTCATCGCCCCACCCCGGCTGCTGCCGAAGCAGTCGCCACCCGGTATCGGGACGCGGATCCGCAACACCCTGCCGGAACGCTTCGCCCCGTACATCTACATCGCCCCGTTCTTCCTGATCTTCGCCGTCTTCGGCCTGATCCCGCTCCTGTTCACCTTCGTGGTCTCCTTGTTCGACTGGAACCCGATCGGGCAACAGACGTTCATCGGCTTCGACAACTTCACGAGACTCGCCGCCGACCCCCGGTTCTGGAACGCGATGCTCAACACCTTCGCGATCTTCATCATCTCGACGGTGCCGCAACTGGTCATCGCCCTCGGGCTCGCGCACCTGCTCAACCACGTGCGGCTGCGCTTCGCGACCGGTTTCCGGATGGCCATGCTCGTGCCGTACATCACCTCGGTCGCGGCGACCACCATCGTGTTCGCCCAGCTGTTCGACCGTGACTACGGTCTGTTCAACTACCTGATCGGCTTCTTCGGTGGCGACCACGTCGACTTCCTGAACGACAAGGTCGGCTCCTGGTTCCTCGTCGCCCTGATGGTCGTCTGGCGATGGACGGGGTACACGACCCTGTTGTACCTGGCGGCCCTGCAGGCGATCCCGCGGGACGTGTACGAAGCCGCCGCGGTCGACGGTGCAGGTGGCTGGAAGCAGTTCGTCTACATCACCATCCCGTCGCTCCGGCCGATCATCGTCTTCACGATCGTCACCTCGACGATCGGTGGGCTCCAGGTGTTCACAGAGCCGCTGCTGGTCAACCCGGCCACCGGTCTCACCTGTGGTGCGGCCCGACAGTGTCAGACCCTCACGCTCTTCCTGTACGAGCAGGGCTTCGGCCAGTTCGAGTTCGGGTACGGGTCGGCGATCGGCGTCGCCCTGTTCGTGATCGTCGTGCTCGTCGCCCTCCTGAACTTCTTCCTGTCCACCCGAACCCGAGGAGGACGCTGATGTCCGAGACGCTCAACTCCACCCAGCTGCTGGCGAGCGCGACCTCCGCCGGCCGGAAGCGGAACAGCGGCCGGATCGGCCGCATCCCGTGGTACACCTACGTGCTGCTCGTCTGCGCCGTCATCGTGAGCATGTTCCCGCTGTACTTCATGTTCGTGGTCGCCACCACGGATTCGGCGACGGCGACGACCCTGCCGCCGCGGTTGTACCCGGGCGACAACCTGTTCCACCTCGTCGGACTCGTCCTCGAGACGGTGCCGTTCGTCCAGTCGATGATCAACAGCCTCATCGTCGCGCTGTCGATCGGTGTCGGTTCGGCGCTGCTGTGCGCGCTGGCCGGTTTCGCCTTCGCGAAACTGGAGTTCCGGGGCCGGAACGCGCTGTTCATCCTCGTGGTCCTCACGATGACGGTGCCGACGCAGCTCAGCGTGATCCCGCAGTACCTCATCATCAGCGCCCTCGACTGGGTGGACACCCTGCAGGCGCTCATCGTCCCCGGGCTCGCGAGTGCGTTCGGCATCTTCTGGATGCGGCAGCACATCTCGAGCTCCGTCAGCGACGAGCTGCTGCAGGCGGCCAGACTCGACGGTGCCAACACCTGGCAGATCTTCTGGCGGATCGTCTTCCCGGTCATCCGTCCCGCGGCGTTCGTGCTCGGGCTGCTCGGGTTCGTCGGGTCCTGGAACGACTTCCTCTGGCCGTTCATCGTCCTGAAGTCGCCCGAGATGTACACCGTCCAGATCGCGATCAAGGCACTGCAGTCGCAGCGGTCGATCGACCTCGGTCTCGCGATGGCCGGGTCCTTCCTCGCCACCATCCCGCTGCTCATCGCGTTCATCTTCGTCGGCAAGCGCATGGTGACGGGGATCATGGACGGAGCGTTCAAGGGATGACCCTGCAACACGAAGGCCCCCGGTCGGCCACGCAGCCGGTCGAGCGGGGTCGCTGGAACGATCGCCGTCTCGCTCCGGTGGAGCGGGCGCAGGCGCTCCTGGAGGCGATGACCCTCGAGGAGAAGGTGGCACAGCTCGGCTCGGTGTGGTTCACCGACTCCGGAGGCGACTTCGCCCCGAGTGTCGACGCGACCGAGACCACCGCAGCCGCTGAGACGGTGTCGTCTCCCCCCAACACCGGCTTCGTCGGCGGGCTCGGGCAGCTCACCCGGATCTTCGGGACCGAGCCGGTGACCGTGCCCGACGGGGTGCGTCGACTCCGCGAGCTGCAGCAGCAGGTCGCCGACGGGAACCGCTTCGGTATCCCGGCGATCGCGCACGAGGAGTGTCTGACGGGCTTCGCCGCGTACGGGGCGACCGCGTTCCCGACGCCGCTCGCCTGGGCCGCCACCTTCGACGAGGGCCTCGTGGAACGGATGGCCGAGTCGATCGGAGACGACCTCCGCTCGGTCGGGGTCCATCAGGGACTCGCGCCGGTCCTCGACGTCGTGCGCGACTACCGCTGGGGCCGGGTCGAGGAGACCCTGGGGGAGGACCCGTACCTCGTCGGCCAGCTCGGCGCCGCGTACGTCCGCGGGCTCGAGCGTACGGGTGTCGTCGCGACCCTCAAGCACTTCGCGGGCTACGCCGCCTCGCGCGGGGCGAAGAACCACGGCCCGGTCAGCATCGGACGTCGTGAACTCGTCGACGTCGTGCTGCCTCCGTTCGAGACCGCCATCCGGCTCGGCGGCGCCCGGAGCGTCATGAACGCGTACACCGACCTCGACGGCGTCCCTGCTGGCGCGAGCGTCGAGCTGCTCACGGGCGTCCTGCGCGACGAGTGGGGCTTCGACGGCACCGTGGTCGCCGACTACTGGGCGATCCCGTTCCTCGCGACGATGCACCGGGTCGCCGAGGGCGCAGCGGCGGCCGGCGTCCTCGCCCTCACCGCGGGGATCGACGTCGAGCTCCCCGAGACGGTCGGCTTCGGCGCCGCTCTGGTCGGCTCGGTCCGGGACGGTGCCGTCAGCGAAGCGCTCGTCGACCGGGCCGTCCTCCGGCATCTGCGGCAGAAGATCGAGCTCGGCCTGCTCGACGGGGGCCCGCTGGTGCCGGAGGACGCCGCGGCGACGGATCTCGACGGTCCGCGGAACCGCGCCATCGCGACCCGTCTCGCCGAGGAGTCGATCGTGCTCCTCCGGAACAGCGGCGTGCTTCCGCTGGACGCGCGGTCGCGCATCGCCGTGATCGGCCCGGCCGCCGACCAGTTCCGCAGTCTCGTCGGGTGTTACGCCTTCCCGAACCACGTCCTGTCGAAGCATCCGGGCCACGATCTCGGGATCGAGATCCCGACCCTGCTGGACGCGGTGCGCACGGAGTTCCCGGGCGCCGACCTCGTGTCGGAGGAGGGCTGCGGCATCACCACCACCGACCGCGCAGGCATCCCGGCGGCCGTGAGGGCGGCGGCGGAGGCCGACGTCGTCGTGCTCGCCGTGGGCGACATCGCCGGTCTCTTCGGCGACGGCACCTCGGGCGAAGGGTGCGACGCCGAGGACCTCCGGCTCCCTGGTGGACAGCACGAGCTCGCGCTCGCCGTCCTCGCGACGGGCACACCGGTCGTCCTCGTCGTGTTGTCCGGACGCCCGTATGCCCTGGGCGAGTACGGGACCGCCGATGCGGTGGTCCAGGCGTTCTTCCCCGGCCAGGAGGGTGCCGCAGCCGTCGCGGGCGTCCTCTCCGGACGCGTCGCGCCGAGCGGACGGCTCCCGGTCCAGATCCCGCGGTCACCGGCCATGTCGGGCACGTCGCTGCAACCACCACTCGGCCTCGCGTCGCGGGGGATCAGCGTGCTCGACCCCACACCGCTCTACCCGTTCGGTCATGGCTTGACCGGCGGCGACGTCCGTTACCGCTCAGTCGAGGCGGCGCCCGAGCTCGCCGTCGACGGGGAGCTCCTGGTGGACGTGACGGTCGAGAACGTCGCAGACGCGGACGCCGTCGAGGTCGTCCAGCTCTACGGCTCGGACCTCGTCGCCTCCGTCGTCCGGCCCGCCGTCGAACTGCTCGCCTTCGCGCGCATCGACCTCCCGGCGGGGACGACGGCGACGGTGCGGTTCACCGTGTCCGCCGACCGGCTCTCGTTCACCGGGGTCGACGGGCGGCGGGTCGTCGAGCCGGGCACGTCCGTGCTGTCCGCCGGTCCCTCGGCCGGCGAACGGCCCGTCTCCCGAACGGTCGAGGTGACCGGTGTGCGGCGTGTCCTCACCGGCCCACGCAGCCTCCGGGTGGACTGGCACCGCCTCGGTCCAGGGGATCGTGACGACGGCCGTACGGTCGTCCCGACGGAAGGTCGGTGAACCATGCCGTTCATCCCTCTCTCTCAGGTGACGCTCACCGGCGGCCCCCTCCTGCAGGCGCAGGAGGCCGACCGTGCCTATCTCCACGCCCTCGAACCGGACCGGCTCCTCGCTCCGTTCCTCCGCGAGGCCGGACTGCCGACGCGCGCCCCGTCCTACGACGACTGGGAGCGGCGCGGCCTCGATGGCCACACCGCGGGCCACTACCTCTCGGCCTGCTCCCTCATGGTGGCGTCGACCGGCGACGAGGTGCTGGCATCCCGGCTCGCATACACCGTCGCCGAGCTCTCACGTGCGCAGGCCCACCTCGGCACCGGATACGTCGGCGGCATCCCGAGGAGTGCAGAACTCTGGGCGGAGGTGGCGGAGGGCATCACGGCGTCGACCTTCGGCGGCGACCGCTGGGTGCCCTGGTACAACCTGCACAAGCTGTACGCGGGCCTCATCGACGCCGCGCGCTTGACCGGGAACGAGACGGCCCGTGACGTCGTCGTGCGTCTGGCGGACTGGTGGGAGGCACTGGCGTCCGACATCGACGAGGAGCACTTCCAGCTGATGCTCGAGACCGAGATCGGCGGGATGAACGAGGCCTACGTCGACCTGTTCGACCTGACGGGAGACCCGCGCCACCTCGCCATGGCCGCACGCTTCACCGGAACCGCCCTCAGCGGGCCCTTGTCGCGCTCCTCCGACGAACTGACCGGTCTCCACGCGAACACCCGCATCCCGCAGTTCGTCGGCTTCGCCGCGCTGGCCGCTCGCAACGGTGATCCCACGCTCGGGCGGGCCGCGCGGTTCGCCTGGCAGACCATTGTGACGCGCCGGTCGGTGGCGATCGGCGGCAACAGCGTGCGTGAGCACTTCCACGCCGTCGACGACTTCACGCCGATGACGGAGGACCGCGAAGGCCCCGAGACCTGCAACAGCTACAACCTGATCAAGCTGGGGAGGCGGCTGTCGGCGGACTCGGCCGATCCGGACATCACCGACATGATCGAGCGGATCCTCTTCAACCACCTCGTGTCCGCGCAGCATCCCGGACACGGCGGTCTCGTCTACTTCACGTCGATGCGGCCGGACCACTACCGCGTGTACTCGGCGCCGCAGCACAGCTTCTGGTGCTGCGTCGGGACGGGGCTCGAGAGCCATGCGAAACACGGCGAGTCCCTCTACCGACTGGACGGCGAGACGGTGTCGGTGGAGCTCTTCGCGTCGTCGACCGTCCGTATCCCGGAGCTCGGCCTCGTGCTCGAGCAGGAGACCGCGTTCCCGGCTGACGGCCTGGTGGCACTGACGGTCCGGCTCGAGCGGGGCAGGCGGTTCCCGGTGCGCATCCGCGTGCCGGGGTGGACCGCCTCGGTGCCGCTCGTGCGGGTGAACGGCATCGAGATCCAGGCGACGGTCGACGGCGGGCACCTCGTCCTGGACCGCGCGTGGGAGGACGGGGACGTCGTCTCGTTCGAGCTCGGGATGACCGGACGGTCGGAGCCGTTCCCGGACGGGTCCGACTGGACGGCACTGCTCTGGGGTCCGTCCGTGCTCGCCGCTCGCGGGGTGGCGCTCGACGCCGAGATGGTCGTGGCCGACCGGCCGCACGCCGCACACACGGCGGTCGGCCCGCTCACCCCGCTCGCCACGGCACCGATCCTCCCGAGGTCGTCCGTGCCCCGGCGCGATGCGGACGGCTCGTTCCTGGTCGACTCGGATCGGGGCCCGATCCGGTTGGAGCCGTTCGCCGGGCTCCACGACGCGCGATACACCGTGATCTTCCCCGTCGCCTCCGGCTCGGACCAGCGGTCCGTCGACGAGCGCCGAGCGCGTCTGGCCGATCGGGACCGGATCGCCGCGACGCTCGACGGACGGACGGTCGACCGCGTCGCGCTGGGCGAGCAGCAACCGGAGGCCGATCACGGGTTCCGAGGCGGGTCGACCCGCTCAGGAGCGGCGGGCGGTGTCCGGTGGCGCAGCACCTCGGACCGGATGTCGGTCACCCTCGTGGACCCGCACCTGCTGGCGCGCGTCGTCAGGGTCTCGTGGCTGCCCGACGACGACACTCGGGGGTTCGCGATCGAGATCGACGGCAGGGTCGCTGAGGAACAACTGGGCGGACGCGACGGAGACCTGGTCTGGATCGAGGTTCCGTTGCCCCCGACGACCGCCGGCTGGGGGGTCAGACGGTTCACCATCGTCGCCCCGTCTGGGGAGGAGACCCCGCGGGTGACCGAACTCAGGGTGCTGACGGCGAGCGACGCCTGAGCGGCTGCGGGCGCGCGGGCCGCACGTGCGAGACGATGGGGACATGACGACGACGCCCGATCACGAGGACGATCGTGGGGTGACCCTCGCGGACGTCGCTGCGAGGTCCGGTTTCTCGGTGTCCCTCGTCTCGCGCGTGCTGTCCGGCAAGCGCCACGCGGCTCCCGAGACCCGGGACCGGATCCTGGCGGTCGCGCTCGAACTCGGGTACGACCGATCGGCACAGCGGCGCGGCCGGCCACGGTCCGTGCCTCGGCTCCTCGACCTGGCGATGAGCCAGTGGGACGATCCCTGGGCGAACACCGTCGTCACGAGCGTCCGGCGGGCGGCGGCCGCTGCCGACTACGACCTCGTGCTCACGCCGGAGAGCGACTCGATGGTCGACGACTGGCCCAACCGGGCGCGGGCACGCGGCTCGGCCGGCGTCGTCGTGTGCCTGATCCGCCCCAATGTCTCGCAGCTTGACATCCTCGCTTCGGCGAACATCCCGGTCGTGTTGCTCGACCCGCGTGCCGAGCCCGCGCGAAGCCTGCCGAGCGTCGGTTCGACGGACTGGCAGGGCGGCTTCGACGCGGGTCGGCACCTCGCCCGTCGCGGGACCCGGCGGTTCCTGATCATCACCGGGAGACCGAAGTACCGGTTCGGACGCGCACGCGAGGCGGGGTTCCGCACCGCGGTCGAGCGGTTCGCCGAGGGCGCGACGGTCGAGGAGGTCTCCTCGCCCTGGTCCTCCGAGAGCGCGTTCGTCTCCGTCCGTCGGTTACTGCGACAGGGAGGGTTGCCGATCGGCGTCTTCAGCTGCAACGACGAGATGGCGTATGGCGTCTATCGAGCGGTCGAGGAACTGCAGTTGCGCATCCCCGACGACGTCCGGGTGGTCGGGTTCGACGATCTCCCGCAGTCGCGGCTCATGCCCCCGCCGATGACGACGGTCCGGCAGCCCATGCGGGCGATGGCGGCGCGAGCCGTGCAGCTCGTGCTCGACGCGGAACCGGGCGCCGACCCGGGGGACCGTGCAGAGTTCCCGACGGAGCTCATCGTCCGCGCCTCCAGCTGAGCCGGGCCGTAACGCACCCCCGCAAGCCCTGCCGCCCGGTGCTCGACCGCAGCGAGAATGGTCTCCATGACGGGATCACCGGAGCAGGACGAGGTGTCGACGGAGCGCTCCAGCGTCTCCGAGTGGATGCGGGCCTTGGGGCGGGCGACGGGGAACCCCGGGGGTGGTGCCGCGTCCGGTCTCATGCTGTCGATCGCCGCCGGCCTCACGTCGATGGTCGCGGGGTACACGGAGCCGGAGCATGCGTCGGCGGGCGGAACGAGCGGAGGCACCTCGGAATCAGGCGACGATCCGGAGGCGACGATCACCGCCCTGCGCGCCAGGGCCGAAGCACGTTCAGCTCTCGCCCTCCGCCTGGCCGATGCTGACGCGGAAGCCTCTCACGCGTTCGGCAGCGCCTTCCGGCGGCCACGGGGTCCGGAGCGCGATGAGGCGATCCGGGCGGCGTCGATCGAGGCGGCCGCCGCTTCGGCACGGCTCGGGGAGCACGCCGTCGAGGCCGTAGACGATCTCGCCTGGCTGGCCACGCACGGAAATCCGGCGTTGATCGCCGACGTCGCGGTCGCGATCGGCGCCCTCCGAGCCGCGATCACCGGTGCGCGCACGAACGTCAGTTTCGACCTCGGTTCGGTGCGCAGCGCCCACGAATCGCTCGAGGAGGTCCGCCGGGCAGAGCCGGCACTGTTCGACCTCGTGCCGGTGTTCGACCGAGCCCTCGAGCGGATCGACCGGCTCGCGGCCTCCATCGACGCCGACGCGGCACCGACGGAGTGACCCGCTGCGCCCGGTCGCGGGTCAGCCCGCGAGCGGACGCGGACGAGCGCCGTCCGGCACGCGGACGATCAACGCGTGGTGGAGGTTGGTCAGGGCGACCGAGGTCACGGCGCCGTGAGAGTCCCCGTCCAGTTGGATCTCCTGGGGCTCGTCCAGTCGCACCCGCATCGACGTCGCCTGGGCGTAGCTGATGGCGCGGACCTTCGGCGAGAACCGCCCGACGAGCCGACCGAACCTCGTGCGGTGGAGCATCCGGTTGAAGGTCAGGCGGTAGCCGATGTTCGTCCATCCCGGGCCGCGTCCCGGCCGGAGCATGACGGCGTCGAGGAGGCCGTCATCGACGACCGCCTCCGGGAGCAGCAGGACGCCTCCGGTGAGTGTCCCGGAGTTGCCGACGATGATCGTGTGCGCCCTCGCGGTCGCCTCCGGGAGGTCGTCCAGACGGTAGTGCAGGTCGAACTGCCGGTTCCCGAAGATGCTCCGCGCGATGGGATCCGAGTAGGCCAGCCAGCCGATCCGACGTTTCAGCCACGCGTTGGTGTGGCCGGCCATGTGCGCGTCGAGTCCGATGCCCGCCATCACGAGGAAGACCTCCTCGCCGTGCGTGCCGTCCGAACGGCCGAGACGCACCCGACCGACGTCGACGGGCTGATCGCGACCCGAACAGGCGATCTCGACCGACCGACGCAGGTCGTTCAGCGGCAGGCCGAGCGCTCGGGCGAAGAGGTTGCCGGTCCCCGCCGGCACGAGCGCAAGGGGGATGCCGGTGGAGGCGACGACCCCGGCGGCGACCCGGAGCGTCCCGTCCCCGCCGGCGACGAGGATGACGGACGGCGTGGTCGCGATGGCTGCCTCGGCCGCGGCACGGCCGTCGTCGTCGGCGCTCGTGTCGTGCCAGGTCGAGGGGGACAGTCCATGGACCGCCTCTGCGTCCCCGACGGCGGCGCGGAGTGCTGCGACATCGACCTTGGAGGGATTGACGACGACGGCGGCCCGTCGGGGGCCGGGTCCGGCTGGTGCATCGTTCACAGCCACAAGGATAGGAGGCCCACGCTCGGAAGCCGCCGTGGACGCCGGGGTGCCGTCGGCCCGTGAGACGCTTGCACCATGGACCTCGAGGTGTCGCCGCAGCTGACGATCCCCGCCGCCGAACTCCGGTGGCGGTTCTCGCGGTCTTCGGGGCCCGGAGGGCAGCACGTCAACACCTCGGACAGTCGCGTCCAGTTGTCCTGGAGTGTGGCCGAGTCTGTCGTCCTCTCCGAGGCGCAGCGTGAGCGGCTCCTCGCCCAGCTCGGTGCCCGGCTCGTCGCCGGCACCATCACGGTGACGGTGTCGCAGGAACGGTCCCAGCTGCGCAATCGTGAGCTCGCCCTGGACGCATTGGCCGGACGCCTGCGCGCGGCGCTCGCGCCGTCCGCCGCGCCTCGTCGGCCCACCCGCCCGACCCGTGGGTCGGCTCGACGCCACACCGCGGCGAAGCAGCAGCGTTCGGCCACGAAGCAACAGCGGCGGCGCCCCGCCGACGACTGACGTCCGTCGCCCTCCGCGGCAAGGGCCTGCGGCACCCGCGCGACTCGACTAACCTGCCGTGCAGGCGCAGCCCCGAGGACGTCGGCGTGCGCGAACGGAGGATCATCATGCGAATCGTCGTCATCGGGGGTACGGGCCACATCGGGTCGTTCCTCGTCCCGAGACTCGTCCGGGCCGGCCACGAGGTCGTCAGCGTCAGCCGTGGGACGCGCGCGCCCTACGCCGAGGCCACGGAATGGGAGCACGTCGAGCGCCTCGTCGTCGACCGCGAGGCCGAAGACGAGGCGGGGACGTTCCCGGCACGGATCGCCGCGCTCGGCTGCGACGTCGTGATCGACCTGGTCTGCTTCACCCTGCCGTCCGCCGAGGCGCTCGTCGAAGGCCTCCGCGGCCACGTCGGACATCTGTTGCACTGCGGGTCGATCTGGCGGTACGGTCCGAGCGCCGTCGTACCCATCGTCGAGGGTGGTGGGACGCCGCCCTTCGGGGAATACGGCGTCGAGAAGGACCGCATCGCTCGGATGCTCCAGCAGGAGACCGCCGACGGCGGCCTGGTCACGACGTCGCTCCATCCCGGGCACATCGTCGGACCCGGCTGGGCCCCGGTGAACCCCCTGGGCAACTTCGACCCCGACGTCTGGCGGATTCTCGCGGCCGGGGAACCGTTGCGAGTTCCCGGGCTCGGCGCCGAGATGCTGCACCACGTGCACGCCGACGACGTCGCCCAGGCGTTCGAGCTCGCGGTGGCGCATCGGGACCGCGTCGCCGGCGAGGACCTCAACGTCACCTCGGCTTCGGCGATCACGGTGCGGGGGTTCGCCGAGGCGGCGGCCTCCTGGTTCGGGCGCTCGGCCGATCTCGCCCCGGTCACCTGGGAGGAGTTCCGTTCGACCACGAGCCGGGAACACGCCGACACCTCGTGGGAGCACCTGGTGCGCAGTCACTGCGTCTCGATCGAGAAGGCCCGCTCCTTGCTCGGATACGCGCCGAAGCACACCTCGACGGACGCGGTCAGGGACGCGCTCCGCTGGCTCGTCGCCAACGACGAGCTGGACGTCCCGAGCCCGTGAACCGTCAGGCCGCGGCGACGTCGACCGTCGTCAGAGGAACGGAGTAGCGGTGAAGGCATTGATCGCCTCGGGGACCGGCCGGTACGGCGACCCCTGGCACCCCTACACGCGGACGAGTCCGCTCCTCGCGGAGATCGCGCGGGACGCCGGTTTCTCGGTCGAGGTCCATGAGGACGTCGACCGCGCGATGACCCGGCTCGCCGACGTCGACCTGCTCATCGTGAACGCCGGCGATCCGTGGCGGTCGGAGGAGTCCGGCCGAGCACCCGAGGCCGCGGTCGAGGGACTCTCCGAGGCGCTCCGGCGAGGCGTCGGCGTCCTCGCGATGCACGCGGCGCTCGCCTCGCTCCGCGACTATCCCGAGTGGGCGCCCGCGATCGGTGCGATGTGGCTGCCCGGGGTGTCCTGGCATCCGCCGATCGGCCACTCCGTCGTCCGCGGGCTCACGATGCCCGACGGCGGGCGGGTCGCCGACGTGCCGATCGAGGACGAGCAGTACCTCCGGTTGCAGGCGATCGGGCGGAGCACGACGGTCGCCGAACACGAGGTGGACGGCGACCGGTTCCCCGCGGTGTGGGTCCGTGAGGTCGGATCCGCCCGTGTCGCCGTCGACGCCCTCGGACACGATGAGCGCTCCTACGCCGCTCCCGAGCATCGCGCCCTGGTGGCGTCGCTCGCCCGGTGGGCGGCGCGGGCCCCGTCGGCATGATGCGGAACGGATCCCGACGGACACCGTGTGTCGGGTGACCGCTCCGGATGCAAGCCCCGGGGGAAAGGGCGTCGCGCCGCTCGAGCGGGTCTAGGATCCTGTTCGGGGCTGCGAGAGAGCGGGAACACCGGCCGCGGCCCGTGTCAGGATCCGGGACCCCGAGAAAGCCGCACCACGTGTCACACGACCTCATGTCACCCGAGCGCACCGTCGAGCGCATCATGCGTACCGGAACCGTCTGGTTCGGTGTCGCCGTCGGGAGTACCGCGATCACCCTGGGGCTGCTGCTCGCCTCCGGCTGGCGCCCCGCGATCCTCACCGAGGGGCTCCGCGTGCTGTGGTGGTGCTGCTCCGTCATCGTCGGCTTGAGCATCGGGCTGCTGGGCTGGTCCGGATGCCCGATCCTGGAGGTGGACGTCCCGACGGCGTCCCGCAACAAGTCGCTCACCATGCAGCTCGGCACCATGCTCTTCATCCTCGGCAGCATCGGGGCGATGTTCACCGTGCTGCTCGGCGCACCGAGCTGACGTCCTGCCGAGGGCGCATCCTGTCGCGCTGCCGTCGTAGGGTCGGAGTATGCCCCGATCCTCAGCACCGCTCCGCAGACTCGGCTTCCTCACGATGGGCCTGTTCGACCCCGAGGATCCGGCGGGCGGGCACGAGTCCACGCTGCGACTCATCGAGCTCGGTGAGCACCTCGGGTTCGACAGCGCCTGGTTGCGACACCGCCACCTGCAGTTCGGCATCTCGTCCCCGGTCGCCGTCCTCGCCGCGGCCAGCCAACGCACCACGCGCATCGCGCTCGGGACGGCGGTGACCCCACTCGGTGCCGAGAACCCCTTCCGACTGGCCGAGGACCTCGGCACGGTCGACGTGCTGGCCGGCGGACGCCTGCTGCCAGGCTTCAGCACGGGTGAGCCGATGCGGTTCGACGCGTTCAAGGACGCCCTGTATCCCACCACCCTCGAGCAGGAGGACCTCGGGTACGACCGCGTCCTGCGGTTGCGGTCCTTCATCCGCGGTGACGTGGTGAGCGACACCGCTGGCCGCGAGGGGCAGGAGGACTACTCCTCGCGCGTCGAGCCGCACGCGGCCGGGCTCGCCGAGCGGCTCTGGTACGGCGCCGGCAGCCTCCGCTCGGCCGGCTGGGCCGGGGAGCACGGCTTCAACCTCCTCACCAGCAGCGTCATCGCCGCGGAGGACGGCACGACCGACTTCGCCGCGAACCAGGCCGCGCAGGTCAGGCTGTTCCGCGAGCGGCATCCCGACGGCGCGCGGGCCCGGGTGTCGCAGGGGCTCGTCGTCATGCCGACCGACTCCGCCACGTCCGCGCAACGCAGCCGGTACCGCGACTACGTCGAGTCGAGGCGGCATCGCGTCGGCGTCGCGCACGGTCCGCGCCGCATGCTGTTCGCCGAGGACCTGCTGGGGACGAGTGCCGAGATCGCGGAGCGACTGCACGAGCACGCCGGATTCCAGGAGGTGGACGAGGTCGCGTTCGCGTTGCCGTTCACCCTCGAACCCGACGACTACACGCAGTTGCTCACCGACATCGCCGGCGCCCTCGGACCGGCGCTCGGCTGGCTGCCGGCCGCTGACGGCGAGACCAGGCCCGCCTGAGCGGCGGACGTCCGGCCCGGACGACCCGTCCGAGACCGCGCCCGGTCGCGCGTAGGGTGCAGGTATGACGCAGCACGGGTTCAAGCGGTACGTGGCCATCGGCGACAGCTTCAGTGAGGGGTACGGTGACGTCCGCGACGACGGCTCGTTGCGCGGATGGGCCGATTTCGTGGCGATCGGGCTCGCCCGGTCGGGCTCCGAACCCGTCGCCTACGCGAACCTGGCCATCCGTGGCCGCAAGCTCATCCCGATCCTCGACGAGCAGCTCGATCGGGCCATCGGGATGGGGCCGGACCTCGTCAGCTTCAACGGCGGCGGGAACGACATCATGCGCCCACGGGTGTCGATCGACGGCGTCGCCGATCGACTCGACGGTGCCGTCGAGCGGCTGCGCAGCGGGGGAGCGCACGTCCTGCTCCTGAGCGGGGCGAACCCGTCCGCGCACATCCCGATGGGCTCGCTCCTCGCGCGCCGCGGTGAGCAGCTCGCCCGAGCGGTCCGCGTCCGGTACCCGCGCGACGGCGTCACCTTCGTCGACAACTGGGCCGACGAGCCGCTGGGCGATCTCCGCTACTGGTCCGTGGACCGACTGCACCTCAACGCGCTCGGCCACGCCCGCGTGGCGAGCAACGTGCTCACGGCCCTCGGGGTGCCGGTGCCCGAGGAGTGGGGCATCGACGACGTCGCGGCCGCGCCGCCCGGCCCACGCCAGCGCCGGACGGCCGCCTACTACCGCGAGCACGTCCTGCCGTGGATCGGACGCCGGTTGACCGGGCGGTCCTCCGGCGACGGTCGCGAGCCGAAGATCGCGGAGCTCCAGCCGGTGGACCCGCGCGGGCCGGTCGGCTCAGCCGACGCGGACGAGCGTCCGCTGCCACCCGGAGGAACCGTTCGGCGCGATCGGCGCCTGCTCCTCGATCTGCAGGTTCCCGGCCTTGTCGGTGGCGCGGACGGCCACGTAGTGCGTCCCGGCGGTCGCCTCCCAGTCCATCCACCACTGCACCCAGGTGTCGTCGTTGATGGCGGTCGAGAGGTTCACGCTCTGCCAGTCGCCGTTGTCGATGCTGACCTCGACCTTGGCGACGCCGACGGTCTGCGCCCAGGCGACACCGGCGATCTTCGCTGGACCCGGCGTGACCTGCTTGTCGATGCGAGGGGTGTCGATGCGCGAGGAGAGCTTGATCGGTGCCTTCGCGTCGTAGCCGCGGGGCGTCCAGTAGGCCTCGTCCTTGTCGAACGTGGTCACCGTCAGCTTCGTGAGCCACTTGGTCGCCGAGACGTACCCGTACAGCCCTGGCACGACCATGCGGACGGGGAAGCCGTGCTCGAGGGGCAGGGGTTCGCCGTTCATCGCGACCGCGAGGATCGCGTCGAGGTTCGGATCGGTCAGCGATTCGAGCGGCGTGCTGGCGGTGAAGCCGTCGACGCTCGTCGAGAGGACCATGTCGGCCTTCGAGTCCGGCATCGCGCGCTTGAGCACGTCGCGCACGGGGATGCCGAGCCACTTCGCGTTGCCGAGCAGGCTGCCGCCGACCTCGTTGGAGACGCAGGTCATCGTGATGACGTATTCGTCGAGCCCCATGGCCAGCAGCTCGTCGAACGAGATCTGGACCTGCTCGCCGACCATGCCGTCGATCGTGAGCGACCAGGTGCCGGGGTCGATGGTCGGCACGGTGAGCGCGGTGTCGACGCGGTAGAACTTGTCGTTCGGGGTGAAGAGCGGGCTGATGCCGTCGACGTCCACTTCGGCGCCGTCCGGGATCGTCACGGTCGACTTCGGAGTGGGGAGCTTCAGCGCGTCACGGACCGCGGTGATCGACGAGGTCGTCACGTTGATGATCCGGGCACCGACCCCCACAACGACGGCTCCGGCGGCGGCGATGCCGGCGACGCGGAAGAAGCCGCGGCGGTCGAACCCGTCGCGTTCGCGGGCCTCGGCTCCGGCCGCACGGCGGTTCGGCAGTCGTCGGCCGAGCAGGATCAGGATGGTGACGCCGGCTGCGAGACCGAGGATCACCGGGACCACGGCGAGCGGCGTCGCACCGGCGCGGGTGACCGTCGTCGCTCCGGCGAACACGCCGGCCGCCACGAGGATCACGACGCCGAGCGGCGGACGGACCTGTTGGAGGACCCCGGCGACCGCTGCCGCGATCACGACGGCGACGCCGAGGCTGACGAGGAGGAAGATCTTGTCGTTGCTCCCGAAGGCCTCGATCGCGAACTCCTTCGCCCAGCGCGGGACGATGTCGATGACGAAGGAGCCGACGGTCAGCAGTGGGCTGCTGCCGCGGGCGAACAGCAGCGCGGCGAGCTCTGCGACGGCGAGGAACACCGCGGCCGAGACGATGCCGGCGAGGGCCGCAGCGAGGACGACGAGACGTCGTCCCGTTCGGTTGGTGCCGGTCTGATGCTTCGATCGCATGTGCAACTCCCTGGTCGTGGTTCGACAGGAGTTCGGAGCACGGGGCGGATCAGGCTGGTCCGATCCGTGCCGGGTGCACGGATCGCAGGTTCAGGCGGTCGCGACGGCCAGTCGGGTACCGGTCGCGGCCGCCAGTCGCAGGGCCTCGTCGAGCTCCTGCGCGCTGCGCTCACGCTGTCCGGCGAGGCCGGGCTCGCGGTCGGCCAGGGTGAGGCTCGTCGTGATGACGTGGACGTCCATGCCGAGCGCGCCACCGAACAGGGTGCGGAGCGCCGGTACCTCGTGGTCCCACCCTTCCGTGGGCGTGCCGGCGTCGTACGCGATGCCGCGACTGGTGGTGATCACGACCGGCCTGCCGGTGAGGGCACCGGTGTCCGCCGACGTCACGCCGGGGACGTGGATGTGGTCGATCCAGGCCTTGAGCGACGACGGGATCGAGAAGTTGTAGAGCGGTGCCCCGATCACGACGATGTCGGCGCCAAGGAGCTCGTCGAGCAGGAGGCGTTGCAGCTCCTCCGCCTCGGCGGGCGGGTTCGCGCCGGGCTGGCGATCGGCGGCGGACCAGTGCAGGCTCGCGTCCGCGAGGTGCGGGACCGGGTCCAGATGCAGGTCCCGTCGGACGACGACGCCGGTGGGATCGGCATCCCGCCAGGCGTCGACCACCGCTTGCGACAGGCGGCGGGAGCGGGAGGTGGCCAGATCGGCGGACGAGTCGAGGTGCAGGAGCGTTGGCATGCGGCAACGCTAGCAAGCCGAGCGGTGCGCACCTCCTTGCGGCACTCATCGCGGCCGGTTAGCGTCGCACCATGAGCGCCACCCTCCCTGTCACGCCCGCCCGTCCGGATGCGCTCGCGCTCGACGCGGACGATCCGCTCGCCGAGCACCTCGCGGCCTTCGTGCCCGCGAACGGGGTGTCGGCGTACTTCGACGGGAACTCGCTGGGGCGGCCGCTCCGGGCCACGGCGGATCGCCTGCAGTCGTTCATCACCGAGGAGTGGGGCACGAGGCTCATCCGCTCCTGGGACGACCGGTGGTTCGCGATGCCGCTGACCCTGGGCGACCGTCTCGGAGCCACCGTGCTCGGGGCGGCCGGCGGTCAGACCGTCGTCGCCGACTCGACCACCGTGCTCCTGTACAAGCTGATCCGCGCCGCGGTCGACGCGAGCACCGCCGACGCGACGACGGCACCGGTCCGCGAGGACATCGTCATCGACGTGGGGAACTTCCCGACGGATCGCTTCGTGGTCGAGGGGATCGCGGCCGAGCGCGGTCTCCGTGTGCGGTGGATCGACGCCGACCCGGTCCACGGCGTCACGGCGGACCAGCTGCGGGAGGTCGTCGACGGACGGACGGCCCTCGTGGTGTTGAGCCAGGTCGACTACCGGTCGGGAGCGCTCCTCGACGTCGCGGGGTTGACGGCCGTCGCGCACGACGCCGGTGCCCTCGTGCTGTGGGACCTCTGCCACTCCGCCGGCGCGGTCCCGGTCGAGCTGGACGCCTGGGGCGTCGACCTCGCGGTCGGATGCTCCTACAAGTACCTCGGCGGCGGTCCCGGCGCTCCGGCGTACGCCTACGTCGCGAAACGGCATCAGAATCGGCTCCTGCAGCCCGTCCAGGGCTGGATGGGTGCCTCCGACGTGTTCGCGATGTCCGAGACGTACCGGCCGGGGAAGGGAATGCGTCGATTCCTCAGCGGCACCCCGCCGATCGTCGGGATGCTGCCCCTCGAGGACGCCCTCTCGCTCATCGAGACCGCGGGTGTTGCGGCCATCCGCGAGAAGTCCCTCGCACTCACCGCCTTCGCCATCTCGTGGGTCGACGAGCACCTCGCGGCCTTCGGCGTCCGGGTGATGACCCCGCGGGAGCCGGAGCGCCGCGGCGGGCATGTGACCCTCGGGCATCCGTCGTTCCGTGAGATCACCCCGGAGCTGTGGGACGTGGGCGTCATCCCCGACTTCCGGCACCCGGACGGGCTCCGCATCGGGCTCGCCCCGTTGAGCTCCGGCTTCGTGGAGCTCGAGCGCGGCCTCCTCCGCATCGCCGCCGCGATCGAGCAGTGGACGGAGCGCGAGGGTTCCACGCCGCGTGGAGGGCAGTCGTCGTAGGCTGACGACATGTCGCCTGTCTCCGGAATCCAGTACCGCCTCAGCCACCTCGGTCCACACGGGGAGGTCCGGGCGACCGTCACCGAGCTCGCCGCCGGACTCCGCGAACTCTCCGTCGGCGGGCGCTCCCTCATCCAATCCTTCGGCGAGGACGTCGTCGCGCCGAAGGGCTGCGGCCTGATCCTCGTGCCCTGGCCGAACCGGGTGCGGGACGCGAGGTGGACGCTCGACGGCGAGCCGCAGCAGCTCGACGTCACCGAGGCTGCCACGGGGAACGCTTCGCACGGCCTGCTCCGCAATACCGGCTATCGAGAGGGGGAACGCACGGACGGCGGCGTCACGCTGACGGCTTCGGTGTTCCCGCAGCACGGCTATCCGTTCCACCTCGACACCTCGGTGGCCTACGCCCTCGTCGATGACGGCCTCCGGGTCACCCACACGATCGTGAACCGGTCGACGCGACCGGCGCCGGTCGCGGTGGGTGCGCACCCCTATCTCGCGCTCGGTGGCGTCTCGACGGCGGACCTCACCGTCACGATCGCCGCCGACTCCTGGTTCGAGACCGACGAGCAGCGCATCCCGGTCGCCACCCGCCCGGTTGACGGCACGGACCACGACCTGCGTTCCGGCGTCCGCGTGGGCGACCTCGCGATCGATGTCGGACTCGGCGACGTCCGCGCGACCGACGGAGTCGTCAGGCATCGGCTCACCGCGCCGGACGGCGATGGGGTCGAGCTCTGGGCGGACGACGACTTCCGGTTCGTCCAGGTCTACACCCCGAGCGATTTCCCGACGTCCGAGGGTCCAGTGCAGGCGATCGCGGTCGAGCCGATGACGGCTCCGGCGGACGCGTTGAACAGCGGGACCGGTCTGCGGTGGCTGGAACCTGAGGAGCAATGGTCGCTGTCGTGGGGGATCCGTCTCACAGCCTCCTGAGCGGAGCGTGCCCGCCTCACCGCCGAACGGGGGAGGGTGCGCTGGTCCCAGGTGCGGACGCGGGTCAGCTCAGAGGATGACCCCGCGGTCGCGATGATCGTCTCATCGTCCGATGCCGACCATGGGTGTCGCGACGGACACTGGATCCATGACCACGCACCTGGACACCAACCCGATCACGTTCACGATGTCCACGCCGCGGATCGCTCGCGCCGAACGGGTGGCCGTGGCGCGTCCGGTGGACCGACCTCGAGGTCGCGTCGCCGCCTTCGTGGGCCTACTGCTCGGCAACATCGTGCTCTGGAGCACCCTGTTCCTCACCGTTGGGCTCGTGCTCGTCATGCAGCTCGCCATCATCGGCGTGATCGCTGCGGCCATGGTGCGCTGACGATCGACGGCGGAACGTCCCGCCGGAGCGGCGAGGAGGCAGCGATTCAGTCCGCAGTTGTGCTGTCGTCTGCAGCCGTCGATTCCGGTGCCTCGTCCTCGAGCTGCTCGTCCTCCACCGCATCATCGGGGAGACCCGGCAGCATCGCTGCCGCGCCCTCGTCGCGAATGCCTTCGACTGCTCCGAAATCAGACACGGGTGTTCCTCTCGATCGTCGTGCGCGCCAGCCTAGCTAGCGGGCACGACGATCGACAGGGCTTGCGGGAGTGGTGCGTCGTCAGTCGACGATGGAGACGGTGACCTCGATGTTGCCGCGCGTGGCGTTCGAGTACGGGCACACCTGGTGCGCCTGGTCGGCCAGCTGCTGTGCCTCTTCGTGCGAGACGTTGGGCACGTAGACGTCGAGTTCGACCGCGAGGCCGAATCCGCCTTCACCGTTCGACCCGATGCCGACGCTGGCGGAGACCGCCGCGTCGGTCGTGTCGAGCTTGGAGCTCCGTGCGACGGAGTGCAGGGCACTCAGGAAGCAGGCGGCGTAGCCGGCGGCGAAGAGCTGTTCTGGGTTGGTGCCCTCGCCGCTCCCGCCGAGTTCCTTGGGGGGCCGGGTGTCGAAGTCGAGGAGGTCGTCCTCACTGCGGACGTGTCCGTCTCGTCCGCCTCCGGTGGCATGGGCAACTGCTGTGTACGCGATATCCATTGCTCCATCCTGGCACCGTCGCGCCCGGTCCGCGCACCTTGCTCCCGAGCTCTCGGCTGGCGTTCAGAGGAGTGCTTCGCGAGCACCGGCGATGACCGCTGACGCGACGGTCTGGAGGAGCGGCGAGTCCAGTCGCCACTGCTGCCAGTACAGCGGCACGTCGAGCACGCCGTCGTCGTCGAGGGCCACGAGATCACCGGCCGCGGCCGGTGCCGCCCCTTGCGCGTCGGGAAGCATGCCCCAGCCGAGGCCGAGGAGGACCGCGGTCGCGAAGTCCGCCGACGCCGGGACGTGGTGTCGGGGCGGACCGGCCGGGTCGACACCGCGTCGACGGAGGTAGGCGTCCTGGAGGTCGTCCTTCCGATCGAACACGACGACCGGGGCGTCGCCGAGGGCTGCTCCCGTCACTCCATCGGCGAACCACCGCGCTGCGAAGCGCGGCGACGCCATAGGCCGGTACCGCATCCGGCCGAGTGCCTGGACGGTACAGCCTTGGACGGCTTCCGAGCTCGAGGTGACCGCGGCCATGGCCGTCCCGTCCCGCAGCAGGGCCGTGGAGTGGTCCTGATCCTCCCGCGAGAGGTCGAAGGCGACCGGTTCCGTGGCGGCCAGCTCGGCCAGCACGGGGAGGAGCCACGTGGCGAGCGAGTCGGCGTTGACGACGATCGGGATGGCTGAGGGCGCGGCACCGTCGGCTGACCCGTCCGGGTGCAGCTCCCTCGAGGCGTCGCGTTCGAGGAGCTGCACCGCCCGCGCGAGGCGGAGGATGGTCTCGCCGGATGCGGTGGTCGTGATGGGTCGCGTCCGGAGGAGCAGGACCCGGCCGACGTGCTGCTCGAGCGCTTTGATCCGCAGGCTCACGGCCGACGGGGTCACTGAGAGCTCGCGGGCCGCCGCGTCGAACGAGCCGCGGTCGACGGCGGCGAGGAAGGCGCGGAGCTGATCGAACTGGAGGTCCATCATCAGAGTTTCTCATGGTCCATGAGAAACGTGAACTGGTCTCATGTTCGGATGTGTCCTACGGTCGCCTCATGACCACCGCCATCCAGGACGTCCTCGCCGGTTTCGGGCTCGGCCTCTCGCTGATCGTCGCCATCGGTGCGCAGAACGCGTTCGTGCTCCGTCAGGGCATCCGCCGCGAGCACGTCCTCCCGGTCGTCCTCGTCTGCGCCCTGTCGGACGCGGTCCTGATCGTGGCCGGCGTCAGCGGGATCGGGTTCGTGATCGAGCGTTTCCCCCTCGTCCTCGACATCCTCCGCTGGGCCGGTGCCGCCTTCCTCGTCGCCTACGGGCTGCTCGCCGCCCGCCGAGCGATCTCACCGAGTGGTCTCACAGCCGAGGGGCCGGGGACGAAGACCTCGCTCCGGGCCGCCGTGCTCACGGTGATCGCCCTCACCTGGCTCAACCCCCACGTGTACCTCGACACGGTGCTCCTGCTCGGATCGATCGCGAACACACACGGCGAACAGGGCAGGTGGTGGTTCGCGGCCGGCGCCGTGCTCGGGAGCGTGGTGTGGTTCACCGCACTCGGCTTCGGCGCCCGTCTGCTGAAGGGCCTCTTCGCGAAGCCGATCGCCTGGCGGGTGCTCGACGCCGCCATCGCCGTGGTGATGGTGACCCTCGCCGTCCTGCTGATCGTGCGGCACTGACCATCGGTGCCCACCGCCGCCTGATCGTCCATCGTCGCTAGGCTTGCCGGGTGACGAGAACACTCCGTGAAGTCAATGCCGTCGTCGAGCGGCTGTGGCCGCTGTCCGGAGCGTCGGACTGGGATGCGCCCGGCCTCGTGGTCGGCGACCCGGACCAGCCGGTCGCGCGGGTCCTGCTGGCGGTCGACGCCGTGGGGGCCACGGTCGACGAGCTGCTGCAGGAGCCCGGCGGGCTCCTGCTCGTGCACCACCCCCTGCTCATGCGTGGTGTCACGACCGTGGCGGGCGACCGCTACAAGGGTGCGCTCATCGCACGGCTCATCCGCGGCGACGCGGCCCTCATCGCCGCCCACACGAATGCGGACGTGGTGGTCGACGGCACCTCGGACGTGCTCGCACGCCGCCTCGGCCTGCTGGACGCCGTCCCGATCGTCCCAGCCTCCGACGGGGTGACCGGCCTCGGCCGCGTGGGCGACCTGGCCGAACCGACCACCCTCGGGCGGATCGCCCGGCTCCTCGCCGAGGTGCTCCCGGCGACGGCGACCGGAGTGCGCGTGGCGGGCGACGTCGACCAGCCGGTCCGGCGGATCGCGGTCTGCGGGGGAGCGGGTGACTCGCTGCTCTCGCACGACACCGTCCGGGGAGCCGACCTGTACGTCACGGCGGATCTGCGCCACCACCCGGCGTCCGAGGCCCGAGAGCAGGCGATCCTCGCCGGCGGGCCCGCGCTCATCGACGTCTCGCACTGGGCGAGCGAGTCACTCTGGCTGGAGGTCGCGGCCGTCGCGCTGCGACGGGAGCTCCCGGAGCTCGACATCCGGGTCAGCGGACAGCGCACCGACCCGTGGGATTTCGTCGTCACCCAGGAGTCGACGCGGCCGGTAGGGTGATGAGTCGAGAGTTTGGAACAGACGTGAAAGCCAGCCCAGCAGACCAGAAGACGTTGCTCACCCTGCAGAGCATCGACACCGGCGTGCAGCGCACCGCCCACCGTGCGTCGAACCTCCCCGAGGTCGCCCGCATCGCGCAGCTGCAGGCCGAGATCGAGACCGTTCGGCTCCGCCGGTTGGAGCGCGTCGGCGTGCGCGACGACGCGCAGACCGAGCTCGGACGCATCGAGTCCGACGTCGCCGTCGTCGAGGCCCGCCTGAAGCGCGACGCCGACCGCCTCCAGTCGTCCACCTCCGTCAAGGATGTCGAGGCCCTGCAGAGCGAGATCGCCTCCTTGCAGAACCGGCAGAACAACCTCGAAGAGATCCAGCTGAACGTCATGGAACGGGTGGAGACGGCCGATGAAGCCGTCGCCCAGGTCGACGCCGAGCGCGCCGGGCTCCAGGAGCTCCTCGACGAGGTCGTCGCCAAGCGCGACGCGCAGCTCGTCGAACTCGAAGCGGAACGGGCGCGGCTCGTCGCCGACCGTGAATCGCTCGCGCCGGGCATCCCCGCCGATCTCCTCGCGCTCTACGACCAGCGTCGTGCCCGCGGAGGCATCGGCGCGGCCCTCTTCCGCGCCGGCACCTGCGGCGCCTGCAAGATGTCCCTCACCGGGAACGACCTGCAGGCCGTCCGCGCCGCGCCGTCCGAGGACGTCGTGCAGTGCCCCGAGTGCGCCGCGATCGTCGTACGGACGGACGAGTCCGGCCTCATCTGACCCGTCGGGTCGGGCCGTGCAGCACGCCGGTCCATCGTGCCGGCCGTGGGCCGGTAGACTCGTCTGCGTGAACGGGCCGGCTAGACGGTCGCGTCACCGCGACCTCCGGGTCACGGTGCCGAGGAACGTCCGGGCTCCACAGAGCAGGGCGGTGGGTAACACCCACCCGGGGTGACCCGCGAGACAGTGCCACAGAGAACAGACCGCCGTGGGCGACCACGGTCAGGGTGAAACGGTGGGGTAAGAGCCCACCAGCGACCGGGGTGACCCGGTCGGCTCGGTAAACCTCGTCCGGAGCAAGGTCAACAGGGAACGCTGAGGCTGCTCGCCAAGTTCCCGGGTAGACCGCTAGAGGGCGGCGGCAACGTCGTCCCGAGAGAGATGGCCGTCCAAACGCGAGAGCGTGGGACAGAACCCGGCGTACCGGTCGACCCGTTCACACCCCCGGC